>NZ_BMIS01000008.1 GCF_014642675.1 Nesterenkonia cremea
CGACACCGGACCCGATGCTGACGCCGGTGAATCCCTCGAGGAGGTGGAATCCCGCACTATCGATCCGCTGGCCGCCTGACCCCAGGCTCACAGGACCGAAGGATCACGACTCATACAACACTCCACCGGGCTTGACCGCGGACGGATCACCCTCTGTCGAGGAAGCGGCAAGGAGGTGGCCCGATTGACCGCCAAAAGTGGTCGCTTCGCCAGCGACCGTTTTACGACCACTTTTGAACGTGACGGCGCGTGATCCTGGGTTACGGTCAATGACGGTCTAACGTGGCTGGATGACCGGAAGCTCGCGGCAAAGGGCCGTCATGGCGGGCAACGGCGCGGGTCCGTCATACTCCTCAGTGAGGAGTACGACGGCGACGGCCGCCTGGCCGCCTCCATCCTGGTGGTCAGCACAGTGCTGTCCCTGCTCACTCTGCCCTTGGTGGCGGAGTTCATGCTCTGAGAGTTTCCCTGCTGTTCACGTGCCTGCGGAAAAGTCGTGACCTATGAGCGACGATCGATCCACCATCGAGCGGAACCCCGGCAACGTGCTGGAGGTCTTCTGGGTCTTCCTGAGGTTGGGGCTGACCTCCTTCGGCGGCCCGGTGGCCCACCTGGCCTATTTCCGTGAGGCCTTCGTGGAGCGGCGCCGCTGGCTGAGTGAGAAGGCCTACGCAGACCTGGTGGCCCTCTGCCAGTTTCTGCCCGGACCTGCCTCCTCCCAGGTCGGGATGGCGCTGGGGCTGCAGCGCGCCGGGTACGGAGGCATGCTTGCAGCCTGGTTCGCCTTCACCATGCCCTCGGTGCTGCTGCTGGTGGCCTTCGCCTACGGTGTGGCCGCGGCGGGGGACCTCTCTGAGGCCGGATGGATCAGTGGTCTGAAGGCCGCCGCCGTCGCCGTGGTGGCTCACGCGGTGCTGGGGATGGCCAAGTCGCTGACCCCGGATGCAGCGCGTGCCTCCATCGCAGCAGTGGCCATGATCATCGTGCTGCTGCTGCCGCATCCCTTCGTATTGGTCGGGGCCATCGCCGCCGCTGGGGCGATCGGCCTGTTCTGGCTGAAGCCAGAGGCTGAGCAGCAGAAGCCTGAGGATGCCTTCCCAGTCCGGGTCTCCAAACGGTTCGCGGTCTGCTCTCTGGGTCTCTTCGCTCTGCTGCTGGCTGGGCTGCCGCTGCTCGCCGCCGTGACCGAGCAGGGCTGGGCGGCGCTGACGGACCTCTTCTACCGCGCCGGCGCCCTGGTCTTCGGCGGCGGCCATGTGGTGCTTCCCCTGCTGCAGGCTGAGACGGTCCAGACCGGACTGGTCGACGCCGACAGCTTCCTCGCCGGCTACGGTGCGGCCCAGGCAGTGCCCGGTCCGCTGTTCACCTTCGCCGGCTTCCTCGGCGCCTCCTCCGAAGGCGAGCCCACCGGCATCCTGGGTGCGGTCATCGCCATCATCGCGATCTTCCTGCCGGCGGCCCTGCTGGTCCTCGGCGCCCTGCCCTTCTGGGAGAGCCTGCGGAAGAACGCCCTGGCCCGCCGCGCACTCATGGGCGTGAACGCAGGGGTGGTCGGCATCCTTGCCGCGGCCCTCTACGATCCCGTCTTCACCGCCGGGATACTGGAAGTCGGCATCGCGGGGCTGTGCATCGCAGTGGTGTCCTTCGTCGTACTCAACAGCTGGAAGGTCCCGGCATGGGCCGTGGTCATCGCCGCGGGACTGGTGGGATGGGGGATCCTGTAGAGAACCGGGGCTGTTTGGGGGAACATCGCGTCTTTGAGGAAAACCCAAGGTCATCCTGGGTACAGTTGTGCGGTATCTGCCACACTGGGCGGCTGCACCCCGTCCGAGGGTGTGAGCGCCTGAACGAGTCCGCCGGGAGGAGCTTGCGCACAATGCTGAGCACGCAGGCGCGCGGAGTCTCCCGGCTCTACGCTCTGGATGTCGCCCGAGCCCTCGCGGTCTTCGGGATGATCATCGTCAATGTGGGTCCCTACACCACAGACGGATGGGCCTCCTTGTTTGTGCGTGCCTTCAACGGCCGCGCCTCCATCCTCTTCGTGATCCTGGCTGGCATCGGCGTGACCTTCCTGGCGCGCCGGGCGCTCACCAAGGGCTTCACCCGGCGCAGCACGCTGCTCTGGCGCGGACTGCTGCTCTTCGTCATCGGGATCGCCCTGCAGGTGCTCGATCATGACGTCAACGTCATCCTCCCCACCTACGCGGCGCTGTTCTTCCTCGCCGCCTTCGTGGTGCGGATGCCCACGCGATGGCTCTTCTGGTCAGCGGTCAGCTCCGCTCTGCTGGGACCGGTCATCTGGATCCTGGTCCGGAAGCTCACCAACTTCAGACCCCACCCGGCGGAGCTGGGTGATTCGCCCCTGGAGATCCTGAGCATCATCCTCTTCTCCGGTCCCTATCCGCTGGTCGTCTGGATCGCTCCCTTCTTCCTGGGCGTCTGGCTGGGACGCCTGCCGCTGGGCAACCAGGGACTGCAGCTGAGGCTGCTGCTGATCGGGTCGGTGGCCGGCGTCGGGGCATTCCTGCTCTCCGGGATCCTGGTGCGCACACTGGGAGAGCCGGACACCGAGAAGATCGGCTTCGACCGGCTGGTCTCGGCCGTGGGGCATTCGCAGATGCCGCTGTGGCTGATCAGCTCCACCGGCACCGCCGTCATGGTGCTGAGCATCCTGCTGCTTCTGGTGCCGAAGTTCGGTAAGCGGATCCGCGTGCTGGTGGCCGTGGGCCAGATGCCGCTGACCGCCTACACCGCCCACCTGGTGATCATCGCTCTGATCGTGCGCCCGGCTCCGGAGACGGCGCTGCAGGGCCTGCTCATCAGCCTCGGCATCATGATGTTCCTCATATTCTTCGCCGTGGTCTGGATAGCCAACCTGCGCTATGGTCCTCTGGAGATGCTGCTGAGGCAGCCCCCGAAGTTCCTCCGGGTGGAATACCAGCTCCCGGCACGGCACCGCACACGCCTCTTCGCTCGGCCCACTCCGCGCCGGGCCAGGAAGGAGTAGCTTCCCATGGCAGGAGCACGTCCGATTCCAACCGCCGCCGCGAGCATCGCGGTTCTGGCGCTCACCGCCGGCTGCCTGGCCGAGGAGGACCCGCCGCCGGAGGCCTCCGAGCCGCCGCAGGCACCCTCCGCCAGCCCAGAGCCGGTGGAGGACACCCTGCAGGAGCAGGGTGTCAGCGCCGGTCACCCGCTGGCCGTGGCCGCCGGAGAGCAGATCCTCGAAGAGGGCGGCAATGCTGTCGACGCCGCCATCGCCGCCTCCTTCGCCGTGGCTGTGGTGGAGCCCTACGCCTCCGGGATCGGCGGTGGGGGCTCCGTGGTCCTCGCCGGGCAGGAGGGTGATCCCGTCTTCTACGACTACCGCGAGGTGGTCAACAACGAGGGTGAGATCCCAGAATCCGGCACCGGCATCCCCGGTTTCGTGGCCGGTATGGGCGAGCTGTATGAGAACCACGGCAGCTTGGAATGGGCCCAGCTGCTCGAACCAGCTGAGACTCTGGCCAGCGACGGCTTCGAGGTCTCCGAGTACCTGGCTGAGCGCATGGTTCAGGAGGATGCGCTGGCCGCCATCAGCGATCTGGACCATTACACCGACGGCGGCGAGCCGCTGGGCGCCGGTGAACAGCTGGTCCAGGAGGAGCTGGGCGCGACGCTGTCGTCTTTGGCCGAGAACGGCTGGGAGGACTACTACACCGGCGAGCTGGCTGAGTCTGTGGCTGATCAGGTCGAGGGCATCGACCAGGAGTCCCTGGAGGACTACGAGGTGGTCATCTCTGATCCCTCGCGCGGTGAGTTCGGGGACTATGAGCTGCTGGCCGCAGCGCCCTCGCTTCCCGGTCCGGCCATGATCCAGATGATGCAGATCGCCGAGGCTCAGGGCATCGCGGATATGGACCCTGACTCCGCCGAGTATGTCGACCTGCTCTCCGACGCCTGGCTGGAGGCCGAGGACACGGTCTTCACTGAGCTGGGGGACCCGGGCTTCATCGAGGTCCCCGATGACATCACCGACGCCGAGTCCAACGCCGAGATCGAGCTGGACGCCGCACAGTCCTCTGACCAGGGTGAACAGTCCGACCACGGCGAGCAGGGTTACGGCGGAGACCCGGGCGATCATGCCAACACCACCCACATCAGCGTGGTGGACTCCGACGGGCTGACCGTCTCCATGACCAACACGATCATGTTCTTCTGGGGCAGCGGAGAGATGGTGGACGGCTACTTCGTCAATAACCACCTGTCCCGTTTCGAGGCGATCGACTCCCCGGCGAACGAGCCCGAGCCGGGCCGCCGGACGGTCACCTGGTCCAACCCGACCATCGTCCTGGATGAGGAGCAGCGGCCGGTGCTCGCCGCGGGCAGCCCCGGCGGTCACCAGATCCTCAACATCTTGGGAACCGTATTCGTCCAATGGGGCCTGCAGGGGCGTTCCCTGGAGGAGGCCATCGCCACGCCGCGGTTCCGCGCGGAGGAGGATACGCTCTACATCGAGGAGAGCATGCCCGGCGGTCTGGTCGAGGACCTGGAGGACATGGGTTGGGACACCGAGGTCTGGCCGGATGAGATGGCCAGCTTCGGCTCGGTGCAGCCGCTGGAGGTCGACTATGACGCCGGCACCGTCGGCAGCGTGGACGATCCCCGCCGCGAAGGCGCCCACGCCATCGTCGACTGAGACCCCTGGTAGGCTCAGTCAGCACAGCACGGGGTGCTCGTCGCCGATCGACGAGCTGAGAAGACACCCGTAGAACCTGTTTGGTTAGCACCAGCGAAGGGAATGCCTGTGAGCGACTTCTCCACGCGCCCCGCAGCCTCTGCGGATGGGCGCACCATCCCCAATCTGCTCTCCATCGCCGGAACCGACCCCACCGGGGGCGCGGGCATCCAGGCCGATCTGAAGAGCTTCGCCGCCCACCGGGCGTATGGGATGTGTGTGGTGACCGCGCTGGTCGCCCAGAACACCGAGGGTGTCCGGGACATCCACCTGCCCCCGGTGGAGTTCCTGCGCGCACAGCTCGACGCCGTCAGCGACGATGTGGCCATCGACGGCGTCAAAGTGGGCATGCTCGGCACTGCGGAGATCATCAGCACCGTCGCCGCCTGGTGGGACGAGCTCACCCAGGACAGCGGCGCTGGGGCACCCGTCCTGGTGGTGGACCCCGTCATGGTGGCCACCTCCGGGGATCGCCTGCTCCACGCCGAGGCTGAGTCAGCCCTGAACGGATTCCTCCACCGGGCAGATCTGATCACGCCCAATGTGCCCGAGCTGGCCCTGCTGGCCGGTGCCGAGCCGGCCGCCACCACCGAAGAGCTCCTGGCACAGGCCGAGCAGGTCGCCGACACCCACCATGTGCTGGTCCTGGCCAAGGGCGGCCACCTCGAGGACGCCACGGTCACCGACACACTGGTCCACCCCACCGACGACGCCGGCCACCGGCCTTCTTATCAGCAGTTCGAGTCCCCGCGGGTCGAGACCAGCAGCACCCACGGCACCGGCTGCTCAGTCTCCGCAGCCCTGGCCGCTCTGCGCGCTCGAGGCCTCAGCTGGCCCGAATCCGTGGCTCAGGTCAAAGACTGGATGACCTCATCCCTGCAGGCCGCCGAGGCCCTCGACGTCGGCCGCGGCCACGGCCCCATCCAACACTTCGCCGACCTCTGGACCTCTTGACCCACTACGCAGCGGGTGCCTCGCAGGGGTACCGCAGCAGAATCTACTCGGGAGAGCCTTCCGACGGAGCACCTTCGCTGAACCAGCCGCTGGGATTCGGGCGATCGGCCGGCGTCGGGCCGGTGGCACCTTCACCTGAGGTGGGTGCTTGGCGCTTCAGGGAGCTGACGCGGTCGCGGATCTCTGCCATCTGCTTGTCCAGCGCGGCGGCCTTCTCGGCGGCGTCGCGCAGCTCGTCGAGGATGTCTCCGGGGACCTCGCCCTCGTAGGTGTAGTAGATCTTGTGCTCCAGCGAGGCCCAGAAGTCCATGGCCACAGTGCGGATCTGGACCTCCACGTAGACGAACTCGGTCCGGTTGGAGAGGAAGACCGGCACCTGCAGGATGACGTGCAGGGACTGGTAGCCGTTGGGCTTAGGGCGGCGGATGTAGTCCTTGACCTCCACCACGCGCAGATCGGGCTGGCTGCAGAGCATCTCGGCGACCCAGTAGGAGTCGGAGACGAAGGAGCAGGTGATGCGGATTCCGGCGATGTCGCGGATGGCGTGTCGGATGCCCTTCAGCGTGGGCTCGCAGCCGTAGCGCTGGACCTTGTCCATGATCCGGTCCAGGGACTTCAGCCGGTAGTTCACATGCTCGATGGGGGAGTAGTCCCGGGTGTGCTCGAACTCCTCGCGCAGGATGTTGATCTTGGTGAGGACCTCATCCATGCCGAACTTATAGTGCAGCTGGAATTCGGTGAGCTGACGCCGGATGTCCATCATGCGGGGGACCACACCGGTCTGCCCGTTCTTGCCGGCGTCGTCGTTGAGCTGGGAGAGCAGCTGCTGGTACATGTCCGTATCCGGAGCGGTGCCGTGTCCGGCGGTCTCCATCTCCGTGGTGGTGTGCGCAGTGTGCGTCTCTGGACCATGGTCCTCGGCAGAGAGGGAACGGCTGTCTGCCGCGGGGGCGCTTCCAGAGGACATCAGGTTCTCCTTGGAGTCGATGACTCGAATGGGGGAGCGGCTCGGGGGAGTCGGTGCAGGCTCGCCGGGCGCTCTGTCGTCAACCAATTGTCGACCCTAGAACGGGTACCTGTGAAGACCCTCCACATGGCGGCTAAGGTGGAAGCAGTCTCAGCGAAGGAGGTCCCCGATGAAGCCTCAGCCACTCAACCGGTCGACCCGTGAGGCCGCCCTGGAGCGTATGGCGGCCACGAGTTCCGAGGAGCCGCTGGATGTCCTGGTGATTGGAGGGGGTGTGGTCGGTGCGGCCACAGCCTTCGACGCCGCCACCAGGGGTCTGGAGGTGGGCCTGGTCGAGGCCCGGGACTTCGGCGAGGGGACATCCTCACGGTCCTCGAAGCTGGTGCACGGAGGCCTGCGCTATCTGCAGATGCTGGACTTCAAGCTGGTGGCGGAGGCGCTGCGCGAGCGCGACCTGCTGCTGACCCGCAACGCTCCGCATCTGGTGCGTCCGCTTCCCTTCATCTTCCCCTTCGAGAAGCCGGTCTTCGAGCGTGCCTTCGTGGGATCGGGCGTCTCCCTGTATGACGCGCTGACGCTGCGTCCGGGAGCAGGCCGGCATCGTCGGCGTCGGGCTGTCCCCTTCCACCGTCATCTGAGCCGGCATGGGCTGCGGCAGCGCTTCCCGGGGCTGGACGAGGAGAGGTTCGTCGGTGCCCTGGAGTACTACGATGCGCAGGTTGATGATGCCCGCCTGGTGCTCACACTGGCCCGTTCGGCCCACAGCCTGGGTGCCCATACCGCGGTCCGCACCGAGGCGGTGGACTATCTGCGCGATGGTCAGGACCGGATCTGTGGCGCCCGGCTGCGCGATCATGAGACCGGCCGCGAGTTCGACGTCTACGCCCGCGAGACCATCCTGGCTGCCGGTGTGTGGACCGGAGAGGCCCAGGAGACCGCGCTGGAGGGGACCGGCAGCCGAGCCGGCCTGAAGGTGCTGGCCTCCAAGGGCATCCACATCACCGTTCCGCGTGATCGGATCCGGGCGGAGGGGACCGTGGGGGTGATCACCCAGACGGAGAAGTCGGTGCTGTTCCTCATCCCGCTGCGCGATGTCTGGGCCATCGGCACCACCGATACCGCCTGGCATGAGGCGGTGGACTCTCCGGCGCCCACCTCGGAGGACATCGACTATGTCCTGGCCCATGCCAATGAGGTGCTGGAGGCTGATCTGAGCCGTGAGGACGTGCTGGGCACCTGGGCAGGTCTGCGGCCGCTTCTCCAGCCCACTGAGACGGAGGAGGACGGCGACGGTTCGGCCAAGGTCTCTCGCGAGCACACGGTGATGCAGCTGGCTCCGGGGCTGACCGGGATCGCCGGCGGCAAGCTGACCACCTACCGTGTGATGGCCGAGGATGCCGTGGACTTCGCATCCGAGGGCAGCTTCAAGGACCGTGAGAGCCTCACCGAGCTGATGCCGCTGGCCGGAGGTCAGGGCTACGGCGAATGGGCGGATCAGGCTGAGGACATCGCCCAGGCCTATGGCTGGGACGCCGGCCGGGTGGATCGTCTGCTGAATCGCTACGGCTCCATGCTGGGTGAGCTGCTGGAGCTCATCGATGAGGAGGAGTCGCTGGGCCGCCCCCTGGAGCACGCCCCGGGCTATCTGCGCGCCGAGGTGCTCTACGCGGTGCGCTTCGAGGGCGCGATGCATCTGGATGACCTGCTCTCCCGCCGCACCCGCCTCTTCCATGAGGTGGCCGACCGGGGCCTGGACAGTGTGGAGGAGATCCTTCAGATCGCGGCCTCGGAGCTCGGCTGGGATGCTGAGCGGATTGTGGCGGAGCGGCGCGCCTACGCCGGCTATATCGAGGCCCAGCGTGCCGCTGAGGACACTGAGCACGACGCCGAGGCGGCGGCTCTGCTCTCCGAGGCGCGCCCGGTGCCCCAGCAGCACGCCACCGAACCCTCGGGATCGGCCGCTCAGCCCACCGGTGCGGCGGAGACGGAGCCTCAGGCATGAAGCAGTTCGTCCTGGCCATCGATCAGGGGACCACCTCCACCCGTGCTGTGGTCTTCGACGCTGCCGCCCGCACAGTGAGCAGCGGCCAGCGCGGAGGGCGCCCGCGAACGCGCCGAGCAGGGTGAACTCCTCTTTCGGGGCCATGGACACCTGGGTGGCCTGGAACCTCACCGGAGGTCCCGACGGCGGGGTGCACATGACCGGCCCAAGATCATCGAGACCACGGCGCTGGGTAGCGGCCTATGCCGCCGGGCTGGCGGTGGGCGTCTGGGACTGTGCCGTCGCTGTCTGCCGACCGCTGCGTCCTCGGCGGATGGGTCCGCCTGGGACGCGCATCACTAGATATAGCGTCAGAACGTGACCTGCGGCGCAACATCTTGGATCATCCGGGCGTTGCGACACGCCGCGACACACCTCGCAGGAAAAAATCTGAGCAGGGGAGAAGTCCCCTCCACAGCTGTGGAGCAGCATGGAGCGCTGAGCGTTCTGGGGCGTCAGATCAAGGATCGACGAATCCACAGGGGCTGTGCATAGACGGTGGAGAAACTACAGCCGTGCAAGTACAGCATTTAGTGGTCACCCATGGACCCCAACCCAAGATGTAGTATTGAGGACGCAACGAAAGAACACCCTTCAACGCCAGGGAGCCGTTATGTCCGTGACTGTGTACACCAAGCCCGCATGCGTCCAGTGCAACGCCACCTACCGCGCCCTGGACAAGAACGGCGTCACCTACAAGAGCGTCGACATCTCCCAGGATGCAGAGGCCCTCGAGCGGGTCCGCGCGCTCGGCTACATGCAGGCTCCGGTCGTCATCACCGAGGACGACCACTGGTCCGGCTTCCGCCCGGACAAGATCTCCGAGCTCTCCGGGAATGAGGCAGCCGTCTCGGCCGCTTAACTCATAGAGACCTCGAGAAGCCCCGCCGCGACGATCGTGAGATGAAGACCTCCGCCCCGCTCATCTATTTCTCCTCCGTATCGAACAACACGCATCGATTCGTGGAGAAGCTCGGCCTGCCGGAGCAGAGCACCGCACGGCTGCCGCTGCGCACCAAGGACGAGACACTCGAAGCCGCAGAGCCCTTCGTTCTGATCCTGCCCACCTATGGGGCGGACGGCGGAAAGGGCTCGGTGCCCAAGCAGGTCATCAAGTTCCTCAACGTGGAGTCCAACCGGGCTCTGCTGCGAGGGGTGATCGGCGCGGGAAACACGAATTTCCACGAGAGCTACTGCATCGCCGGCGATATCGTCGCTCAGAAATGCGGAGTTCCGCATCTGTACAGGTTCGAGCTCATGGGCACAGACGAGGACGTGTCCCGAGTCAGACAGGGATTGGAAGAGTTTTGGAAACAGCAGTCAAGCCTCTCAGCCGCGTAGAAGAGCCAGCACTGGCCAAGAAGGTTCCCCCGCAGTGGGAGGGCCTGAGCTATCACGAGCTCAACGCCATGCTGAACCTGTACGGACCGGACGGAGAGATCCAGTTCGAGGCCGATCAGCTGGCGGCCAGGAAGTACTTCCTGGACAACGTCAACGTGAACACCGTCTTCTTCCATGACCTGGACGAGAAGCTCAAGTACCTGGTCGAGAACGACTACTACGAGCCGGCGACCCTGGAGCAGTACGACCGCGGCTTCATCCACCGGCTGTGGGACAGCGCCTACGCGGCCAAGTTCCGTTTCCCGACCTTCCTGGGCGCGTTCAAGTTCTACACCTCCTATGCTTTGAAGACCTTCGACGGCAAGCGCTACCTGGAGCGCTTCGAGGACCGCGTCTGCATGGTCGCCCTCTACCTGGCCCGCGGTGACGAGGAGCAGGCCCAGAAGCTTATGGAGGAGATCATCTCCGGACGCTTCCAGCCGGCCACCCCTACCTTCCTCAACGCAGGCAAGAAGCAGCGCGGCGAGCTCGTCTCCTGCTTCCTGCTGCGCATCGAGGACAACATGGAGTCCATCTCCCGCGGCATCAACTCGGCCCTGCAGCTGTCCAAGCGCGGCGGCGGCGTCGCGCTGTCGCTGACCAACATCCGTGAGCACGGCGCTCCGATCAAGCAGATCCAGAACCAGTCCTCGGGCGTCATCCCGGTCATGAAGCTGCTGGAGGACTCCTTCTCCTACGCCAACCAGCTCGGCGCCCGTCAGGGTGCCGGTGCGGTGTACCTCAACGCCCACCACCCGGACATCCACCGTTTCCTGGACACCAAGCGTGAGAACGCGGACGAGAAGATCCGCATCAAGACGCTCTCGCTGGGCGTGGTGGTCCCGGACATCACCTTCGAGCTGGCCAAGCGGAACGAGGACATGTACCTCTTCAGCCCGTATGACGTCGAGCGCGTCTACGGCAAGCCGTTCAGCGAGATCTCGGTGACCGAGAAGTACTACGAGATGGTGGACGACGCCCGGATCCGCAAGAACAAGATCAACGCCCGTGAGTTCTTCCAGACGCTGGCCGAGATCCAGTTCGAGTCCGGCTACCCCTACATCATGTTCGAGGACACGGTGAACCGGGCGAACCCGATCGCCGGCCGGATCACCATGTCCAACCTCTGCTCCGAGATCCTGCAGGTCTCCGAGGCCTCCGAGTACAAGGCCGATCTGGGCTACGCACAGGTGGGCAAGGACATCTCCTGCAACCTCGGCTCGCTGAACATCGCCAAGACGATGGATTCCCCGGACTTCGGGCAGACCATCGAGACGGCCATCCGTTCGCTGACAGCAGTCTCGGACATGTCCTACATCGAGTCTGTTCCCTCCATCGCCGACGGCAACCGGCGCAGTCACGCCATCGGCCTGGGCCAGATGAACCTGCACGGCTACCTGGCGCGCGAGCGGGTCCACTACGGCTCCGAGGAGGGCCTGGACTTCACCAACATCTACTTCTACACGGTGCTGTTCCACTGCCTGCGCGCCTCGAACCAGATCGCCAAGGAGACCGGCGAGACCTTCGACGGCTTCGAGAACTCGGCCTACGCATCCGGCGCGTTCTTCGACAAGTACACCGAGCAGGCCTGGGAGCCCCGGACTGAGAAGGTCCGTGAGCTGTTCAGCCACGTGCACCTGCCCACCCAGGCGGACTGGCGCGAGCTGAAGGAGGAGATCCTCAAGCACGGCATCTACAACCAGAACCTGCAGGCCGTTCCGCCGACGGGCTCGATCTCCTACATCAACAACTCCACCTCCTCGATCCACCCGGTGGCCTCGCCCATCGAGATCCGCAAGGAGGGTAAGCTCGGCCGTGTCTACTACCCGGCGCCGTATCTGACCAATGACAACCTGGAGTACTACCAGGATGCCTATGAGATCGGCTACGAGAAGATCATCGACACCTACGCCGCCGCCACCCAGCATGTGGACCAGGGGCTGAGCCTGACTCTGTTCTTCAAAGACACCGCCAGCACCCGTGACATCAACAAGGCACAGATCTACGCATGGAAGCAGGGCATCAAGACCCTCTACTACATCCGTCTGCGCCAGCTGGCCCTGGAAGGCACCGAGGTCGAGGGCTGCGTCTCCTGCATGCTGTGAGGCATGTCTGAGACATCTCGGCCGGCAGACGAACGTTCCGTCACAAGAGAAGGACACCTAAGCGCGTGACCACTTCAGCAGAAGCGCCCCACTCCGCGTCGCTGCTCGACCATGTCGAGGCGATCAACTGGAACCGCATGCCCGATGACAAGGACGGCGAGGTGTGGAACCGGCTGGTCAACAACTTCTGGCTGCCGGAGAAGGTCCCGGTCTCCAACGACGTCCAGTCCTGGAACACCCTGACCGAGGAGGAGAAGACCCTCACCATGCGGGTCTTCACCGGTCTGACCCTGCTGGACACCATCCAGGGGACCGTGGGCGCGGTGGCGCTGATCCCGCATTCGCTGACCCAGCACGAGGAAGCGGTGATGACCAACATCGCCTTCATGGAGTCGGTTCATGCGAAGTCCTACTCGCAGATCTTCTCCACGCTGTGCTCCACCCGGGAGATCGACGACGCCTTCCGCTGGTCCAAGGAGAACGAGAATCTCCAGCGCAAGGCCCAGATCGTCATGGACTACTACCACGGTGACGACGGCATGAAGAAGCGTGTGGCCTCCACCATCCTGGAGTCCTTCCTCTTCTACTCCGGCTTCTACCTGCCGATGCACTGGTCCTCCCGGGCCAAGCTGACCAACACTGCGGACATCATTCGCCTGATCATCCGTGATGAGGCTGTCCACGGCTACTACATCGGTTATAAGTATCAGCGGGCCCTGGAGCAGGAGACCCCGGAGCGCCGCGAGGAGCTGAAGGCCTACACCTATGACCTTCTCTTCGAGCTCTACGAGAACGAGGTCCAGTACACCTCTGATCTCTACGACGGCGTCGGCCTGACCGAGGACGTCAAGAAGTTCCTCCACTACAACGCCAATAAGGCCCTGATGAACCTGGGCTATGAGGCGATGTTCCCCAAGGAGGTCACCGACGTGAACCCGGCGATCCTCTCAGCGCTGAGCCCGAACGCAGATGAGAACCACGACTTCTTCTCCGGCTCCGGCTCCAGCTACGTGATCGGCAAGGCCGTGGAGACCGAGGACGAGGACTGGGACTTCTGAGAGATGAGGACTGGGCGTTCTGAGTCACTGACTGCCCCAGTCGCCCACCAGGGTCCTTGAAGGCCTGGATCTGCATGCTTCTGCAGGTCCAGGCCTTACTCGTGTCCCCTCCCGACGAAACAGAGGAGCACCGAGATGACCATCAGAAACCGGCAGTGGCGCATGCCGAGGGCACGAGGACACCTACCAGTTGGGTAAGGGGGCCTCTGCCACCCGGAATGTGGGTTCGGCGTGCTCCGGAGGTGGTGGCAGCTCGCCGTCGTGCCGAGGCAGAAGTTGAGAAGGGACTGGCCCTGGGGTTCGCGGAGTACCGGTTCTGAGCAACGCGGACTACATCGTCGCGGAACTCATTGGGGCAGGGATTGGGCATGAAGCCATTCCTTCCAGGCCAACGATCGGCTAGCCAGATCAAGTTGCCACCTATCCCTGCATCAGCCCCTAGGCTGTGGCCCGCGGGTCGCGAGCCTCACCCTTGAGAACACGCCGAATCAGCGCTTGAGTAGGCTTCCTACGGTCTGAGAAGTACCTACAGGGGCCCAGTTCCGCAGGTTTCTGCGGGTTCGGGGCTGTTCTCATCGGTGGCGCATAGTGCTGTAGAGACATGCGCGTCCACCCTTAGACTGGCCACAGGATCGCATCACATCAGCCGAGGGAGACAAGGCACCGATGTCGTACGTCGCACCACCTGAAGTCACCGAGGACATGCTGGCACAAGGCACCTCGAAGTCTGAGCTGAGCAGCTGGCAACAGCTTCTCCGGGGCACGATCTCCGGATTCGTGCTCTCAGGTGCGACCGTCATGGCGATCCTCGCCGCAGAGGAGGCGGGAAACAGCCTGGTCGGAGCGCTGGTCTTCCCGATGGGGCTGGCGGTCGTCGTCATCCTGGGCCTGGAGCTGCTCACCGGCAACTTCGCCCTGGTGCCCCTGGCGGTGCTCGAAGGACGGGCGCGCCTCTCCTCGCTGTTCCGCAGCTTCGGAGTGGTCCTGGCAGGGCACGTGATCGGCGGACTGCTCTGTGCTCTGCTGTTCGCCGCGTGGCTCACCGAATTCTGGACGGGCGGAGCAGGTCTGCTGATCGACGGGCTGATCGACACCGCAGAGGAGAAGACCCTCGCCTACCAAGACCTGGGCATGTCGGCGGGGATCAGTCTGGCCCTGCTCAGCGGAATCCTCTGCAACTGGTTGGTGGTGCTCGGAGTGGTCATGGGCATGACCAGCACCAGCACCACAGGCAAGCTGGCCGCGCTCTGGCTGCCGATCGCCGCGTTCTTCTACTTGGAACTCGAGCACGCAGTGGTCAACCTGTTCGTGATCCCTGCGGGCATGATGGTCGGTGCCGACGTCGGCGTCGTCGACTGGCTGGTGTGGAACCAAGTGCCTGTGCTGATCGGTAACCTGATCGGTGGATTCTTCCTGCTCGGGCTGCCGGTCTACCTGGCGTTCCGCACAAAGCAGGAGGATCTGCCCGCCGATGCTGCCGAGGAACCCTCCGAAGGGCTGTGAGAGGCCTACGAGACGATCTCGCGGAGTGCGGAGTCCACCCGGCGGGTCCAACCACGCCTATCGAGGTGCCCCAGCAGCGGCACTGCCGTTCTGCGTGACGTTCCCAGAACCTGACGGGCCGCGCTCACGGTGAACGGCTGCTCCAGCGAAGAGAGCTCCCGCATGGCACGTGCTGGGGAGCTCGGCAGCAGGACCACACCCCCAGGAAGCCGCAGCAGACGGCCCTGGCGTTCGGCCGCAGCCAGCTCGCGATCACTGAGCCCCAGTTGCGTCAGTCGATGCGCCTCCGGCGCGGAGAACGGTCGGTTGTTCAGCTCCTCCTCCAAAGCAGAGACTGAGCCTTCCGCCGCCCCCAAGTCTCGGTGACCGTCAGCGGTGCTGATGCGGCCGGAGCTCTGGTGCAGCCCGGCCTCACCAATGATGGGGCCGAGCAGCGAGTGGTCGGGCAGATTCAGAGCGTCGGCTGCCGCGCCCTGGGAGAGCCCAGCGGAGAGGGGATGCTCACACAGGTGGGTCTCCGTGGCAGTGCGCAGCTGCCCGACCCACGTGCCGACCTGTTCGGCATCAACCAGCCAGGCTCCCAGCCGGCGCACCGCTGCAGGGAGCGTGTCAGGCTCCGGGATCCCCATCTGCCGCAGGCTCTCCACAGTGACCACGCAGCGGCGCCGGACCTCATCACGCAGGTCGCCGGCGATACTCATCTGAGACAACGTCCGCGTGCGCCGTGCCCCGTCGCCGCGACGGGTGAGCGGCGGAACATCGACGTCGAGGACCTGGGCACCGGTCAGCACAGTCCGGCGCCCGGAACTTCTGACCAGCAGCCGGTCGCCGACCTGCAGGGGCAGCGGCCGACTGAGGGTGAGGCGGGCATGTGCCTCGTCGAACCGGCGGCACCGCGCGGACACGGCCGCTGTGCCGACGTGCACTGTGACGCTCTGCGGAGTCTGCGAGAAGTCCTGGCCTGAGGCGTGCCGAACGTCGAGGGTGTCAGTGAGGTGCCAGTCCTCGGGAGTGAGAAGGACATGCCCCCGGCCGAGCTGCTCCGCGGAGACCCCACGCAGATTGATGGCCACACGGTTGGCGGCACGGACTGACGGTACGTCCTTGCCATGGGACTGCAGACCACGCACGGTCACCGGGGCGTCCACGTCCTCACCGAGGAGATGAAGACGCTGCTCGCGCTCCAGCCGGCCTGCTGCGAGAGTCCCGGTGACCACTGTCCCGGCCCCGCGCAGGCTGAAGGCCCGATCGGCCCAGAGCCGGACCGGTTCATCTTCGGCCGGGGTCTCGGCGGCCGAGAGTACGTCATCGAGGGCGGTCCGCAGATGGTCCAAGCCCTCGCCGGTGGCGGCAGAGACGGCTACGGCGGGCGCGGCACGCAGGGAGGTGCCCGCCAGTTCCTCACGGACCTGTTCCAGCACGTCAGGGACACGGTCAGGTGCCAGATCTGCGCGTGTGATGACGATCAGCCCCGTATCGATCCCCAGCGCGGCAGCTGCGTCCCGGTGATCGCTGGACTGGGCCTGCCACCCCTGATCAGCGGCGACGACGAAGCACACCACCGGCGCGGGTCCCAGACCGGAGAGCATATTGCCCAGGAAGCGTTCGTGGCCGGGCACATCGACGAAGGAGACGTCTTGGCCAGAAGGCAGCGTGGTCGCTGCAAAGCCCAGATCGATGGTCAGTCCACGGCGGTGCTCCTCATCCCAGCGGTCAGGCTCGGTTCCGGTGAGGGCCCGCACCAGCGTGGATTTGCCATGATCGACGTGTCCGGCAGTGGCGACCACATACATGTCACACCTGCTCTTCGGAGGGTGCGGCGTGCAGGTCATGAAGGACCGAGCGCACCGCCTGCAGCACGGTCTCATCATCGCTCTCGGGGACACAGCGAAGATCCAGCAGGCACCAGGAACCGCTGGTCCTCGTCACCACAGGGGGGTCGTGGGAGCGCAGGGGCTCAGCCGCCGACTCCGGCAGCCGGACAGCCCAACCGGGCAGCGGCACCTCTGCGCCCCCGCCGCCGCCGACCCGCCCATCATGGGCTACGACATCGACGCCCACAGCCTCGGCGACGCGGCGTGCCCGGAGCAGCAGGACCTCTGGATCTGCATGCAGCGAAGTGGTCACCGGTGGTGGACCGCCGGTGAGCGTCGCCTCCAGTGCCGCCAGAGTGAGCTTATCGGTGCGTACGGCTCGGGCGAGAGGATGGTGCTTCAGCTCCGTGATGGTGTCGGTGGAGCCCAGGAGCAGGCCGGCCTGCGGACCGCCGAGAAGCTTGTCGCCGCTGGCGATGACCAGGTCAGCGCCGTCAGAGAGAGCACCTCTGAGATCTGGTTCCTCGGGCAGTGCGGGCTCAGGATCGAGGACCCCGCTGCCGGCATCGACCACCAGCGGCAGCCGGTGGCGCTGTGCCAGCCCAGCAAGCTCAGCAGTGGGGACGGTCGAGGTGAAGCCCGCGATCCGGTAGTTGCTGGGGTGGACCTTGAGGATACAGGCGCGCTCGTCCTGGGGGACAGCCTCCAGCGCGGAGGCGTAGTCCTGGAGGTGGGTCCGGTTGGTGGTGCCGACCTCCATCAGCTCAGCGCCGGTGGACTCGATGAGGTCGGGCAGCCGGAACCCAGCGCCGATCTCGACCAGCTCGCCGCGACTGATGATCACGCGCCCCGTGCCCACCAGGGCGGCCGCCGCCAGGGCGAGCGCCGCGGCCCCGTTGTTGACGATGAGAGCATCCTCGGCCGGGCCGCAGGCGTTCAGCAGTGCGCGGCGAGCACCTGCTCCTCGCTGGGACCGGCGGCCCGTGCGCAGGTCCATCTCCACGTCGACGTAGCCGGCGGCGTCGACGACGGCCTGGCGAGCCGCAGGGGACAGCGGCGCCCGTCCGAGATTGGTATGGATCACCACTCCGGTGGCGTTGATGACCGGACGCAGGGAAGACGGGCGATGGCCCTCCAGCTGGGCGATCACCTCGGGCACGACCTGTTCGGGGGAGATGATGCGGCTGCGTGCGCGGCTCTGGGCCTGGTGGATGATCCGCTGGAGCACAGGCTCGCCGAGTGAGTGCGCGGCGTCGCGCACCTCGGGGTGCCCCAGCACCGTGTCAGTCCCCGGGATGCGACGCCGGGGATCCTCCTCAACCACGTCCAGCCTCCTCATCAGGGTGGCAGCAGGTTTGGCGGAGGTGGACGGGAATCGAACCCGCCAGACCGAGGTACTCGGTCTCAACGGTTTTGAAGACCGCGGAGCCCACCAGGACCCATACACCTCCACCGGTCAAATTATCACGTCGGCCGGAGGTCTCCCGCGCTGCACAGGGGGCTATGGCCCGGTGAGGCACCTCTCCTATACTCGCGGTATGACTGATCGAGCGCCTGCAGCAGGAACCGGAACAGTCCGTCTGACGACATACGCTCATGGGGGAGGCTGCGCCTGCAAGATTCCGCCCGGTGAGCTCGAGGAGGTGCTCAGCGGCCTCCATACGCCTGAGGCGGAGCAGGTGCTCGTCGGCCTCAACAACGGAGATGACGCGGCGGCGGTGCGCTTCGACGGCCGGACCGCCATACTCTCCACCGCTGACTTCTTCACGCCTGTGGTCGACGACGCCTACGACTGGGGCCGGATCGCCGCGGCCAATGCCCTCTCCGACATCTATGCTATGGGAGGCACCCCCAGGGTGGCGATCAACCTGGTCGGGTGGCCGCGGGAAACCCTGCCGATGGAGCTGCTGGCAGAGGTTCTGCGGGGTGGCCTGGCCGTCGCGGAGCAGGCCGAGTGTCCTCTGATCGGTGGGCACACGGTCGATGATCCGGAGCCGAAATACGGACTCTCCGTGACCGGGACCGCAGATTCCGAGTCCCTGCTGCGCAACGACGCCGCAGAGCCCGGTCTGCCCCTGACGCTGACCAAGCCCCTAGGGCTGGGCCTGCTGAACAATCGTCATAAGGCCACAGGAGAGGTCTTCGCGGAGGCTGTGGAGACTATGGTCACGCTCAACCGGGACGCCGCGGAGGCCGCCCAGTCCGCTGGGGCGCGTGCTGCCACCGACGTGACCGGCTTCGGACTGCTGGGCCATCTCTACAAGATGTGCCGGGGTTCCGGCGTGGGCGTCCGCCTCGATTCCGCGGCCGTCCCATTGGTCTCGGGTGCCTCAGAAGCACTGCGGGACGGCTATGTCTCCGGCGGAACCCGGCGGAACCTGGAATGGGTTCGCGACCACCTCTCCGCCGGAGCAGGGGTGACCGAGGAGGACCTGCTGGTCCTGGCCGATGCGCAGACCTCCGGCGGCCTGCTGGTGGCGGGAGAGGTCCCGGGCTACCCGATCATCGGGCACACCACGGCACCTCCGCGCGACGGCCGGGCCCTGATCGAGGTCAGCTAGCTGCCGCACTTCGGGATTCAGCCGACTGTGGTGATCGAGTCGTCCACCACGCCCTGGGCACGGCGTCGTTCCAGCCGATCCTTCTGCGGTTCGATGGTGTGTCGCGGGTCCTCTGCCGAGCTGATGCCCGCGCGCAGGACGCCCACACGGGTGAGAGCAGAGCCGCCCAGCAGCAGCAGACCGCTGAGTACCGCCGTGGGACGGCGCCCACCCAGCAGGACCGATCCGGCGGTCCCAGCGAGAGTCAGCCTTTCGGCCCATCTGAGCATCGTGCCGGGCGCGCCGTCCTCCAACGGCTCGGCCTCTGCCGGGTGCATCCTCTTCTTCATGATCTTCATCGAGGCAACTTCCCCGATGGCGGCCGCGGCGGAGAGCGCCCGGGCGGGCTGAGTCTGCTCGGGCGGCGTCGAGACCAGGGCCGCTCCAGACGCCGCCAGGGCCGCTGAGGAAGCGAAGAGGAACGGCAGTTCGTCGCGACCAGCGTTCCATGTCGGCACCGCGGTGTCGGCCAAGAGTGCGCCGGTGTAGCTCGCCAGAGGAGCGGCCAGCAGCGTGGTGCCGACCTCGGCCGGACTCTCGCAGACACGCAGCACACGCCGCGCCGGCCCGAGGGGAAGTCTGTAGGCCGTCAACCGGTCCATCTCGACGGCCGCCGTGACGGCGGCCGCCGTGCTGAAGGAGCTCAGCAGCCACGTGCCCATGCTCATGGGGGAAGTCGGTTTGAACGTGCGAAGCATATAGAGAAAGCGTTCCGGCCGGCCCAGGTCGTGGATGAGTGCAGCGGTCCCCAGCCCGACGGCCCCCAGTGCGGTCAGTCGGGCGTTCCGGCGCAGCAGGGGCCGGTCGGTCCACCGGGCGCCGACGGCGAGCAGCGATGATCCTCCGGCCAGGCCGCCGAGGAAGAGGTAGGCCGCGATCTCGTCACCCCACGGCGGTGCTTTCACCACGGGCCGACCGTAGTAGGTGGAGAACTGTGGCTTCTCCACCAGCGGGACTTCCCGAGCGCCCTCCTCGGCCCGATTCCCCTTCCTCCGGCTGCGGCGAGTCTCCGGCGGTCGGTGGCTGTCATGAGGCGATGTCGTCATCTACGGCCTCCCCAGGCGAAGGAGGCACCGACGGCGGCGAGCATGCCGGCTGCGGCGACCACAGTGTGCTTGTACATCCGCGGCAGGTCCTTGGTGGGCACGCGCGGATCGGGCGGCAGGCCATAGACCTCCGGCTCGTCGAGCAGCAGGAAGACCGACCCCGTGCCCCCGACGCCGTCCTGAGGGTTGGCCCCATAGAGCCGAGCCTCGGTCATGCCCTCGCTGTGCAGGTGAGCCACGCGTTCACGGGCCTGGTGGACCATATCGGTGTGCTCGCCGAACTTGATCGAGGTCGTCGGACAGGTCTGGGCGCAGGCCGGGGTCTGTCCGTCCACCAGGCGGTCATGGCAGAACGTGCACTTATTGGCGGTGCCCTCGTTGGCGATCTCTTGGGCGTAGCGCGATTGATTCCGCTCCGTCTTGGCACGGATGATGCCTTCGTCTCTGCGTTCGATCACGCCGAAGGGGCACCCGCCGACACATGTGCCGCACCCGTTGCAGATGTCTTCCTGGACCTTCACCGTTCCGAACTCAGTGCGGTACAGGGCTCCGGTCGGGCAGACATCCAGACAACCGGCATGGGTGCAGTGTTTGCACACATCTGAAGACATGAGCCAGCGGAACTCAGCAGTGTCCGGGGGAGTGGTGTCTCTGCCCCCGGACGGGCCGGACGCTCCGGACGAGGACGGCGGCCCCACCCCTGGCATGCCCAGGCTGACGAGCTTCCTTCCGGATTCCCGCGCAGTCTGGATGCGTTCCTGGTCCTGCTCCACGAATGCTACGTGTCGCCACGTGTTGGCCCCCAGCGATCCGGTGTTGTCATACGAGGACTCCAGCAGCTCCAGATCGCCGTCCTGCGGGTTGCCGTTCCATTCCTTGCAGGCCACCTCGCAGGCCTTGCACCCGATGCAGATAGAGGTGTCGGTGAAGAATGACTTCCGCTCCTGGGCACGTTCCCCGTGGGCTTCAGCGCTGCGAGCGGGGTCTTCGGTGAGCGAGCGCATCAATCCTCCTCGCTGGTCGTGGTCTGGGGCTCCGGGTAGGGCGCTGTGAGCTTCTGATTGCCTGTGTCCACTGTGATCCCAGCACGCTTCCGGTAGTTCTCCACCAAGTCCAGCAGCGCCTGGCCGCGCGGTCGCCGTCCAGGGATGACGTCGCACTGTGCGGCCTTCGAACCCTGGATCTGGACGTTGGGGTCCAACGTGATCCCCAGGAGGTCGTTGGCGGCGTCGCCTTCGACCACTGCGTCCGTCCCTGTGCCCCAATGGTAGGGAAGGCCCACCTGGTGAATGCGCCTGCCCCCGGCCGTCAGCGCACGGACACGGTCTGTGACCAGTACGCGAGCTTCGATGGCTGAGCGTGGAGAGATGATGGTGGCCCATCCGTAGTTCTCTATGCCGACCAGCTCAGCGAACTCCGGCGAGACTTCGCAGAACATCTCCGGCTGCAGCTCTGAGAGGTAGGGAAGGAACCTGCTCATGCCTCCGGCCGTGTGGTGCTCGGTGAGGCGATAGGTGGTGAACACATGCGGGTAGACCTCGGAGCCGTGTTGGGCGGCCGAGGGTGCGAGCAGATTGTCACTGCGGGGCAGGGTGATCCTGGCCGGATTGCTCTGCTGCGCATAGAGCGGATTGGAGATGGGCGATTCCGGAGGCTCATAGTGAGTGGGCATCGGGCCGTCCACCAGACCGTTCGGGGCGAAGAGCCACCCTTTTCCGTCGGCCTGCATGATGAACGGATCATCGCCGGCCAACGCATCAGGTCCTCCGGCATCGGGATGTGACTTCGTCCCCGGAGCGAGCGTCTCGGGGAAGTCGGGGACGTCGCGGCCGGTCCACCGCCCGTTCTCCTGATCCCACCAGATGTGCTTCTTGCGTTCGCTCCACGGCCGGCCTTCGGGGTCAGCTGAGGCACGGTTGTACAGGATGCGCCGGTTGGCGGGCCAGGCCCATGCCCATTCGGCGGCGGTCTCATCCTGTTCGTGGCCCGGTCTGCGCCGTGCCGCCTGGTTGACCCCGTCAGCGAAGATGCCTGTGTAGATCCAACATCCTCCGGCGGTGGAGCCGTCGGCTCGCATCTGAGTGAAGGCTGACAGCGGCGTGCCGGCGTCGGGGCCGTCGACGTAGTACCCGTTGATCTCTCGGAGCACAGATTCGGGATCCGGCTCCCCATGCTCATCAGTGGGGTAGTCCCACGTGAGATCGAGCAGAGGACGGTCCCGCGGGTCAGAGGAGTCCGCGACTCGGGCACGGATGCGCCTGCCCAACTCGTGGAAGAACTCCAGCTCGCTCTGAGCGTCGTCGGGCGGAGTGACCGCCTGGTGGCGCCATTGGACCAGCCGCTGAGTCTGGGTGAACGATCCGGCCTTCTCCGTGTGGTTGGCCGCCGGCATGAAGAACACCTCGGTGTCAATGTCTTCGGTGCGCAGCTCGCCGCTCTCGATCTCCGGGCCGTCCTTCCACCATGTCGCTGACTCGATGAGGCTGAAGTCACGGACCACCAGCCATTTCAGGTGGGACATGCCCATGCGCTGCATCTTCCCGTTCGCTGAACCCACTGCCGGGTTCTGCCCGACGAGGAAGTATCCGTCCAGCTCGTCCCGGAGCATCCGTTCCACCGTCTGATAGGTCCCGTGGGCGCCGGTCAGGCGCGGCAGGTACTCGAAGGCATAGTCGTTTCCTGCATGGGCGGCGTCGCCGAACCACGCTTTGAGCAGGCTTACGGTGTAGGCATCCGCGTTGGCCCAGAACCCCTTCTGGAGCTTTGAACCGATGGCTCCGGTGAAGTCTTCCAAACTGTCGTGCTGACCTGCCTCCGGCATGGGGAGGTACCCAGGAAGCAGGTTGAACAGCGTCGGAATATCGGTGGAGCCCTGGATGGTCGCATGGCCGCGCAGGGCGACGATTCCGCCGCCTGGACGTCCCATGTTGCCCAGCAGCAGCTGCAGCACTGCGGCCGTTCGGATGAACTGGGCACCTTGGGCATGCTGGGTCCACCCAACGGCATAGCAGAACGCCGTGGTACGTTCGCGACCCGAATTCTTCGTGATCGACTCCGCCAGGTGATGGAAGTCCTCGGCAGAGATGCCGCAGGTCTCTTCGACCATTTCGGGGGTATACCGCCGGTAATGGCGCTTCAGCAGCTGGAAGACCGAGCGGGGGTCCTGCAGGGAATCGTCCCGCTCGACGTCCGCGTGCCGCAGCGACGGGCCGCCGGCGCCGTATTCATCCGGCTCAGCGACGTCACTCTCTGGTTCTGTGCCAGGCTCCTCGACCTTCTCCTCATCTCCGCGGGAGGCATAGGACCAGGACGTCGCATCGTAGGTGCCCTTCTGTGGGTCATACCCGGAGAAGAGCCCGTTCAGGTCCTCAGTGTCCTGGTAGTCCTCCGAGACGATGGTGGCGGCATTGGTGTAGTGACGGACGTACTCGTCGAAGTGCAGGTCGTTGCTCAACACGTAGTTGATCAGCGCACCGAGCAGGACGATGTCGCTGCCGGCGCGCAGTGCGACGTGCTTATCGGCCACAGCGCTGGTGCGGGTGAAGCGGGGATCGATGTGGATCACGCGCGCTCCGCGCTGCTGAGCCTCTGTCACCCATTGGAATCCGACGGGGTGGCACTCGGCCATGTTGGATCCCTGGATGACGATGCAGTCAGCGTTCGCCAGGTCCTGCTGGGGTTGTGTGGCGCCCCCGCGCCCGAACGAGGTTCCCAGACCGGGAACCGTGGAGGAGTGTCAAATACGGGCCTGGTTCTCGATCTGAACCGCGCCTGCAGCGGAGAAGAGCTTCTTGATCAGGTAGTTCTCTTCATTGTCGATGGTCGCTCCGCCCAGGCTGGCCACACCCATGGTCCGATTCACGGGGTTGCCGTGCTCGTCCTCATCTTCCCAATGACGACGGCGTGCCTCGACGAAGCGATCGGCGATCATATCCAGAGCCCGATCCCGATCGAATTCCTCCCAGTCATGGGAGCGAGGAGCGCGGTAGAGGACCGTGGTCTGCCGGCCCGAAGAATTGACCAGCTGTTCGCTCGCCGCTCCTTTGGGGCACAGTCTGCCCCGGGATATCGGTGAATCCGGGTCGCCCTCGATGTGGATCACGCGGTCGTCCTTGGCAAAGACCTTCTGCCCGCACCCGACGGCGCAGTAGGGGCAGATGCTCTGCACCACAGTGTCGGCGTCATCAGTCCGCGGAGCGGTCCGGCGCGTCTTCCGTGACGTGACGGCCGCACCGCGGCCGGTCGAGTCCCGGGAGCGCAGCTGTCGAAGGACGGGCCATTCGAGGGGCGTGATCCGTGCCATAGGGCTCATGCTAACAGCTGCGAGTGCCGTCAGGGAGGGGCTGACAAGGCCGCCCGGGAGATCTGTGGGCAGTGTGGCGCTGGGCGGGCGCAGAGGGGGCGGCCGAGATTTCAGCACGTGAGTGCAGGGACCGTAGACTCATTTCTCATGAGTGAAGCCGGGTCGCTGCTGCTCTACAGGCAGCCGGAGAGTTTCGGGGTCACCAGAGACCTCGACCTCGCCATCGAACTCCTCCAGGGCACCCGCCGGTACGCCAAGGACCCGGCCGATCCCCAGGCCACCGATCCCATGCTGCGGATCTATCGCCCGGAGCCCACTGTGGCCTTCGGGCAGCGGGACCAGAAGCTGCCGGGATTCCGCCGTGCGGCCGATGCGTGTGCCGACAATGGATTCGCCCCGTTGGTGCGCCGAGCCGGAGGACGTGCCGCCGCATACCATGGCGGCTCACTGGTCATCGACCATATCGAGCCGGATCCTGACCCCATCCGTGAGTCGCAGGACCGTTTCCGAGCGTTCGGAGCGCTCTTCGTCGAGGTGCTGCAGCGCTGCGGACTGGATGCCCAACTGGGACCGATCCCAGGGGAATACTGCTACGGAGAGCATTCGGTGCATGCCGTGCTGCCGGGTCAGCCCGATGTCCGCATCAAACTGGTGGGCACCGCCCAGCGTCAGGTCGGCTCCGGTTGGCTGTTCTCCACCTCAGTGGTGGTCGAGGACGGAGCCCCCATTCGCCGTGTGCTCAGCGAGGCCTATGCCGCCCTGGGCATGGAATGGGATCCGCTGACCGCCGGGGCCGCCACAGGTCTTCTGCCCGGGCTGAAGACCTCAGAGGTGGAGCAGGCCATCGTGGAGACCTATCGGCAGCACTGGGAGCTGCGTCCTGGCACACCAGGCCTGCTAAGCTGAAGCGGCGCACCGGCTGAGCGCGTTATCTCCAGCCGCAGATGCACAGCGGCCCCGGGCGTGGATCACCACGCCCGGGGCCGCTGTCACGCTGAGGCCTCAGCTGTTGTTCTTCACTGCCTCGTCCACGTTGGGCTTCTCAGCGCCCACAGTGGTGGAGGGTCCGTGCCCGGTCTTCACTGTGGTCTCCTCCGGCAGGGAGAAGAGCACCGTGCGGATGGACTCCACGATGGTCTCAAAGCTGCTGTAGGAGCGACCGGTCGCACCGGGGCCGCCGTTGAACAGCGTGTCGCCGCCGAAGACCACGCCCCCTTCCAGGTCTGTTGCGTAGTAGCAGGTGGAGCCGGGGGAGTGGCCGGGGGTGTGCAGGGCTTTCAGAGTGGTCCCTGCCACGGTGAAGGTGTCGCCGTCGGCGATCTTCACATCTGGCTCGGAGTCGGCGTAGACCTGCTCCCAGAGGACCTTGTCCTCCCAGTTCAGGTGGATCTCGCCGCCGATCCGGGCCTGGACATCCCTGACCTGACCGATGTGGTCGTCATGGGCGTGGGTCAGCAGGATGGCGGCCACTGTGCGGCCGCCCACCGCCTTCTCTACGGCCTCGGCGTCGTGGGCGGGATCGATCACGATGACCTCCTGGTCATCGCCGACGATCCAGATGTTGTTGTCCACCTGATGGGTCTCGCCGTCCAGGGAGAAGGTTCCGGAGGTCTCCAGGTGCTCGATGCGTGCGTTCATGCTGTGCTCCTCAATCCTTTCGCCGATGTTCCAGCGGGGTGACGGGGTTCAGGACTTGATCTCCACCACGGACCGCAGCACCTCGCCACGGTTCATGGTGTCGAAGCCTTCCTGGACCTTGTCCAGGGTGATGCGCTCGGTGACGAAGGCATCCAGGTCCAGACGCCCCTGCTGGTAGAGGTCCACCAGCATGGGGAAGTCGCGGGAGGGCAGGCAATCGCCGTACCAGGAGGACTTCAGGGAGCCGCCGCGGCTGAACAGGTCCTGCAACGGCAGCTCCAGGGTCAGCGAGGGGTCCGGAACGCCGACCAACACCACGCGGCCGGCCAGATCGCGGGCGTAGAACGCCTGCTTATAGGTGGCCGGGATGCCCACGGCGTCGATGACCACATCGGCCCCGAAGCCGCCGGTCAGCTCTCTGATGGCCTCCACGGCGTCGGTCTCCTTGGAGTTGACCGTGTGGGTGGCGCCCAGCTCGTCGGCCTTCTGAAGCTTCCGCGGGTCGAGGTCCACGGCGATGATCGTGGTTGCGCCGGCGAGCTTGGCTCCGGCGATGGCCGCAGTGCCCACACCGCCTGCGCCGATGACAGCCACGGACTCGCCGCGATTGACCTCACCGGTGTTGATGGCAGCGCCGATGCCGGCCATCACTCCGCAGCCCAGCAGGCCCACCGCAGCGTTGGAGGTGTCTTCGACGTCGTCGATGACGGTGCACTGGCCGGAGTGGACCAGAGTCTTCTCCGCGAAGGCGCCGATGCCCAGAGCGGCCTCGAGCTCGGTGCCGTCGGTCAGCGTCATGGGCTGGTCGGCGTTGTGGGTGCTGAAGCAGTACTTCAGGTCGCCCTTCTTGCAGGCCCGGCATTCGCCGCAGACGGCGCGCCAGTTCAGGATGACCTTGTCGCCGACCTTGACGTTGGTCACGCCCTCACCGATCTCGGAGACCCGTGCAGTGGCCTCGTGGCCCAGCAGATAGGGGAAGTCGTCTCCCACCTCGCCCTGCTGGAAGTGCTGATCGGTCTGGCAGACGCCGCAGGTCAGGACGTCGACCACGACTTCGCCCGGACCGGGATCCGGGATGACGATCTGCTCGACGACGGCCGGGGCATTCTTCTCCTTGACCACGACAGCATTGACGGTCTGTGACATGGCAGCTCCTCAGTAGGTGTGCAGACAGGTAGGTGCACCCTCATTCTGGCAGTCGGCCCCACGCCTGAACAGATGCTGTTCGGCTAGGTCGGCTAGCGAAACGTCCAGGTCAGAGGACGAGCAGAGGAGCTGGTGGGAAAACCCAGATCAGATCAGAAGGCCAGGATCTGGGGGAACATCACGATGATGCTGGCCGCCACGGCCAGGTAGAGCAGCAGCGCGGCCACCCACCACCATTCGCGGGCTGCGCGCTGCAGACCCTCACCGGCAGGGATGACCCCGTGGATGATGTTGCGTGCTGTCACGGCCGCGGCCATCGGGATCACCGCCGCCCACACCACCATGCAATAGGGGCATAGCGCGCCGATCACGTAGACCGCTTGGGACCAGAGCCAGATGCAGAAGCCCAGGGCGAAGAGCACGCCGGTCTGCAGGCCCACCCAGTACCAGCGCGGCAGGGACAGCCGGCCGAGCAGCCCGACGCCGATGGCGATGATCAGCGGGAAGCCCACCACGCCGATGAAGATGTTCGGGAAGCCGAAGGTGGAGGCCTGCCATGACTCCATGACCTGACCGCAGGAGACCCAGGGGCTGATGTCGCAGGCGGTGGAGTGGCTGTTGTCCTGCCAGAGCTGGATGCGCTCATAGAGCAGCAGGAAGCTGGCCGCGGCGGCCACCAGTCCGGTGATCACCAGCCACAGGCCCAGGCCTCGGTCGCGCGCGACATGGGGGAGGTCGGTCTGCTCAGCGGTGCCTCCGGCGCCGACCTGCGGCTCCTCGGGGGTGCCCTCCGACACGCCCGGCGTGGTCTCAACTGCCATACTGCGATTCTACGCCTCTGTGCTCGGTTCCAGCTAAGCGCTGGCCCACGCCCGGATGACAGCGGGCCGGGGCAGGTGTGCGATACTGGTTCCTATCGAGATGCGGACCACACCCGCTTATCGAGAAGGCTTTGATATTCCGTCGAGTCGCCGCGGAGAACACGCGGCACCACAACCAGTGATGGCGGACGGCCGGACAGCCGTGCAGAGCGCGCCCAGATAGCGGGGCAGCGCCCGGTGAGTCCCGGCAGAGCTGAGGAGACAAGGTTTTTAAGAGACAACGCAGGCAGTTCGAAGGCCGCACCCGTGGTGAGAGCACGGGGCAACGCGGCCGGCGGCACGAGAGAATCGTCGCCTCCGCCAGCTGGTGAGTGTGGCACCGCCGGAGACGGCAGGAGCAATTGCATACATGACCGACACCCCCACACCCCAGTCGTCAGGCACCGACGTCTTCACCCCGCTGTTCCAGGCCCCTGATCTGGATTCGGTGGAGCCCGTCAAGGTGCGCCCTGCTCAGCAGGAGGAGCCCGAGGAGCACAGCTCCGGCGAGGCTGAGGACACCCAGGACGACGCCGGCCAGCAGAGCCAGGACGGCGACTCAGGCCGCAGGCCCCGGCGCAAGCGCCGCCGCGGCGGCCGCAATAAGAACCGTCAGGACCAGGACGGCCAGCAGAAGGACGATGCCGACCAGGACTCTGAGGCCGAGGGCGCAGACTCCGGCTCCTCCGACGGGCAGAAGCAGGAGAAGGGCTCTTCCGGCGAGGCCGATGAGGAGCAGGTGATCCGCAAGCGTCGCCGTCGTCGTCGCGGCTCTGTGGATATGGAGCTCGAGGAGGAGAGCGATGACACCCACACGGTCACCCGTGTGCGTGCACCCCGCGAGGCCGCCGAGTCCGACGCTCCGGACAAAGTCACCAGCCTGAAGGGCTCCACCCGTCTGGAAGCCAAGCGACAGCGTCGCCGCGCCTCCCGCGAGGGCGGCCGCAAGCGCCAGGTCATCACGGAGGCCGAGTTCCTGGCACGCCGGGAATCGGTGGACCGCAAGATGATCGTGCGCCAGCGCGGCCAGCGGATCCAGATCGGCGTGCTCGAGGACGGCGTCCTGGCCGAGCACTACGTCTCCAACACCACGCAGGACTCGCTGATCGGCAACGTGTACCTGGGCAAGGTCCAGAACGTGTTGCCCTCCATGGAGGCCGCCTTCGTGGACATCGGACGCGGCCGCAACGCCGTGCTCTACGCCGGTGAGGTCGACTGGTCCGCGGCGAACCTGGGCGGCAGGCCCCGCAAGATCGAGAACGCGCTGAAGTCCGGGGACCCGGTGCTGGTCCAGGTGACCAAGGATCCGGTGGGTCATAAGGGTGCACGGCTGACCAGCCAGGTCTCCCTGCCCGGCCGCTACCTGGTCTTCGTCCCCGGCGGAACGATGACCGGAATCTCCCGGAAGCTTCCGGACACTGAGCGTTCCCGCCTGAAGAAGATCCTCAAGGAGCATATGCCCGAGGATGCCGGCGTCATCGTGCGCACTGCGGCCGAGGGCGCTTCTGAGGAGGAGCTCACCAATGACATCAACCGGCTGCGCGCCCTCTGGGAGTCCATCCAGGAGCAGGAGCAGGACCGGAAGGTGCTGCCGCCCGAGCTGCTCTACTCCGAGCCTGATCTGACCATCAAGGTGGTCCGCGACGTCTTCAACGAGGACTTCTCCTCCATGGAGATCCAGGGCGATGAGACCTGGGACAACGTGGAGGCCTATGTCACCTACGTCGCCCCGCATCTGCTGGACCGGCTCACCAAGTGGGAGACCCCGCAGGACGGCCAGCCCGGCGACGGCGACATCTTCGCCCACCACCGCATCGACGAGCAGCTGAACAAGGCGCTGGACCGGAACGTGAAGCTTCCCTCCGGCGGTTCGCTGGTCTTCGACCGCACCGAGGCGATGACCGTGGTGGACGTGAACACCGGCAAGTTCACCGGCTCCGGCGGAAACCTCGAGGAGACGGTCACCCGGAACAACCTGGAGGCTGCCGAGGAGATCGTCCGTCAGCTGCGGCTGCGAGACATCGGCGGCATCATCGTCATCGACTTCATCGATATGGTCCTGGAGTCCAACCGGGACCTGGTGCTGCGCCGTCTGGTCGAATGCCTCGGCCGCGACCGCACCAAGCACCAAGTGGCCGAGGTGACCTCCCTGGGCCTGGTCCAGATGACGCGCAAGCGCATGGGAACCGGCCTGCTCGAGGTCTTCTCGGAGAACTGTGAGCACTGCGCCGGCCGCGGGATCATCACCCATGAGGAGCCCATCGAGCACCGCCCGGCCTACAACTCCCACGGAGAGCAGCAGAGCGGCCGCAGCTCCAAGAAGCGCCGCAAGTCCAAGGGAGGCCGCGGCGGTGCCGGCAATGCGGAGAACGGATCCAACGCCACCTCCAACGACTCCTCGGCCGAGCAGTCCAAGGAGAAGGCGGAGAAGGCCCGTCAGGCACTCGCCCAGGTGGCTGCGGCCACCACCGGCAAGCAGGACGCGGATCAGGACTCCGCCGAGCGGGGTTCGGCTCAGCAGGGATCCGGCCAGCAGGAAGGCGGCCAGAAACAGCGGTCCGGCTCCAAGAGGGGCTCCGGGCAGAAGCATGGTTCGCAGAAGAAGTCCGGCCCCCAGGATCAGCAGGGCTCGGCGCCGCAGAAGGACCAGGGATCATCGGCCGTGGATCAGCCTGTGCTGACCATCGGTGGGGAAGAGGTCCCTGTTCCACGCGGCGAGAAGAAGGGCTCCGGCTCCGGCCGGAAGAAGGCCCCCAAAGATCAGCAGGCCCAGTCGGAGCAGTCTGAGGAGAAGGTCTCTCTGGACTCCTTGGACCAGGCCCTGGACTCCCGCACCCCCAAGGCCCAGGCGACTGCGGCACGGCCAGCACGCCGACGCCGTGCGGCCGGCTCCTCCCAGGGTGCAGGGGGAGAGGTCCAGCAGGTCTCGGCGGCGCTCTCCGGACCGGCCAAGACCTTCTCGTCCACCTCGGCTCAGGCCGCGACGGGCGAGCAGAAGAAGCAGGAGGAGAAGCCTGCCGCTGAGCCGATGATGTTCGGCGTCGGTGTGAAGGCCGAAGACATCTCCTCCCCGAACAACAGCTGAATACGTCCCCGGGCGGCGACGGCGTTGGTCGCAACACGCTTGCGGCGCGCCATCGCTTGCCGGGGGAGGGGATTTGCCGTACAGTAGATCCCTGGTGTCATCGGCACCGTCATGTCTTCCATGCGCTTTCACAGGTGCATGAATTATGTCCGTTTTATTCATCGAGAGAAGTGAGTCCCAAGTGGTGTACGCGATTGTCCGCGCAGGCGGCCGCCAGGAGAAGGTTTCCGTCGGAGACCTCGTGACCCTTGACCGCGTCCCCGCCGAGGCAGGCAGCACCATTGAGCTGCCGGCAGTGATGCTGGTGGACGGGGACAAGGTCACCACCGGAGCCGAGGAGCTGGCCAAGGTCAAGGTCGAGGCTGAGGTTCTGGAGGACGTCCGCGGCAAGAAGGTCGTCATTCACAAGTACAAGAACAAGACCGGCTACCAGAAGCGCCAGGGTCACCGTTCTGAGCTGACCCGGGTGAAGATCACCTCCGTCGGCTGATCTTCTGCCGACCGGCAGACTTTCCGCAGAATTCCCGTCCATCATCCTGAGAGGCAGGCAGACCTATGGCACATAAGAAGGGTGCGAGCTCCACTCGCAACGGCCGCGACTCCAACGCACAGCGCCTCGGCGTGAAGCGCTTCGGCGGCCAGAACGTCAACGCAGGCGAGATCCTGATCCGCCAGCGCGGCACCAAGTTCCACCCCGGCACCAATGTCGGACGCGGCGGCGATGACACGCTCTTCGCCCTCGCCGACGGTGCCGTCGAGTTCGGCAACCGTCGCGGCCGCAAGGTCGTGAACATCGTCCCAGCAGCCTGAACAGGCCTGCACAGACGATCTGACACGTAGAGTCAAGGGTGGGCCCGTCATCGGGTCCACCCTTGTTCTGTCTTAACAGCCGGTGAAGCACACCGGCAGCGAGGAGAGCAGTCATGGCACATTTCGTGGACCGCGTGGTGCTTCACGTGGCCGGCGGCCAGGGAGGCAACGGCTGCGTCTCCGTGCACCGCGAGAAGTTCAAGCCGCTGGGCGGCCCCGACGGCGCCAACGGCGGCGACGGCGGCTCGGTGGAGCTGGTGGTCAGCGCACAGACCACCACGCTGCTCGACTATCACCACCGTCCGCACCGCAGCGCCGAGAACGGGGGAGTGGGCCAAGGCGATCTGCGCCACGGCCATCAGGGCAAGACTCTGGAGCTCCCCGTCCCCGAGGGCACTGTGGTCAAGGACCGTGAGGGCAATGTGCTGGCCGACCTGGTCGGCGTCGGCGCCCGCTTCACCGTGGCCGAAGGTGGTCAGGGCGGACTGGGCAACGCCGCACTGGCCTCGAAGAAGCGCAAAGCCCCCGGCTTCGCCCTGCTGGGCACCCCCGGCGAGGAGCGCGACGTCGTCCTCGAAGTCAAGTCGGTGGCCGATATCGCATTGGTGGGCTTCCCCTCGGCGGGCAAGTCCAGCCTGATCGCTGCGATGAGCGCGGCTCGGCCCAAGATCGCCGACTACCCGTTCACCACTCTGGTGCCCAATCTGGGCGTGGTGGAGGCGGGGGAGACGCGCTTCACCGTGGCCGATGTCCCCGGGCTCATCCCCGGCGCCGCCCAGGGCAGGGGGCTCGGTCACGAGTTCCTGCGCCATGTGGAGCGCTGCGCCGCCTTGGTCCACGTCCTGGACTGTGCCTCCCTGGAGACCGACCGTGATCCCATCGGCGACCTGGAGGCCATCGAGGCCGAGCTCGCCGCCTATGATCCGGATTCCATCGAGGGCACCGGCGGATCCTCCGATGACTCCGCGAACGCCGTGCCGCTCAACGAGCGCCCCCGCCTGGTGGCGCTGAACAAGACCGATCTGCAGGACGGCGCCGAGATGGCGGAGATGGTCCGCAGCGAGCTCGAGTTCCGCGGCTACCGGGTCTTCGACATCTCCGCGCTGAACCGCGAGGGCCTGCGGGCTCTGGGCTTCGCCATGGCTGAGCTGGTGGACGAGGCCCGCGCCCAGCGTGAGGTCGAGGTCGCACCGGTGCAGGTCACCGTGCGTCCCAAGGCGGTGAACCAGAAGAGCTTCACCGTGACCCCCGAGGAGCAGAACGGGGAGCCGCTGTGGCGCGTCCGCGGCGCCAAGCCGGAGCGCTGGATCCAGCAGACCGACTTCCACAACGACGAGGCCGTGGGCTACCTGGCCGACCGTCTGGCGAAGATCGGCATCGAGGACGAGCTCTTCGCCCGGGGCGCCAAGCCCGGCGATGCGGTGCTGATCGGCTCGGACAGGGACGGCGTCGTCTTCGAATGGGAGCCCACTATGGCCGCTGGTGCCGAGCACCTGGCCGGACCGCGCGGCACCGATCTGCGCTTCGAGGAGAACCACCGGCCCACGCGTGAGCAGAAGCGCCAGGAGCAGCTGGACCGGCGTGCCGCCAAGGCCGCCACCCGCGCTGAGATGGACGCTCAGTATCAGGCCGAGCAGAGCTATGAGGACGAGGGAGAGACACAGGTGCAATACATCCGGCCCGACGCCGAGGACGAGCGATGAGCACGCCCCGGCTGACCCAGTCGGTGATCTCTTCGCGCCAGGACATCTCCCAGGCCCGTCGCCTGGTCATCAAAGTGGGGTCCTCCTCGCTGACCACGCTGGACGGCGGGATCTCCGTGGCGGCGCTGAACGCGCTGGTCGATGACCTGCAGATCCTGCAGAGCCGGGGGACGGAGATCGTGTTGGTCTCCTCCGGCGCCATCGCCGCCGGCCTGGCCCCGCTGGGGCTGAGCACCCGGCCGCATGACCTGGCCACCCAGCAGGCGGCCGCCGCTGTGGGCCAGGGCCTGCTGCTCTCGCACTACTCCAGGGCCTTCTCCACCTACCGCAGCACGGTGTCCCAGGTGCTGCTGACCGTGGAGGACCTGATCCGGCGCACCCAGTACACCAACGCGCTGCGCGCCCTGGAGAAGCTGCTGAGCCTGGGTGCGGTGCCGGTGGTCAACGAGAACGACGCCGTGGCCACCCATGAGATCCGCTTCGGCGACAACGATCGCCTGGCCGCACTGACCGCCAATCTGATCCGCGCCGACGGCCTGGTGCTGCTCTCCGATGTGGATGCGCTCTACGACGGCCCTCCGGATGAGGGCGGCCGCCCGGTCGCCACCGTCACCGGTGATGAGGATCTGGAAGGCGTCACCCTGGGACGGCGCGGCAAGGCCGGCGTCGGCACCGGGGGCATGGTCACCAAGGTGGAGGCCGCGCGGATCACCGCCACCAACGGCATCCCCGCCATGTTGACCTCTGCCGCACAGGCCGGCGCGCTCTTCCGCGGGGAAGAGGTGGGCACCTACTTCCAGGCCCAAGGCCGACGCCGCGGGGCCCGGTCGGCCTGGCTGGCGCATCTGGCCAATGTGAAGGGCCGGCTCATCATCGATGAGGGAGCAGTCCGCGCAGTGGTCCGGGACCGCCGCTCCCTGCTGCCTGCCGGCATCACCGGACTCACCGGGGACTTCGAGGCCTCGGATCCGGTGGAGATCGCAGATCCGGGCGGAACCGTGCGGGCCCGCGGGCTCACCGCCTTCTCCTCCGAGGAGCTTCCCCAGATGCTCGGGCGCGGCACTGCTGAGCTCGGCCGCAGCCTGGGCGATGACTATGAGCGCCCGGTCATCCACACCGACGACCTGGTGCGCGTCCAGCAGAGTTAGGGTAGGAATATGGCAGAGATCGCAGAAGACATCCGCACCGTCTCCGACCGGGCCCGTTCCGCCTCTCGGGCGCTGAACCGCCTGGACCGGGAGCGGAAGGACCGGACGCTGGCCGCAGTGGCCTCGGGGCTGCGCGAGTCGGTCTCGGCCCTGATGACAGCCAATCGGGAGGACCTGGACCGTGGGCGCGAATCCGGCCTCAGCCGTGCTCTGCTGGACCGTCTGGCCCTGGACGAGCAGCGCATCGAGAAGCTGGCCGAGGCCGTGGAGGAGATCATCGCACTGGATGACCCCATCGGTCGCGTCATCCAGGGACGCACTCTGCCCAACGGTCTGCGGCTGACCCAGACCAGCGTTCCGCTGGGTGTGCTGGGCGTCATCTATGAGGCCCGGCCCAACGTGACCGTGGACATCGCCGCCCTGGCGCTGAAGTCGGGAAACGCAGCCATCCTGCGCGGAGGCTCCGCGGCCCAGAGCACCAACGAGATGCTGCTGGCCATCATTCGTGAGGCCCTGCACAGCACTGCCGCTCCGGTGGACGCGGTGCAGTCCATCGACTCCTACGGACGCGAGGGCGCCACGGAGCTGATGACTCAGCGCGGCTCCGTGGATGTGCTCATCCCGCGCGGCGGCCGTGACCTCATCCAGCATGTGGTGCAGAACGCCCGTGTCCCCGTCATCGAGACCGGCGAGGGCAATGTGCACCTCTTCATCGATGCCACCGCAGATCCGGAGAAGGCCCGGGAGATCGCGCTCAACGCGAAGACCCACCGGCCCAGCGTCTGCAACACCGCCGAGACGCTGCTGATCCACTCCCAGGCGGAAGAGGCAGGCCGCGAGGTGCTGCGCTGCCTCCACCGGGCCGGGGTGAACCTGCACCTGGACCCGCGCGCCAAGGAGTGGCTGCCTGCGGAGGAGCCGGAGGACCCGGCCAAGGACCAGCAGTTCGGGACCATCTCGGAGGTCACCGAGGAGGACTTCGCCACCGAGTACATGGACCTGGAGATCGCTGTCGGCATTGTGGAGTCGCTCGATGAGGCCATGGAGCACATCTCCCGCTGGAGCACCGGGCACACCGAGGCCATCGTGACCGATTCGGTATCCAACGCCGACCGCTTCGTCACCGAGATCGACGCCGCCGCCGTGATCGTCAACGCCTCCACACGCTTCACCGACGGCGGCCAGTTCGGCCTGGGCGCCGAGGTCGGGATCTCCACCCAGAAGACCCACGCCCGTGGGCCGATGGGCATGGGCGAGCTGACCACCACCAAATGGGTGGTGCGCGGTGAGGGCCAGACCCGCGCCTGAGATGCGTCCGAGGCTCTTTCCCGTAGACTTGTCCCAAGAAACTTCACCGTCTTCGACATCTGATAAGGGAGAGGCATGCTGAATCTGCCGTTCGCCACGATGCTGCTGGGTTCTGAGATGTACCAGGACACTGAGCTCTTCATGCCGGCCAAGTGGTTCGGCATCATCATGTTCATCCTCCTGGTGATGATGCTCCTGGTCACTGTCGCCTTCGCCAATAAGGGCAAGGAGCTGCCGGCCCGCGCTCACGAGGATCACTGAATCACTTGGCTCAGAAGTCCCCGCGCCGCCTGGGCATCATGGGCGGAACCTTCGACCCCATCCACCACGGCCACCTCGTGGCCGCGAGTGAGGTCGCCGCTGAGTTCCGGCTCGACGAAGTGATCTTCGTGCCCACCGGTGAACCCTGGCAGAAGGCGTCCCGCAGCGTCACCGCGGCCGAGCATCGGTATCTGCTCACCGTGATCGCAACGGCCTCGAATCCACGTTTCACCGTGTCCAGGGTGGATATCGATCGTGGAGGCCCCACCTACACGATCGACACGCTGCGCGACTTCCGCAGGATGTACCCGCAGGCGGAGCTGTTCTTCATCACAGGCGCCGATGCCATGGCTCAGATCATGTCCTGGAAGAACGTGGATGAGTTGTGGGAGCTGGCGCACTTCGTTTCGGTGACCCGTCCGGGCTATGTCTCCCAGGACTTCGGGCGCACCGAGCAGATCTCGCTGATGGAGATCCCCGCCATGGCCATCTCCTCCACGGACTGCCGTCAGCGCGTGGAGGACGGCAAGCCGGTCTGGTACCTGGTGCCCGACGGCGTCGTGCAGTACATCAACAAGCATCGGCTCTACCAGTCGGATTCGGCCACACGCGGCTTCGGTGACGCCGGCCCCGCTCTGGGCATGCATACGATGGAGCAGACAGACGAATCACGGACCCTTCACAGTCCGGAGGAGGCCACATCATGAGCGCAGATACCACCGAGCAGGATGGCGGCGGGGGAGAGGATCTCCGCGCCCGGTATCTGCCCGTCTCCCGCAAAGAGCTGCGCCGGCGCCGCGAGGCCGAGCTGGCCGCTGAGGATGAGACTGCTGAGGGCGAGGCTCCGGAGGATGCCGCTGACGAGGATCAGGAGCACTCCGACGACGCCGAGCAGGGTGCCGTCAAGCTTCCGCCTCCGCCGGAGGACCGGACCGATGCCGAGATCCCGGCCATCACCGATGAGGACGCGGCTGAGGACGAGGAGTCTGAGGAGTCAGCCGTTGAGGAGGGTGTGGATGAGGATTCCCTCCTCCAGGATGAGGCCGCTGAGGATACGGCTGAGACAGTCGAGGACGAGACCGTCCTGGATGAGGAGGAAGACTCCGAGCAGCAGGCTTCTGCCGAGGACCTCTCCGATGACGTGGCCGAGCCCCCCGATGAGCAGACCTCCCTCCTCGATGCGGTGAGGATCGAATCCGAGGGCGAGGAGTCCGAGGAGACGCAGGACGCCGCAGAGAGGGTACTGGCCGATTCCGAGCCGGTGGACGCTGAGGAGCAGGACGGGCAGAAGGCCGCCGAGGCCGATCAGGACCTCGCAGCGGATCCCGACGACGTCGTGGACCTCGAGGGTGAGGATGACCCTGACCTCGTCGAGGACCTGGACGACCCGGACGATGAGGAGGCCCCCGTTCCGGCCTCTCGCCGTGCCCGCCGGCTGCTGCGTGAGACCGACTCCCTCGATGTGCTCGACGATGACAAGCTGCGCGAGCTCGAGGAGCTCAACCAGCAGGTCGCCGAGGATGACGACCCGCACCGTGTGGACCCCGAGCTGCTGAAGAAGCAGCAGGCCATGGCCGCGATGGCCATGCAGGCCAACCAGGAGCGTCTGCGCAAGGAGCAGGAGGAGCGCGAAGACGCTGAGCGCGAGGAGCGTCGCCGCAAGCGTCGCCAGCGTCCTGAGTCCGAGGTCATCACCCGCAAGGCGTTGCGCGCTCATGCCGAGTCCGATCAGGATGCGGACGAGGATCCCCTGGCCACCGGTGAGATCGAGCCTGTCCAGGCTCGCGGTGCCCACGGTCTGGAGCTGGACGAGATCGTCGAACACTCCTCGCGCCAGGCGAACCGTCAGAGCATGCTGCTCTGGTTGGTGATCATTCTCGCAGTGCTGTTGGCGGTCGCTGTGGGCATCATCCTCTTCGTCGTGATCTAAGCTGGAGAGGACATGGCTATCTCACAGACTGTTCTCGCAGAGCTCCGGACCGCAGCTGCGGCCGCATCCGACAAACTTGCCACCGATATCGTCGGCCTGGACGTGGGGGAGCGCATCGGAATCACCGATGCCTTCCTCATCTGCTCTGCGCCCTCGGACCGGCAGATCAACGCGATCGTGGACGCCATCGAAGTCCAGCTGAAGCAGGAGCACGCCTCCGCTCCACTGCGTCGTGAGGGCCGTGACTCCGGCACCTGGGTGCTCCTGGACTACGGTCATATGGTGATCCACGTCCAGCATGAGGAGGAGCGGACCCTCTACGGACTGGACCGTCTCTACGCAGATGTGGATCGTGTCGACCTCGATTTGCATGATGCTTCAGAGGTGGATTAGAGTATAAGGGTTGCCGCGGAGGGATCCGGGGAAACGGAGAGAAAAGAATACGGGGCATTGGCGCAGCTGGTAGCGCGTCTGTATGGCATACAGAAGGTCATCGGTTCGAGTCCGATATGCTCCACAGAGCAGCGAAGGTCCGATCCAACAATGGGTCGGACCTTCGTCGTCTGCGCAGAATTCTCCACACGGATTCTCCGCCGTGATGTACTGGCACCATGCGGATTCTGATCTACGGCGCAGGAGCCATGGGCCTCTATCTCAGCGCCCGGCTCTCACAGGCAGGACACAGCGTCTCCCTCAAGGCACGCGGCGCACCTCTGGAGCGGGCCGAGTCCGGAGTCCCCATCACCGTGACCAATGGGGACGAGTCTCAGCAGATCAGCGGTGTGAAGGTGATCGCCGAGCTGGACCCCGACTCCGAGACCTATGATCTGGCGGTCATCACCACAAAGGCCTGGCAGGTGGCCGAGGCCGCCGCCGAGACGGCCCCCGTGCTGGGAGAGGAGGGGCGGCTGCTGACCATCCAGAACGGAGTCGACGCTCCCGCCCAGGCGGCACAGCATGTACCGGCGGACCGCGTCCTGGCCGGCACCGCAGTGGTCATCACCGAACGCACCGGACCGCTGGCCGTGGCTCTGACCGGCGCGGAGGCGCATCTGGTGCTGGGCCCCTGGGAGCCCTCCGCCGATCAGAGTGACGCGGGGGTGTACGCCCAGCAGCTGACCACGGCACTGCGCCGGGCGGGCATCCTGGCCCAGCGGAACGAGGACATCCTCACCGCCGTGTGGAAGAAGCTGGCCCTGGTGGCCTCCTACGGGGGAGTCGGCGCCCTCTCCGGCGCGCCGGTGGGCATCACCCGTGCCGTCCCGCAGACCAAGGCGCTGGTCCGCAACGCGATGCTCGAGGTCTTCAACGTGGGCAACACCCGGGGTGCCACCCTCCAGGAGCAGGATCTGGAGGACCTGATGGGCACCTACACCCAGAAGTTCGGGGAATCCACCACAGCCTCTCTGCAGCGCGACCTGGCCGCAGGCCGTCCCTCTGAGCTGCGGGAACAGATCGGAGCAGTGGTGGCCCACGCACGCGAACTCGGCGTGGACGTCCCCATCTTCGAGACCATCTACGCCTCGCAGCTGCCCCGTGAGCTGCAGGCCCGCGCCGCCGTCGCGCAGTCCTGACCGTCCTGCCCCCTGACGCCCGGTCAGGCGCCCCTCAGGCGGGCGACCCTTGAGCACCTGAGCACCCCTGTGATGGTCTGTGACCCACGAGGTCGAGAGTTCTGCGATGAGTGCTTGAAAGGAAGTGAGGGTCTATGCGCGTCGCCGTCGTCGGTGCCACCGGAAATCTCGGCACCGCTGTGCTGAAGCGGCTTCAGTCTGCCCAGGAGATCAGCTCTGTGCTGGGGATCGCCCGCAGACTTCCCGACGCCGACGCCGCCCCCTACAGCGGTGCGGAATGGCTCAGCGCCGACATCCAGTTCGAGGAGTCCCGCGCCGCCCTGGCCGAGGCTTTCGCCGAGGTCGATTCGGTGATCCACCTGGCCTGGCTCATCCAGCCCAATACGGAGCGTGATCTGCTGCGCAGGGTCAATGTGGAGGGGACCCGTCATGTGTTGGAGGCCGCCGAGAAGGCTGGCGTCGCACATATCGCAGTGGCCTCCTCCGTGGGCGCCTATTCGCCGGTGGCCGATGATCGGCCGCGCAGCGAGGACTGGCCCACTGAGGGGATCCCGACTTCCCACTACAGTGTGGACAAAGCAGCCCAGGAACGGATCCTGGACGAATTCTCCCGCGCTCACCCGCAGATCGCGCTGGCACGTCTGCGGCCCGGACTGATCTTCCAGGGCTCGGCCGGAGCGGAGATCCAACGCTACTTCGCCGGTCGCTGGGCCCCGGTGCAGGTGCTCAGCTCCTTCCGCCCGCCTGTGCTGCCGCTTCCGCAGGGCATGCGTGTCCAGGCGGTGCATGCTGATGATGTGGCCGAGGCCTTCCTCCGCGCTGTGGTCCGCAGAGCCCATGGTGCCTTCAACATCTGTGCCGATGACCTTCTGACCGGCCAGTTGATCGCTGAGACGATCGGGCGGGGACGCAGCATCGGCGTCCCAGGCTCCGCCTTACGTCCGCTGCTGCGCGCGGCCCATCGGGCCGGCGTCGTGCCGATGGACGAGGGCTGGCTGGATATGGCTCACCGAGTGCCCGTCATGGACAGCTCCCGGGCGGCCCGAGAGCTGGAATGGACTCCGCACAGGACAGCTGCCCAGGCCCTGGAGGAGCTGGTCCTCGGCATGGCAGCGGGGGAGGGGACCGGTTCAGCGCCGTTGAGGCCGCGCAGCGCCCATCCGGCCCATGCCGATCAGCTGCCCTGGCCGGAGAACCGTCTGCCGGAGCGAGTGGACGCTCTGCTGCTGCGTCAGTACATGGCCGATCATCTGGCCGGAGCCACCGCTGGGCTGGACCGGATCAGCATGATGGCCGAAAGCTTCGAGGACACCCCGATCTACCCGCAGGTCTCCGCTGTGGCCGAGACCATCCGCTCCGAACATGCCTTCCTGCAGGAGCTGATGAAGCGGCAGGGCTTCCCGCGTCCGTCGCTCTCGGCCGCCCTGACCTGGACAGGGGAGAAGCTGGGGCGGCTCAAGCCCAATGCCCGCGGCCCCTTCGGCCGGTCACCGCTGCGCATGGTCCTGGAGGCGGAGCTGATGATCGCAGCAGTGACGGGCAAGATGCACGGCTGGAAGACCATGGAGCAGCATGCCGAGGCACTGGGCGTGGCACCCGCCGTCTTCCAGGAGCTGGCAGAGGCGGCCCAGCAGCAGCGCGAGACGCTGGACGAGGTGCACAGCTACGCAGCAGAGCGGGCCTTCCGCCGGGACGAGGAGACCTTCGAGCCCCAGCGACAGAGCTGAGCAGCCGCTGCCAGGACGGCAGAAGACCTCTCGTCACTGCGGACCAGCGTTGTTACTCTCGGAAATGTCCACCCCAAGCGGAAAGGAACGTGTTTAAGTTGGCAAGCAACGAACAGATCCTGACCACCCGGCAGGGACATCCTGTCCAGTACAACCAGAACATGCGCACCATCGGGTCCCGCGGTCCGGCGACCCTGGAGAACTATCACTTCCTCGAGAAGATCTCCCACTTCGACCGTGAGCGCATCCCGGAGCGCGTGGTCCATGCCCGCGGCTTCGTGGCCTACGGCGAGTTCGAGGCCACCGGAAAGATCGGGCATGAGCCGGCGTCGAAGTACACCCGAGCGCGGATCTTCTCCGAGGCCGGCAAAAGGACGCCGCTGGCCATCCGATTCTCCACGGTGATCGGCGGCCGCGACTCCTCCGAGGGGGCCCGCGACCCGCGCGGCTTCGCCGTGAAGTTCTACACCGAGGACGGCAACTGGGACCTGGTCGGCAACAACCTCGCTGTGTTCTTCATCCGCGACGCCATCAAGTTCCCCGACGTCATCCATTCGCTGAAGCCGGACCCGATCTCCTTCCGCCAGGAGCCGGCGCGGATCCTTGACTTCATGTCGCAGACGCCGGAGTCCATGCATATGCTGACCCACCTGTTCAGCCCGCGCGGCATCCCCGCCACCTACCGCCATATGGAGGGGTTCGGGGTCAACACCTACAAGATGGTCAACGCTGAGGGTGACACGGTGCTGGTGAAGTACCACTGGCATCCGCGCGCCGGTGTGGCCTCGCTGTCCGCTGATGAGGCTGCCAAGGTGCAGGGCCAGGACACCGGCCACGCCACGCGTGACCTGTTCGACGCCATCGAGCGCGGGGAGTACCCGCAGTGGGACTTCTACGTGCAGATCATGGAGGACCACGACCATGCCGAGCTGGACTGGGACCCGCTGGACGACACCAAGATCTGGCCGGAGGATCAGTTCCCGCTGCACCATGTGGGCACGATGACGCTGAACCGGAATGTGGATGACCACCATAATGAGAACGAGCAGATCGCCATGGGCACCGGCGTGCTGGTGGACGGCCTGGACTTCTCCGATGACAAGATGCTGGTGGGCCGTACGTTCAGCTACTCGGACACCCAGCGCTACCGCGTGGGACCGAACTACCTGCAGCTGCCGGTGAACTCGCCCAAGGGGCTGAAGGGTGGTCCCAACACCCACCAGCGCGGCGGCCTGATGTCCTTCGGCACGGACCTGGCGCCGGGGCAGAACCCGCACGTGAACTATGAGCCCTCCATCACCGGGGGACTCGAGGAGGCGGAGAAGAAGCCCAACACTCCGCCAGAGATCAACGGACAGCTCGGCCCGGCCGACCTGGAGCGCACCAACGACTATCTGCACGGCCGTGGGCGGGTACTGCACGATGAACGACTGGGAGCGCGACCATCTGGTGGCGGAGCTGGGCGGCATGATCCAGGAGGCCGCCCCGCAGGTCCAGGAGCGCTTCCTGTGGCACCTGTTCATGATCCACGACGACTACGGCAGTCGTGTGGGCGAGTACATCGGCAAGACGGCGGAGGATGTGAGGCATCTTCAGCCGCTTCCCACGCAGAGCTTCACCGATGAGGAGAAGAAACGCCTGGAGAACCTGGGCAGCAACGGCGATGTGCTGGACAAGTCCCAGTGGGGCGACTGGACCTCCTCGGTGGTGAACCACCAGGTCACCGCCGAGCAGGTCCTGGAGGGTCTCGGATCGCTGGAATACACGCGCTGAACAGACTCAGCCACCTGAACACCCAGCGGCGGCAGAGAGGATCGGTCTTCTCTGCCGCCGCTGTCCTCCCGAAGAGAACCGACCTGTTGGAGACGAGGTGCCGATGGCGCAGAGCAGCGTGGAGAACTGGTCCGGGAGCATCAGCTTCACCCCACAGAAGCTGAAGCGGCCGGCCTCCGAACGTGAGGTGGTCCGCCTGGTCCGGCAGGCCCGACGTCGAGGCAGGGGAGTGCGGCCGATCGGTTCAGGACACTCCTCCACACCGCTGATGAGCACAGAGGACGTGCTGGTCTCGCTGGACCGGATGGTCGGCGTCGTGGAGGCCGAGCCCCAGCAGGGCTGGGCCAGGGTTCTTCCCGGCACGGGGCTGCGCGATCTCGGCGCGGAGCTGGAGCGGCACGGTCTGGCCATGGAGAACCTGGGCGATGTGGACTATCAGGCCATCGCCGGAGCCCTGTGCACGGCCACCCACGGCAGCGGAATCAGTCTGGGGAACCTGTCCTCCACGATGATCGGCGGTCGGCTGGTCACCGGCGAGGGCAAGGTGGTCAGCTTCGGCGTGGACGCCGGCCGGGATGAGTCGGACCCGCTGCTGCGCGCCGCTCAGGTCTCCCTGGGCGCTCTGGGCATCCTGACCTCGGTGACGCTGCGTCTGGAGGAGGCCCATGCGCTGCACCGGCAGAACTGGATGACCCATATCGACTGGGTGCTGGAGAACTTCGAGGAGCTGGTCCGCAGCAATCGCAGCGTGGACTTCTACTGGTATCCGCGCAGCGATATGGCTCAGGTCAGGATGCTCAACAAGCCGGGGGATGAGCCGGACCTGGTGCCGCCGGGTGAGCTGAAGGAGGATCTCATCGGGCCCAACTATGAGGTCATCCCGAACGACCGGCATCTGAAGTTCGAAGAGATGGAGTACATGCTGCCCATGGACACCTCGCTGGAGGCCTTCCGGGAGGTCAGGGAGCGGATCCGCAGCGTGCACCGGGCGCGGGTGGGCTGGCGTGTGCTGGTCCGGACCATCGCACCCGATGAGGCGATGATCTCCACTGCGCAGCGCCGGGAGACGCTGACTGTCGCGCTGCTGCAGAACAATACGCTGTCCTTCGCCGAGTACTTCGACGATCTGGAGCCGCTGTTCCGCCGCTTCCGCGGGCGTCCGCACTGGGGCAAGAAGCATTCGCTGAAGGCGCCGCAGCTGCGCATGCTCTATCCGGAGTGGACGCAGTTCCAAGACATCCGCCGCTCGGTGGACCCCGATGACATCTTCATGAACGACTATCTGCGCGAACTCTTCGGCGAGGAGGAGAGATGAGAGGCACTGCTCTGGGACGCACCACTTGGGTGTTCTCCGCGGGATTCGCACCCAGCGACAGCACAGGCCATGAGCCCGAGTTCACCTCGAGGAACACTCTGTGCCTGCTCAACACCGCAGAGACGCAGGCCTGTGTGAACCTCACCTTCTACTACGACGACGCCGACCCCGTGGGCCCCTATGAGGTCCTGGTGGAGGCCCAGCGGGTCAAGCACCAGCGGATCAACGATCTGATCGATCCGCAGGCTGTCCTGCTGGACACCGCCTACGGCCTGGTGATCACCTCAGATGAACCTGTGGTCGCGCAGCTGTACTACCTGGACACACGCGGGGGAGAGCTGGCGGTGAGCCATCTGAACCCGCTGCCTCACCGCTGAGAGTGTTGCTCGTCCAGAAGGCTGGCGTAGCCCTCGCGGAAGCTGGGCCATCGCAGCGGTCGGCTCTCTGAGAGGCCGTTTCGGAACCGATCCAGCTCTGCGGTCTCGATGCGCTTGCCGCGGGGCCTGCCGTCGCCGCTGTCCGGCGGAACAGGCACTGAGAGACGCTCGGCGATGAAGCCCGCCACCTCTCCCTGAGGAGTGGGGGAGCCGTCGGCAGCATGCAACAATTGCGGCGGCTGTGCAGCAGCCACCAGGTCCGCCACGAGGTCGGCGAGGTCATCCCGGTGGATCCGATTGGTCATCTGAGAGTGATCCAGCGGGTCACCGCGCCTGATCCGTTCGATGGTGCGACGGCGTCCCGGCCCATAGATCCCGGCCGGGCGGAGGACGATGAGGTCCTCGAAGATCTCGCGGGCATCCTGCTCGGCGGCCAGAAGCATCTCTGCCGTCGGCGTGGCCGGTGCCGGCGGAGTCTGTTCCGTGACGGATTGCCCGTCATAGGGCCCGATCACGCTGGTGGAGGAGACGAAGATCAGCCGGGGCTGATGATCGCCCAGAAGCCGGCCGAGTCCCTGCAGGCCTCTGCGATAGGTCCTCTCATAGTCGGCGGCACTGCGACCGTCGGCAGTCAGCGCCACCACCACGGCATCCGGGGTGAGCTGTTCGGCGCTCAGCTGCTGCTGCACCTCCGGTCGGGTCAGGTCCATGGGGATCATGCGGAAGGCAGAGGAGGAAGCGGGGCTGCGCCGCAGTCCGGTGACCTGCCAGCCGCGGTCGTGCAGACGAAGGCCGGCTGCGGTTCCAAGGTCTCCGCAGCCGGCCATGAGCGCATATGAGGTCATCTGCCCATCATCTCATCGCCTGGTGTCTCCTGACGGGGCGACAAGGTCAGTGACGACGCAGCGCGGCGATGAGTTCGTCCTTGTTCATATCGGAGTAGCCCGTGATGCCCAGCTCCTTGGCCCGGTCCTTGAGCTGCTCGACTGTGCGGTGCTCGAAGTTCTCCGCCTGCCCGCCCTTCTCACCCTGGGCGCTGAGACCCTCATCGGCGGCCGAGTTGGCGATACGCGCGGCTTTCTCCTTGGAGCTTCCCTCCTCGCGCAGCTTCTCGTAGAGCTCCTTATCCTTCACCGAGTCGGCCATGGTCTCCTCCTTCCACGTGTGTCTCTGGGGGGCGTGCACCTGGGCTCAGAAGCCCTTGCCCCCGGTGACCGGGATGACCGAGCCGGAGACATAGGAGGCCTCCTCGCTGGCCAGGTATACATAGGCGCCGGCCAGCTCGGCCGGCTGACCGGGCCGACCCAGAGGAGTGTCCTGCCCGAACTGCTCCACGGCCTCCTCGCCGAAGCCGGTAGCCGGTATCAGCGGGGTCCAGATCGGTCCCGGGGCCACCCCGTTGACGCGGATCCCCATCTCTGCGAGCTCAGCGGCGATGGATTCGATGAAGGCCACCTGCGCAGCCTTGGTCATGGCGTAGTCGAAGAGCGGAGGCTTGGGCCCCACGGCCTGGATCGAGGTGGTGACGATGATGGATGCACCGGGCTGCAGATGAGGCACTGCCGCCTTGGCGAAGGCGATATGCGCCACCAGGTTGGTGTCGAAGACCTTTTTGACTTCGTCGATGTCCGTCTCATCGATCCCGGTGCGCGCCTTCTGGTAGGCCGCGTTCAGGATCAGGACGTCCAGCCCTCCCAGGTCGGCCAGGGCGTCGGAGACCAGATGCTCTGCGGCGCCGGGCTCCAGGATGTCCTGCGGGTAGAGGAAGGCCTGCCGTCCTGCCTCGCGGATCAGAGCCGCCGTGGATTCGGCGTCCTCCTGCTCCTCGGGCAGATAGTTGATGGCCACATCGGCACCTTCGCGGGCGAAGGCTATGGCCACTGCTCGCCCGATGCCGGAGTCGCCACCGGTGATCAGCGTCTTCCGGCCTTCCAGCCGGCCGTGGCCCACCCAGGTCTTCTCACCGTGATCGGGCGAGGGCTCGGTCTCCGAGGTCAGACCGGGCTGGCCGATGTCCTCATGGGCGGGCATCTCCTCGGAGCGGTGCTTGCTGCGGGGGTCCTGCTGGGTCTGCTCAGTCATGCTCAAACTCCTTCGGGTTCAGGACTGCTGGGGCTTCAGGACGACCTTGATGCAGCCGTCCTCCTTCTTCTGGAACGTCTCATAGGCACCAGGCGCATCATCCAGCGGCAGCGTGTGGGTGACGAAGTCCTCCAGACCGAGCGGGTCGGCGTCGTCCTCCACCAGCGGCAGGATCTGGTCCACCCAGCGCTTCACATTGGCCTGGCCCTGGCGCACGGTGATCTGCTTGTCGAAGAGCGTCAGCAGCGGCAGGGGAGAGGCCTGTCCACCATAGACTCCCGAGAGGCTGATGGTGCCCCCGCGGCGGACCAGCTCGATGGAGGAGTACAGCGCGGCCAGGCGGTCCATGCCCACGGTCTGCATCATCGACTGGCCCAGCTTCTCCGGTACGTACTGGGCAGAGAGCTGCGCGAACTTTGCCATCAGGCCCTGGGCTCCGCCGTGGGCCTCCATGCCCACCGCGTCCACCACGGCGTCGGGGCCGCGACCCTGGGTCACCTCGCGGATGGTCTCCACAGAGTCATCAGAGAGGTCATAGGTCTCCACGCCGTGGCGGGCGGCCATGTCACGCCGTTCCTTCTCCGGCTCGATGGCATAGACCTTCATGCCCTGGTGGGCGGCGATGCGGGCCACGAACTGGCCGATGGGACCCAGGCCCATGACCGCCAGCGAGTCACCATCGGAGACTCCGGCATAAGCTACGCCCTGCCAGGCGGTGGGCAACACGTCGGAGAGGAAGAGATAGCGGTGGTCCTCCAGCTCCTCGGACACTTTGATGGGCCCGTAGTCGGCGTGGGGCACCCGCAGGTATTCGGCCTGGCCACCGGGGATCTGACCGTAGAGCGTGGAGTAGCCGAAGAGCGGTGCGCCCATCCCGGTCTCGGTGACCTGAGTGGTCTCACATTGGGTCTGGAGGCCCTTGTCGCAGAAGAAGCAGCGGCCGCAGGCGATCTGGAAGGGGATCACCACACGATCACCCTTCGTCAGGTTCGTCTCCGGGCCTGCCTCGACCACGCGGCCCATGGGTTCATGTCCGACGATGTCTCCGGGCTCCATGAACGGGCCCATGACCTCATAGAGGTGCAGGTCCGAGCCGCAGATCGCGCTGGACGTGACCTCGATGATGGCGTCGTCGGGCTTCTGGACGGTCGGATCCGGGACCGTCTCTACAGACATCGTGTGCGGACCCTGCCATGTGACTGCTCGCATGTGCTGCCTCCTTGACTGATCGTAGTGCTGATCTGGGCGGAGGCGACGAGGGGACACCCGTCACGGGTTCATGTACCTTGCCATCCCTTCATCACCCTTGGTGGGGCCACACTAATGGGATCTTCCTGGAAATACACTGGTCATCGGCCCGTTCATCGCCTTGAATTCAGAGAGCCTTCAATCTCACGTCAATACATGATTGAATATTCATGACCAAAAGAACATTCAATGATGTCAGGCGGCGGGGGAGCCTCGGCGGAAGAGCCCGGTCAGCACTCGACGGCCCAGTAGGAACACCGCCAGTACGCCGGTGGCCACGAGCACGAAGGACAGCTCGACGCCGCCGTCGGTGAAGATGACACGCAGGGCCATGCCGAGAACCACAGTCCCGATCACCACGAAGACTCCGTTGGGCCAGATCCTGCTGGGGTTGCCCCAGGAGAAGGCGAGGAACCAGCTGAGGACCAGGCCGCCCAGGAAAGGACCCGCAGTGCTGGCGACCTCAGCCAGGCTCAGGCCCGAGTCGTGCGAGCGATTGCCCAGCATCGCGAAGATGATCACCAGGACTGCATCGAAGAGCAGACACACTGCAGAATGCAGCGGAGCGTCGGAGCGGTTGGAGATCTCTTGGCGGTGCTGCGGGGAGTGGGAGCTCATGCCTTCAGTCTAGGAGAGACTGACCCCCAGAGCTGTAAGTTGACATAATATAGATTATCGGTGAATACGTGATGATCTGCGGATCCGCGCCACGGAGAGCCTTCAGTGCCGTTCTGAGCGCCCATCAGGAATCGCTTCATGCGTCATCGTTCAGAGGATGGCGCACAGCGGATTCTGCACAGTGCGCTGCACAGAGGTTCTTTCTGCTCGCCGCACTCCGCTGACTGTGCGCTGTTCTGTGCGCGACTCGGCATGTGACTGCGTTTCTGTCCGCGACTGATGAATGTCTCTCCGCGATGCGCCGAGAACGCTCCTCCTGCAGATCTGCTCGCGCGCCGCCGGGATAGTCTGGACGTGATGAACGATCTCTGGCCTCTCAGCTGCCCACACTGCTCCGCCTCACTGTCTCTGATCACCGAGGATGATCGCCTGCACGGCCTGGACTGCTCCTCCGGTCATCACTTCACGGCCGCCAAGCAGGGTTATGTCAACCTATTGGTGGGCAGAGGGTCTTCCTCCACTCCGGACACCCCAGAGATGATCATGGCGCGGGAACGCGTCCAGCAGGCCGGCCTCTTCGATCTGGTGACGCGGAAGCTCACCGCACTGCGGGATGAGCACGCCCCTGAGGCTTCCACGCTCCTCGACGCTGGCACTGGAACCGGCCACTATCTGCACGAGATGCTCAGTGAGCACCCTGAGCTGCGCGGCATCGGCCTGGACCTCTCCAGTGCGGGCCTCAAGCGCGCCGCCAAGCATGAGCGCACTCTCGCCCTGGCGTGGGATCTGTGGACACCACTCCCCCTGAAGGACCACAGCGTGGACGTGGTGCTCAACGTCTTCGCCCCACGGAACCCGGAGGAATATGCCCGCGTGCTGCGCACCTGCGGCGCCGTCGTCGTCGTGACTCCGCGCAGCGGGCACCTGGCCGAGCTGGCGGAAGTCGGACTGCTCAACCAGCAGGAGGATAAGCACGAGAGCCTGCTGGCGCAGATGCGCCCAGTCTTCGGGGAGCCGACAGTCCGGACCGAGGTGACCTGCACACTGCCCGTGGAGGACGAGGAGGCAGCCGACCTGGTGATGATGGGACCAGCCGGACATCACCGCGGCCGTAGGGACGTGCTGACGGCCGTAGAGGAACAGGAGATCTGGTCGGTCACCGTGGACGTGGATATGACGGTCTGGTCAGCCCCATGAGAACCTCGACGCCGCGCCGCCACGCCGATAGGGTGAATGCATGATCGAATGGTTCGGCGACAATCTGTGGGCCGCCTGGCTGACGCTGACCTTCGCGCTGCTGCTCGTCGAGATCTTCATGCTCGACCTGCTGTTCCTCATGCTGGCAGCGGGCGCAGGCGCAGCCACCACAGTCGCCCTGGCCGGTGGCCCCCCATGGCTGCAGGTCGTATCCGGATCTGCCACCGCTCTGCTCATGCTCGGTGCCGTGCGCCCGGTGGCTCTGAAGCATCTGAAGAAGGCTCCGGAGGATCAGCTGACCAATGTGGACCGCATGGAAGGTCTCGAGGCGGTCGCCCTGGAACCCATCACGGAGGCCTCCGGCCTGGCCGAGGTGGACGGTGACACCTGGACCGCCCGTGCGGCCGGCGACTTCCGGATCGAACCCGGGGCAACAGCCCTCGTGGACTCCGTCGAAGGTGCCACGGTCTATCTCAAGCCGGCCCTCGGCATCGAATGGAATGAAGAAGGAACGGTGAATCCATGAACGTAGCAATCGTCGTCGTTCTGCTGGCCCTGATCGCCTTTGTGGTGGCGATCCTGGTCAACAGCGTCAAAATCGTCCCGCAGGCCCGTGCAGGCATCATCGAGCGCCTCGGCAAGTACCAGCGCACTCAGGGGCCTGGGCTGACCCTGCTGGTGCCCTTCATCGACCGGCTCCTGCCCGTGCTGGATATGCGTGAGCAGGTCGTCTCCTTCCCGCCCCAGCCGGTGATCACCGAGGACAACCTGGTGGTCTCCATCGATACGGTGGTCTATTTTCAGATCACTGATCCCAAAGCGGCTTCCTATGAGATCCAGAACTACATCGTGGCCGTGGAGCAGCTGACCACCACCACCCTGCGCAATGTGGTCGGCGGAATGAATCTTGAGCAGGCGCTGACCTCCCGCGATCAGATCAACTCTATGCTTCGCGGTGAGCTGGACAAGGTCACCGGACGCTGGGGCATCCGCGTGGCCCGAGTGGAGCTCAAGGCCATCGACCCGCCGCACAGCATCCAGGACTCCATGGAGCAGCAGATGCGTGCTGAGCGCGACCGCCGCGCCGCCATCCTCACCGCAGAGGGAACCAAGCAGTCGGCCATCCTCACCGCAGAGGGTGAACGTCAGGCCGCGATCCTCGCCGCAGAGGGTGAGGCCCAGGCACGCATCCTCGCCGCGAACGCGGAGGCCCAGGCCATCGAGACCGTGTTCACCGCGGTCCACGACTCCGAGCCCGGCCCGGAGCTTCTCTCCTACCAGTACCTGCAGACCTTGCCGGAGATCGCCAAGTCCGATTCCAACACTATGTGGGTCATCCCCGGCGAGTTCGGCGAGGCGCTCAAGAGCCTCTCCGGGGCCTTCGGCGGCGACGCCGCCCCCAACCAGGACGGCCTGAGCTTCGAGGAGCGCGAGAAGGAGCGCGCCGCCCGCGCCGAGCGCCTGAAGCAGCGCCGTGAGGAGAAGGCCGAGGAGGCACGGGAGCGCAAGGGCAAGCCGGCGATCTCCAATGCCATCGCCGATCTGGCCGAGTCCGCCCGGACCACCTCAGTCACCGACGACAACCCCAGCTACGTCAGCTCGGAGGAGCTCGAGGAGGCCGCCCGCAAGGCCGAGGCCGGCCAGAAGGGAACCCAGGCTGAGCAGTCCGCCGCAGAGTCTCCCGCCTGGCAGGAGCCGGAAGAGCTCCAGCAGCCCTACTCCCCCGAACAGCAGGGCCAACAGGGCTTCGGTCAGCAGCCTCAGCAGGGCCAGTGGCAGAATCCCCCGCAGCAGGGGAATAATTCCTGAGCGTTCTTCTGTTGTAGATCGAGAAGAATACTGTCCCGAGAGCTGGAGGAAGAGCTATGAGCGATCGCAGTCTGCGCGGTATGCGCCTGGGTGCGCAGTCGATGGAGACCGAGCAGGGTGTGGAGCCGGCTCCGCGTCAGGACGTGGAGTATGTCTGCGAGGACGGCGAGAAGATCGTCGTCACCTTCTCCGCCGACGCCGAGATCCCTGCCACGTGGACCTCTCCCACGGGCAAGGAAGGTGTCCTGGTGGACGGCTCCAAGCCCGATGCGACTCCGGATAAGCCGGTCCGCACCCACTGGGACATGCTGCTGGAACGCCGCTCCGAGGAGGAGCTCGAGCAGATCCTCGAGGATCGCCTGAAGATCCTGCGTGAGCGCCGCGGCGAGAAGGTGAATGCCTGAACGGCTCCCTCGACGCATAGAAGAGGCCCCTGTCGATCATCGACGGGGGCCTCTTCTATGCGCGCTGCCTCTATGCTTTCGACGCGGAGTTCAACCGGGAGCCGAACCGCCTCGCCAGGGTCCTGCCCCGGGCGCTCAAGCCCCATCTTGTCACGTTGGCCATGGCCTCCACCACGATGTCCGAGCTCATCTTGGAGGCACCCAGAGTCCGCTCCACGAAGGTGATCGGCACTTCGGCGATGGTCTTGCGCTGACGGGCCACGCGGAAGGTCATATCCACCTGGAAGCCGTAGCCCACCGACTCGATGCTGCTCAGGTCGATGTCTTCGAGCGTGCTGCGGCGGAAGGCGCGGTAGCCGGCGGTGATGTCACGGACCTTCAGTCCCAGCAGAGTGCGGGAATACAGGCTGCCGGCCCGCGAGATCAGCTTGCGGTGGAGTGGCCAGTTCACGACAGAGCCGCCGGGCACCCAACGGGAGCCGATAACCAGATCGGCCTCGTCCACTGCCGCCAGCAGAGACGGAAGCTGCTCGGGCTGGTGCGAGCCGTCGGCGTCGAGCTCCACGAACACGTCGTAGTCACGCTCCAGGCCCCAGCCGAATCCGGCGATGTAGGCGCCGCCCAGACCGTCCTTCTGCGTGCGGTGCAGGACATGGATCTGTGGATCCGAGGAGCGCATCTCCTCAGCGAGACCACCGGTGCCGTCAGGGCTGTTGTCGTCGACGATCAGGACGTCGGACTCCGGGACGGCTGCGCGGAGCCGCTCCACGGTGATCGGCAACGCCTCGATCTCGTCATAGGTGGGGATGATCGTCAGAGTCTTCACGGGTGACTTCGTGCCCTTCTGCAGCTGGTACTTCGGTGAGGCGGTGACAGTTTACTCGGCATCCCGGCGGTAGAGGACCGTGCCGTCCACGACGGTCTGCACCAGTGTGGGGAAGCTCTCGCCGTCCAGATACGGCAGCAGCGGTGTCCGTGCCCGGACGTCGGTGGACCAGGCGGCCGTGCGGGAGTCAGGGGTCTGCACCGCAAGGGAGTCCACCTCCCAGACGCCGTAGGTGGCTGCAGATCCGGGGTTCAACTGACCGCCCATGGATCCGCCGTCGGCGCCGGCGACCAGAGAGCGGTAGGCGCCGCGGACCTGGGCGTTGAAGCCGGCTCGGGCTGAGACCGGGTCCTGGTCATGATGGACATGCTCTGAGATCAGCTCCCAGGGGTTCCGACCCTGAGCCGGTGCCGCACTGGAGGGCAGCCCCACGCTCAGCGCAGTGGCCAGATGACCGGCGGTGCGGAAGATCACGTGCACCCCGGTGTTCAGCAGCTGCTCCCAGGTCTCACGGTTTTCGGCGTCGAAGCCGGCGAGCACAGTGGGAGTGGCTGGCGAGGGAGTCATCTTCTCCTCGCGCAGCCGCTGGTGGGAGGAGACCACTGCCTCTGCCAGAGCGGCGGCCCGCTCCCCCGACGCGGCAGTGCCGGAGACATCGGTGGCATCGAGGATCAGCTGGCGCTCAGCGCCGCTGGCGGTGCGACGGATCTCCAGCAGGATCTCCTCGGCCTGCTCGGCGCTGCGCCCGGCGAAGAGGTCCTCAGTGCTCACCGCAAGCGCCAGGGGCGCACCGGAGGCATCATCCAGGATCCTCATCATCTGGACCAGTTCGGTGAGGAAGCTGGAGGACCGCGGATCCTCCAGGTCGATCCCGCCCATATCGGTGACCCGCAGATGTGGGAAGACCGGCAGCGGGTGCTCCTGGGCCTCAGAGAGGACCTGCCTCAGCAGCTGCTCCACGATCCCGGGGGCGTCATAGCGGTCGAAGCTCTGCTCGCCCTGCTCGGTGTTCACGCTGAGTCCCAGGAAGGTCTCCCGGGAGATCCGCAGACCCAGACGCACGGCCCCGCAGCCCTGGGACAGGGCCTCATCCAGGGCCGGCCGGCTGTCCACCGGCTCGGCGCCGTCGAGCACCGGAGAGTCCACCCAGCCGATGAAGGCCGGGGCCACCAGCGCACGGTCCAGGTCCTGGGTCTCCGGGCTGTCCTCCGAGCTGCGCCGGGCGGTGTCCTCATCGCCGACCCAGGCCACCAGGCCGTCCTTGACCAGCATGGATTCGGCGTAGGGCTCCGTGGTGCTGTGCACGGTCCCGTTGATCAGCAGACGAGATGCCGGGCTCGCCGATGCGCTCTCAGTCGTCAATGAGGTCTTCCTCCGTCGGTCGGTAGCTCACAGAGGAGTAGGCCACCACTCCCCTGGCGATCAGGTCCACGGCCTCATGGCAGGCGGCGGACAGTTTGGCCGGTGTGTGCGGGACCTTGCCGAGCTGGTCCAGCACATCGATGCACTGCTTGGCCCAGCGCACGAAGTCTCCTGCGGCCAGCGGAGTGTCCTCCAGCGCGCTGCGCAGGCTCTGCCCCGAGGCCCAGACATACATGGGCAGGGTCAGCCCCAGCTCCGGGGCCGCCGTGGGCTCCAGGTGATGCTGCTTCTCCAGAGCCTCCAGCTCGGAATGGATCTCCAGGGCCGTGCGGGTGGCATTGCTCAGTGCCTTGGTCGGCATCACCGGCATGGCACCCTCGTCCTCGCGCTTGGCCTGATAGACCAGCAGCGTGGAGAAGGCGGCGAGCTCTTCGGCCTTCAGCTGGGAGAGCGCCCCGCGCTCCTGCAGCAGCTCGGTGAACAGGTCCCGCTCCCCGTAGATCCGGCGCAGGCGCTGCCCACGTTCAGTGACCACGAACTCCGCCTGCGACCACTCTTCGCCCACCGGCTCAGCGGTGGGCATCTGCTCGGGCTCGGCCGGCTGCAGATGACCGAGGTCGTAGAGCACGCCGGAGACCCGGTCGAAGGTCTTGGCGATGGAGCCGGTGCGACGATCGATCTTCTGCTTGAGCTGATCGGTCTCCTTCTTCAGCTTCCACCAGCGCTCGGCCCATCGGGCGTGGTCCTCACGGTCGCTGCAGCTGTGGCACGGATGACGCCGCAGCTCCGACTGCAGCTGCTCCACCTGCTCCTCTCCCCCGGAGTCCTCCACAAAGCCGAACCCGGTGGTGGGGGCATTCTTGCGCGGCGGTACACGGTCATGGACCGCCGCGCGCATGGAGGAGGCCAGGTCGCGGCGGACCTTGGGCACTTTGACCTGGGGCTTGCGCGGCAGCCGGATGCTGGAGATGACCTCCGGCGGCTGCGGGAAGTCCTCCACGGTGACGTTGCGCAGCTTGCCCTGTTCGGTGATGACTCCAGGCCGCGGATCGTGCTCCGGTGCCGTATGGACCACCAGGCAGGTGCCCAGCCGGCGCTTGCCGCCGTCGACCTCGATCACGTCACCGGGCTGGAGTGCGGCCAGCACGCGCACCAGCTCTCGACGGCGCTGACGGTTCCGCGCCTTGGCCTGGTCCTTCTGCAGGTCGTTGAGCCGACGCCGCATGGCAGCGTATTCGCCGAAGTCGCCCAGATGGCAGGCCATCGCCTCCTCGTAGCCTTTCAGCGAGGACTCGCGCTTGGCCACATCGCGGGCCAGCCCGACCACGGCCCGGTCGGCCTGAAACTGGGCGAAGGAGGACTCGAGGATGGTGCGTGCTCGGCGTCGTCCGAACTGCGCGGTCAGGTTGACCGCCATGTTGTAGCTGGGCCGGAAGCTGGAGTTCAGCGGATAGGTGCGCTTCGACGCCAGCCCTGCCACCTGACGCGGGTCCATACCCGGCTGCCAGACCACGACGGCGTGGCCCTCCACATCGATGCCGCGCCGTCCTGCGCGCCCGGTGAGCTGGGTGTACTCTCCCGGGGTGATGTCCTCATGGGACTCCCCGTTGAACTTGTCCAGCTTCTCCAGCACCACGGTGCGGGCCGGCATGTTGATGCCCAGTGCGAGGGTCTCCGTGGCGAAGACGACCTTCAGCAGCCCCTCGGCGAAGAGCTCCTCCACGAGCTCCTTGAAGGGCGGCAGCATGCCGGCATGGTGAGAGGCCACACCGTTGATCAGGGCTTCGCGGAAGCTGTCGAAGCCCAACACCGCCAGGTCCTCGGCCGGCAGCTCCCAGCCCATGGCCTCCACGCGGGAGGCGATCTCCTGGGCCTGCTCACGGGTGGTCAGGCGCAGATCGGCGTGCAGACACTGCTCCACGGCGGCCTCGCAGCCGGCGCGGGAAAAGATGAAGGTGATGCAGGGCAGCAGGCCGTCGCGGTCCAGCGCCCGGATCATCTTGGGACGGTTCAGCCGGGGGCGTCCCGCCGGTGAGCCGGAGATCTTGGAGACCTCTCCCTGGCCCCCGCGTCCGCGATGGGGGCTGCTGCGGTGGTCCCTGCGACCGCGACCGCGGGAACGGTGCCCACCGGAGCGCCGCGAGGGCGGCCCGGAGTTCTGCAGGGTCATCCGCTGCAGCTCGGGGTTGACCATGGATTTCTGCTCGGTGTGCGGACCGCCTGAGCGGCGGCTGGCCTCACCATCCTCCTCGGCGATGAAGAGGTCGTAGAGCTCGTGGTCGAAGAGCATGTGCTGCCAGAGCGGAACCGGGCGGTGCTCGGAGACCACCACCGCGGTCTCCCCGCGCACAGTGTCCAGCCAGGCGCCGAACTCCTCAGCGTTGGAGACGGTGGCTGACAGGGCGACCAGCTGCACGTGTTCGGGTAGGTGAATGATGACCTCTTCCCAGACGGCGCCGCGGAAGCGGTCGGCCAGGTAGTGGACCTCATCCATGACCACATAACCCAGATCCGCCAGCGTGGCGGCGTCCTGGTAGAGCATATTGCGCAGGACCTCAGTGGTCATGACCACCACCTGCGCCTCCGAGTTGATGGAGGTGTCTCCGGTCAGCAGGCCCACACGGTCGGAGCCGTACTCCTCCACCAGCTCCTGGTACTTCTGGTTGGAGAGCGCCTTGATCGGCGTGGTGTAGAAGGTCTTGCGCCCCTGGGCGATGCCCAGGTGTACGGCGAACTCACCCACGATGGTCTTGCCGGCCCCGGTGGGTGCGGCCACCAGCACGGCCTGCCCAGATTCGAGATGTCGGCAGGCCTGCAGCTGGAACTCATCGAGATCGAAGGCCTGCTGGGCACGGAAGGCGCCGAGCTCAGTGGCAGCCTCGGCCGCCCGCTGACGTGCGGCCGCGTACCGTTCGGCAGGAGAACGCTGCTCCTCGTCCGGAGAACTCATAGGCTCCAGCCTAATGCCTATAGGATGGCTCGTTGTGCCGTCCCCACCGAGCCGTCAGCCGATCTTCCCGCTCAGGACTGTGGTCCTCGGGGCGCTGATCCCAGCCTTCGTCTTCAGCGCAGGCCTCGGCGCGATCCTGCCGATCATCGCTCCCTTCGCCGTGGAGCAGGGCGCCTCCCTGGCGGCCGCCGGTCTGATCGCTGCCATGCTGCCGGTGGGCCAGATCCTGGCCGACCTCCCCGCCGGAGCACTGGCCTCCAGACTGGGCGACCGGGCGGCGATGCTGCTGGCCGGCTCCCTGGCGGGACTGGCTTTCCTGGCGGCGGCCCTCTCGCCTTCGCTGATCACCCTGGGCACGGCCATCCTGCTGGTGGGTGCCGCCAATGCGGTGTTCCAGCTGGCGCGGCACTCCTATCTCACTGTGGTCACACCGGCCACCCAGCGGGCACGCGTGCTCTCCACACTCGGCGGGGTGCACCGCATCGGCCAGTTCGTCGGCCCCTTCCTGGGTGCCCTGGTGACCCTGGGCGGGGACACCCGCGGCGTCTTCCTGGTGGCCGTGGCCACCTCCGCGGCGGCCACAGTCACCGTGCTGCTGGCCCGCCCCCAACAGAAGGCCCAGCCCCAGCAGAAGGCTGAGGCCGCCGCCCACGCAGAGCTCGACGCCGACGCCGCCCGCTCCCCTGCCGCCAAGCCCACTCTGTTGGGCATCCTGGTCGAACACCGCCGGATGTTCCTGACCCTCGGGACGGTTGCACTGCTGGTGGGCATCATCCGCGGTGCCCGGCAGCAGGTGATCCCCCTGTGGGGCGAGCACATCGGGTTGGACCCCACTACCATCTCGCTGATCTTCGGTCTGGCCGGAGGCATCGACATGCTGCTCTTCTACCCCGCGGGCAAGGTCATGGATCGCTTCGGGCGGCTGTGGCTGGGGGTGCCGGCCATGGTGCTGCTGGGCATCACCATGGCTCTGATCCCCGTCACAGCCACCGTCTCCGGGCTGGCGATCGTCGGTGTCCTGCTGGGCTTCGCCAATGGACTGGGCTCGGGGATCATGATGACCATCTCCTCAGATGTCTCCCCGGAGATCGGCCGCCCGCAGTTCCTGGGCATCTGGCGCCTGCTCACTGATATCGGCATGGGCGCCGGTCCGCTGATCCTCTCCGGCGGCGCGGCCCTGGGCTCCCTGGCCGTGGGGGTCTGGGTGGCCGCGGCCATGGGCCCGCTGTCCTCCGCCGGGATGCAGCGCTGGCTGTCCCGGTACTCCGACCATGCCAACCGGACCACCCGGCGTCGGGCCGGGCTGCTCTGAACTGCTGCGTGTCAGCTGCGGCTCAGCCGGTGCGCACCGGACTCAGCTCCGCGGCCTCCTCATCGGTGAACAGTCGGGAGCGGACGATGAACCGGTGACCGGTGGGCCCTTCGATGCTGAACCCGGCGCCGCGCCCCTGGGTCACATCGATGGTGATGTGCGTGTGGGACCAGTATTCGAACTGCGCTCGGGAGATCCATACCGGCACCGGCTCGGGCGTGCCGGGCTCGAGCTCGCCGAGCAGCACATCGGCCGGGCCGGTCATGAAGGTGCCCTGGGTGTAGCACATGGGCGCCGAACCGTCGCAGCAGCCCCCAGACTGATGGAACATCAGCGGCTGTCCGTGGTCCTCGCGCAGGGTGCGCAGCAGGGCAGCGGCTTTCCCCGTGATGGCGACTCGTTCGGCACTCATGCTTTCCTCCTCAAAGGCCTAGAAGAATCCCAGCTTGTCCTCGGAATAGCTGACCAGCAGGTTTTTGGTCTGTTGGTAGTGGTCCAGCATCATCCGGTGGTTCTCCCGCCCGATGCCGGACTGCTTGTAGCCTCCGAAGGCCGCGTGGGCCGGATACTGGTGGTAGCAGTTGGTCCAGACGCGGCCGGCCTGGATCTCGCGGCCAGCACGATAGGCGGTGTTTCCGCTGCGGGACCAGACTCCCGCTCCGAGCCCGTAGAGGGTGTCGTTAGCCACTGAGATGGCATCCTCATAGGTGTCGAAGCCGGTCACAGAGACCACCGGACCGAAGATCTCCTCCTGGAAGATGCGCATGCTGTTGTCCCCGCGGAAGATCGTCGGGGCCACGTAGTAGCCCTCGGAGAGACCTTCTCCCGGATCCATCCGCTGCCCACCGGTGAGGACCTGGGCGCCTTCCTTCTGTCCGATGTCCAGATAGGAGAGGATCTTTTCCAGCTGGTCGTTGCTGGCCTGGGCTCCCACCTGGGTCTCGGTGTCCAGCGGATTGCCCTGCTTCATCGCTAGGGTCCGTTCGACGGCGGCGTCGAGGAAGTCGTCGATGATGCTGTTCTGGATCAGCGCGCGTGATGGACTGGTGCAGACCTCACCCTGGTTCAGCGCGAACATCGCGAAGCCTTCCAGCGACTTGTCGTAGAAGGCGTCGTCAGCGGCGGCTACATCCTCGAAGAAGATGTTGGGGCTCTTCCCACCCAGCTCCAGAGTCACCGGTATGAGGTTCTGCGAGGCGTACTGCATGATCAGCCGGCCGGTGGTCGTCTCTCCGGTGAAGGCGATCTTTTTGATGCGTGGGCTGGATGCCAGTGGGGCCCCAGCCTCTGCGCCGAAGCCGTTGACGATGTTGAGCACCCCATCGGGGAGCAGGTCCCCGATCAGCTCCGCCAGCACCATGATGGAGGCCGGTGTCTGCTCTGCCGGTTTGAGGACGACGGCGTTGCCCGCTACCAGGGCGGGGGCCAGCTTCCAGACAGCCATCAGGAGTGGGAAGTTCCACGGGATGATCTGTCCCACCACACCGAGGGGCTCGTGGAAGTGGTAGGCGACGGTATCACCGTCGATTTCGCTGATCCCGCCTTCCTGGGCCCGGATTGCTCCGGCGAAATAGCGGAAGTGATCCACTGCCAACGGGAGATCCGCGGCGAGGGTCTCGCGCACAGGTTTGCCGTTCTCCCAGGTCTCGGCGACCGCCAGCATCTCGAGGTTCTCCTCGATGCGGTCCGCGATCCGGGTCAGGACGACAGCACGTTCGGCGACCGAGGTGCTGCCCCAGGCCGGAGCCGCGGCATGGGCGGCGTCGAGCGCGGCGTCGATATCCTCTGCGGTGGAGCGTGCGACTTCGGTGAAGACCTTGCCGTTGACCGGTGAGGGATTCTCGAAGTATTGCCCCTTCACGGGGGCGACCCATTGTCCACCGATGTAGTTGTCATAGCGGGACCGGTAGCTGACGATGCTGCCCTCAGTGCCGGGCTGTGCGTAGACGCTCATCATGACTCCTCTTGATGGTCGAAGCAATCCTTGGAAGTGATACGTATCACTTAAGAGAACCATAGGGCCCAACGCGTTGCATAGACGTTGCACCGGCTTGCTGCCTCGCCGGTGTGAGCGAGAAGTCGTGACATGCACAGGAGTGCACTCTACTCTGTGATGCAGAACACGTCGCGATGACCGGAAGGAGCGCCATGACAGCACTCCCGGATGAGCCCCGGACCTGGGGCAGGCTCTCTCCCGACCTGCAAGCATCATGGCGGCGCTCAGCCGGCTACCTTGCGAACCCTGCTGCCGCCACGGCACCGATCGACTTGGGCGAGAACGATCTGGCCGCCTACCTGGAGGAACATCCGCTTCGCCTGGTGCTGCCCGTCTTCCGCCGGCTGCTCATCGAACCAGCCGCCGACGCAGGTCTGATCACAGCCATCGGTGACGCCCAGGGGCGTCTTCTCTGGGTCGACGGCGCCCGGCCCACCCTCCGGCGGGCTGAGGGATCCGCCTTTCAGCCCGGTGCCAATTGGTCCGAGGACGCCATCGGAACCTCGGCACCGGGACTGGCCCTCGCGACCCGGCGTGGCGCTCAGGTTCACCAGGAGGAACACTTCGCCTCCTCCGCGCACCACTTCTCCTGCTCCGCTGCCCCCATCCACGATCCGCACACAGGGAATCTGCTCGGGATGGTCGATCTGACCGGCGGACCGGAGGCTGTTGCCACCCACTCGCTGCCCCTGATCTGCGCTGCGATCTCGGCCGCGGAAGCCGAGCTGAAGGTGCTGCCGGCCCGCAGTTCCAATCCGCAGCTCACCGTGTTGGGAACTGCGGCCCCCCCGCTGATCTCAGCCGGCCGGCGCGTCCGCCTGACCCTGCGTCAGGCCGAACTGCTGATGCTGCTGGCCTGGGAGGCGTACACCGGCGGTCCGGAGACAGGCCTGAACGCCGGGGAGCTCGCAGCACAGCTCTACGGCGAGACCGGACACGAGGTGACACTCCGGGCAGAGATCCTCCGGCTCCGCCGCGTGCTCGACTCAACACCTATCGAAGGCCTTCAGGTCCTCAGCAGGCCATACCGCCTCACTCCTGCCCCGGAAGTCGACGCCGTCCGGTGCGCCCGCGCCCTCACCGCCGGTGATCGATCCGCCGCCCTGGATCTCTACGGCGGACATGTCCTTCCCCCATCCGAGGCTCCCGGGGTTCTGCGCATCAGACATCAGCTGTCCGTTCTGCTGCGCGAGTCTGTGCTCTCAGACGGGTCAGGCCAGGAGCTCTGGCGCTACCTGCAGCTGCCAGAGACAGCTGGGGACGAAGACGCCGTCTACACCGCTCTACGTACTCTGCCGGCAGACTCTCCCCAGCGTGCGGCGCTGGTCGCCCGCATGCAACGTTGATGCAACGGCCAGCTCAGTAGCTTCGGAGTACACCGCACTCAGACGGTGTGGGCACCGATCAGAAACACATCAGCTGTGACGAAGGAGTCACCATGAGCACTATGACAGCCGCCGTCGTCGAAGACTTCGGCAAAGACTTGGCAGTGACCGACTACCCCCGTCCCGCACCGGGGCCGGGTCAGGTCCTGGTGAAGCTCATCGCTTCAGGGGTATGTCACACCGACCTCCACGCCGCTGAAGGGGACTGGCCGGTCAAGCCCGCGCCACCGTTCGTCCCCGGACACGAGGGCGTCGGTGTCGTCGAAGAGCTCGGTGAGGGGGTGACGAACCTCGAGGTGGGCCAGATGGTGGGCAACGCCTGGCTGTGGAGCGCCTGCGGAACCTGCGAACACTGCCGCACCGGCTGGGAGACGCTCTGCGAGGCGCAGACCAACGGCGGCTATTCCGTGGACGGATCCTTCGGCGAGTACATGCTGGTGGACGCGGCCTTCGCGGCAGCCATCCCAGAAGGATCCGACCCGCATGAGATCGCTCCGGTCCTCTGCGCCGGCGTCACCGTCTACAAGGGACTGAAGATGACGGGTGTCCGACCTGGGCAGTGGGTGGTCATCTCAGGGATCGGCGGTCTGGGGCACATCGCAGTCCAGTATGCCGTCGCGATGGGGATGCGGGTGGTCGCCGTCGACGTGGCCGATGACAAGCTCGCACTGGCTGAACGTCACGGAGCCGACATCACGCTGAACGCCCAGGGCCGGGATCCTGCTCAGGAGATCAGCGAGAGGACCGGCGGTGCCCACGGCGTGCTCGTGACCGCAGTCCATCCCTCCGCCTTCGGCCAGGCCATCTCGATGACCCGCCGCGGCGGGACCATCGTCTTCAACGGGCTGCCGCCGGGAGACTTCCCCGCCCCGATCTTCGACATCGTGCTGAAGGGCCTGACCATCCGTGGCTCCATCGTGGGAACGCGCCAGGACATGGTCGAGGCGCTGGACTTCTACTCCCGGGGGCTGATCCGCCCGACCTTCTCCAAGCGTCCGCTGGGCGACATCAATGCCGTCTTCGATGAGATGCAGCACGGGAAGATCGACGGACGGGTGGTCATCGACTACTCAGCGTGAGTCCTCGTGCTCCATGAAGCGGCTCCGGGGTGCTCCTGTGCTCCAGGCCTGCCCGGTCCGGCTCCATCCGGTCGCCACGGCCACCGCAAGACAGGCGGCTGAGGTGAGCAGGAGGGCCCACCAGGCCCACGGAAGCAGGAGCATCCCCAGCGCCGCTGTCAGAGAGACCACGAGGCCCTCGGCCACCCAGAACAACACCTTCAACCCGGAGAGATCGCCAAAGGGAGTGGGAATCGGGACCAGCGAGTCCAGGGGCATCTGACGGTCTCGCATGGTCTGCATGAAGCGCGCGGACAGAACGATGCCGGCCAGTACCGCGCTCCATCCGATCGTGGTGCCTGAGTGCTTCCCGAACCACCACGAGGCTGTCTGTGCGGCAAGATGCCCGAGCCCGACAGCGACAAGGCCTGCCGCGCAGGGCCAGGCCAGCCTCCGCAGCGTTGCTTGCCGAGCCGCCCATCCGAAGAGTGGGGCGGCGTCGAATTCGTCTTTGAGGCTGCGCCAACCATCGGCGACGGCCCCGCTGCCGAGGTGCAGCAGAGCCGTGCCGAGCAGAGTGGCCGGCACGAGGATCAGCAGGAGGTCCTCCTCCTGAGCGCTCCCGGGACCCGCTGCGCCGAGGCACAGACTGACCAGCAGGACCCCGAGCACCATCGATGAGAACCCCAGCACCAGCCGCCGCGGGGTCCGAGTCGCTGCCGCCAGATCAGCGACGAAACCGCTGAAGGCGCCCCTCAGCCCGGTTGCCGGCCCCCGGACTGCCCAGCGCATCAGCGCGTGACCACGGTGCCGGGGCCTGTCACGAAAGAGCTCTGCGGCGTCGTCGAAGCTGCCGGTGGAGCTGTAGAGCCGCGCATGGGCTGTTCGCCTGCTCTGGGCGATCAGCGTCCGCGCAGGCATGCCGCCCAATGCAGATGGGATCAGCATCATCAGCGCCACCCCGACGACGGCGACCGCTCCGGAGACTGCCAGCGCGGCACCCAAGGCCTGCTCCGTCCAGAGAAGAGCGAACCAACCACCGGGCGAGAACCAGATGGCTGTCGGGACTGCCAGGGGTGCTGCGGCGCAGATCGTGAGCATCAGAAAGACGAGCAGGGCGGCGACCGTTCGCCGAGGCGCAGCGGCCCACCGCTGACCCAGGAACCAGAAGAGTCCACAGTGAAAACCGGTGAAGAGCGAACCGGACAGCAGGAGCCAGAAGTGACCAGGGCCCCATACGCCTGTCTGCAGTACGGAGAAGCCCGCGATAGCGGTGGCTCCGACGACCGCCGCAGCCACTGAGGTCATCATGCCGAGGGTCGGCCGGAGGAGCACTCTGCGGCGCTCGAAGTCGCCGGAGAGCAGGGTGTGCGCCAAGAAGGGCGTGAGATATGCCGGGCCCTGCCCCGTGCCGAGCAGGAAGCCGAGCGCGCTGAGGAGGCAGAGCACGGCATTGATCACCATCAGAGCCCCGTCACCGGTGAGCGCCGTGGCCGTGGCCGCGTCCAGGGAGGTTCCGATGAGGTACGCCGTAGGCACCACATAGATGCCCAGCAACAGGGCAATCACGTAGAGGAGGAACCAACGGCCCGTGGCCTCGGTGGCCTCCTGCCTGCGTGAGTAGATATGCCGGACGGTCCGCAGTCGATCGGACTCGGTGCGCGCAGGCCCGTTCATCGACTGCCCACAGGACCGAGATTCAGTTGCCCGTCACACCGCTCGATGATCTCTGCCCGGTGCGTGGCAGTGACCACCAAGGCCCCAGCGGATGCTCGCTCTTCCAACACCGAGATCACTTCCTCCACCCGTTGCTCGTCGAGATGGCGCTCTGGCTCATCGAACAGGAGGAGTCCCCCAGGACGGCTCAAAGTGAGCGCCACTGTGAAGAGCTGGAGCTGGCCGGCCGAGAGCTCGTGCGGGAAGCGGCCCGCCAGCTGAGGGATCGTGAGACGGTCCAGCAGCTCATCATCAGCCTGCTCTGCCCGATCCGCCCTCGCACCCCAGGACGAGGCGACCAGAGTCAGCTGCTCGGAGAGCGTCATATCCCGTGCCATCGGAGGAGTATCGATGAGGGAGGCCACCTCCGCGCGGAAGGTCGGATCATGTTCAGAAGGGGGCCCGGTGAAGCCATCCTCTCTGGAGGCATAGAACATGCAGCTCCCGTGTGTGGGACGCATCCGCCCTGCCAGCGTCTTCAGGAGCGTGGTCTTGCCCGTGCCGTTGGCACCGGTCAGCGCTACGACGCCGGGGCCGGAGAGTTCAGCAGAGACGGCAGGGAGTAGGAGCGCGTCCTCCACTGAGACGCTGAGAGCTTCACAGAGAATGCGCATTCCGCCACGCTAACACTGGCAATATGCGGCGGAATCCTCCATGAGGATGACCTTCGGGAGCTGCTGAGGAGGCTGCTCAGCCCATCAGGGGCGAGCCGATGAACGGATCGATCCAGAGGCCGAAGAACAGCAGCGTCAGGTACATGATGGACAGATGGAAGACCTTCATGGCCTTCTTGTCGGTCAGCGTCTCGTTCTGCGCCTGACGGTGGAGCACATGAGACTCGTAGACGAACCATGCTCCGGCGATGAGGGCCACGGCGGTGTAGGTGATGCCGGCCCAACCCATGGGGATCAGCAGCAGAGAGCAGACTACAGTGGCCCAGGCGTAGAGCACCACCTGGACCGAGACGGTCTTGGCGGTGGCAATGGCTCCCAGCATGGGGACGTCCGCCAGCTGATAGTCCGTCCGGTATTTCATGGACAGTGGCCAGTAGTGCGGCGGAGTCCAGAGGAAGATGACGGTGAAGAGCACCAGCGCCGGCCACTCCACAGCCTCACGGACTGCGGCCCACGCAATGAGCACCGGGAAGCAGCCGGCGATCCCGCCCCAGATGATGTTCTGCTCGGTGCGGCGTTTGAGGATCATCGTGTAGACGACCACGTAGAAGAAGATCGCCCCAGCGCCTAGTGCAGTGGCCAGCGGGTTGGTGCCGAACCAGAGGACCGCCATGGAGAACAGGCCCAGCAGCCAGGCGAAGACCAGAGCTTCCCGTGGACTCAGCTCACCGGTGACCAGGGGCCGCTTCTTGGTGCGGTTCATCAGCTTGTCCATATCGCGGTCGATATAGCAGTTGAACGCACCTGCGGATCCTGCGGCTGCGGCGCCGCCGATCACCGTGGCCAGGGCGACCCAGGGGTTGGGCAAGCCGCCCTGGGCGAAGAACATGGTGGGCAATGCTGTGACGATCAGCAGCTCCATCACACGGGGCTTCGTCAGCGAGACATAGGCTGCGGCTTTGCGTCTGATACCGATGCGCGAGGAATCCTCCGGGGCATCGGTATCAGGGGTGCGAGTGCTCAGATCGGTCACTTGACCAGTGTACCTTTTCTACGCCCCGTAGAAGAACGTACACGCGCAGATCTCTCCGCCCACGACGCCTCAGGCGTCGATCCGCTCCTTGTCCAGCGCCTTGGAGCCCTCGATGATGAAATCCTTGCGCGGAGCGACCACCGAGCCCATGAGTAGGTCGAAGACCCGCTCGGCCGCCTCGGCGTCCTCCACCCGGATCCGACGCAGCGACCGGTAGGCAGGGTCCATCGTGGTCTCGGAGAGCTGGTCGGCATCCATCTCACCCAGACCCTTGTAGCGCTGGATGGGCTCTTTATAGCGCAGCCCCTTGCTCTCCAGATCGGCCAGCAGGTGGTTCAGCTCCGCCTCGGAGTAGGTGTAGCGGATCTCGTTGGCCTTGCGCCCGGAGTGGATGACCTCCACCCGGTGCAGCGGCGGCACGGCCGCGAAGACCCGGCCCGCCTCGATCATCGGGCGCATATAGCGGAAGAACAGGGTCAGCAGCAGCGTGCGGATATGGGCGCCGTCCACATCGGCGTCGGTCATCAGGACCACTTTGCCGTAGCGCGCTGCCTCCAGATCGAAGCTGCGGCCGGAGCCGGCGCCGATGACCTGCAGCAGTGCGGCGCACTCGGCGTTGGAGAGCATATCCGCGATGGAGGCCTTCTGGACGTTGAGGATCTTGCCGCGGATGGGCAGCAGCGCCTGATAGTCCGAGGAGCGGGCCAGCTTGGCGGTGCCCAGTGCGGAGTCGCCCTCCACGATGAACAGCTCGGTGTCCTCCACGCCCTTGGAGCGGCACTCCACCAGCTTGGCCGGCATCGAGGAGTTCTCCAGCGCGTTCTTCCGCCGCTGAGTCTCCTTATGCTGACGGGCCGAGATCCGAGACTTCATCTCGGCCACGACCTTCTCCATCAGCGTGGTGGCCTGCTGCTTATCGGCGCGCTTGGTGGAGTTCAGCCGCGCCTCCAGCTCCTTGCTGACCACCTTGGTCACGATCTGACGTGCCGCGGGCGTGCCGAGGATCTCCTTGGTCTGGCCCTCGAACTGCGGCTCAGCGATGCGCACGGTGACCACAGCGGTCAGACCGGCGAGGACATCGTCCTTCTCCACCTTGTCGTTGCCGGCCTTGAGCTTACGGGCGTTGGCCTCCACCGACTTGCGCAGGGTCTTGAGCAGCGCCTGCTCGAAGCCGGACATATGCGTGCCGCCCTTGGGGGTGGCGATGATGTTCACGAAGCTCCGCACTGTGGCCTCATAGCCGGTCCCCCAGCGCAGCGCGATGTCCACCTCGCAGTCGCGTTCGACGTCCTGCATCTGGGACTTTCCGTCATCCTCCAGGACGGGGATGCGCTCGGTGAAGCCGCCGTGGCCCTGGATGCGCCAGATGTCTGTGACGCCGGCGTCGGGGGTCAGGTGGTCCACGAACTCGCTGATGCCGCCGTCGAACTGGAAGACCTCCTCCACGGCCTCGGTGCCGCGCTCGTCACGGATGGTGATGCGCAGCCCGGGCACCAGGAAGGCGGTCTGACGTGCACGGTTGACCAGCTCCTCATCGTCGAAGCGGGCGTCCGGGGTGAAGATGTGGCGGTCGGCCCAGTAGCGGATGGTGGTGCCGGTGACTCCGCGTTTGGCCTTGCCGACCGCTTCCAGCGGTGAGCCCTTCTCGGCCGGGCTGAACTCGGCGTCGGGGGTGGCGCGACTTCCGGCGAAGGTGCCTGGCTCGCCCCTGCGGAAGGAGAGCTGGTGGACCTTGCCGCCGCGGGTGACCTTGGCATCCAGGCGTGCCGAGAGTGCGTTGACCACTGAGGCGCCGACGCCGTGCAGGCCGCCCACAGCGTTGTAGGAGCCCCCGCCGAACTTTCCGCCGGCGTGCAGCTTGGTGAAGACCACTTCCAGGCCGGAGAGGCCGGTGCGAGGCTCGACGTCGACGGGGATGCCTCGCCCGTCGTCGGAGACCTCCACCGAGTCATCGGGGTGGAGGGTGATCGAGATGGTGGAGGCGTAGCCGGCCAAGGCCTCGTCGACTGAGTTGTCGATGATCTCCCAGAGGCAGTGCATGAGCCCTCGGGAGTCGGTGGACCCGATGTACATGCCCGGCCGCTTGCGCACGGCTTCCAGGCCTTCGAGCACCGACAGATGACGGGCATCGTATTCGGAACGCTGCGCCACGAATCTCCTCCTGCATATAGCCGAACCTGTCCAGCGTAGACCGATCGGGGCCCGAAGGGGCGCAGAAGCGCCGCACATCACTCCACCGAAGGAAGATCAGGGGCCACTCGGTACGCGGTCAGCGAAAGCGCCCCGCCTGAGGGGGTCTGTGCCGAATGAACGGCAGGTGTCCGTGGTTGTATGGATATCACCACGTATTTGTGAGGAGGCGAAGAGCATGACCGGAACCACGGGAACTCTCGAAGCACAGACCACCTTGACCGCTCTGGACCGCTGCGACCGCTGCGGTGCTCAGGCCTACATCCGCGCAGTGCTGTCCTCCGGCGGCTCGCTGCTCTTCTGCAACCACCATGCACGCCAGGTGGAAGAGAACCTCCGCCCCCAGACTGCCGAATGGATCGACGAGTCCTCCAGGATCTCCTGACCCTCAACGAGGACGTCGACCAGGAAAGAGGCCCCCGGATCACTCCGGGGGCCTCTTTCGTGTCTCACCCAGCCTGGGTGGGCCGGGCCAGATCCTCGGGTCAGACTCAGTCGAGGTAGTCGCGCAGGACCTGGCTGCGGCTGGGGTGCCGCAGCTTGGACATGGTCTTGGACTCTATCTGCCTTATACGCTCCCGGGTGACCCCGTAGACCTTGCCGATCTCGTCCAGGGTCTTGGGCTGACCGTCGGTCAGACCAAAGCGCATGGCGACGACGCCGGCTTCACGCTCCGCCAGAGTGTCCAGCACCGAGTGCAGCTGCTCCTGCAGGAGGGTGAAGCTGACGGCGTCGGAGGGTACGACAGCCTCGGAGTCCTCGATGAGGTCGCCGAACTCGGAGTCGCCGTCCTCACCCAGCGGGGTGTGCAGCGAGATGGGCTCGCGGCCGTACTTCTGGACCTCGACGACCTTCTCCGGGGTCATGTCCAGCTCCTGCGCCAGCTCCTCCGGGGCGGGCTCGCGGCCCAGGTCCTGGAGCATCTGGCGCTGGACGCGAGCCAGCTTATTGATGACCTCCACCATGTGCACCGGGATGCGGATGGTGCGGGCCTGGTCCGCCATGGCGCGGGTGATGGCCTGACGGATCCACCAGGTGGCGTAGGTGGAGAACTTGAAGCCCTTGGTGTAGTCGAACTTCTCCACGGCACGGATCAGACCGAGGTTGCCCTCCTGGATGAGGTCCAGAAAGAGCATGCCGCGACCGGTGTAGCGCTTGGCCAGGGAGACCACCAGGCGGAGGTTGGCCTCCAGCAGGTGGTTCTTGGCGCGGCGCCCGTCAGCGATGACCAGCTCGAGGTCGCGGCGCAGGCGCTTGTCCTTGATCTCGTTGTCGGCGAGCTTGTGCTCGGCGAAGAGTCCGGCCTCGATGCGCAGCGCCAGGTCGACCTCCTGCTCTGCGTTCAGCAGGGAGACCTTGCCGATCTGCTTCAGGTAGTCCTTGACCGGGTCCGCAGTGGCGCCGGCGGAGACGACCTGGACGGCCGGGGCGTCATCGTCGTCGGCATTGGAGAGCACGAACCCGCGGCCCTTGGTCTCCTCCTGCTCGACCTCTTCACCCTTGACGGCCTTCTTGGCGTTCTCGACGATGGCCGCGGCGTTCTCCTCGTCGCCGGCGGCGGCCGCGATCTTCTTGGCGACCTCTTCTTCGTCACCGTCCTCCAGCGCCTTGGCGACGGCGGCCTCCAGTGCGGCGGTAGGCGCTGCGCTCTCCTGCTCCTCCTCGGCGAGCACCTCGTCCACTGGATCGGCGGCCTTCTTGCGGCCTCCGGTCTTCTTGGCAGCAGGCTTCTGGGCCGAGGAGGTGCTCTTCTGAGCGGTGCTCTCCTCAGCTTCAGCCTCAGCAGCGGCTGCTTTGTCTTCTTTCGTCTTGGACGCAGTTGTTGGCACGGTGACCTTCCGACTCGGATGTGCGAAGGCGATGGGCTGACCGGTGGTCAACACACCTATGACCCTGTCAAGTCCTTCGCCCTGGTCACAGCTTCTCCCCGGGCTCTCGGAGGAGCCGCCCGGTGGGCTGGACCAGACAATGGATGCAGGGTCTCAGCATGCCATAACAGGGTTGCTGCTCTGTTCATTCCCACTCCGGCGAAGAAATTTTCGCTCAGTCTTTCCCTTCTCGCAGTTGCTCCAGCTCCAGCTGTGCCTCTTGACCTGTGCCCAGGGGCATATCCCACCGACCTCCATATAGCGTCCCAGCAGCTGAGCCAGCCGATTCTGCGGGTACTGCTCCCGGCACCGATCGCTGTAGGCCCCGGCGATGCTCCCCCGGCCGCGCGCCCATTCCACCCAGACCATGAGGCTGAGGATATTGGACCGCGCCTGCTCCTCGGCGAAGGCATGGACCACGCGCAGCACCGTCTCCAGCGCATCGATACGCTCCCACTCGGGACTGCACCCGGTGTCCCCCAGAAAGGCGGCCTGGAAGTCCTCCACTGCGGCCTCCAGGTCCCCGGGGACCTGTCGTCCCTCACGTCCGAGCAGCTCGGCGATCTTCTCCCGCGGCAGCCCCGAGCGTGGGCCCGCCGAAAGCACCAGGTATCCGCACAGGGCGGTGTCGAAGCCCAGGGCCGCCATCGGGATGATGGCATCGCGCAGTCCGCTGTCGGCCACGGCGGTGAGCATGGCGGCCAGCTGATCCGGGCATTCCAACAGCCACAGTGCGGAGCCGCTGACCTCGGTGCGGGACAGCGCAGCGTCCCAGGCGGCCGCACAGACATAGGGAGGACGGCCGTCCTGTGCCGCCATGGAGTCGAAACGATCGCGATGACTGGCCACATCCTCGCGCAGCTGGCCGATCTCGTCGGCGCTGTAGGCCAGCTCGCCTGCAGGTGCCCGAGCACCGAAGGGCTCCGCCTCGAACCAGCGCACCACGGCCTCCGGCCCCTGGATGCCCGCCACCGGTCCGCCGCGAGGCCTGCCGGGCTCCTGTGCGGCGAAGATCGGATGGCTGCTCAGCACTGTATCCATCTCTCGGTCCACTTCCAGGCCCGGGTAGCCGCAGCAGCTGGCATCCCGACAGTCATAGTCGCGGATATGACCTCCGCCGATGTACCAGGTGTGCACGATGGGCGCTCCCCCGGCTGCGGCGAAGGCACGGGCCAGCGCGGTGACCATCCCTTCATAGGGGCGCCGATCCGGTGATGCCTCCTCCGGGGCGAAGAGCAGCACCAGCGCAGCCTCCGGGGCAGGATCCGCGCGCTCCCCCAGGAGAGAGTCGGCGATGGTCTCGGCGAAGTCGCCCATATGCTCCGCGGGAGCCTGCGCCGCACCGGAGGGAAGGTCCACCCGCAGATGTCCGCCGGTGATCCCATGGTCCAGTCCGATCACCACCAGAGAGTCCTTCGGAAGGAAGCCGAAGGTGCGGCTCACCAGAGCCAGAGTGTCGCCGGGCCGGTTCAGGGAGAGCGGTGTCTGTATATCCATGCCGTCAGTCTCTGCTGACTGCGGGAGGCCTCCGCTCAGACCAGGTTGAACTGTGGAGAGCCGCGCGCGGCGCAACGGCGGCGCCCGTGGCTGTGGAGGAATTCAGCCCTGGTTCTGGTTGCGGAGGTACGCCTCGGCGGCCGCTCCGAGCTCCTCGGCGTCGGGGACGGCGTCGTCGCTCTTGACCAGCAGGGAACGCTGCTCTGTGGTGGCGTGATCATCGAAGTTCTTCTCCAGGCGAGCCACCAGCTGCTGGATCTCCGGGTTCTTCTCCACCTGGCGGCTCACATCCTGATCCACCAGACGAGCAGACTCGCGCAGCTCATCGGTGGGCAGCATCAGCTCCAGCGCCGCTCCGGAATACTCCAGAGCGGCCACCGCCACCTGCGGGTACTTGCCGTTGGCCAGGTAATGGGGCACATGGAGGGTGTAGCCGACCACATCATGGCCGGACTCATCGATCCGCATCTCCAGGACCTGCCCGAATCCGGCCTCCAGCTCAGCGGTGGGGCCCCAGGTGGAGATGCCCTCGATCAGGTCCTCTCTGTTGCCGTGGGCGGTCAGCCCCAGCGACCGGGTGTGCGGCACCGGGAGTCCGAGGGAGTCCACGACGACCACCAGCTGGACCCCCAGCCGCTCGATCAGCTCCAGCACGGCCTCGGAGACCCGCTCCCACTGGAAGTCGGGCTCATCGCCGGTGAGCAGCAGGAAGGGCTGGCCCTGGGAATCGCGCACCTCATAGAGGTCCAGATGCGGCCCCCGGTAGTCGGTGAAGCGGTTCTGCGTGAAGGCGACCTGGGGACGCCGGGAGCGGTAGTCGAAGAGAGAGTCGACGTCGAAGCTGGCCAGCTGCCGGTGCGGCAGCGTGCTCAGCAGAGAGTCAGCGAGCTGCTTGCTCAGCGTACCGGCGTCGGTGTGGCCCGCCCAGGAGATGAGCATGTTCAGATCCCGGCGCTGCTCCGGGGCGCCGGAGGCATCACGCAGCACCAGACCCCCGCCTTCGGCCCGGACTGCCCCGTCAGGCATCGTGTAGCCGGAGAAGTCCTCGCCGTCCTCATCCTGGCCGGTGAAACCGAGCTCAGCCGGATACACATGCAGAAGGTCCAAGGGGTTTTTCACAGTGCATTCTCCTCTCCGCACAGCCCTGCCGGTGCGTCTGTCCGGGTCACAACACAGGGCCCGAGCGCGGCATTCCCCGGTGCAGATGATTCTGGATAGGATCGACACGGATAAAGAGGTTCGACCGATTCGGTCCCCGTGGTGGGGATCAGACAGGACAGACGTGATCAACGACTTCCAGCCCGCACTGACCGCCGTCTCCGGCTCCGTGGAGAAGACCGACGCCGATGCTCTGGTCCTCGGCGTGGCCAAGGGCCCCGAGGGCCCGATCCTCCTCCCGAACCCCCTGGCCGACAAGGCCGACAAGAGCGTGGCCGACTCGCTGCAGGCCCTAGGTGCCTCCGGCGCCGCCGACCAGCTGCTGCGGCTTCCCGGCGTGGACGGCTTCAAGTCCGAGACCCTGGTGCTGATCGGAGTGGGTCCGCTCACCGGCGAGCCCACCGGCGGCGTCTCCCTGGAGGCTCTGCGCCGTGCCGCCGGCTCGGCCGTGCGTCAGCTCAGCAGCGCCGACTCCGTCGCCCTGGCCCTGCCCGCCTCCAGCGCCGAGCAGGTCTCCGCCATCGCTGAGGGCGCGGCCATCGGTGCCTACTCCTTCAACCACTTCCGCAGCTCCGAGGAGGCGAAGTCCAAGACTCCGGTCAGCGAGATCCGCATCCTGACCGATCTGAAGGACCGCCACACCCGTCCTGCGCTGGACCGCGCGGCTGTGGTGGGCGCAGCAGTGCGCGCCACCCGCGATCTGGTCAACACTCCCCCGAGCCACCTCTACCCCGAGTCCTTCGCAGACATCGCGGAGGAGCTGGCAGGCCGCAGCAAGGCTCCGGCCCAGGGCGGCAGCACCACCAAAGCTCCCAAGCTCAAGGCCAAGGTCTGGGACGAGAAGGCCCTGGAGAAGGAAGGCTTCGGCGGCATCCTCGGCGTGGGCACCGGCTCCGCCCGCAAGCCCCGCCTGGTCCGCCTGGAGCACTCCCCCTCCAAGCCGGTGGCGCATATCTCCCTGGTGGGCAAAGGCATCACCTTCGACTCCGGCGGACTCTCCCTGAAGCCGGCCAACGCCATGACCACGATGAAGCTGGACATGGCCGGCGCCGCCGCCGTGACCGCCGTCGTGCGTGCCGCAGCTGATCTTGACCTGCCGGTGAAGGTGACCGGTTGGCTGTGCCTGGCCGAGAACATGCCCTCGGACAGCGCCCAGCGCCCCGAGGACGTCATCACCATCTACGGCGGCAAGACCGTGGAGGTGCTCAACACCGACGCCGAGGGCCGCCTGGTCATGGCCGACGGCCTGGTCGCCGCCTCCCAGGAGAACCCGGACGCGATCATCGACGTGGCCACCCTGACCGGCGCTCAGATGATCTCCCTGGGTGTGCGCACCAGCGGCGTGATGGGCAATGAGGAGCTGCGCACCGCGCTCTTCGAGGCCTCCGAGCAGGCCGGCGAATCGCTGTGGCCCATGCCCATCCCGGAGGAGGCCCGCTCCGGCTTCGACTCCGACGTGGCAGACCTCACCAACACCGGTGATCGCTTCGGCGGCATGCTCAACGCCGCGGCCTTCCTGCGCGAGTTCGTGGGTGAGCGTGCCGATGCCGAGAAGACCCCTCTGGACCCCGAGGCCAAGCGCATCCCTTGGGCCCACGTGGACATCGCCGGACCCGCCTTCAACGAGAAGGCTCCCTACGGCTACACCACCAAGTCCGGCACCGGCGTCATGGTCCGCACGTTGATCAGCTACCTGGAGTCCTTCGGACGCTGAGCGCCCCTGCGCCGCTGATAAGCTGAAACCCAGAGAAATCGACATCAATTCTCATGCAACCCAAGGGAGAACACCGTGGCTGATCAGCCTCAGGAATTCGACGTACTCGTCCTCGGCGGCGGCAGCGCCGGCTACGCCGCAGCACTGCGCTCCGTCCAGCACGGGCTGACCGTCGGCCTGATCGAGAAGTCCAAGCTGGGCGGCACCTGCCTGCACACCGGCTGCATCCCCACCAAGGCATACCTGCACGCCGCTGAGCTCGCCGATGAGGCGAAGGAGTCAGAGAAGTACGGCGTGAAGATGACCTTCGAGGGCATCGACATGGCCAAGGTCAAGGAGTACAAGGACGGCATCGTCGCCGGCAAGCACAAGGGCCTGTCCGGGCTGCTGAAGATGCGCAAGGTCCAGGTCATCGAGGGCGAGGGCAAGCTCGTCTCCCAGGACGAGATCGAGGTCGGCGGCACCCGCTACAAGGCCGAGAACATCGTCCTGGCCACCGGCTCCACCTCCAAGACCATGGGTCTGCCCCTCTCGGAGAAGATCATCACCTCCACCGAGGCGCTGGAGCTCGAGCACACTCCGAAGTCGGCCATCGTCCTGGGCGGCGGCGTCATCGGTTGCGAGTTCGCCTCCGCATGGACCTCCTACGGCACCGAGGTGACCATCATCGAGGGCCTGCCCACGCTGGTCCCGAACGAGGATCCCTCGATCATCAAGCAGCTGGAGCGCACCTTCAAGAAGCGTGGCATCAGGTCCAATCTGGGCACCTTCTTCAAGTCCGTGGAGGAGACCTCCGACGGTGTGAAGGTGACCCTGGAGGACGGCAAGACCTTCGAGGCCGAGATCTGCCTGATCGCCGTCGGCCGCGGCCCGGTCACCGAGGGCCTCGGCTTCGAGGAGCAGGGCATCACCCTGGACCGCGGCTTCGTCATCACCGATGAGCGTCTGCACACCGGCGTGGGCAGCATCTACGCCGTGGGCGACATCGTCCCCGGCCTGCAGCTCGCCCACCGCGGCTACCAGCAGGGCCTCTTCGTGGCCGAGGAGATCGTGGGGAACAACCCCGTGATCGTCGAGGACATCAACATCCCCAAGGTCACCTTCTGCGAGCCGGAGATCATGTCCGTGGGCTACACCCAGCCCAAGGCCGAGGAGCAGTTCGGCAAGGACCAGATCGAGCTCACCGAGTACAACCTGGCCGGCAACGGCAAGTCCTCCATCCTCGGCACCGGCGGCATCATCAAGATGGTGAGCGTCAAGGGCGGTCCGATCGTGGGCGTCCACGGCATCGGCACCCGCATCGGTGAGCAGATCGGGGAGGCCCAGCTCATCGTCAACTGGGAGGCCTACCCTGAGGATGTGGCCACCCTCGTCCATGCCCACCCCACTCAGAATGAGGCCCTCGGTGAAGCCGCCATGGCCCTCTTCGGCCACCCGCTGCACGGCTGAGTCCACCCAAACGAGACGACTAGGAGTCGGACACAATGTCTGAGACTGTAAATCTTCCAGCCCTCGGTGAATCGGTCACCGAAGGCACTGTGACCCGCTGGCTCGTCGAAGTCGGTGACGAGGTCGAGGTCGACCAGCCCATCGTCGAGGTCTCCACCGACAAGGTGGACACCGAGGTTCCCTCCCCCGCCGCCGGCACCATCGAAGAGCTGCTGGTGGGCGAGGACGAGACCGTCGAGGTCGGCGCCCCGCTGGTCAAGATCGGCGACGGCGGCTCCGGCGGCGGCTCTGAGGAGCCCGCCCAGGAGACCGAGGAGCCTGCTGAGGCCGAGGAAGAGGCACCCACCCCCGCCGCGGGCGAGGCTGGCGGCGCCGAGGCCGTGGCCGAGGAGAAGAGCCCGGCTGAGGACACTGAGTCCTCCTCCGGCTCCGCACCCTCCGGCGACGCCCAGGAGGTGACCCTGCCCGCACTGGGCGAGTCCGTGACCGAGGGCACCGTCACCCGCTGGCTCGTCGAGGTCGGCGATGCGGTGGACGTGGACCAGCCGCTGCTCGAGGTCTCCACCGATAAGGTGGACACCGAGGTCCCCTCCCCCGTGGCAGGCACCGTCCAGGAGCTCAAGGTCAGTGAGGATGAGACCGTCGAGGTCGGAGCCGTGCTGGCACTGGTCGGCTCCGGTGCTCCGTCCGGCGGTTCTGCACCGGCTCAGGACGAGCCCGCAGAGGAGGCACCGGCCGAGGAGCCCAAGGCTGAAGAGCCCAAGCCTGAGGAGCCCGCTCCCGCTCAGGAGGAGCCCGAGCAGGAGGCACCGAAGCCGGAGGAGGCTCCCGAGCAGGAGGCTCAGAAATCTGAGGAGAAGCCCGCAGAGAAGTCTGCACCGGCTTCCTCCGGCTCCGACTCCTCCGCAGCGTCTTCCTCTTCGGCAGAGGGTTACGTGACCCCGCTGGTCCGCAAACTGGCCAAGCAGGAGGGCATCGACCTCTCCTCGGTCAAGGGCACCGGCGTGGGCGGCCGCATCCGCAAACAGGACGTGCTGGACGCGGCAGAGGCCGAGAAGTCCTCTGCCCCGGCAGAGTCCGCACCCGCCGGCGGCGAATCCAAGCCGGCGCCGAAGGTCGAGGTGGACACCACCAAGCGCGGCACCACGGAGAAGGCTCCGCGGATCCGCCAGGTCATCGCCCGCCGGATGAAGGAGTCCCTGGAGGTCTCCGCGCAGCTGACTCAGGTGCAAGAGGTCGACATGACCCGCATCGTGAACCTGCGCGCCAAGGCCAAGGCCTCCTTCAAGGAGCAGAACGGAGTGAACCTCACCTACCTGCCCTTCATCGCCACCTCGGTCACCGAGGCGCTCAAGCAGCACCCCAAGCTGAACGCCGAGTACCACGAGGACTCCCAGGAGATCGTCTACCACGACGCCGAGCACCTCGCCTTCGCCGTGGACACCGAGAAGGGCCTGCTGGTCCCGGTGATCTCCGATGCGGGCGATCTCTCCATGGCCGGCATGTCCAAGAAGATCAACGACGTCGCAGGCCGCACCCGCGACAGCAAGATCGGACCGGAGGAGCTGGCCGGCGGCACGTTCACCATCACCAACATCGGTTCTGTGGGTGCGCTGTTCGACACTCCCATCATCAACCAGCCCCAGGTGGCCATCCTGGGCACCGGCACCATCGAGAAGCGTCCCAAGGTGGTCACCGACGCCGACGGCAACGACACCATCGGCATCCGTCACCTGATGTACCTCTCGCTGACCTACGATCACCGGATCGTGGACGGCGCCGACGCCGGCCGCTTCCTGCAGACGCTCAAGGCGCGTCTGGAAGAGGGTAACTTCGAGGCTCAGCTGGGACTCTGATCCTGGCTGACCACTGTATTGTGGGGACCTGCTCATCCTGAGCGGGTCCCCACAGCTGTATCCGGACCCTCACAGCTCGCGGACCTCGTAGAGAAGCCATCGGTCCCCATGCCGCTGCAGGATCAGCCGGACCTCCTGGGTGTGCAGCTGCTCCGAGTGGAAGTCCTGTGCGGAGACTCTGACATCCAGAGCAGCCGCCTCATCCGACTCCAGTCCATCATCCGGTTCTGACAGCTCCCCCTCGCCGACCGGTGCAGAGCTCACCGGGTCGGCGTCGAGGATCTCCATCTCCATCTGCTGACCGACATAGGAGATCTCCTCAGCGAGCAGGGAATCCATCAGCTCCCGGTCCGCGCTCAGCGCAGGGGAGCCTTCCACGGTGTAGACCTGCGCCAGATCTGAGCCGGGCTCCGAGAGGGCGGCCGTGCGCAGCGCGGCGATGCCCTCCAAGGCTTCCTCCGGGTCCGCTGCGGTGATCCGTTCCAGGGCCTCGAGCACCTCGGCCTCAGAGATCCCGTCCCTTGCTGACTGCACCATCTCCCCGTGGCCCTGTACTGCCGAGGATTCGAGTCCGCTCCACCAGAGCCATCCGCCGGTGCCCAGCACCAGGGCGCAGGCGGCAGCGATCAGGCCCACCCTGCTGCGCAGCATCCTGCCCAGCGGGGCGCGCGGACGGTCGCGGGGATCTGGAAGCCGGGTGGGCAGCTCGGGCAGAACCTCATCCTCCACATGTGCGCTCAGATCCAGCGGCTGTGCCGGGGCCGCACAGAAGAGGGCATGGGCGAACTCTGCCGCCGTCGGCCGACCCTCCGGGTGTTCGGACAGCCCCTCCTCCAGCAGACCGACCAGCGGCTCCGGCGCCTCGGAGCAGAGTGCGGACAGCGGCGGCCTGTCCCGCCCGGTCACCGGCGCCTCCCCGGTGAGCGCGTACCAGCACACGGCAGCCAAGGAATAGACGTCGGCCTCGGAAGCCAGGTCCGAGGCGAGTCGTCGGGAGAGGCTGCGGCCGGCGTCGTGACCTCGGATCAGGTCCTCACGCTCCGGTGCCATGAAACCCGGGGTCCCGCGCTCGCTCAGCGGTGTCCCCAGCAGCTGCGCCTCGCCCAGATCGGCCAGCGCCGGCCGGCCGTCCGGGGCCAGCAGGACGTTTCCGGCCGAGATGTCTCCATGCACCGCACCCTGACTGTGCAGATGCGCCACCGCCTCGGCGATGGGACTCATAGCCGTCACGAGCTCGCCCGGGCCGATCCGGCCCTCGGCGCGGATCAGCCCGCTCAGCGCCCCGCCTGTATAGGCATCCAGGAGCAGGCCGGGGCCGACCGAAGTGGGCACGGCACCATAGGCGCGGACGATATGCGGATGGCGCAGCGGCTCCATAGCCTGCAGCTCCGCGCGGATATCCGCCGGCTCGGCCTGGGAAGCCGCATCGCCTGCGGAGGATCGGCGCGGAACCTTCAGCGCCAGCTCCTCAGGCAGCCCGGGTCGCCGCCGCTCCGCTCGGACCAGCCAGACGGCGGCCTGTCCGCCGATGCCCAGCAGGCGCCGCACCGAGAAGCCGGGCACCGCCGGGGCCGGCTGACGCTCCGAATCGCACTGACTGTCCAGGGTGCTCTGAGACTTCAGATTGCTCTGCATGACGCCAACGATGCCCCAGTTCACCGATCCCCGCTGAGGTTATCCACAGCCCTGGCGGGCCGGGAGCGTTCTCCACAGGAACGAGCCCCTGCGCGTTGCGGGCCGGCGGTCACGTCTCTACGCTCTTAAGGTTTAGGCTAGGGGCATGGACCTCGAACTACGCAGGCTCGGCTTCGACCCCGATCTGGTCGACTACACCGAGGCGCTCGAGCTGCAGCGTCAGCTCCACACCAGTGTCCGTGAGGGCTCCTCCCCCTCCACCCTCCTGCTGTTGGAGCACGCCGACGTCTACACAGCGGGCAAGCGCACCGAAGAGGTGGACCGCCCCAAGGACGGCACTCCGGTCATCGATGTGGACCGCGGCGGCAAGATCACCTGGCACGGCCGCGGCCAGCTCGTGGGCTACCCCATCCTGGCTCTGCGCGACCGCTCCCTGATCAAGGACTATGTCTGCACCCTCGAGGGCGTCATCATGAAGGTGCTCGCCGAGGACTACGGCATCCAGGGTGAGCGGGTCGAGGGCCGTTCCGGCGTCTGGCTGACCGACGGCCCCCGGGACCGCAAGATCGCAGCCGTGGGCATCCGCGTGCACCAGTCGGTGACGCTGCACGGCTTCGCCCTGAACTGCTCCAACTCTCTGGATCCGTTCGATAACATCATCCCTTGCGGGATCAGCGACGCCGACACCACCACCATCAGCGCAGAGATCGGAAGCACCGTCCGCCCCGAAGAGGTGGTGGAGCGCATCGCCGAGGAATTGAAGTCAGCCCTGCCCCGTTACATCGGTGCGGGTCAGCGGACTGAGCAGTCCGCCGATCAGGAGTCGGTGCTCAGCGCCTGCTCCGTCGCACAGCCGAAGGAAGGTGTCCCCCAGTGACCGAACAGGCAGTCCGTCCCACCGGAGGATGCGGAACCGGCGGAGGTGCCGCCAGCAGCAATGTCGCCCCGGAGGGCCGCCGCATGCTCCGTGTGGAGGCCAAGAACGCCGCCGTGCCCGTGGAGCGCAAGCCGGACTGGATGCGCTCCAAGGTCAAGATGGGCCCGGAGTTCGTGGACATGAAGAAGCGTGTGGGCGAGAAGGGCCTGCACACCGTCTGTGAGGAGGCCGGGTGCCCCAACATCTACGAGTGCTGGGAGGACCGCGAGGCCACCTTCCTCATCGGAGGCTCCGCCTGCACCCGCCGCTGCGACTTCTGCGAGATCGACACCGGCCGCCCCGCAGCCCTGGACGAGTCCGAGCCGCTGCAGGTGGCCCAGTCCGTGGCCGAGATGGAGCTGCGCTACGCCACCGTCACCGGTGTGGCCCGCGATGACCTCGACGATGAGGGCGTCTGGCTCTACGCCGAGACCATTCGCAAGATCCACGAGCTGAACCCCGGCACCGGCGTCGAGATCCTGATCCCGGACTTCTCCGGCAAGGAGGAGAACATCGCCGGGATCTGCGAGGCCAAGCCGGAGGTCTTCGCCCACAACGTAGAGACGGTGCCGCGCATCTTCCGCCGCATCCGTCCGGCCTTCCGCTATGAGCGCTCCCTGGACGTGCTCACCCAGGGCCGCAGCCACAACATGATCACCAAGTCCAACCTGATCCTGGGCATGGGCGAGACCCGCGAAGAGGTCTCCGAGGCGCTGCAGGACCTCCACGACGCCGGTTGTGACCTGCTCACCATCACGCAGTACCTGCGGCCCACCCCACGCCACCTGCCGGTGGACCGCTGGGTCAAGCCCCAGGAGTTCCTGGACATCCAGCAGGAGGCCGAGGAGATCGGCTTCCTGGGCGTGATGTCCGGACCGCTGGTCCGGTCCTCCTACCGGGCCGGCTCCCTGTGGGCCAAGGCGATGAAGAAGAAGGGCTGGGAGATCCCCGCTGAGCTCTCCCACATCGAACCTTCCGGGCAGACCCGCCAGGAGGCCGCCACCCTGGTCGCCGCAGGGCACTGATGCGATAGACTGGGACCATTATGGCAACCGGTTCATCCTCCACTCCCCAGGTCACCTCAAAAGCCGAGGCGAAGTCCGAGCTGAAGAAGCTCAGGGCGCAGCAGAAGGCTGAGAAGCAGGCTCGCAAGTCCCGTCGCAAGGACAAGAAGAACAAGGGCGAAGGCTTCTTCGCCCGGCTGAAGCAGGTCTTCAGCATGACCCGCGAGTTCGACCCCAACATCGCGTGGTGGATGGCGCTGGCCTTCCTGGTCGCACTGGCGGTCAGCTTCGTGCTGTTCAGCGTGCTGCTGCCCTTCCACTGGATCACCGGCCTGCTGATCGGTCTGCCCTTCGGTCTGCTCGCCGCGATGATCGTGATGAACCGGCGTGCGGAGAAGGCGGCCTTCGCCCGGATCGACGGGCGCCCCGGTGCCTCTGCGGCCGCTCTGGGCACGTTGCGCCGCGGCTGGATCGTCACCGAGGATCCGGTGGCCATGAACCCCAAGACCCAGGACGCCGTGTTCCGCGTGGTCGGCAGGCCGGGCCTCATCCTCGTCTCGGAGGGCCCCTCCGGGCGAATCAAGAAGATGATCGAGAAGGAACGCCGCCGCTTCTCCCGGTACCTCCCCAATGTTCCAGTGCATGTGGTCCAGTGCGGCCGCGGCGAGGAGCAGGTGCCGCTGTCCAAGCTGACCAAGTCCATCAAGAAACTTCCCAAGACGCTGACCAAGCACGAGGTCAACGCCGTGGAGAAGCGCATCGGCGCCCTCTCCAACACCAAGCCGCCGATCCCGAAGGGTGTGGACCCTTATCGCGTGCGCCCGGACCGCAAGGCTCTGCGCGGCTGATCCCTCGCCTGCTCTGCCGATCTGGTAGAGTGGACAGCTGTCTGGCAGGCAGAAGTATGTCTTCTGTCGCAGTCATCGAGCACTCGGCAGCTCGAGCTCTCCCAGCAGATTCGGAGGCCAGGACGCAGCTGCGCGAGGTTTGGTGCCACACAGCTGCGATAAACATCGATGCCGACTGATGAAGAAAGGCACACTATGCCCACCACGCCCCTGCGCGGTCGCCGCACCGTGAAGGCCAGTCGCGCCCTCGGCGTTGCGCTGACCCCCAAGGCCCAGAAGTACCTGGACCGCCGTCCCTACGGCCCCGGCCAGCACGGCCGCACCCGCCGCAAGACCGACTCCGACTACGCAGTCCGTCTGCGCGAGAAGCAGCGTCTGCGCGCACAGTACGGCATCCGCGAGTCGCAGATGGTCCGCTACTACGAAGAGGCCAAGCGTCAGTCCGAGGGTCTGACCGGTGAGAACCTGATCGAGCTGCTCGAGTCCCGCCTCGACGCCCTGGTGCTGCGCTCCGGCTTCGCCCGGACCGTCGCTCAGGCGCGCCAGTTCGTGGTCCACCGCCACATCACCGTCAACGGCAAGCGCGTGGACCGCCCGTCCTACCGCGTGAAGCCGGGCCAGGTCATCCAGGTGCACGAGCGCTCCGAGAAGTTCGAGCCCTTCCAGGTCGCCGCTGCCGGCGCCCACCAGGATGTGCTGCCTGCAGTTCCCGGCTACCTGTCCGTGGAGATCGACAAGCTGCAGGCCACTCTGAGCCGTAGGCCCGAGCGCGCTGAGGTCCCCGTGACCTGCGAAGAGCAGCTCGTGGTCGAGTACTACGCACGCTGATCCCCTCAGCGAGCTGAGGCGAAGCCCGTCACGTCCCTCCCAGGGATGCGGCGGGCTTTGCTGTATCCACTAAGATTGTCCAGTCATCCCCCATAGCGGCAGAAGGGTCATCCCCACCATGAAGTCTGAGGACATCGCGAGCACCTGGTACGACTATTTCGTGGCCAAGGGCCACACCAAGGTGCCCTCTGCCTCATTGGTCTCCCCCGACCCTTCCCTGCTGTTCACCATCGCCGGCATGGTGCCCTTCATCCCCTACTTCACCGGCACGGAGACGGCGCCCTATGACCGGGCCGTCTCCGTCCAGAAGTGCATCCGCACCGAAGACATCGAAGAAGTGGGCAAGACCGCCCGCCACGGCACCTTCTTCCAGATGTGCGGCAACTTCAGCTTCGGCGACTACTTCAAGGCCGGCGTCATTCCCATGGCCTGGGAGCTGCTGACCAGCCCCACCGAGGGCGACCCGGAGACCGGCCTGCGCGGCTTCGGCTTAGACCCCGAGCGGCTCTGGGTGACCGTCTACCAGGACGACGACGAGGCCTTCGGCATCTGGCGCGACACTGTAGGCGTCCCCGAGGAGCGCATCCAGCGCTTCGGCCCAGAGGACAACTTCTGGAACACCGGCCAGCCCGGCCCCGGCGGCCCCTGCTCCGAGATCTACTACGACCGCGGCCCCGCCTACGGCGCCGACGGCGGCCCGGCCGCCGATGAGGACCGCTACGTGGAGATCTGGAACCTGGTCTTCATGCAGTACCGCCTCTCCTCGGTGCAGTCGAAGTCTGAGTTCGAGATCGCCGGCCCGTTGGAGAAGCAGAACATCGACACCGGTCTGGGCCTGGAGCGCCTGGCGATGATCCTGCAGGGTGTGGAGAACATGTACGAGACCGACCAGGTCCGTCCCGTCCTGGACCGCGCCCAGGAGCTGGCCGGGGTCACTTACACCTCCACCGAGGATCCCGAAGACCCGAACCACGCCACCGATGTACGCCTGCGCATGATCGCCGACCACACCCGCAGCGCCCTGATGCTGATCGCCGACGGCGTCCGTCCGGGCAACGAGGGCGGCGGCTACATCCTGCGCCGCCTGATCCGCCGCGTCATCCTGGGCATGCGCCTGATGGGCGTGGAGAAGCCGGTGCTCTCCGAGCTGATCGCCGTCTCCCGGGACGCGATGAAGGGCGTCTACCCGGAGGTGGAGGCCAACTTCTCCAAGATCGCCCAGGTGGCCGAGCGTGAGGAGCAGGCCTTCCTGCGTACCATCTCCGCCGGCACGGAGCGCCTGGAGTCGGCCGTGTCCACGGCGAAGTCCTCCGGCGCACCGCTGGACGGCGCAGACGCCTTCGCACTGCACGACACCTACGGCTTCCCCATCGACCTCACCCTGGAGATGGCCGCAGAGGCCGGCGTCGCCGTGGACGAGAACCGCTTCCGCGAGCTCATGACCGAGCAGCGCGAGCGTGCCCGCGCCGATGCCAAAGGCAAGAAGTCCGGCCACGCCGACACTGAGATCTACCGTCAGCTTCTGGCCGACACCCCCACTCACTTCACCGGCTACACCGAGCACACCACCGAGTCACACATCCGCGGCCTGGTGGTCGACGGCGAATCTCGCGACCGTGCCGCAGCCGGTGATGAGATTGAGCTCATCCTCGACGCCACCCCGTTCTACGCGGAGGCAGGCGGTCAGGCCCCGGACACCGGGCGAATCACAGGCGACGGCTTCGAGATCGAGGTCACAGACGTCCAGTCCCCCATCAAGGGACTCTCCGTGCACCGCGCCCGCGTGGTCTCCGGTGAGGTGCCCGCCGGTGCTGAGGCGTGGGGCGCCATCGACCTGCGCCGCCGCCTGGACGCCCAGAAGGCTCATTCGGCCACCCACATCATCCACGCGGCCCTGCACGATGTGCTGGGACCGGAGGCCGTCCAGGCCGGCTCCTTCAACAAGGAGGGATACCTGCGCTTCGACTTCTCCGCGGCGGAGGCCATGAGCGAGGGAGCCCGCCAGGAGCTGGAGGAGATCTCCAACCTGGCCATCCGCGACAACCACGAGGTCGACACCCAGGTCATGGGCCTGGAGGAGGCCAAGAAGCTCGGCGCCATGATGCTCTTCGGCGAGAAGTACGGAGATGAGGTGCGCGTGGTGGAGATGAACGGCCCCTGGTCCCGTGAGCTCTGCGGCGGCACCCACGTCTCCAACACCGCCGAGATCGGCACGCTGGCCCTGCTCTCCGAGGCCTCCGTGGGCTCGGGCAACCGCCGCGTGGAGGCGCTGGTGGGCATGGACGCCTTCCAGCACTTCGCCGCTGAGCGCACCCTGGTCAACCAGCTGACCGAGATGCTCAAGGTACCCGCCGATCAGGTGCCGGACCGCATCTCCTCCACCCTGGCCAAGCTCAAGGAGACCGAGCGCGAGCTGGAGCGTCTGCGGGCCGAACAGCTGCGCGCCAAGGCCGGAGAGCTGGTCAGCCAAGCCGTGGACGCCGCCGGCGTCGACGTCCTCGCCCATCACGCCGGAACCGTCTCCGGGGCCGATGATGTGCGCAATCTGGCGATGGACCTGCGCGGACGCTTCGGCTCCCGCGCCGCAGTGGTCGCCGTGGCCGCAGAATCCAAGGGCCGCCCCCTGATCGTGGTGGCCACCACGGAGGAGGCCCGCGCTGAGGGCGTCTCCGCAGGTGACCTGGTCAAGCAGGCCTGCGGCGTGCTCGGCGGCGGTGGAGGCGGCAAGCCGGACATCGCCCAGGGCGGCGGGCAGGACGCCTCCAAGATCGCTGAGGCCCTCGACAGCCTGGTCTCCACCGTGCGGAACCGCGGCTGATGGCTCAGCGCGCCGGTGTGCGGCTCGGCGTCGACGTGGGCGATGCCCGCGTCGGCCTGGCCGCCACGGACCCGGATGCCCTGCTGGCCACTCCGGTGATGACCCTGCGCCGGGACCCCAATAAGGGCTCGGATCTGCGGATGCTCACCAAGATCGTGGCCGACCGTGACGCCGCGGTCATCTATGTGGGGCTGCCGCTCTCGCTCTCCGGTGCAGAGACCTCGTCCACGCAGAAGGCCCGCGACTACGCCGCACAGCTCGCACAGCGGCTCGCAGACGCCGAGCTGGAGGCCGAAGTGCGCCTGGTGGATGAGCGGCTCTCCACGGTCTCTGCAGCAGTTAAGATGCGGACCTCCGGCGTGGAGTCCAAGGATCAGCGCGACCGGATCGACCAGGCCGCGGCCGTCGAGATACTGGAGCATGCCCTGGAGATGCGCCGCACCCGAGGCGTGGAGCCCGGCCGGGCTTGTGGATAACTGCGGGCAGCATCGGCCCGACTGCGTCATGCTGGGAGCATGACCAGCACTGATCCCTTCGCAGATCTGTACCGCCCGGATGGGCTCTTCCGCTCCGAGGAGCTGCAGATCATGGCCAAGGAGGGCTCGCTGCGGCATGTCCTCGCCGATGTCTATGCGGCCTCAGGCCGCCCCGATACGGCTACGCTGCGTGCCCGCGCGCTGAGACTGCTCCTGGCCCGGACGGAGAGCCCGGGCGTGGCCCTCTGCGGAGAGACCGCGGCCTGGATCCACCTCGGAGCCCCGCGCCCGGAGCGGCTGACGCTCTGCGCCGAAGGATTCCTGCGCCACCGGCCCAGCCTGGACCTGCAGCGGCAGATCCATCAGGTCACCCTCTTGGACACTGAGATCACCGCTGTGGACCATCTGCCGGTCACCACTGTGCTGCGCACAGCGGTGGATCTCTTCCTGGGCATCGGGACAGTGGGAAGCCGAGGTGCCGTGGACAAAGCGGCCCGGCAGCAGGCCTTCTATCGGACAGAGGTCAGCTATTGGCCGCGACGCACGCCTTCCTGGAGCCCGGATGAGCATGTGGAGGCACTCCACGACGCCGATGTGGCCGCCTGGACGCGCAGGATCGGCACGCTGGGTCAGCTGATCACCGCGCTGGAGAGCCGCGGTACGGTCCGGGAGAGGATCGCTGAGGAGATCATGGCGGTGCGCTCACGCAGCTTCCACCGCAGCCAGGCCACCGATGAGCACCGGGAACGCATCATCGAGGCGCTGGATCACTCCGCCTCGCGGCGCTTGCCCACAGTCCTGTACACGTCATAGACGCCGTCGATGCGGCGCACCGAGTTCAGCACATGGTTGAGATAGCGTGGGTCCCCCATCTCGAAGGAGAAGCGGGAGATGGCCACGCGGTCCCGGGAGGTCTGCACGCTGGCCGAGAGGATGTTCACCTGGGATTCTGCCAGCACCCGGGTCACATCGGAGAGCAGGGACTTGCGGTCCAGGGCCTCCACTTGGATCTCCACCAGGAAGACCGAGGACTTGGTGGGCGCCCACTCGACTTCCACCAGGCGCCCGGGCTGGTCCCGGAGCTGCTGGACGTTGCGGCAGCCCGAACGGTGCACTGAGACCCCCTGGCCGCGCGTGACGAAGCCTTCGATCTCATCCGGCGGAACCGGGGTGCAGCACCGGGCCAGCTTCACCAGGACGTTGCCGGCCCCCTTGACGATGACCCCGGCGTCGGAATACTGGCTCGGCGCGGAGCTGGGCTTGGTGATCGGAGTGGTGTCATGCTCCTCGGATTCCTCCTCCTCCGGCTCGAAGAGGGCGGTGAGGTGCTCGATGACGTTCTGCGTGGAGACATGGCTGTCGCCGATGCCCGCATAGAGTCCGGAGATGTCCGAGTAGTGCAGCTGCTGGGCGACCTCGCTGAGGACATCCGGGTTCATGACCTTCTGCAGCGGGAGGTTCGATCTGCGGATGGCCTTGGTCAGATCATCTTTGCCGCGCTCCACGGCCTCTTCACGGCGTTCCTTGCTGAACCACTGGCGGATCTTATTGCGCGCCCTGGCGCTCTTGACGAACTGCTGCCAGTCGTTGCTGGGACCGGCGCTCTCGGCCTTGGAGGTGAAGATCTCCACCCAGTCGCCGTGCTGCAGCTCGGAGTTCAGCGGGACGAGCTTGCCGTTGACGCGGGCTCCGATGGTGCGATGCCCGACGTCGGTATGGATGGAATAGGCGAAGTCCACAGGCGTGGAGCCCGCCGGAAGGGCCATGACCTCGCCCTTGGGCGTATAGACGAAGACCTCTTTGGCGTTGATCTCGTAGCGCAGCGAGTCCAGGAACTCGTCCGGGTCCTTTGTCTCGGACTGCCAGTCCACCAGGGACCTCAGCCAGCCGATGTCCTCTGTGGCCTGAGACTGCTGCGTGGTGGCCCCACCGGTGGAGCCGCCGGCGCCGACCTCCGGTGCGCCCCCGTCCTGCGGTGCCTTCTGCTTATACTTCCAATGCGCCGCCACACCGTATTCGGCCCGACGGTGCATCTCATAGGTCCGGATCTGGATCTCCACCGGTTTGCCCTGGGGACCGATCACGGTGGTGTGCAGCGACTGGTACATGTTGTACTTCGGCATCGCGATGTAGTCCTTGAACCGCCCCGGCAGCGGGTTCCATCGCGCATGCAGAGTGCCCAGTGCGGCATAACAGTCCCGGACCGAGTCCACCAGGACACGCACACCCATCAGATCGTGGATGTCGTCGAAGTCCTTACCCCGGACGATCATCTTCTGATAGATCGAGTAGTAGTGCTTGGGCCGGCCGGTGATGGTGGCGGCCAGGCTGGCCCCGTTGAGATCATCGGCGATGGTCTGGCGCACCTCGGAGAGGAACTTCTCACGCTGCGGGGTCCGCTCCCCCACCAGACGGACGATCTCCTCATACACCTTGGGATAGAGCGCTGCGAAGGAGAGGTCCTCCAGCTCCCATTTGATGGTGTTCATACCCAATCGGTGAGCCAGAGGGGAGAAGATCTCCAAGGTCTCTTTGGCCTTCTTCGCGCTCTTCTCGGCCGGCACGTAGCGCCAGGTCCGCGCATTGTGGAGGCGGTCGGCCAGCTTGATCATCAGCACGCGGATGTCCTTGGCCATGGCCAAGACCATCTTGCGCACCGTCTCAGCCTGGGCGGCGTCGCCGAACTTCAGCTTGTCCAGTTTGGTGACCCCGTCGACGAGCAGGGCGATCTCCTCGTCGAAGTCCGAGGTCAGCTGCTCCAAGCTGTACTCGGTGTCCTCCACGGTGTCATGCAGCAGTGCGGCGGCCAGCGTGGAGCCGTTCAGGCCCAGTTCGGCCAGGATGGTGGCCACGGCCACCGGGTGGGTGATGTAGGGATCACCGCTCTTGCGCCGCTGATCGCGGTGGTGGAACTCGGCGATCTCGAAGGCCCGCCGGATCAGTGGGAGGTCCTGATCGCGGCCGCTGGAGCGCACGGCCCGCAGCAGCGGTTCCAGCAGCGGAGACTCGCCGTCCGCCGAGTCCCCGACGACGCCGACAGCACGCGCCCGCCGCGTCACCGGCGGGGACGGTGGCGTAGCTGCCGAGTGCGAGACGGCCTGGGCGGACGCGTCATTCACCAGTGCGGACCTACTTCCTTCCGAAACTGTTCACCGTGCTGTTCACCAGCGAGGTGTGTCCGCAATTGTAACGCCGAAAGGGTCCTTACGAAGATTCGCGCGACGAGCCGATGCCGGAGTCGTCCCCAGAGTCATCGGCGTCGGGCGCCTCCACGGGCACTGCGGCCGGATCCGAGCTCTGGATGACCAGCTGCCACTGGTCCTCCTCCTCGAGCTCGTCCTCCTCCGGCTCCGGCTCGGGCAGCGGCGGGAACGGCACAGGCCTGCCGTCCTGCAGCGGAGTGCCGGAGGCGGTGATCACCGGGGTGATGCCGGCCAGCTCGAAGCGCTCCTCACGCAGTGCCAGGACCTCTTCGGTGTGCTCGGCAAAGTCGCGGCGACGGATGAGCGCGTAGAGCGGAGCCTGGACGAAGATGGTCGCCACAGTGCCCACGATGATGCCCACGAACAGCGACAGTGCGATATCTCGCAGCGTGCCGGCACCCAGCAGCCAGGAGCCGATGAACAGGATGGAGCCCACCGGCAGGATGCCCACCACGGAGGTGTTCACCGAACGCACCAGCGTCTGGTTCACCGCCAGATTGGTCCGTTCAGTGAATGTCTGGTCCTGCTGTCTCTCCAAGGGATCCAGGTTCTCTCGGATCTTGTCGAAGACCACCATGGTGTCGTACAGCGCATAGGACAGGATGGTCAGGAAGCCGATGATCGCGCTCGGGGTGACCTCGAAGTCGGTGGCCGCGTAGACGCCCACTGTGGTCACCACCACGAAGCCCAGGCCGGCGATGGCGGCCAACGACATCTTCCAGGTCCGGAAGTAGAAGGCCATGTAGAGGGCGACCAGGACAATGAAGATGACCAGGCCGAGCATCATCTGATCGGAGACGTGCTCGCCCCAGACCGGGCCGATGAAGGTGGAGGAGACCTGCTCGGCGGTCACGCCGTAGCCCTCGGTCAGCCCTTCGGCCACATCCAGGGTCTCCGTGTCGCTGAGCTCCTCGGTCTGGACCCTGACGGTTCCCGGCGCCACATTGGTCACTGTGGCCTCCTGGCCGGTGACCTCGGAGACCACGTCCTCACCGATGGCGATATCGGTGTCCTCGGTCTGCGAGACGGTGAACTCTGAGCCGCCGGTGAATTCGATGCCCAGGTTGAAGCCGCCGCGGAAGAACGGGATGGCCACAGATATCAGGACGATCAGTCCCGCCAGTGCGAACCACAGCTTGGACTTCTGGATGAACGGATAGGCGCGCTCCCCGGTATAGAGCTGATTGCCTGCCTTGGCGAATCCTGCTGCCATCAGCGGGCCTCCTCTTCCTCGTCGGCCTCTAAGGCGCCGGGACCGGCCTCAGCCTGCTTCCGTGCTGCCTGCTCGCGCGCCCTGCGCCGCTCAGCGATGGTCATCTTGGCCCACTCCTCTTCGGAGATGTCGGGCACGGCCTCGAGGCGATCGGCGGCGGCATGCTCACCGCGACGCCGGCGCTCCTGGGCCCGCTCCGCCGAGCGTTCCTCCGCCGTGGCTCGATCGGTGACGTCATCCTCCGCGGAGGACTCTTCCTCTCCAGCCTCTTCAGACGTGGCCGCTCCCACCGCTGAGGGGTCGGAGTAGACCACATCGCGCCGGGCGAAGCGTCCGCGGCCGCGGTAGAGCACGTCCACGCCCAGCTCCTTCTCCGAGAGGCCGGAGAATCGCTTGCCCGCGGCGAAGAACTTCCGCCGCGCGAGCACCTGCATGAGCGGGTGGGTGAACAGGAAGACCAGGATCACGTCGATGATCGCCGTCAGGCCGAGGGTGAAGGCGAAACCTCGCACATTGCCCACGGCCACCAGGTAGAGCACCACGGCGGCGATGATGTTCACGGCCTTCGAGGCCAGAATGGTGCGCCGCGCGCGGGCCCAACCGGACTCCACCGCGCCGGCCAGGGATCTGCCTTCGCGCAGCTCATCCTTCACACGTTCGAAGTAGACGATGAAGGAGTCGGCGGTCAGACCGATGGAGACGATGAGTCCGGCGATGCCGGCCAGGGAGAGCCGATAGCCCTCGGACCAGCCCAGCAGGGCGATGGCCCACCAGGTGAGCAGACCGGCGACCACCAGCGAGGTGATGGTCACCAGGCCCAGCGCACGGTACTGGAAGAGCGCGTAGGCCGCGGTGAGCACCAGACCGATCACACCGGCCAGCAGACCCATGCGCAGCTGATCCTCACCGAGGGTGGCGGAGATCTGCTCCTCAGACTCGATCTCGAAGCTGATGGGCAACGAGCCGTAGCGCAGCTGCTCAGAGAGGTTCCGTGCCTCCTCCTCAGTGAAGTTGCCGGTGATCTGCGCGTTGCCGTCAGTGATCGGCGCGTTCATGCTCGGGGCCGAGATGACCTGGCCGTCCAGCATGATCGCGAACTGGTTCCGCTCACCCTCCAGGGCGTTCAGGCGAGTCGAGGAGTCCGCGAACTCCTCCCGGCCCTCGGCGTCGAAGCTGAGGTTGACCGCCCAGCCTCCGGTGGAGATGCCCTGACCGGTCTGCTCCATGCCGAAGTCGGCGTCGTCGATATGGGTTCCAGGCACATCCACCGGGCCCAGCAGGTACTTCATACCGCTGTCCGGGTCGCAGGCGATGAGCGGCTCGGCCGGATCGGCCGCAGCCCGCTCCTCCATGCTGACCTCGCGGGAGCAGGTGTGGTTCTCGAAGTCCGCGGCCAGCTCCTGGGTGACCCAGTTGGGGTCGGAGTTGTCCTGGGGCTCGCCCTCAGGCTCCGGGAAGTCCTCGGGCTGGGCGGAGTCGCCCTCCTCCTGGGCGGCCTCCTGCTGCTCGGCGTCCTCGCCATCCTGCGCAGCGGCATCTTCCCCCTCAGGAGCGGCCTGCTCGTCCTGGTCAGCGGTGCCCTCGAGCTCCTCGTCCTGGGCGGCCAGCTCCTCCATGTAGTCCTCGTCCTGGCTGATCTGCAGCACGGGACGGAACTCCATATCGGCCGAGGCCTGGATCAGCTCGCGGGTCTCCTCATCGGGAGTGCCGGGCATGCCGACCACGATGTTCTGCGCACCCTGAGTGGTGATCTCAGCCTCGGACACACCGGTGCCGTCCACGCGCTGACGGATGATCTCGACGGCCTGCTCGAGCTGCTCGTCGTCGACCTCTCCCTCACCCTCGTCGAGCTGGGGAGACAGGACCATCTGCGTGCCGCCCTCGAGGTCGAGGGCCAGCAGCGGCGCCCATTGGGCCTGACCCTGCTGGACACCGTAGGTCAGCAGTCCGCCCATGCCGAAGAGCAGGACGAGCAGACCCGTGAGGGCTATGCGTGCGCGCGCCACCGGTGAGGTCCTGGCCATGAGGGGCTCTTACTTCTCCTGGCCGGCGGTGGGATCCTCGTGGCTGGGATCCTCCGGGCTCACGGCGGGCTCGATGATGTGCTGGACGGCAGCGACCTGGAAGTCGGCACGGTCGCCCGAGGAGAACTCCAGGGTCAGCCGCTGACGCTCCTCGTCGCGGGCCACGACCGTTCCGATCATGCCGCCGGCGGTCATGACCTCAGCGCCGACCACAGCGGAGCTGACCGCCGCCGCCTGGGCGTCGCGCATCTTCTTGCCGCGGCGGAAGGTCATCACCATGAAGACCAGCATGATACCGAGCAGAGCCAGCATGAAGAACTCGCCGCCACCGGCTGCTCCTCCGCCTCCTCCGGCGAGGATCTGAGCATCGGTGAAATGGGCGTAGAGGGGATCGATCACAGGGTTGAGCCAATCTGTCTGTGTCACGGACTTAGGGGGGGGTGTTCTCCAACGATTCAGGGTATCAGCCGATTCCCTGAGCTCCTCAGCCGCCGGACCTCTCCTCAGGGACAGGCACAGGCAGCCCGAGATGCTCCCAGGCGGCATCGGTGGCGATGCGCCCACGCGGGGTCCGGGCCAGGAATCCTTCCCGGACCAGATAGGGCTCGGCCACCGTCTCAACGGTCTCAGTCTCCTCGCCCACCAAGATGGCCAGCGTGGAGAGCCCCACCGGTCCCCCGCGGAATTTGGTGCACAGCGCCTCCAACACGGCGCGGTCCAGGCGATCCAGGCCGCGACGATCCACCTCATAGGTGTCCAGGGCCTCGGAGGCCGCGCTGCGCCCGACATCCTCCACGCTGTGGACCAGTGCCCAGTCGCGCACGCGGCGCAGCAGTCGGTTGGCGATGCGGGGCGTGCCGCGGGATCGGGAGGCGATCTCCGCGAAGCCCTCAGTGGAGACGGACACGTCCAGCATGGCGGCCGAGCGGCGCAGGACCAGCTCGAGCTCCTCGGTGCTGTAGTACTCCAGGTGCCCGGTGAAGCCGAAGCGGTCGCGCAGCGGACCGGGCAGCAGGCCGGCGCGGGTGGTGGCGCCGACCAGGGTGAAGGGCGGAAGCTCCAGTGGGATGGAGGTGGCCCCGGCACCCTTGCCCACGATGATGTCCACCCGGAAGTCTTCCATGGCCATATAGAGCATCTCTTCGGCAGGGCGGGACATCCGGTGGATCTCGTCGATGAACAGGACCTCTCCCTCGGTGAGCGAGGAGAGGATGGCCGCCAGGTCCCCGGCGTGCTGGATCGCGGGCCCAGAGCTGATCCGCAGGGGTGCGTTCATCTCGCCGGCGATGATCATCGCCAGCGTGGTCTTGCCCAGACCGGGCGGACCGGAGAGCAGGACATGATCTGATGCCGCACCGCGCAGCCGCGAGGACTCCAACACCAGCGAGAGCTGTCCGCGCACCGTCTTCTGGCCCACGAAGTCGTCCAGGGCTTTGGGACGCAGGGCCGCCTCCATGGCCTTCTCCTCGGCAACGGGAGAACTGCCCACCAGTTCGCGCGGGTCCTCTGTGCTCATCGGCCGCCTCCAGGCCCTCCGAGGGAGCGCAGCGTGTGGCGCAGGACCTCGGAGACGTCCTTGCCGGCCAGCTCAGGCTCAGCCTCCAGGACTTTGTCCACCGCGGTCTTGGCGTCCTTCTCCGTCCAACCCAGGGAGGTCAGCGCCTCACGCACCTGATCCACGGTCTCGTCCTGCGGGGCAGGCTGTGCGGCGGCGGGATCGGCAGAGACCTCCACCTGCTCGATGACCAGCTTGCCAGCCAGCTCCAGCAGGATGCGCTGGGCGGTCTTCTTCCCGATGCCCGGCACTTTGGTGAAAGCGGCGGTGTCCGACTCGGTGATGGCCTGACGGACCTCTGCCGGAGTGTGCACGCTCAGCACAGCCAGGGCCAGCCGCGGCCCGACCCCGGAGATGGAGAGCATCGTGGTGAAGATCTCCCGCTCCCCCACATCGGCGAAGCCGAAGAGCAGCGGCGCATCATCCTGCCGGGGCACGAAGCTGGTCTGCAGGCGCGCCTCGGAGCCCACGCGCAGCTGCCCCAGGGTCTGGGCCGTGGCGGTGACCTCGAGCCCGAATCCGGAGACCTCCACGACGGCGTGGTCGAGGGCCACATGGAGGACTTCACCGCGGATCGAAGAGATCATCACTCACCTAACAGCCGGAGCATCAATTAGAACAGACCTTCGAATACTAACGCACCCCGCGCTCGGCCTCCCGCCAGGCACGCTGGGCGGGTGTCAGAGCGGCCTTCTGCTTCTCGGCCGCCTTCTGCAGGGACGTTCGAGCTCCCTGGTGCGTGCGTGTCCCCGCGGACATGTCGAAGCGCGCCCCGATGCCGGAGCGCCAGGCGTGGCAGATGGCCACGGCATAGGCATCGGTGGCGTCCACCGGTTTGGGCAGACCCGGCAGCTTCAGGATGCGCTGGACCATGCGGGCCACTGCGTCCTTATCCGCGCCGCCGTCGTCGGTGACCGCCGCCTTGATCTCCGAGGGGGTGTGCCAGGCCACCGGGATGCCGCGCGCCGCGGCGGCCGCGATCACCACTCCCGAGGCCTGGGCGGTGCCCACCACAGTGGGCGCATTGGCCGAGGCGAAGACCCGCTCGACGGCCAGGACGTCCGGCGCGTAGCTGTCCAGCAGCTTCGCGGCGGCGCGCTGGATGGCCAGGATCCGCACGGCGAGGTCCTGATCCGAGGAGGTCCCCTTGACCTCCACATGCACCGACTCGCCGGTGCGGTTGCGGTTCATCTCCACCACGGCGAAGCCGCAGCGGGTGAGCCCCGGGTCGACTCCCAGGATGCGCTGTGCGACCAGGGAGCCACCCGCCGAGCCGGAGACCGGAACCATCTGGCTGCCCCGCTCAGCTCTCGGCGTCGAGCGCGGCCAGGGTCTCCTGACTCAGGTCCGCGTTGGTGTGGATGGCCTGGACGTCGTCGAGGTCGTCGAGGGCATCGTGGAGCTTCAGGAACTTCTTGGCGTCGGCCAGCTCCAGATCCACCTTGATGTCGGAGATGAAGGCGACCTCATCGGAGTCGTACTCGATGCCGGCCTCCTCCAGTCCGGAGGTCACGGCCCGCAGATCGCCGGGCTCGGCCTGGACCTCGAAGCGGCTCTCCTGCTCCAGGACATCCTCGACGCCGGCCTCCAGCACGGCGGCCAGGACGTCGTCCTCGGTGAGGCCCTCGGCGTGCGGCACAGTCACCACACCCTTGCGCTGGAACATATATGCCACCGAGCCCGGGTCGGCCACAGTGCCGCCCGAGCGGGTCACCGCAGTGCGCACGTCGGCGGCGGCACGGTTGCGGTTGTCGGTGAGGCACTCCACCAACAGGGCGGAGCCGGCGGGGCCGCGCACCTCGTAGGTGATCTCTTCGTACTCGACGGAGTCGCCGGTCAGACCAGCACCGCGCTTGATGGCGCGATCGATGTTGTCGTTGGGCACCGACTCCTTCTTCGCCTTGGAGACGGCCAGATCGAGTGCCGGGTTGCCGGCGGGGTCGGGCCCGCCGTTGCGTGCGGCGACCTCGATCTGTTTGATGTAGCGCGCGTTGATCTTGGCGCGCTTGGCATCGACAGCAGCCTTGCGGTGCTTGGTGTTGGCCCATTTGGAGTGGCCGGCCATAATTCTCCTCGTGTCTGTCTGCGACGTGACGCTTCAGCGCCGCTTCCCTGGAGCAGAAGCGCCCACGGCGCTGAAAGTTGTCTGAAACAACTGTTCGTTACTCTGCTTCCAAGACTATCGGAGAGAGAGGCCTTCACGTGGCAGCTGAGCTTGACTACGGATATCCGGATCCCGCACTGCACACCGCCGCACAGGGAGACGGCACAGGGCAGTGGCGCGATGACCGCTGGGTTCCCCAGACCCGTGAGGGGCTTGATGCCCACCGGGCGGAGATCGAGGCCATCGCCGCCGATCCGTCTCCGGCCACCGTGGAGAACACGCTGCGCCCCCTCGGCCGGGCCGGTGCCCTGCTGCACCGCACCCAGCGGGCCTTCTCCTGTGTGTACTCCGCCGACGCCGATGAGGTCCGCCGCTCGGCGCGCAGCACTCTGGCGCCGGAGCTGGCCGCCCATCAGGACTTGCTGCGGCTGCACCCTGGGCTGCATGCCCGGCTCACCGAGCTGCACGACAGGATCGCCCGGGATGAGACTCCGGCGAGCCCCGAACAGCGGTGGTTCCTGGAGCAGGAGCTGCAGGCGGCCGATCTGGCCGGCGCCGGCCTGGGACCTGAGCAGCAGGAGTCCCTCCGCGCTCTGAACCAGGAGCTCTCCTGCGAGGAGACCGCCTATGGGCAGCTGCAGAACCACGAGGCCGCCCAGGCCGCCGTCCATGTCACGGAGGAATCGGCCCTGCGCGGTGTGCCCGCCGCCCAGAAGGAGGCGCTGGCCCAGGCCGCACGCGAGGTCGGATACGACCGGGGCTGGCTGCTCACGCTGACCATGCCCGTCCAGCAGGGGCTGCTGAGCTGGCTGGAAGACCGGACCACCCGTGAACGCCTGCACCGAGCCTCCATCGCCCGTGGCTCCCTGCCGGGTGAGGACGGGCGGACCACCCGGCAGATCGGAGCGCGGATCGCCGTGCTGCGAGCCCGCCGCGCCCAGCTGCTGGGCTTCGAGAATCACCTGGAGTCGGTGCTGCCCGGACGCACCGCTCCGAACCGGTCCAGCATCGAAGAGATGCTCGGTCGGATCGCCTCCGGCTCTGCAGCGCGGCTGGCCGATGAGATCGGACGGATCGCTGAGGCGGTGCGCCGGGCCGAGCCTGAGGTGCAGCAGCTGGAGCCCTGGGACATCAGCTTCGGTCAGCAGCTGGTGGAGTCAGCTCGGCAGGATGATCGCACCGATGACGACGCCGAGGGCAAGGGCAGCGCTGGAGGGGTGCCGCCGGAGTCCGCACTGCAACGGGTCTTCCACGCCGCCGGCCAGGTCTACGGGATCAGCGTGGTGGAGCGCGAGGACCTCCCCGGCTTCGCCCCCGGCGCACGAAGCTTCGAGGTCTTCGAGGGCACAGCCGGGACTCCCGGCACCGGGATGGGGCTGTTCCTGCTGGATCTCTATGCGCGGCCCACCAAATCCGGCGGCGCCTGGATGAACTCCTTCTCCGTGGCCTCCAGCCTGACCGGCACACGGCCGGTGGTCATCAACTGTCTCAACGTCACTCCGGCCGCGCCCGGGGCTGAGACGGTGCTCAGCGACGATGAGATGCGCACCCTGTTCCATGAGTTCGGCCATGCCCTCCACGGGCTGCTGGCCCAGGCCGAGTTCGAGGAGCTATCCGGCACGGCGGTCCCCCGGGACAACGTCGAGTTCCCCTCCCAGGTCAACGAGATCTTCCAACATCTGCACAGCGGCGAGCTGGAGCAGCCGGGGCGCACTCGTGCCGAGGAGGAGCTCTGGGGAAAGGGGCTGAGCACCTTCGAGCATGTGGCCGCCGTGGTGCTGGACCTGGCCTGGCATACGCTGAGCCCAGAGCAGGCCGAGGCCGCCGCTTCAGATCCCGAGGCCTTCGAGCAGGTGGCTCTGGACGCCTGGGGGCTGGACCATCCGCTGGTCCCACCGCGCTACGGCAGCGGCTTCTTCAAGCACATCTTCGCCGGATCGGGATACGCCGCCGGCTACTACTCCTACCTCTGGGCCGAGGCCTTGGCCGCCGACGCGGCCGAATGGTTCCGCGAGGAGGCAGCGGCGGGCCGGCTCATCGAGGCTGGCCGGCACTTCCGCCGGGAGCTGCTGGCCCGCGGCAACACGCGGGATCCCTACGAGTCCTACCGGTGCGCCGTCGGGAGGCAGCCGCAGACCGAGCCGCTGATGCGCTCGCTGGGACTGCAGCCGGTGTGAGCCTCGCCCCTCGTTCAGCGGAGAGCCCCGCTGAACCCAGCGTAGCTCAGCGGGGCTCAGTTCAGCCCAGCTCAGCGGGGCGACTCCAGCGACTGGCGGTAGACGCTGACCATCCGCTGGATCACCGTGACCAGCGAGGCCGCGGCCAGCAGACTCAGCACAGCCAGGAGAACCTCAGGCGCCAGGCCCAGACCGGTGAATCCGGTGAAGACCAGGGTCAGCACCATCCGTTCGGGCCGTTCGGCGATGCCGCCCTGGGCCGTATAGCCCAGCGACTCCGCCTTGGCGCGGACATAGGAGACCAGCCCGCCCAGCAACAGGCACAGCGAGGCGACGACGCCGAGCCATACATGCTCTCCCCCGGTGAAGAACCAGACCAGCAAGCCCAGGAAGACAGCGCCGTCCTGCATGCGGTCCAGAGTGGAGTCCAGAAAGCTGCCCAGTACGGAACCATTGCCGCTGATCCGCGCCATGAGGCCATCGATCAGATCGGAGAAGACGAAGAGTGTGATGAAGACGGTGCCCCAGAAGAGCTCACCCATCGGATAGAAGATCAGCGCACCGGCGCAGACGCCCAACGTTCCGATCACGGTGACCGCGTTGGGCGTCAGGCCCAGCTTCAACAGACCTTTGGCGATGGGGGTGAACAGTGCGACGAAGAAGGCCTTGGCATAGCGGTTGAGCATCAGCGCTCCCCCTGCCGCTCTGCCGTGAACTCAGCCTCGGCCTCGGGCCATGCCTCGGAGAGCAGCTGATGGGTCTCCCCCAGCGTCTGGGACATGTTCTTGGTCTGAGCGATGATCGGCAGGAAGTTGCCGTCTCCTCCCCAGCGCGGCACCACATGCTGATGCAGATGTGCGGCGATGCCGGCCCCGCCGACTTTGCCCTGGTTGATGCCCAGGTTGAAGCCGCCGGGGGCCGCCACGCTGCGCAGGACTGTCATCGCCACCTGGGCCAGCCGGGTGAACTCCTCACTCTCGGCCGCGCTCAGATCGGTCAGATCCGGGACGTGCCGGTACGGGCAGACGAGCAGGTGCCCGGGGTTATACGGGTAGAGGTTCAGCAGCACGAAGCAGCGCTCACCGCGGTGGATGATCAGCGAGTCGGCGTCGTCGTGGTCCGGAGCCTCACAGAACGGGCAGTCCGAGCGGCTGGTGACCTGGTCCTGGCCGCGCTTCAGGTACGCCGTGCGGTGGGGGTTCCAGAGCCGTTGGAAGGCATCGGGAACCCCGGCCGGCGCAAACTGCTGCTCCTCGTCCCCCACTGCTAGCTTCAGGCTTCCTTGTTCCGGATGGCGGTCAGGATGCGCTCCACGGCCTCGTCCACCGGGATCTGGTTGTCCTGGCTGCCGTCGCGGAAGCGGAAGGAGACCGCATCGGCCTCGGCGTCCTCCCCGCCTGCGATCAGCACGAACGGGATCTTGTCCTTCGAAGCCGTACGGATCTTCTTGGGGAAACGGTCGGAACCGTCGTCGAGCTCGGCGCGCACACCGGCGGCCTTGAGCTTCTCGATGACCTCTCCCAAGTAGTCGTTGAAGGGCTCGGCCACCGGGATGCCACGCACCTGCACTGGAGCCAGCCAGGCCGGGAACGCACCGGCATAGTGCTCCAGCAGGATGGCGAAGAAACGCTCGATGGAGCCGAAGAGCGCACGGTGGATCATGATCGGGCGCTGGCGGGAGCCGTCCTCGGCCGTGTACTCCAGCTCGAAGCGCTCGGGCAGGTTCGGGTCCACCTGCACAGTGGAGAGCTGCCATTTGCGCCCGATGGCGTCGGTGATCTTCAGGTCGATCTTCGGGCCGTAGAAGGCGGCCTCACCGGGGATCTCGGTGAGCTTGAGGCCGGAGCTGATCGCCACATTGCGCAACGCCTGGGTGGCGGAGTCCCAGAAGTCGTCCGAGCCCACCCACTTGTCCTTCTCGTCGTCGCGCAGGGACAGCTCGAGCTCGAAGTTCTCCAGCCCGAAGTCCTGCAACAGGGAGACCACGAATTCGACGACCTTGGTGACCTCCGCCTCCAGCTGGTCGGGGCGGACGAAGAGGTGCGCATCGTCCTGGGTGAAGCCGCGCACGCGGGTCAGTCCGTGCAGTGCGCCAGAGCGCTCGTTGCGGTAGACGGTGCCGTTCTCAGCGAACCGCAGCGGCAGCTCGCGGTAGCTGCGTCCACGGTCCTTGTAGATCAGGATGTGCATGGGGCAGTTCATGGGCTTGAGGTAGTAGTCCTGGCCCTGCTTGGTGACGTTGCCGTCCTCATCCACCTCCTCATCCATGGAGATGGCCGGCCACATGTCGTCCTTATAGTTGGCCAGGTGCCCCGAGGTGGCGAAGAGGTCCGCCTTGGAGATGTGCGGGGTGTAGACGTAGGTGTAGCCGGATTCCAGGTGGCGCTGGCGTGCGTGCTGCTCCATGAGGCCGCGGACCAGGCCGCCCTTGGGGTGCCAGACGGAGAGGCCGGAGCCGATCTCCTCGGGGAAGCTGAACAGGTCGAGCTCACGGCCCAGACGGCGGTGGTCGCGGCGCTCGGCCTCGGCCAGGCGCTCCTTATAGGCGACCAGGTCCTCCTTGGTGGGCCAGGCGGTGCCGTAGAGCCGCTGCAACTGCGGGTTGGTCTCCTTGCCGCGCCAGTAGGCACCGGCGGCGCGCATCACAGCGAAGCCGTTGGCGATGAGCTTGGTGGAGGGCACATGCGGCCCGCGGCAGAGATCTGCCCAGACGCGCTCTCCCTTGCGGTCCACGTTGTGGTAGACGGTGATGACGTCGCCGCCGACCTCCACGGAGGCGCCCTCGGCGGTCTCACCGCCGGACTCGCCCAGCAGCTCGAGCTTATAGGGCTCCTCGGCCATCTGGCGCTTGGCCTCATCGGTGTCCACGACCTCGCGCTCGAAGGTCTGGCCGGACTTGATGATCTTCTGCATCGCCTTCTCGATCTTCTTCAGATCCTCAGGTGTGAAGGGCTCCTCCACGTCGAAGTCGAAGTAGAAGCCGTCGGTGATGTAGGGGCCGATGCCCAGCTTGGAGCCGGGGAAGAGCTGCTGGACGGCCTGGGCCATCACGTGGGCGGTGGAGTGGCGCAGGACGTTGAGGCCGTCCTGTTCGGTGATGTCCACCGACTCCACGGCGGCACCGGCAGGGATCTCGCGGGAGAGGTCCCACAGCTCGCCGTCCACGCGCATGACCACCGCTGTGGCCTCCTGGGCGAAGAGTGTGGTGCCTGTGGTGCCCGCCTCAAGGGTCGTGGATGAGCCGTTGAGGGTGATGCTGATGTTCTCGGACACGGGGCGTGCTTCTCCTCGCTCGGGTGGTGCGTCGGGCCGTCCGCTGCGGACGGTGCGATTCTACGGGACTGTTCAGGATCAGCGGACATCGACGCCGACGAGCGGGCAGCGGGCCGTTCACACCCAGGTCTGCGCAGCTGCTGAACAGCTGCCTCAGCGGCACCGCTGCGGCAGCTCAGCCGGTCTGGCAGCCGGGGCACCAGTACAGGCGCCGGCCCTGCAGCTCCCGCATGGCGATGGTCTCCCCGCAGCGCAGGCAGGGAGTGCCCTGGTGCTGATAGACGTGATGACGGCGCTCGACATCGCGGACTCGCCCGGCATAGTAGTCATGAGTGAGCCCGGCCCGGGCATCGGTGCTCCTGACGGCCGCGGAGCCCCCGACGCCGTCACTCTCCTCGCCGTCAGCTTCCTCAGGTCGCAGCGTACGGATGACACCTTCGGCCACGCCGTGGCGCAGCTGCTGGGTGAGCCGGCTCCAGAGCGCCTCCCCCTGTTCGCGGCTGATGCTGCTGGAGGGGGTATCCGGTGAGATCTCCTCCAGGAAGAGGGACTCGGCCCGGTAGATGTTCCCGACGCCGGCGATCACCGCCTGGTCCATCAGCGCGGCTCCGATGCTGATCCGACGCCGCGAGATGTTCTGCAGGAACTGCTCACGGCCCTGCGGATCCCAGCCGCCCTCAGGCTGGCGCAGCGGGTCTGGCCCCAGCCGGCGGATGACCTTCTCATAGTCGATGGCGGTCAGCACCGCACAGGTGGCCGGTCCACGCAGATCGGCCCAGCCGTGCTGGCTGCGGATCCTGGCGCGCACCGCACCCTGGGGCGCCTCGGGGATTATCCACCCGGCGTCGTCGTATTCGGGCTGAAGCTGCTGAGCGGCGGCACGCGGGGCGCCCAGCGTCAGGGCGGTCTCCCCCTGGGTGAACTGCTCATCCCCACTGAAGCTGAAGGCTCCGTAGAGCCCCAGGTGGACCTGCCAGATATCCGCGCCCACGTGGATGAACAGGTGCTTCCCCCAGGCCTGAGCGCGGTCCGGTGTGCGTCCGTCCAAGCGGGCCGCGCCGGCGTCGAACCGTCCCTGCGGGGAGCTGACCTTCCAGGGTCGGCCCACAAAGAGCCGATCGATCTGCCGGGCGAGCCGGTGCAGCGTATGTCCTTCAGGCATAGCGAGCCGAGGGCCTCAGTCGAGGATCTCGCCGGTCTCCTCGTAGTGGGCGATCTTGCCGATGCGGCGGGTGTGCCGCTCGTCCTCGCTCCACGCGGCGGTCAGGAAGGCCTCCACGAGGGCGGTGGCCTCCTGAAGAGAGTGTTGGCGACCGCCCAGGCCGACCACATTGGCGTCATTATGCTCGCGCGCCAGACGTGCGGTGTCCAGGCTCCAGGCCAGCGCCGCCCGAACGCCGCGGACCTTATTGGCCGCGATCTGCTCGCCGTTGCCGGATCCGCCGAGCACGATGCCCAGGGAGTCGTGCCCCTCGGCACGCTCCGCGGCCACCGCCTCGGCCGCCTTCAGGCAGAAGCCTGGGTAGTCGTCCAGAGCGTCATATTCCTGCGGACCGTGATCGACCATCTCGTAGCCCTGGGCGCTGAGGTGCTCGACCAGATGGGCGGAGAGCTCCATTCCGGCATGATCAGTGGCGATGTGGACGCGCATAGTCGGCGAAGTTCCTCTCAGAGACGGCAGATCCTTCAGATCAGAACCATCCTAGCCCGTAGAATGGAGGCATCATGAGCGAGTCGAATGAGCATCCCGAGACATCAGAGGACGGCCGGAAGCTTCCGGAGTTCTCCCGCCGACTGGGTGCGCCCATCGCCACGGTGAAGCCGGTCGGAAAAGCACCCTCGCAGGTGAGCGGCCTGCCCGCAGACGGCGGTGCCGTGGACCGGGAGACCGGACGCCCCGCCGGAGCCGACCTCGGCTTCCTGCCCAACCCGGACGGAAGCATCCCGACGACGACGCCGGCCGTCCAGCAGGACAGCGGCGCGGGCGACGATCAGGAGAAGACCGGTCCGGAGCAGCAGAGCTTCTATGATGCTGTGGGCGGGCACGAGACCTTCAAGATGATCGTGGACGTCTTCTACGACCAGGTGGCCGAGGACGAAGACTTCCGGGCGATGTACCCCGAGGAGGACCTCGAGCCGGCCAAGCAGCGCCTGCTGATGTTCCTGGAGCAGTACTGGGGAGGTCCGCGGAGCTACCAGGAGCAGCGCGGCCACCCGCGGCTGCGCATGCGGCATATGCCCTTCCGCGTGGATGCCGCAGCCCGGGACAAGTGGCTGGCCTTCATGAGCCATGCGGTCAAGGCCGCAGAGCTCTCCCCTATCCATGAGGAGATCCTCTGGGACTACCTGGAGCGGGCGGCCCATTCCATGGTCAACAGCTGAGCCCTCCCCCGACGGGAGGACCCGCAGAGCCTCAGCTCCTGACCAGGGTGAACCCACCTTGGGAGCTCAGCCGCATCCAGCGGCCCACACGGTGGACGGTGGTGATGGCTCCAGTCTCGGCCGCGCCCAGGAAGTTCAGTGCGAAGCTGCCGAAGGCCGCACCGGCCGGCAGACCGCCGTCGAGGGTTCGGCCCCAGACGCGCTCGCGGACCTGCTCCACCACATGGGCTCCCGCCGTATCCGGAACGGCCTCGGAGATCTCACGGATCCCCTCCTCTGCCGCCGAACGCAGCGTGTCATCGCTGATGGTCCCCAACGGCTCCCAGCCGGAGCGCGGCGGGGTCACAGCCGCCCAGGGTGCGTTGAGCCGGCTGACCGGCAGGGAGAGCTCGGTCTCTGCGGGGTTCATGCGGGCCAGGCGCTCGCTGACCGAGTTCAGCTCGGCGGTGACATCGGCGGTGGAGGCCTCGGCCAGAGCCATCGTGCGCAGCCCCAGCACCGCCGGCAGAGAGCCGTTGAGTGAGCTGGGTGTCATGACCGGCACCCAGGCCGCCACCACGGAGCCGGCGGCCTGCAGGCGGATCCCCTGCTCCTGGATGCGTCGTGCGCGCTTGATGTAGGTGGAGAGGTCCTGCAGCGAGACGGCCTCGGCGAAGTTCAGGACCTCAGGTGAGGAAGAGGGGGTCATAGCGTTCATTCTTCCAGAGCCCGGCGCACCTCATCGACCAGCAGCTGCATATTCTCCCGAGCCGTGCGCGTGTCCTGCTGTGCGATGCCCCGGGCCACGGCGTCATGGGCGTCCAGAGCCTCGGGCTTGGGGCGCTCGGGCATCAGACCGTGATGGGTTCGGCCGGTGAGCACCTCGGCCACCACATCGCCCAGCGCTGTGAACATGGTGTTGCCCCCGGCCTCGAGCAGCAGCCGATGGAAGGCGACGTCGGCCACCATGAACTCCTCCAGACGTCCGGCCTCGCCCAGACGGCGCATCTTGGACGCCAGGGCGAGCAGCTCCTCCATCTGCTCCTCGCTGCGGTGCTGGGCCGCAAGTTCGGCGGCCTCGGGCTCCACGGCGATGCGCAGCTGGCTCAGCTCCACATAGGCCTTGCGGGAGTGCTCCGACTCCAGACGCCATGCGATCACCGAGGGGGCGTAGACGTTCCACTGGTCCTCCGCGGTGACCACCAGCCCCACGCGGCGCTTGGAGTACAGCAGCCCCAGAGACTCCAGGACCTTGACGCCGTCGCGGGCCACCGTCCGGGAGACGCCGAAGCGACCCTGCAGGGAGTCCAAGGTGAGGATCTCCCCCGGCTGCAGCGTTCCCCCGATGATCTCCCGTCCCAGAGCGGCTGACATGCCCTCCGGGCGCACGGCTGCGATGCCGTTGGCCTGCGGCGCCACACGGTCCCCTTCCCCTCGTGGTTGAGAAAAATCACACCTTTTCGAGAAAAGATGCTACCTTTGTCTGCCAGTGGCCCCCATCACAGACGATGGGGGGCTCCGGCCCCGACCCGACCTCAAGGAATTCGATGACGAGTCCTGATCGCAAGCCTATCCGGCCCCGCCCCGATGCTCCTCGCCACCTGGTGGTGATGGGAGTCTCCGGCTCCGGCAAATCCACACTGGCGCTCGAACTGGCAGACCGGCTGGGACTGCCCATGGCCGAAGCCGATGAGTTTCACCCGCCGGAGAACATCGAGAAGATGTCTCAGCAGATCCCGCTCACCGATGAGGACCGCTGGCCCTGGTTGCGGACTCTCCGCGACTGGATGAGCGAGCAGACCGCCGGCGGCAGCATCATCACCTGCTCCGCTCTGCGCCGCAGCTACCGCGATGTGCTGCGTGAGGCCCACGGGCAGGTGCTATTCCTCCACGTCACGGTGGACACTCCGCGGCTCACCGGCCGCCTGGCCCACCGCTCGGGCCACTTCATGCCCGCCTCTCTGCTGGACTCTCAGCTGGCCACTCTGGAGGCGCTGCATGCCGATGAGGACGGCGTCGTCCTCTCCAACGACGGCTCCATCGAGGATCTGATCGATGCGGCCTCGGCCTGGCTGGCCAAGAGCGAGGAGGGATCGCTGCGATGACGCTGGAGAACTGGGAACAGACCATGAGCGCAGGGCCGCTTCTGGCCATCGCCGCCGGATCGGTGGCCGTGCTGCTGATCCTCATCATCCGCTTCAAGATCCATGCCTTCCTCGCCCTGCTGCTGGTCTCCCTGGCCACCGCAGCGGTGGCAGGAATCCCCACCGGCGAGATCGTCGGCGTGCTGACCGACGGCTTCGGCTCCACCCTGGCCTCAGTGGCGCTGCTGGTCGGCCTGGGCGCGATGCTCGGCCGGATCATCGAGGTCTCCGGTGGGGCCAAGGTGCTCTCCGACGCCCTGATCCGACGGTTCGGCGAGGACCGGGCGCCCTTCGCCCTGGGTGTGGCCTCGCTGCTCTTCGGCTTCCCGATCTTCTTCGACGCCGGCCTGGTGGTCATGCTGCCCGTGGTCTTCGCTGTGGGCCGCCGCCTCGGCGGCTCTGTCCTCCTCTACGGGCTGCCCGTGGCCGGCGCCTTCTCGGTGATGCACATCTTTGTGCCGCCGCATCCGGGACCGGTGGCCGCCGCAGAGTTCTTCGGCGCCAACGTGGGCATCATCCTGCTGATGGCCCTGCCCATCGCAGTGATCACTTGGTACGTCACCAGCTACCTCTTCGGTCTGTGGGCCGGACGGCGGCTCCAGCTTCCCATCCCCTCTCTGCTGGGACAGGCCTCCGAGGAGGCAGAGCAGAATCCTCCCCGGTTCAGCCTGGTGATCGCGATCCTGCTGATGCCGATGGTGCTGATCTTCTTCAACACCGGCCTGGACACCCTCTCCACCGCTGAGGTCGTCACCCAGGAGCAGACCGAACAGACCTGGTACGGACTGCTCACCTCACTGGGCGAGGTGCCGGTGGCCCTGGCGTTGACCCTGGTGGTCGCCCTGGTGACCTTGGGAACCCGTGGAGGACGCGGCCTGGGCGGTGCCCAAGAGGTCATGGACAAGGCGCTGGCACCGGTCTGCGCCGTCATCCTGATCACCGGCGCCGGCGGAATGTTCGGCTCCGTGCTGCGTGAGTCCGGGATCGGTGAGGCGCTGTCGGACTCCCTGGACGGCGTCGGGATCCCGATGATCGCAGCAGGATTCATCATCGCCGGTGTCCTGCGCATCGCTCAGGGTTCGGCCACTGTGGCGCTGACCACCACCGCCGGCCTGCTCTCCGCCGGTGTGATGGATGCCGGCTTCAACGAGGTGCAGCTGGCGGCCATGGTGGTCTCCGTGGCGGCCGGCTCGGTCATCGCCTCCCATGTCAACGATTCCGGCTTCTGGCTGATGCAGCGGTTCTTCGACATGACGGTGAAGCAGACGCTGAAGACCTGGACGGTGCTGCAGACGCTGATCGGCGTGATGGGCTTCGGCGCGGCCGCCGCGGTGTTCGGCCTGGCCTCGGTCCTCTGAACTAGAGTGGTGGGCAGAAGCCGCACCGTCCTCGAAGGAGTTCCCCATGCCTGAGCACCAGTACCGCGCCCCGACGCCTGAGGAGGCCGTGGAGCAGCTGGTGGGCATGCTGGACCTGGAGGAGCTTTCGGTCACCGAGGAGACGGCCCACCCTGAGGACCGTTTCCTCGGCCCGGTCTTTGAGCAGGCCTTCTGGCGCGTGTTCGGCGGGCAGGTCCTGGCTCAGTCTGCCGCCGCAGCCATGCGGACGGTGGAGCCGGGGCGCGCCATCCACTCGGTGCACGGCTACTTCCTGCGGCCCGGCGATGCCACGGAACCCATCGAGATCGGCGTGGAGCGGCTGCGCGACGGCGGAAGCTTCTCCGCCCGCCGCAGCCAGGCCTATCAGGGCGGGCGCCCCATCCTCTCGATGATCGCCTCCTTCCAGAAGCCCTCCCCCGGCCTGGAGCATCAGCTGCCCACCCTGGACGGGATCCCGGCGCCGGAGGAGCTCCCCTCCCCGCAGGAACTGGTCGGGCATGTGAAGCATCCGGTCATGCAGGAGTGGGGCTATGGGCGCCCCTTCGAGATCCGCCACATCGACAAGCCGCTCTACCTGGAGTCGGATAAGTCTCCGCGGCCGTCCAACGGCGTCTGGATGCGGGCCAAGGCGCCGCTGCCCAATGACCCGAACATCCACCGCGCGGCCATGCTCTACGCCTCCGACTACACGTTGCTGGAGCCGATCCTGCGCCAGCACAGCCTCTACTGGGCCAAGCCGGGCATGAAGATCGCGTCACTGGACCACGCCATGTGGTGGCACCGCGATGCCCGCGCCGATGATTGGCTCCTCTACCTGCAGGACAGTCCCAGCGCGCAGAACGCCCGCGGGCTGAGCATGGGCTATATCTATGACCGCTCGGGCAACCACGTGGCCACAGTGGCTCAGGAGGGCATGGTCCGCGCTCCTGAGGGGATCAGACCGAAGATCCGCGAGACCATCCAACGCTCGGTCATGCGGACCAAGCGCTGAGTCTGATCAGGCGCGATCAGCCCACGCGGGCCGGCGCCAGACGGCGGTAGAGCGCCAGTGCGGCATTGGCCGTGGCAGCCCAGGAGTAGGACTGCGCCGTGGCCGAGGCGGTGCTGCTGTAACGGTTCCAGGCGCGGCGGTGCAGCACCAACCAGCGCATCTGTCCGGCCCATTCCTGGGGATCCAGTGAACCGATGAGACGTCCGGTTCGCTTATGTCCCACCAGCTCGGAGAGGCCCCCGACGTCATGAGCCAGCACCGGCGTGCCGCAGGCCATGGCCTCCAGGGCCACCAGACCGAAGGACTCGCTGTAGGAGGGGACCAGGACGGCGTCGCTGCTGCGGAACAGATCGGCCAGATCCTGATGCGGCATCGGCGGCGCAGTGCGCACCAGATCCCCGACGCCGGCCGCCTCGGCCAGCGTGGCCACATCCAGCGCATCGCTGCCGCTCTGCTGCCCGGCCACCGTCAGCTCGAGGGGCACCTCCGGCATCATGGTCCGGAAGACGCCGAGAGCCTCGATGGCCACCTGCGGTCCCTTATGCGGCTGAAGCCGCCCGGCGAAGGTCAGCCGCAGCGGACGACCCTCCAACTCGGCGCGGGGATCCTCCTCCCCCGATCCTGCGGGCGGATGGAAGACAGCGAGGTCCACACCGGGCTTGACCAGACCCACCCGCTGCCGCGACACGCCGAAGAGCCGGTGCAGATCATCGGCCTCATGCTGAGTGTTGGCGGTGAGCAGGTCTGCACGGGCGGCGATCCGCGCCTCGGCGGCATCCCGCCGGGGGTCCTCCCGCGAGGAGGGGTCGCGCTCCCGCTTGACCCGTCCGATGGTGTGCATGGTGTGGATCAGCGGGCGCCGCGGGTCGGCCAGATGCAGTGCGGCCAGACCGGAGATCCAGTAGTGCGAGTGCAGGATGATCTGCTCCCCCGGCTCCCCGCAACCGGCAAGCGAGGTCTCGGCGCGGGCGGCCAGATCCTCCACGTATTCGACCAGGCGGTTCTTATCCGGTCGGCCGTCGGGGCCGCTGAGCAGATGAGCCGGCACAGCCAAGGTATGCACGCGACGGCCGTCCTCAAGCACGGTGACCACATCAGCCTGCTCGGCTGAGCCGGCCTCCTCGATGCTGGTGGTGACGATGTCCACGGCCACACCGGCGGCGCGCAGGGAGCGTGAGAGGGCGTTGACGTAGACGTTGAGCCCGCCGGCGTCGCCCTGGCCGGCCTGGACCAGCGGCGAGGTGTGGAGGCTCAGCATGACCACGCGCGGCACAGCGGCTCCGCCGCAGAGTGCGGTGGGAGCGGCAGCGGTGGTCATAGAAGGTGTCTCCGTGCAGAGGGTGTGGCGAAAAGTGCCCCAGGAGGGAATCGAACCCCCGACCGGCGGATTAGAAGGCCGCTGCTCTATCCCCTGAGCTACTGGGGCAAGGACTCCGGAGAGTCCAGTCTATGAGTGTACCGATTGGATTCCTCCACAGGCGAGCCGGAGTGCGGTGCGCCACGCCCGGGACTCCCCAGATCGCACGCTTCCTGTCCGCAGCGTATCCCCGTGAGGAGATTCTGAGGGTGGACATGCTCATCACAGGAAAGGAACTCTCATGTCAGAGACCGTCACCGTGCGAGGCTTCGCCGGCACCGATATCCGCAAGATCACCACCGATAAGGGCCTGCCGATCTCCACCTTCCGCCTGGCCTCGACTCCGCGCCGCTTCGATCGGGAGTCCGGGGAATGGGTCAACGGGGAGACCAACTGGTTCAACGTGACATGTTTCCGCAATCTGGCGCTGAATGCGCACAGCACCCTGGCCAAGGGAGATCCGGTGATCGTCACCGGTCGCCTGAAGATCCGCCCCTGGGAGAACGACGCCGGCCAGCGCGGCACGGCGGTGGAGATCGACGCCGACGGGCTGGGCCATGACCTGACCTTCGGCACCGGGTCTTTCACCCGGCTGAACCCCGGCTCCTCGGAGCAGGGGGCCTCTCCTGCCCCGGAGGCGGACCAGGAGGGTCCAGACACGCAGAAGGCCGAGGCCTCCCAGCAGGGCTGGGACACCTCGGCCTCCGACCAGCGTGAAGCCGCCCCGTTCTAGGAGCGGGTCAGCTTGCGGTGGGTGACTCGGCTCGGGCGGGCGGCCTCCGGGCCGAGGCGTTCCACCTTGTTCTTCTCGTAGGCCTCGAAGTTGCCCTCGAACCAGTACCAGTTGGCAGGGTCATCCCCTGTGCCCTCCCAGGCGAGAATGTGGGTGGCCACGCGGTCCAGGAACCAGCGGTCGTGGGAGATGACCACGGCGCAGCCGGGGAACTCCAGCAGGGCGTTCTCCAGTGAGCCGAGGGTCTCGACGTCGAGGTCGTTGGTGGGCTCATCGAGCAGCAGCAGGTTGCCGCCCTGCTTCAGGGTCAGCGCGAGGTTCAGGCGGTTGCGCTCACCGCCGGAGAGCACGCCTGCCTTCTTCTGCTGGTCCGGGCCCTTGAATCCGAAGGCAGAGACGTAGGCGCGGGAGGACATCTCCACGGCACCGACGTGGATGTAGTCCAGCCCGTCGGAGACGACCTCCCAGAGGCTCTTCTCCGGGTCGATGTTCTCGCGGTTCTGGTCCACATAGGAGATCTTCACCGAGTCGCCGATGGTGAGGTCTCCGCCGTCGAGCTCCTCGAAGCCGACGATGGACTTGAACAGAGTGGACTTGCCGACGCCGTTGGGGCCGATGACGCCCACGATGCCGTTGCGCGGCAGCGAGAAGCCCAGCCCATCGATCAGGGTGCGGTCGCCGAAGCCCTTCTGCAGGTTCTCGGCCTCGATGACCTGGGTGCCCAGACGCGGTCCGGGCGGGATCTGGATCTCCTCGAGGTCGAGCTTCTTGGTGCGCTCGGCCTCGGCCGCCATCTCCTCGTAGCGCTGCAGACGGGCCTTCGACTTGGTCTGCTTGCCCTTGGCGTTGGAGCGGACCCACTCGAGCTCCTCGGACAGACGCTTGGCCAGTTTGGCGTCCTTCTTGCCCTGGATCTCCATACGGGACTTCTTCTTCTCCAGGTAGGTGGAGTAGTTGCCCTCGTAGGGGTACAGGCGGCCGCGGTCGACCTCACAGATCCATTCGGCGACGTGGTCGAGGAAGTAGCGGTCGTGGGTCACGGCCAGCACGGCGCCCTCGTAGTCGGCCAGGTGCTGCTCCAACCAGAGCACGGACTCGGCGTCGAGGTGGTTGGTGGGCTCATCGAGCAGCAGCAGGTCCGGCTTGGACAGCAGCAGCTTGCACAGTGCCACGCGGCGGCGCTCACCGCCGGAGAGGCGGGTGACAGGCTCCTCGCCGGGCGGGCAGCGCAGAGCGTCCATGGCCTGCTCCAGCTGGGAGTCGATGTCCCATGCGTTGGCGGCGTCGATCTGTTCCTGGAGCTTGCCCATCTCCTCCATGAGGGCCTCGAAGTCCGCATCGGGGTTGGCCATCTCATCGGAGATCTGGTTGTAGCGCTGGACCTTCTCGAAGATCTCACCCACACCCTCCTGGACGTTCTCCAGGACGCTCTTCTCCTCGTTCAGCGGGGGCTCCTGCTGCAGGATGCCCACCGAGTAGCCCGGCGAGATCCAGGCCTCACCGTTGGAGGGCTCGTCGAGGCCCGCCATGATCTTGAGGATCGTGGACTTACCGGCGCCGTTGGGGCCGACCACGCCGATCTTGGCGCCCGGGTAGAAGGACATCGTGACGTCATCGAGGATGACTTTGTCGCCCACCTTCTTGCGGGCTTTGATCATCGAGTAGATAAATTCAGCCATGCTCCCCAGCCTAGTCGCCAGAGCAGGGATCCTGGAATCAGCGGCGCTCCAGGAGTCGGGCTGCGACCTTCTGATGTCCGGGCAGCACATAGAGCCAGGTGGTCCAGGGGCGCAGCCACACCAGCAGCACCGATCCGCCGATGCCGATCAGCGTCATCAGCATCACATGGACACCCGGCTCCAGGCCCAGCGGCTGCAGGACGTTGCCGCGGGCCACGATGATGATGGGGAAGTGCGCCACGTAGACCACGATGGAGCTGCGGCCCACCCATTCGATGAAGCGGACCGGGGCGATCCGCGGCAGCCGCGCGGCCAGCCACAGGATCACCGCGATCCCCAGCACAGAGATGCCGGCCGCCTCCAGGGTGCCGACCCGCAGGTCACGGTCGTGGACGGCGATATGGGCGAAATAGGCCGAGGCCAGCAGCAGCGGCAGGATCAGCAACCAGTGGGACCTGACCCAGATCGGGGCGAAGCGGACCGCCCAAGCGCCCAGGAAGAAGAAGGAGCCGTACCAGACGGTGCTGCCGATGACTCCCCCGGCCACATCACCGGTCACATAGGTGATGATCATCGCCGCGAAGACCGCCAGGAAGGCCCAGCCGTTGCCCGTGGGGAACCGGCTCAGCAGCGGCTTGAACAGTGCCGCGAAGAGGTAGCAGAGCGTCAGCGACATCAGGAACCACAGGTAGTCCCCGCTCAGCCAGTAGTCGATGCCGTTTCCGGGACCCCCGATGCCGTTGCGCACGAAGAAGCCGTAGAGGCACATCCACACCAGAAGCGGCCAGACGATGGCGGCGAATTTGCCCCAGAGGTAGATCGGCAGCGGCTTGGCCAGGGACCGGTGCAGCAGCATCCCGGAGAGGAACATCAGCAGCGGCATCCGGAACGGCGTCAGATGCCGGTTGATCTCGCTCCAGGTCTCCGTCTCTGCCCCACCGTGGGAGGCTGCGTGGAGCACGACCACCAGCAGCACGGCGATGCCGCGGAGGAAATCCATCCACTGCATGCGGGAGGACCCTGGAGAGGAGGGGCCGGCGCTGCGCGGCTGAGAGGAGGGGCCGGCGCTGCGCGGCTGAGCGGAGATCCTGGTCACGGGCGTCAAGGATACAGGCCCTCAGCGCTGCAGATACTCATGGCAGATCGAAGCGTCGGGGATGTCCCGGTGCAGCACCCAGAGGCCGTGATCATCCTCGATGACCACCTCGAAGCCGAGCTCCTCGGCCCGGTCGAATGCCTCTTGGGGGCTCAGCGGATCATTGCCGCCCAGCTCATCGACGGTTTCATCGATGATCAGCCAGTTCACGTGCTCCTCGCTCAGCGTCCCGTTGAGCCCCACATAGGTCCGGTCCACCAGGTGCGGGACCGCAGTGTCCGCGGCCTCCACGCAGGCGCCGTCGGGAATCATCCCCACGGCCCGCTGATGCGCCTCGGCACGCCCGTCCAGCTGCCAGTTCTCTGCCGTGTAGGTCCGGTGGAACGGGAAGAGCTGATAGTGCTGCGGCACGGTGTAGGCCATCACCGCACCGCCGATCACGGTGAGGATGAGCATCCCACCTGGCAGCCACATCGCCGGAGAGCTTCCCCAGCCTCGCCGCAGCCCGATCCGGCGCAGGATGTCCAGGGCCGCCAGCAGGAAGATCGGCACCAGGATGGCGTCGTACTGGTAGACCAGCCCCCAGACGGTGAGCCTGTCGTTGAGCAGCCGGGAGAGCAGGATCGGCATGCCCAGCAGCACATAGGGCGACAGCAGCGGCAGCAACCACAGCGGCAGGAGATGGGCCAGCATCAGCCCGAGCTTCAGCGGGTGGTCCACCAGCACCGGCAGCACCGTCCAGGGACGGGTCACCAGCGTGGTGACCGCCGCGCCCGCCGTCGCACCCAGAGCCGTGTACTCCCAGTAGCTGAACTCGCCGTCGGCGGCGAAATGCGGGATGGCGACGCCGACGGCGAACCAGAAGCCCACCAGACCCAACACCACAGCCGCCGCGGCCGGGACCCAGAACCGCCGGATGGCCAGGACCAGGCCGACGGCCGCCAGCGTGGCTCCCATATCCTCACGCACCAGCAGCAGGACCGCCCCCAGACCGAAGGCGATCCAGGGCCGGCGTCGTTCCATCGCCCAGATGACCCAGCCGATGATCGGCACGCCGAAGGCGATCTCGTGGAAGTCCCAGTCGATGAAGGACTGGAAGGGCCACCACAGCAGCATGGCCGCCGCGCAGAGCATCGCCGCCCGGTGGCCGAACCAGCCGCGGACCACCAGGTAGACCGGAAGTGCGGTGGAGACCAGCAGGACCACCAGCGCGATGTTGAGCATGCGCGGGTCGTCCCAGATCCAGTAGAGCGGGGCGAGCAGGGCGATGATCGGATGGAAGTGATCCCCCAACAGGTGGAAGTCCTCTCCCTTGATCGGCACGATGGGCGCATCGAACTGCGCGTACTGCCGCACCGCCTGATCGAAGATGCCCAGGTCATAGCCGCGGGCCTCGAAGTTGCGGAAGCGCAGCAGCGAGTGGGCCAGGTACAGCCCGCAGACGGCCAGCATGAGCAGGCCCAGCTGCAGGCCATGGACCTTGGTCATCGGAGCTGAGGTCTTCATGGCATGGGTTCGCGGCCGCGCTCGGAGAACAGAGTGATGGTCTTCGGCTCACCCTCGGCATCCTTGGACCAGGGCAGGCCCACGGTGATCGGCGAGAGCACCCAGCCGGTGAACACCGCCCAGCGGGTGCTGCGCATCAGGCCGATGAGCCCCATACAGATGATCGAGGTGAACAGCGAGGTGCGCAGCATCTGCTCATCCATGTCCAGGAACTGCCAGACATGCAGCTGGTCCTGGGCGCCGTAGCAGATGAAGAAACCGACGGTGAAGAAGACCCATTTGGTCTGCCAGTCGTTGCGGATTCCGGTGACGGCGAACAGCGGCAGCAGCCACAGCAGGTACCAAGGGTGGATGATCGGGCTGAGCACCACCAGGGCGGTGAAGGCCCAAGTCATGCGCTGAACGATGTGCTTGTCCCGGCCCAGGAACATCAGCGCCAGCACGATCACCACGGAGCTCAGCCGCCCGATCAGGCGCATGGTGTCCAGGGTCCAGTCGGCGTCCATGCCGAAGACCAGCAGCAGGTCGCTGAGCATGGTGTCCGCGATGCCCATGGGCGACCAGAAGGACTTGCCGGTGTCGCCGGTCCCGGCCAGCACGCCCAGCCAGCCGATGCCGTAGCCGTTGATCCAGCCGACGACCAGCAGGATGGCACCGGCGATCCCTGCGGTGAGGAGCCAATAGGTGAAGCGCATCAGCCAGGTCGCCTGGGTCAGCCCCCTGTGGTGGGCGACATAGGCGGCCCAGAGCAGCCCGATGAAGGGCAGCAGCACGATGGTGATCAGCTTCATCCCGATGGACACGGTGACCAGCACGGTGGCCAGCACTCCCCTGCCCTTGGCCGCGGCATGGATGCCGGCCAGGGCGAAACCCATCATGAGGGCGTCATTATGTGCCGAGGCGATGAAGCTGATGATGAACAGCGGGTTGGCCGCGGTCAGCCACTGGGCGCGAGCTCCGTCCACATCGAAGAGCCGCGCCAGCTTGGGCACAAAGACCATGATCAGCACGACGCCGGCCACACAGGCCAGGCGGAAGAGGAACACCGCCGGATCCACCGCGTTGTCGGTCATCCGCATCACGAAGGCCTCGATCCAGAGGAACATCGGCCCGTAGGGAGTCTCCGAATGGGCCCACATGATGTCGGTGCCGAAGTGGAACCAGTTGTCCAGCTGAGAGACCCCGACGACGTAGGGATCCTCCCCTGACAGCACCAGGCGCCCCTGGTTCACGTAGGCGTAGACGTCCCGGGAGAAGATCGGCAGGCAGATCAGATGCGGCAGCGACCAGACGGCCGTGGCCCAGTTGATCGTGGCCAGGGATCCTCCTGGCCAGCCGCGCAGGGCCCGGCCCAGCCTCAGCCAGGCACGGAACATGAACCAGCAGCCCACTGTCAGTGCGATGGTGCTGATCGTCACACCTTCAGGGGTAGTGCGCAGAGGGATGACCCAGTCCCAGCGGTTGATGTTCGAGGCGTTGGCCAGCCATCCGACGCCGAAGGAGCCGAAGAGCACCAGCAGGGATCCGAAGAGGCCCTCGAAGACCGGACCGCGGATGCCCTGGCGCCACAGGCCCGGGCGCATCAGGGCTTCGCTCAGCCCGCTGCCCTCTTCTGCGGAGGTATGTGCGGACGGCGAAAGGCCGCCCCCATCTTCTGCGGGAGCGGCCGTTCGCGGGTGTCTCTGATCCGGCCCTGAACTACTCACCGACCTGAGGATACTTGGTGGGAGCTGAGGCAGTCATATGCTCCAGCACCCGCAGCACCTGAGCCGAGTAGCCGAACTCGTTGTCGTACCAGACGTAGAGGATCGCCTGGGTGCCGTTGACGATGGTCGCCAGGCCGTCCACGATACCGGCGGCGCGGGTCCCCACGAAGTCTGTGGAGACCACTTCGGCCGAGTCGATGTAGTCGACCTGCTGGTGCAGCTCGCCCTCCAGGGACTCAGTGCGCAGGAAGCGGTTGAGCTCCTCCTTGGTGGTCTCCTTCTCCAGCTCCAGGTTCAGGATGGCCATGGAGACGTCCGGGGTGGGCACGCGGATGGCGTTGCCGGAGAGCTTGCCCTTCAGCTCGGGCAGCGCCTTGGCCACCGCCTTGGCCGCACCGGTTTCGGTGAGCACCATGTTCAGCGCCGCGGAACGTCCGCGCCGCTCACCCTTGTGGAAGTTGTCGATCAGGTTCTGATCGTTGGTGTAGGAGTGCACCGTCTCCACATGGCCGTGATCGATCCCGTAGGCCTCGTGCATGAGCTTGGCCACAGGGGTGATGGCGTTGGTGGTGCAGCTGGCCGCGGAGACGATCTGGTCGGCGTCGGTGATGTCCTCGTGGTTCACCCCGTGGACCACGTTCTTCAGATCGTCCTTGCCCGGGGCGGTCAGCAGGACCCGAGAGGCGCCCTGAGCCTGCAGATGCTGGCTGAGCCCCTCCTCATCGCGCCAGCGTCCGGTGTTGTCCACCACGATGGCGTCGCTGATGCCGTACTGGGTGTAGTCCACCTGGGCCGGATCATCGGCGTAGATGACCTTGATGTAGGTGCCGTTGGCGATGATGGCACCGTTCTCCTCATCCAGGCGGATGGAGCCGGCGAAGGGGCCGTGGACCGAGTCGCGGCGCAGCAGCGAAGCCCGCTTGGCCAGATCGTTCTCCGCACCCTTGCGGACCACGATGGCGCGCAGCCTCAGTCCCGTGGCCGAGGAGGCTCGGCCCACCAGGATGCGTGCGAGCAGGCGGCCGATGCGGCCGAAGCCGTAGAGGACGATATCGCGCGGCCCAGCCTGGCCCTCGCCCTTCTTCCCCACGATGCCGGAGAGCTCCTCGCGCAGGAAGCTGTTGAGGTCGGAGACGCCGGAGCTGCGGTATTTGGCGTTGAGCCGGGCGATGTCGATGGTGGAGGCACCGAGGTCCAGCTCGGTCAGAGCCTGCACCAGCGGCAGCGTCTCGGAGATGGGCAGCTCGGTCTCATCGACCTGGCGGGCGAAGCGGTGTGCTTTGAGGATGTCCGTGGCGGACTGGTTGACCAGCTGGCGGCCATAGATCCCGGTGACGACGTTGTTCTCCCGGTAGAGCCGGCCGATGAGCGGGATCATGGCCTCGGCCTGAGCCTCCCGGTCGATCCACTGCTGAAGCTGCTGCTGGGTGTGCTGCTCTGCGCTGGTGGGCACAGTGATTTTCCTTCCGATAGACGTCCTTGTCTATGAGCGGAGCTCACCAGGACAGTCTATGGGGAGAGGGACGGGTTGGCGTGTACGCCGGATTCTGTGACGCCGGGCGATTGCTCCCCCGGCGCCGGCCATCATCCATCTGGGCACCGTGTTGCCACGGCCCTCAAGCAGCCAACCCGGATGCTCGGGCGGGCAGCCCTGTCGGAGACGAGCTCCTGCGCATCCTGTTCGGCTTTGCTCCGGATGGGGTTTACCGAGCCGCACCGGTCGCCCGGTGCGCTGGTGGTCTCTTACACCACCGTTTCACCCTTACCCGAGGGCGCACGGCCCTCCGGCGGTCTGTTTTCTGTGGCACTGGCCTGCGGGTCTCCCCGAGTGGGTGTTACCCACCATCCAGCCCTGCGGAGTCCGGACGTTCCTCGGCGCCACCGTTATCCGCCGGGCAGATCACGGAGTCATCTGCCGGGCGGGGCCTGGCGGCGACGCGATGGCCCGGCCAACCCGTCCCTGAGGGTCCATCGTAACGCCCCGTACGCTCCTGGAGCTTCTCGCTTGGGGGATCAGGCGGGCAGCGGAACCTCGGCGGAGACCAGCTTCTGCTCGCGCAGCTCCTGCCAGAACGCGGCGGGGATCTCAGCGTTGATGGAGTCGAGATCCTCACGGATGCGCTCGGGGCGGCTGGATCCGGGGATCACAGCGGCCACGGCCGGGTGCGCGGTGGAGAACTGCAGAGCGGCAGCCTTCAGGCTGACGTCGTGGCGGCCGGCGATCTCGTTGAGCGTGGTCACCCGCTCCTTGATCTCCTGCGGGATCTCGGCGTAGTCGAAGTGATCGCCGCCGAGCAGGGCACCGGAGTTGAACGGGCCGCCCACCACGATCTTGCCGCCCTGAGCCTCAGAGCGAGGCAACATGCGCTGCAGGGCACGCTCGTGCTTGAGCAGGGTGTACTGGGTGGCCGCGAGGCTGATGTTCGGAGTGGACTCCTCCATGTCCAGGGCCAGCTCGATGGGCTCAGTGGAGTTCACACCGAGGCCCCAGCCCTTGATGACACCCTCCTCCTTCAGCTGCGAGAGCACCTTGAAGGCGCCCCGGCGAGCCTGGTCGAAGAGGGAGACCCACTCGTCGCCGTAGAAGTCGCGGGAGGTGTCGTGGATGAACACGAAGTCCAGCCGGTCGGTCTTCAGGCGGCGCAGGCTGTCCTCGATGGAACGCTTGGTCGCATCGGCGGAGAAGTCGGTGGTGACCTTCTTCTGGTGACCGAATTCGAAGAGGCCGGACTTCTCCTCGTGCTCCTCCTCCACCAGGCGTCCGACCTTCGTGGAGAGGATGAAGTCGTCGCGGTTCTTCTGGGAGAGGACCTCGCCCAGGCGCTCCTCCGCCAGGCCTGCACCGTAGAAGGGTGCGGCGTCGAAGTAGCGGATGCCCTCGGTCCAGGCGGCCTCGACCGTGGCCAGAGCCTCCTGTTCAGCGATGTCCCGGAACATGTTGCCCAGGGGTGCGGCACCGAATCCGATCTTGTTCTTCACTGTTTCGATCATCTCCGTGCCAACACACCACCGGCCGGTCTTTCTTCCCGCCCGCGGGTCAGGAATTGCCCGTGGTAGAAATGGCCTATGCCACAGACGCCATCGCTGCAGGACGTTCTCGACATCGCCGAAGAGCTCTGGCCCACCTCGCTGGCCGAATCGTGGGATGCCGTCGGCCTGGTGGCCGGACGCCGCAGTGCCCCGGTGCAGAAGATCCACTTCGCCGTGGATCCCGTCCGGCCGGTGATCGAGGAGGCCTGCGGTGCCGACGCCGATCTGCTGATCACCCATCATCCCCTGCTGCTGCGCCCGGTGAGCACGGTGGAGGCCGGCACCTTCAAGGGTGAGCTGGTCCACCGTCTGATCGAATCCGGCTGTGCTCTGCTGACCGCCCACACCAACGGCGACTCCGCCGTCGGGGGTGTCAACGATGTGCTCGCCGAGATCTTCGGCCTGGAGGACGCCGTTCCGCTGAAGCCCGCCGATGACGGGCTCGACGAGGAGGGCCTGGGCCGCATCGGAACGCTCCCGCAGGGCACCACGCTGGGCGATTTCGCCGCCACCGTCTTCTCCACGCTCCCCTCGGTGGCCGGTGGAGTGCGCGTGGCTGGTGACCGGGATGCCTTCATCCGCCGTGTGGCCCTCTGCGGAGGCGCCGGCGATTCGCTGCTGGAGGCGGCCCGCCGCGCCGAGGCCGATGTCTTCATCACCGCTGATCTGCGGCACCACCCCGCCTCGGAAGCCCGTGAGGCCGTGGGCGAGTCACGACCGTATCTGATCGATGTCTCACACTTCGCCAGCGAGTGGATGTGGCTGCCCGCCGCGGCCCAGGCCTTGGACCGTGCACTGGGCGACCGCGGCTATGATGTCGAGGTCGCAGTCAGCGGCATCAACTCCGACCCGTGGGATTTTGTGATCACGCCCGGGCACTGAGCCCTTGCACACCGTCCCTGGGCACGTCCTCACAAGGAGCACAGTGACCGACCTCATCGTCGAAGCCGACGGCGGCAGCCGCGGCAATCCCGGAATCGCCGGCTCCGGAGCCTTGGTCCGTGACAGCAGCGGAAGCATCCTGGCCACCAAGGCCACCCCTCTGGGCAAGGCCAGCAACAACGTGGCCGAGTACACCGGTCTGGTGGACGGCCTGACTCTGGCCCGCGAGATCGATCCCGGCGCCTCAGTGGAGGTGCGCATGGACTCCAAGCTGGTCGTGGAGCAGATGAGCGGCCGCTGGAAGATCAAGCACGAGGATATGAAGCGCCTGGCGGCCCAGGCCGCTGCGATCCTGCCGCCGACGCAGGTCACCTACACCTGGATCCCGCGCAAGGAGAACGGCGACGCCGATGCGCTCAGCAACGAGGCCATGGACGCCTCCACAGCGGGCACCGAGTGGGACCCGGCCGCCAGCCGGATCACCGTCCAGGGCTGAGAAGCCCGACAGCCGCCCGGCGGCGGAGTCGCCGGATCGGCGTCGATGCGGGCCGTGTGTGCCGCCTGAGGCGTACGTGGCGCTCAGGCGCAGAGGCCCTCGGCGACTCCCCGCTGGCAGAGCTGAGTCTGTTCCACCTGGGTCAGCTCATAGCCTTCACCGGTGTCCTCCACGGTGACGAAGAGCCGGTAGCCGGCCAGCGAGTCATCCATGAGCCCGGTGACATCCAGGCGATAGAAGTCCTCGCCGTAGTCATCGGGAGTGCTGATCAGCGTCCACTCGGAACCGGGATCCTGGCCTGTGTCCTCCCCAGCGGCCCGCTCGGCCACACCTTCAGCGATGGTCTGAGCGTCCTCGGCCGGCGGCACCTCGTCGATATAGTCCTCGGTGACATCCTCAGTGCCGGCGAAATAGGCCAGGCCACCTTCCACCCAGCCGTAGCCGTCGGCGAGCTCCACCTCGGTCCAGATCCCGGCCTCGGCATCATCCGGATCCTGGCGCTGACGCCCGGTCACAACCACAGCGTCCAGGGGCTCCAGCTCACCGACCACGTCACCGTCCTGCTCCAGGGGCACCTCGAGGGCCTCCAGAGGCGCGTCCTCCGGGTCCAAGCCCGCGACGCCGAGCTCATCGCCCTCCTGGTAGAACAGCTCCACGTCCTCACCGGGCAGCTCCTCCTCCGGGACCTGCTCGGAGCCGCCGGCCGGAACCTCATCACCGGGCGTCTCCTGGGCCTCGGCCTCGGCGTCCTGGTGGGGAGCATCCTCGTCCTCGTCGGAGCCCTGCTGATCCGGAGCGTCCTGCTGGCCGGTGTCGTCCTGGGCGGCGTCCTCCTGGGCGGCGTCGTCCTGACCGCCCTGATCGAGATCCTGGCCGTCATCACCGGCGCATGCTGTCAGCACCAACAGCGACACGGCGCTCCATGCTGTCATCTGCGCGGTCAGTTCAGTCCTCATCGCACACCTCCTCGAGTCACCCCTGGGTCTGTCCACCCTGATCTCTCCACCCTAGGGAAGCGAACCTGAACACCCGATCACCATCAGGTCACAACACCATTTCGATGCTGTATAGCAGCTGCCGGATCAGGCGGAGGTGCTGATCAGATCCAACTGATGCGGCTGTCGGCCCTCAGCCGGGCGGACCTCCGTCGTCCAGCGCTGCGAGGCGATGGCCACGACATCCTTGATGGTCTCCGGCCGCGCCGAGGAGCGCAGCAGCATACCGGTGAGCTCGCCCCGTGCGTGCTTGGCGAAGTGGGTGACCACCTTCCGCTGGCCGTCCTTCTCGGTGAAGCTGTTGACCATCAGGGTGTGCTGCGGAGCCGGCTGGAAGGCCTTGCCGTAGGAGGCCGAGCGGCAGTCGATGACCAGCCCATCGCCCACCAGGGCCTCCATGGGCTCCTTCATCTGCTTCTTCCAAAACGTGCCCAGATTGCCCAGCTCGCCGAGCTTCACATCCATGGAGAGCCGGTAGGCGGGAATCCTGTCGGTGAATCCGGTAGCGCCGAAGAGCCCGGAGAAGATCAGCACGTCCCGGGCACCCAGGGCCAGCTGCTCCTCGGTGAGCGAGCAGGCATCCAGCGCATCGAACAGCACTCCGGTGTAGATCTCATGTGCAGGCGCCGTGGGAGCCTCACGCAGAGCCGTGTTGGCCTCCACCTCAGCCATGACCTTCACCCCGACCTTGAGCACCGCCTGGGCATCCTCACGGCTGCTGGCGGCGATCAGCTCACGCAGCACCTGCTCGCGCTGCTCGGCGAGGCCTGGCAGGGTGAGCGCAGCCATGTCCAGGAGCGGGCTGGGACCGGACTGTGCGGCGTCGTCGTGCTGAGGTGCGGCTTTGCCCTCGGAGGGCGGAAGGAGGATTTTCACCCCGACAGATTAGCAACGGAATGAACTCCGCCCCCGCACAGTTGGACCCGATATGACCGATACCGCCGAGGCGACCACCCGAACCGTCGTGCTCGCCGCCGGATGCTTCTGGTGCCTGGACTCCCTGGCCCGGCGCCTGCAGGGCGTGGAGCAGGTGCGCAGCCTCTACACCGGCGGCACCGCCGAGACCGCGAACTACAGCGCCGTCTGCACCGGCATGACCGCCCATGCGGAGGCGGTGGAGATCACCTATGACCCCACGCAGCTGCCCACTGAGGTGCTGCTCGAGGTCTTCTTCACCTCCCACGATCCGACCTCGCTGAACCGGCAGGGCCACGACGTCGGACCGCAGTACCGCTCAGCGATGTTCTACTCCACCGATCAGGAGAAGGCTGAGTGGCAGGAGGCCATCACGCGGTTCCAGCAGCACTATGACCGCCCGATCGTCACCACGCTGGAGCCGCTGGAGGCCGCCTATGAGGCCGAGCCCGAGCACCAGAACTTCCACGCCCGCCGCCCCGAGGTGGGCTACTGTCAGTTCATCATCGATCCGAAGGTCGCCAGGCTGCGCCGGCACTGGGGCCGGTGGATGCGACCGATAGGCTGATACCGAACACCTAAGCACCCCGTCCTGCCAGAGAGGTTCCGTCAGAACAATGGGCAAGATCCTTGAGAACATCACCGAAGCCGTGGGCAACACTCCCCTGGTGCGCCTGAACCGGCTCGACGCCGACCTTCCCGGCAATGTGGCCGTGAAGCTGGAGTTCTACTCCCCGGCCAGCTCGGTGAAGGACCGCATCGGCACCGCCATCGTGGACGCCGCTGAAGAGGCCGGCGTGCTGCGCCCCGGCGGCACCATCGTGGAGGGCACCTCCGGCAACACCGGAATCGCCCTGGCCATGGTGGGCGCGGCCCGCGGCTACCGCGTGGTGCTGACCATGCCCGAGACGATGTCCACCGAGCGGCGCGTCATGCTGCGGGCCTTCGGCGCAGAGATCGTGCTGACCCCCGGCGCCGACGGCATGCGCGGTGCGGTGGAGAAGGCGAAGTCCATCGTCGAGGAGACCGACAACGCCATCTGGGCGCGCCAGTTCGCCAACGAGGCCAACCCCGCCGTGCACTACAACACCACCGGCGAGGAGATCTGGGAGGACACCGACGGCGCCGTGGACGTCCTGGTCTCCGGCATCGGCACCGGCGGCACCATCACCGGCGCAGGCCGGAAGCTGCGCGAGCATAACGCGGGCATCCGGCTGGTGGCCGTGGAACCTGAGGACTCCCCGATCCTCTCCGGCGGGCAGGCCGGACCGCATAAGATCCAGGGCATCGGCCCGAACTTCGTGCCCGACATCCTGGACACCGAGATCTACGACGAGGTGGTCCAGGCCAACTTGGACACCGCACTGGAGACCGCACGCCGACTGGGCGTCGAGGAGGGAATCCTCGGAGGCATCTCCACCGGCGCCAACGTCGCCGCAGCTCTGGAGGTCGCCTCGCGCCCGGAGAGCAAGGACAAGCTGATCGTCACCCTGGCCTGCGACTTCGGTGAGCGCTACATCTCCACCCTCCTCTACGAAGACATCCGGAGCTAGGACGCCTCACGGCCGTCCAGGCACCGCAGACCTCGAAAGGCAGAAGACCTTGGGCCTCCTCAAGCGACTCCGCGAAGACATCAAGTCAGCCCGCGAGCATGACCCGGCCGCCCGCAGCCACGCGGAGATCGTGCTGGTCTACTCCGGACTGCACGCCATCTGGTCCCACCGTCTGGCCAAGCGCATGTGGCGCTACGGTCCACTGAAGACCCCGGCACGTGTGCTCTCCCAGGTGACCCGCGGGCTCACCGGCATCGAGATCCACCCCGGCGCCACCATCGGCCGGCGGTTCTTCATCGACCACGGCATGGGCGTGGTCATCGGTGAGACCGCTGAGATCGGTGATGACGTGATGCTCTATCAGGGTGTGACCCTCGGCGGCACCTCCCTGGAGCAGACCAAGCGGCATCCCACGCTGCGCGACGGCGTCACCGTCGGCGCCGGCGCCAAGGTTCTGGGCCCGGTGGAGATCGGAGAAGAGTCGGCCATCGGGGCCAATGCCGTCGTGGTGAAGTCGGCCCCGGCGCATTCGGTGCTGGTGGGTGTCCCCGCCAAGGACCGCAAGCGCCGCGAGGAGGAGCATAAGCCTCTGGTGGACCCCGCCACCTACGCATTGGACCCTGCACTGTTCATCTGACCCTGCCCTGTTCGTCCGACCCAGCGCTGTTCGCGCTCTCGCTGAGCCCCCGGCCACTTACTGGGCCGGGGGCTCAGCTGTGTCCGAGGGCCTGCCGGCGATACTCCCCCGGTGCGAGGCCCACCTCACGGGCGAAGGCGCGGCGGAAGGCGTTGACGTGGGAGTAGCCCACTCGTCGCGCCACGGCGCTCACCGGCTCCTGCCCGTGGAGCAGCGTCTGGGCGGCATCCATGCGGCAGCGGATCCGCCACTGGCGCAGCGTCGTCCCGGTGTCCCGCAGAAAGGCCCGCTCCAAGCTCCGCGCGGAGAGCCCTCTGGCCTGAGCCAGCTCCTCCACGCTGCGGGTGTCCCCGGGGTCGAAGCGCAGCTGCTCGGCCACCTGCCGGGCCGGGCCGTCGGGCGGCATCGGCAGGTCCTCCGAGACCATGGGAGCCTTCTCGATCAGTGCCAGGAGCTGGCGGGTGATGTCCGCCGCGGAGGAGATCGCACTGCTGCTGGTCACGTGCTGGGCGAGCATCAGATGCTGCAGATCCCGGTCCACGGTGAGCAGCGTGGGCTCACGCAGGATGGTCCCCCAGTCGGCCGCTTCGAATCCCAGGGGCACCGTCACCGAATCCGGGTGCACCCGCAGCTCATGCGAGGTCCGCACCGGGATCCACAGCGCCTGACCTTCATACACGGTCACCACCCCCATCACAGCACCGGGCACCGTCTGGACTGACGACTCTGAGGTGAGGCGGACCTCAGCAGCGCCGCGGGCCTGCCACAGCAGCACATGTCGCTAGTGCTCAACGTGCTGCTCCACACCCGCGGCGGGGATCCGGAGGGGTCCTCCCGACGGCACTCCCGTCGTTCCGCCGGCTGCCGGAAGCGTGGCCGAAGTGGTCATAGATGTCGCCTTCTGTGCAGGGTGTCGGAAACGGTGAATCCCATTACGTTATGCCACCGTACCCTAATTGTCATCACCGATGGAGAAGGCGCCCGTCGGGCGCATGACATGAGAGGCACCCCTGATGGATCACCCCCACCTGAGCGACCGGAGCGTGCTGAAGTGCTCCACTCCCATTCTGGGCGCCGTGCTGGCCGCCGCGGCCTTGGTGCTGACCGCCTGCGGAACGGACGCAGAGGACGCCACCTCCCAGAACGACGCCGAAGCCGCCGACCTGCTGCCGGCGGCGGAGGGCGAGGCCGAGTACCCACTGCGCCTGGACACCGTCCACGGTGAGATCGAGATCGAGGAGCGCCCGGAGCGGATCGCAGTGCTCGGCTGGAACCCCAACCACGACGCCGCGGCCGCACTGGACGTGACACCGGTCTACGCCTCCTCCCGCAGCTTCGACTACGGCTGGATGGAAGAGGAATGGCTGGACGGCATCGAGACCCTGGAAGAGCGCGACGACGCCGATGTGAACCTGGAGAGCGTCGCGGCGGCCGAGCCGGACCTGATCTTCCTTCCCGATACTGCGGAGATGTTAGAAGAGGAGGACATCGAGCGGCTCGGCGAGATCGCCCCCGTCCTGGAGAAGGAGGAGGTCGTCGCCGGCGACCAAGTGGACTGGCGCGACGCACCTCGCCTGCTGGGTGAGGTGCTGGACCTCACCGGAGCGGCCGAGGAGGCGATCACTGAGGCTGAGGAGGCCATCGAGGCCACTGCGGAGGAGAACCCGCAGTTCGACGGACGCACGATCACCCTGGCCACCGACTACGGCGAGGAGTACGGCCTGGAGTACTACACCGCCGCCGGCGGGACCGCCGAGGAGATCGTGACCATGCTGGGCTTCGCGCCCAACCCGCTGGCCGACCAGTTCAGCGAGGAGGCCAGCATCTCGGAGGAGAACCAGGAACAGCTCGACGCCGATGTGCTGATCATGTTCTACGCCGATGACGCACTGCGCGAGGGACGCGAAGCCTCCGAGCTCTTCCAACAGATCCCGGCGGTGGAGGATGACCGCCATCTGGCCGTGGTGGCTGAGGATGATGAGCGTGCCGAGAGCGGCGCCGTCTGGGTGCTGCGCCGCGGCGCCAGTGTGGAGAGTCTGCCCTGGATGCTCGACGCCCTGGCTGACTGGGCCTCCGAAGCAGGTCTGGAGGACTGACGCTGTCTCTGGGAATCCGCCGCACCACCAGCCTGTTGGCCGGCGTCGCGGCACTCATACTGCTGACACTCAGCAGCCTGGCCCACGGATCCAATCCCCTGACCTACACCGAGGTCTGGGAGGGTCTGTGGGCCAGAGACACGTCTCAGTCCTCACTCATCGTCTGGGAGCTGCGCGGTCCGCGGACCGTGATCGCGATCGTGGTCGGGGCCGCCTTCGGCGTGGCCGGAGCACTCATCCAGGCTCTGACGCGCAATCCCCTGGCAGACCCCGGCATCCTGGGCGTGAAGGCCGGAGCGGGCTTCGCCGTCACCCTCGGCGTCGGACTCTTCGGCGTGAGCGGCATCACCGGCTATATCTGGTTCGCGTTCCTGGGTGCCGCGGTCGCCACGCTGCTGGTCCGCGAGGCACGGCGGCAGAACGGAGTCCTGTGATATCTCTGCAGAACACCGCAGACATACGGCTGCGCACCGAGGGTGTCTCTCTCGGCTATGACGGCAGGATGATCTCCGAAGACCTCTCGGTGGACATCCCGGAGGGATCCTTCACCGCTATCATCGGACCCAACGGCTGCGGGAAGTCCACCCTGCTGCGCGGCCTGGCTGGGGTCCTCCCAGCGCGCAGCGGGACGGTGACCCTGGATGGCCGTCCGATCGGCGAGTTCCGTCCCAAGGAGCTCGCCCGGGAGCTGGGGCTGCTCCCCCAGAGCTCGGCCGCTCCGGAGGGCATCCGGGTGGCCGATCTGGTCTCCCGGGGCCGAGCGCCCTATCAGGGCATCTTCCACCAGTGGCGGCCCGCTACGCAGACCATCTGATCGTGCTGCGCGAGGGCACCGTGGTCACCTCTGGCCCGCCGGCAGAGATCATCTCGACGGAGCTGATCGAGCAGGCGTTCAGCCTGCGGGCCCTGGTGGTCCCGGACCCGGTGACCGCTACGCCGTCGGTAGTCCCGCACCGCGGCGGCGGGCTGCTGGACTGACAGGTTGCCCTGGCCTGCTGGGCCGGCCTGCATAGACGGGCCTGCCGACGCGAGAAGGGCCCCGCAGCGTCATGCTGCGGGGCCCTTCTCGGTACTGGAGATCAGCTGATCAGGCGTCGACCTCGATGCGGCTGCCCGACCATAGGGTGTGGAATGTGCCTTCCTTGTCCACACGCTGGTAGGTATGGGCGCCGAAATAGTCGCGCTGGCCCTGGATCAGAGCAGCCGGCAGGCGATCGCGGCGCAGGCTGTCGTAGTAGGACAGCGAGGAGGAGAAGACCGGTGCCGGCACGCCGTAGGTGGCGGCTGCGGCCACCACGCGGCGCCAGGAGGGCAGGCACTCGTTGATCGCCTCGGTGAACTCCTCGGCCAGCAGGAGGTTCTTGGGACGGTCCTCCGGCGCAGCGTCGAAGGCCTTCATGATCGTGTCCAGCAGATCTGCACGGATGATGCAGCCGGCGCGCCACAGGGAGGCGATGGACTTCAGATCCAGATCCCAGCCGTACTCGTCAGCCGCGGAGACCAGCATGTCCAGACCCTGGGCGTAGGCCACCAGCTTGGATGCGTAGAGGGCCTTGCGGACATCCTCCACGAAGGTCTGCTGGGTGCCCTCCTCCTGGTACGGCACCTCAGGGGTGTGCTCGTCCAGACCGGAGGGGAAGACCTCGTTGGTCTCGGCACGCAGCTCACGCTGGGAGGAGATGGAGCGGGCGAAGACGGACTCGGCGATGGCGGTGACCGGGGAGCCGACCTCCAGGCCGGAGATGGCCGTCCAACGGCCGGTGCCCTTCTGGCCTGCGGAGTCGACGATGACGTCCACCAGGGGATTGCCGGTGACTTCGTCCTCCTGCTCCAGCACCTCAGCGGTGATCTCGATCAGGTAGGAGGCCAGGTCGGTGGTGTTCCACTCGCGGAAGGCCTCAGCCTGCTGGACCGGCTCCAGGCCGCCCAGGGAGCGCATGAGGTCGTAGGCCTCGCCGATGACCTGCATGTCGGCGTACTCGATGCCGTTGTGCACCATCTTCACGTAGTGGCCGGCGCCGTCGGTGCCTACCCAGGCGCAGCAGGGCTCGCCGTTGTACTTCGCGGAGATCTTCTCCAGCATCGGGCCGAGTGTCTGATAGGACTCCTTCGAGCCGCCGGGCATGATCGAGGGGCCGTTGAGTGCGCCCTCCTCACCGCCGGAGACACCCACACCGACGAAGTGCAGGCCCTTCTCACGCAGCGCCTCCTCGCGGCGGCGGGTCTCCTCATAGAAGGAGTTGCCGGCGTCGATGACGATGTCGCCCTCGTCCAGCAGCGGGGTGAGCTGCTCGATCACGGCGTCCACCGGTGCTCCAGCCTTGACCATGATCAGCACACGGCGGGGGCGCTCCAGGGATTCGACCAGCTCAGCCAGGGTCTCGGTACGGACGAACTCGCCCTCATCGCCGTGGGCCTCGATCAGCGCGTCGGTCTTGCCGGCCGACCGGTTGTGCAGTGCGACGGTGTAGCCGTTCCGGGCCAGGTTGCGGGCCAGATTGGCCCCCATCACTGCCAGGCCGGTCACTCCGATGTGGGCGCTCATGCATTCTCCTCTTTCGAAGTCAGATATGTCTCACACCGATCTTACGCCCGGTTGGTATCACCATTGCGACACGGCACTCACACAGGAGCAGATCCGCAGTGAGCGCAGCATCAGCGTCTCGGAGCAGACAGCGGGTCAGTCGCCCACGGCGTCGCGACCGCGGCGGACGATCAGCGGATCCGGCTCACCGACGATCTCGTGATCCTTGCCCTCATATTCGAACTGGGACAGGAAGTAGCGCATGGCGTTGAGCCGAGCACGCTTCTTGTCATTGGACTTGATGGTGATCCAGGGAGCGTGATCGGTGTCGGTGCGCCGGAACATCTCCTCCTTGGCCGCGGTGTAGTCCTCCCAGCGGTCCAATGACTCCAGGTCCATCGGGGAGAGCTTCCACTGCCGGACCGGATCGATCTGGCGGATGGCGAAGCGGGTACGCTGCTCCTTCTGGGTGACCGAGAACCAGAACTTGGTCAGGTGGATTCCGGCGTCGGCCAGCATCTGCTCGAACTGCGGAGCCTGCTTCATGAAGACTTCATATTCGGAGTCCGAGCAGAAGCCCATCACGCTCTCCACGCCGGCTCGGTTGTACCAGGAGCGGTCGAAGAGGACCATCTCACCCGCCGTCGGCAGGTGGTAGATGTAGCGCTGGAAGTACCACTGGCCCTGTTCTCGGTCCGAGGGCTTGTTCAGCGCCACCACCCGGGCGGTGCGCGGGTTCAGGTGCTCGGTGAAGCGCTTGATGGTGCCGCCCTTGCCGGCGGCGTCGCGGCCCTCGAAGACGATGACGTGCTTGAGCCCGTAGTCCTCGGCCCAGTACTGGAACTTCAGCAGCTCGACCTGCAGGTGGTACTTTTCGATCTCATAGATGTCCCGCTCCATCCGCTCGTCATACGGATAGTTCTCCTGCCAGGTCTCCACCGCATTGCCCTGGGGGTCGATCAGGTCGGGATCAGGGGTGTGACCGTCGAGGACCGTATAGCCGCCGGCGCGCAGATCATCGATGAACTCGCGCAGGTTCTGCCGGGGCGTCTCCTCGAGATCGAACAGTGAATCGTTCTTCATGCCCTCCGCCTTCGTGGACTCCGCTGGGAATGACATCATCGCATCACTGGTGCATGAACTGAATGTGAACACCCGCAGGAGCGCTTAGAGTTGGTCCTATGCTTTCCACCGCAGCCCCGCTGAGCGAACGTACACCGCAGGTCTCCGTGGATGATCTCCTGGAAGGGCTCAAGCCGTCCTTCCGCTTCTCCGAGGTCTCCTTCGACTCCTACATCCCGGACCCGGCCCACCCTTCGCAGGCTGAGGCGGTGGAGGCGCTGCGCGCCTTCTCCACCACAGTGGGCCGCAAGCGTGGCGGCGGCCTGATGAACAGGCTCTTCGGCGGAGGCAAACCCGCTGCCGGGCCCAACGGCATCTACCTCGACGGCGGCTTCGGCGTGGGCAAGACCCACCTGCTCGCCTCGCTCTACCACTCGGTGGAGGGCAAGCGGGCCTTCGGCACCTTCGTGGAGTACACCAACCTGGTGGGCGCGCTGACCTTCCGAAAGACTGTGGAGGTGCTCAGCGACTATTCGCTGGTCTGCATCGATGAGTTCGAACTCGACGATGCCGGCGACACCACTCTGATGTCTCGTCTGCTGCGCGAGCTCTCCGACGCCGGCGTGAAGCTGGCCGCCACCTCCAACACGCTGCCGGGCTCGCTGGGCGAGGGCCGCTTCGCGGCCAGCGACTTCAAACGCGAGATCCAGGTGCTGGCCGACCAGTTCAAGGTCATCCGCGTGGACGGCGAGGACTACCGCCACCGCGGCCTGCCCGAGGCCCCGCCGCCGCTGAGCAGCGATGAGCTGGAGGGCTTCGCCGCCGAACGGTTCCCCGGCAAGGAGACCGTGGTGGACGACTTCGCCGCCGTGACCGACCATCTCTCCCGGGTCCATCCCAGCCGCTACCGGCAGATGATCGCCGGAGTGGACGTGCTGGTGCTCAAGGACGTGGAGACCATCGACGCCCAGGCGCTGGCCCTGCGGTTCGTGGTGCTCGCCGACCGGCTCTACGACCAGGATGTGGCGATCGTGGCCTCCGGCCAGCCCTTTGACAAGCTGTTCACCGAGGAGATGATGAACGGCGGCTATATGAAGAAGTACAACCGCGCCGTGTCACGTCTGACCGCGTTGGCCCGCTCCGGCCAGATGGGCGAGGAGGCCCTCTGACCGAAGCTGCGGCGGCCGTGGTCACGCGACGGCCGCTTGCCTAGGTGTACTTCCCCGTGAGGTTGTGAACGCGGGCTGAGGGAACCAGACCTCCGATAGCGGTGTGGGGTCGGTGGTGGTTGTATTCGTGGAGGAAGGCCTCGTAGGAGGCTTCACGGGCTGACTCGCTGGAGTAGGCACGGGCGTATGCCCATTCCTTCATCAGAGTGCGGTTGAACCGCTCCACTTTGCCGTTGGTCTGGGGCC
>NZ_BMIS01000009.1 GCF_014642675.1 Nesterenkonia cremea
CGGTTCTGAGCAAGCCGGACGACATCGTCGCGGAACTCCTTGGGGTAGGGCTTGGGCATGATGACAATCCTTCCAGGCCAGCCACCGGCTAGCCAGATCAGTTGTCACCTATCCCTGCATCAGCCCCCGGCGCCTATCACGGTTCGTACTTCTGCATTGTGGAACACGTGCGCGAGCTTGTGGTGGATGAAGGCCTCGACGTCGATGAGCTGGTCGCCGATCTGCCGAGTTGGGCCAGCGGGGACACCCGAGCCGATGGTGAGCCGGTGATCGTAGACGTCTCGTTGACCGACCCCAACGACATCGGCGAACGAACAGATGCCATCCTTGAGGCCCTGGAAGATCGGGGAATCGAAATCGACTGGGACGAGCTGGACGAATGTCAGTCCACGGTCAGCCAGGAGATGGTCGAAGAATCCGAGGGGCCCTACCGAGGTCCCGTGCACCCCGACGATGACTGACCTGTGGTCTGTCTGGATGCCGGAGTTTCCGGGGAGCACTTCAGAACGTGAGCGGGCCGGTCGCGGCGGAGCGTCGGCGTCGTGGTGTTGGAACGGAGCGAGCGGAGGCGAGCGATGAGGCGACTGGCGGGGCTGGCCGCGGTGCCGTTACTGCTGATGACGGCCTGCACCCAGACGGAGCCGGAGCCGAGCATCGATCTTGGCCCCGGTGAGACCCAGGACGAGCAGGTTGATGAGCTGGACATCTTCGTCGAGTCGATGAGCATGTACCTCGGTGAGGATCACACGTTCCGTGACTCTGAAGTGGATGAATGGTCGCGGGAACACTATGCGGACAACCGACGGCCCACTGCCGCCGCGGATTGCGCCGAGGGCTATCACCGCCACAAGGTGGTGTTCGAGTACTCTGGCCTGGACGCGGAGCAGGCCTACTCTGACGCAGAGGACCTCGGGCGGAACTTGGGGTTCACGCCTAACGAGGCGGTCAACAACGATGCCTCTGACGGGGATCGCATGAACTACACCGCCACCAGCGAGGAAGGGCGGTCCCTGATCGTGCGCCAGCAGCGCGAGAACGACGACGACATCGAAGTCATCTACCGAACCCCGTGTTCTGATGATCCGTCTCTGCAGCAGGTCATCGACGATCGCGTGGACGAGGGCCTGCAGGATGAGCTGGAAGACGTGGACCTCTGAGCTCGCTGCCCGTCACGTCCCAGCCGAGCCGTCGGCGTCGTCATCTCATCTGTCACCGCTCTATCGACTTGTCACCGTGAAATTTCTCGGTGATATGTCGATAAGCCGGTGACAAACCGGCCGCCGCGCCCGCTGCCTCAACCACACCCGCAGCCGCGCCCACGCGCACCCGCGCCACCACTAAACCCCCAGCAGCACCGCGACAACGATCATCGCGGGGATCGCGAGAACCGTGGTGATCAGCACGGTGTCGCGGACCATCGGCTCGCCGGTCTGATACCGCACCGCGGTCACCAGCACGTTCTGCGCCGTGGGCAGCGAGGCCATCACCACCGCCGCGTACAGCGCCAGCCCGTCCAGTCCGAACAGGAACGCCGCCACCGCCCAGGCCAGCAGCGGGTGCAGGATCAGCTTCACGATCACCGCCAGCAGCACATCCCTGCGCTGCCCGGCCGACTGATCCAGCGGACGGTTCCCCACCAGGGACAGCCCGAAGGAGATCAACAGCAGCGGGATCGCCGCCCCGGAGAGGATCTCGATCGAATTGTGGATCGGCTCCGGGAAGCTCCACCCCTGCCAGGAGAACAGCAGGCCCAGCAGCGCCCCGATGATCACCGGATTGCCCGCGGTCTGCGCCACGCGCCGGAAGGTGGAGGTCCGAGCACCAGGGCCGGCGTCGGCGTCGTGATCCTTCATCGTGGACTGGTCCAGAGTGGCCACCAGCAGCGGCAGGTAGATCGTCAGCTGGAACACCATCACCGGTGCCGCCAGCGCCACATCGCCCAGCACATAGGCGGCGATGGGGAAGCCCAGATTGGCCGCGTTCACCTGGGAGGCGCCCTGTCCGCCCACCATCAGCTCCGAGAAGCTGCGTCGCCGGAAGAGCAGCCGCGCCAGCACCATGTAGACGATGAGCATGGCGAACGCCGTGATCGCTGCGATCAGGAACGCCGGACCGAGGACGTCGCGCACATCGGCGGCCGAGATCGTGACGAAGAGCAGGCAGGGGGAGGCGACGAAGAACACCACGCGGCTCAGCACGATCCGCGCATCGGTGCCCAACACCCGGAAGCGGCCCAGCAGGTAGCCCACAGCGATGATGATCCAGATGACGCTGAACCCGGAGAGCACCGCCCCCATAGAAATGCCTCCTCACAACTGTGGAACCCGGCCCGTCTCACATCCCTGACGCTGCGACCGCGGGCACCACCCTACTCCTGCCGGGCTGACCTGGGGCTCACGCCGGGTCACCGGGAGTTCGGCTGCGGTTCATCCTGCTGAAGCCGAATGGTCACGTTGAGCGAGAAGAGTGGACAGCTGTCACTCACATCACCATTCCTTGAGGGGGAATCTGACCTATGCGCTTCCACGCAGCCCGCAGCAGGACTATGGCCGGAATGGCCGCCGTCTCACTGCTCGCACTGGCCGCCTGCGGCGACGACGCCGACGCCACCGCCGCCGACGGTGAGGGCCAGGAAGTCTGTGGAACAGACCCGCTGCGCTTCTCCGACACCGGCGTGGAGGGCCTGGAGGTCCTGCAGCTGGAGTTCGAAGACTTCCGCGTCGCCCTGGAGGAGGCCACCGGCCTGGAGATCGAGTTCCAGCCCATGTCCTCCCGCACCGCTGCGGCCACAGCGCTGGAATACGACGACCTCGACGTCCTGCTCACCGGCCCCGCCGAGTACGTGGTCCTGCAGGCCGAGGCCGATGCCGTCTCCCTGGTGGGCGTGACCCGTGAGAACTACCGGCCCGCCATCTTTGTGCGCGCCGACTCCGACATCGAGTCCGTGGAGGACCTCGAGAGCGGCCAGATGATCACCAAGGAGGTCGGCTCCACCGCCGGTCACCTCGGCCCGCTGGAGATGCTCGACTCTGCCGGACTGGACCCCGACGCCGGCGACGTGGAGATCACCCCGCTCTCCGACACCCACATCGAGGCCTTCGCGGCCGGCGACGGCGACGCCCTGGGCACCGGCATCGACGATCAGGAGACCATCGACGAGATCGCCGGCGAGGGCGAGGTCGAGGTCCTGGAGGAGGGTCCGGACCTGCCCAACGATCTCTTCGTCGCCCGCGAGGGGCTCGGCCAGGAGTGCGCCGACTTCCTCGAGGAGCAGCTCATCGACAACCAGGACGTCCTGCTGGAGGCCATCGTCTCCACCGGCGAGAACGACAAGTACCTGAACTCCGAGTTCGTCGACGCCGAGGACCCCGACTACGACCCGGTCCGCCGCGCCTTCGAGGCCGCCGGCTTCGACGACTACGCCGAGATGCCGGATGAGGACGAGGCATGAGCACGCCCGTCATCGACGTCCGCGGCCTGGTCAAGGAGTTCCCCAACGGCACCCGCGCGCTGAGCGGCGTGGACCTGCAGGTCACCGCCGGTGAGACCGTGGTGCTGCTGGGCGCCAACGGATCCGGGAAATCCACACTGCAGAAGTGCCTGACCAAACTGGTCCGGCCGACGTCGGGAACTGTGGAGGTCCTGGGCACCGAGGTGTGCACCGCGCGCAAGCGCGAGATCAGCGCGCTGCGCAAGGATGTGGGCGTGGTCTTCCAGAAGATCAACCTGGTCCGCGAGCTCAGCGTGCTGACCAACGTCATCCACGGCTCGCTGGGCCGGGTGAGCTCCTCCCGGAACTGGTTCGCCTGCAGTGCTCGCAGCGAGCAGCGTGAGGAAGCCATGGAGGCTCTGGAGCGTGTGGGCCTGGCCCATGTGGCCGGACGCCGGGTCGAGCAGCTCTCCGGCGGACAGCAGCAGCGCGTCGCCATCGCCCGCATGCTCATGCAGCAGCCCCGCGTGGTCCTGGCCGACGAGCCCGTGGCAGCCCTGGACCCCCGCGCCGGCCGTGCCGTGATGGACCTGCTCTGGGAGGTCACCGAGGAGCAGGGCCTGACCCTGATCTGCACGCTGCACCAGCTGGAGATCGCCCGCGACTACGGCAGCCGCGTGGTGGCCCTGCGCGACGGCCAGATCGATATGGACACCCACATGTCCCGCGTGGCCGAGGAGGAGCTCGAGGGGCTCTACACCGCAGAGGATGAGGTGCTCCATGCGCTCTGAGACCTCTCAGAGCTCGGCCCACGGCGCCCATGGGTACCAGAGCACACCCCACGTGCAGTCCTCGGCAGTCCACCTCCCGGCACCGCCGCCGCGGCTGCAGCGCCCGCGGGCCAGCACCCTGGTGATCCTGGCGGTCGTCCTGGGCCTGGCCCTGCACGGGCTCTACCGGATGGACATCGACTACGCCCGGCTGCTGCGCGGCCCGGAGAACATCTGGGACTTCGTCACCGGGGCCATCCCGCCGAACACTGAACGGTTCTCCACCCTGTCCGAGGCCATGCTGGAGACCGTGGAGATCGCGCTGATCGGCACCGTGATCGGCGTCGTGCTCTCTGTTCCCGCCGCTCTGCTGGCCGCGCAGAACACCACGCCGTTCCTGCCGCTGGCCTATGCCATGCGGTTTGTGCTGACCACGCTGCGCGCCATCCCGGACCTGGTGTGGGCGCTCATCTTTGTGATGGCCGTGGGCCTGGGCCCGCTGGCCGGCATCCTGGCCATCGCCGTGGACGTTCTCGGCTTTGCGGGGCGGTTCTTCGCCGAACGCATCGAGGAGGTCGAACGCGGCCCAATCGACGCCCTGCGCTCCACCGGTGCAGGAGGGATCGCCGTCGTCGTGGATGCTGTGCTCCCGGCGGCCTTCGCCTCCTTCACCGCCACCAGCCTCTACTGTGTGGAGAAGTCCATACGCGGGGCCACAGTGCTGGGCATGGTGGGTGCCGGCGGCATCGGCGGGGAGTTGACCACCGCCTTCAACGTCAGACAGTTCGACACAGCCTTGTTGATAATCCTGATGATCCTGGCCGTGGTGCTGCTGGCCGAGCAGCTCTCCTCCATGGTCCGGCGCAGGATGCTGGGCGCGGACCAGCTGACCCGCGCGGTGTAGGGGAAGTGCATCTAGGGGCGGTCTGGGGGAGCGGGGAGCTTCCCCGCAGAGACGAATTGAGCGGGGTCTCCACCCTCACGCCGGTGATCGGCGGAAGAGGGCGGAGACCCCGCTCGAGTCTCAGGGGTGAGGGAGACTTACTCCTGCTCAGCCTCAGCGGCGGCCTCCAAGAAGTCGGTGCGGATGCGCTCCACACCCTCAGCGGAGATCTGGAAGCCGTGCTCGGCGCCCGGATCGATGATCACGCCGACGCCGGTGATGGACTGCACCACGGCCACGCCGGGGGCATCCACAGCGTGCGGGGCCTGCTCCAGGTACTCGGCGGGGAACTGCTCCTGGGTGCTGAACAGCGCGATCAGCGGGTTGCCCTCCTGGTCCTGGACGGTCAGGGGGTTCACAGTGCTGGTCTCGTCGCTGACCTCGTTGGGGGTCAGGAAGAAGACGGTGTTGGTCAGGAAGGCGCGCACCACATCTGCAGGCTGGGCCTGGCCGTCCTTGCCGGCGATCAGGACCTGCTCCAGGGAGGGAAGCTCTTCGGACTGCGGGGTCTGGTTCTCAGTCATCACTCCACGCGATCACGTCTGCACCGCAGAATGCAATACGAGCTGACCGGACTCGGCCCTCAGCGGAAAATATCTGTCCCGGGCGGCGTGGCGGACCGGCCTGGTCGGCATCGTGAACTGCACCGGACCCACTCGTGAGGCGTCCTGATGCAATATCGTGGAGCCCGTGCTGCTTTCTGACAGAGACATCCGTGCAGAGCTCGACGCCGGCCGCATCCAGCTGGACCCGTTCGAGCCGTCCATGATCCAGCCCTCCTCCGTGGACGTGCGCCTGGAGAGGATGTTCCGGCTGTTCGACAACCATAAGTACGCCCACATCGACCCGTCCGTGGAGCAGCCCGATCTGACTCGCCTGGTGGAGGTGGATCCGGAGGAGCCTTTCGTGCTGCACCCCGGGGAGTTCGTGCTCGGGGCGACCTACGAGGCCGTGACTCTGCCTGACGACGTCGCCGCGCGCCTGGAGGGCAAGTCCTCATTGGGCCGGCTGGGGCTGCTGACCCACTCCACCGCCGGCTTCATCGACCCGGGCTTCTCCGGGCAGGTGACCCTGGAGCTGTCGAATATGGCCACGCTGCCCATCAAGCTGTGGCCCGGCTCCAAGATCGGCCAGCTGTGCTTCTTCCGGCTGAGCTCGGCGGCGGAGTACGGCTATGGCTCCCAGACGCACCAGTCGCGGTACCAGGGGCAGCGGGGTCCGACGGCGTCGCGCTCCCATGAGAACTTCCACCGCACCGTCATCCAGGAGTGAGGCGGGGCGGGGAGGGCTGGCTGCCGTCCCCGCCGAGGTTTGATCAGATAGTGCCGTTATTCTGGCGAAATCGGCCCGAGTTCCGCGCGTATCTGATCAAACTCCACCGCCTAGACGCCGGCCCCTTCACCTGGGCCTGTGGATAACGCCGGACGGTGTCGTGGGTTTCCGGGCAGGATGAGGGGATGCGTCCTGCCGCCCCGCTTCCCTCGGCATTGGACGGCCTGGCCTCTGACGGCCGCCCTGCTCCGCCGCCATGGGGTCCCCACACGGCGGCTGAGACGGGACGACATGACGCCGCTGGGGTCTGGCGTCTTCCTTCTGCGGCACACCGCCGACGGACTGAATCCCCGCGAGCGTCTGCGGATGCGGGCACTGGGAGTCACCGCGGACCACCCTGGCTCCTGGGCCTCCCACACCACTGTGGCTCAGCTTCTCCGCCTTCCGCTGCCGCGCCGTGTTGAGATGGACCTGCATATCAGCACGCCGAGAGACACAGCCCCGGTGCGCCGTGAGGGAGTCAGGCCCCACCGAGCCACTGTCCACCCCGGCGAGCTCCGTACCGTGGGACAATTGCCGGTCAGCAGCGCAGAGCAGATGTTCCTCGAGTGCGCCACCGTGCTGCGGGTCGATGAGCTGATCGCCCTGGGTGACGCTCTGGTCCGCCGGCCGCGGCCCCACTACGAGTCTCGTCGCAGCCCCTACAGCAGCATCGAGGCGCTCGCCGCCTCCTTGGATGCCCACCGCAACGTCCATGGGCACCCTGTGGCGTCCGCGGCCCTGAACCAGGTCAGGGTGGGCGCTGACTCCGCCCCGGAGACGCGGATGCGGCTGGCCCTGATCCGCGCCGGGCTGCCCGAACCTGAGCTGCAGGTCCCTGCCGACCCGCAGAACCCGCGTTCCCCACAGGCCGACGCCGCATACGTGCGGCAGAAGCTGGCCCTCCAGTACGACGGCCGGGTCCACTTCGACGTCGACCGCGCCAAGCAGGACCGGCGGGTGGACCGGCACTTCAGCAGCCGCGGGTGGACGGTCCTGCGCTATTACGACGAGGACGCCCGCGAGGGCTTCCGCCGCACAACGCTCGAGGTGCGCAGGGCATTGGAAGCGCGCTGATCCCTGCCAAGGTTTGATCAGATAGTGTCGTCATTTTGCCAGAATCGGCCGGAGTTCCGCGCGTATCTGATCAAACCCTGCTACCCGTACCGCGCCCCTCACCCGGCCTGCATCTGCGCCGGGCCCTGCGGGCTGCGCACCAGGCCCAGCAGCAGTCCCAGGCCCACGCCGAGGACCAGGATGATGCCCGGGATCGCCATGATCTGCCCGCCGAAGGCCCAGATCAGCAGGCCGATCAGCGCCGGGGTCAGGAAGCTGAACCCGCGGCCCGCCGTGGCGTAGAGCCCGAAGAGCTCACCAGCCTTATCCGGTGGGGCCAGCCGGCCCAGGAACGCACGCGAGGAAGCCTGCGCCGGCCCCACGAACAGGCACAGCAGCAGTCCGAACAGCCAGAACGCCTCCACCGGGGACATCGAGATCCCCAGGACCTGGCGCTCCTCCACCAGGAACCACATGATCACCGCCGTGCCCAGCATGGAGCTCAGGCTGAAGCTGATCACCGCGCGCGGGCCCATCCGATCGTCGAACCAGCCGCCCACCGCCGCGCCCACAGCGGCCACCACATTGCCGGCGATGCCGAAGAGCAGCACGGAGCCGGCGATCTCGGTGAAGGGGATCTCATGGTCCTCGATCCGGTAGACATGCACGCCCAGCACCGCACCCCAGGTGAAGATCGCCGAGAGCCCGTCGCGGTAGACCGCCGAGGAGATCAGGAACCACAGAGTGTTGCGGTCCCGGCGCCACAGCCCGGAGATCACGCGGAAGAGCCTGCGATAGGACTCCACCACCGAGACCTTCTCCTCCATCTGGTCCTGATCCGCGGTGGGCACCTTGGTCAGCAGCAGCGGCAGGGCGAAGACCAGATGCCAGACAGCCGCCACCACGGCCACCGTGCGGATGTTGATGGCGTCATCGGTGCCGATGCCCAGCAGATCGCCCTCGATCAGCGCCACGTAGCAGATCAGCAGCAGGACGATCCCGCCCATATAGCCGGCGCCCCAGCCGATGCCGGAGACCCGGCCCATCCGCTCGTGATCGGAGATGTCGGTGATCATCGCGTTGTAGTTCAGGTTCGCGAACTCATCGAAGATCCCCATCAGCGCCATCAGCGTCACGCCCAGCAGCAGGAAGCCTTCCTCCGGGCGGACGAAGAAGCAGGCGGCCACCATGATCAGCACCATCACCGTGTTGACCGTGAGCCAGAGCCGGCGTCGTCCTGCCTTGTCGGTGCGCTGACCGATCACCGGAGCGGTGAGCGCGACGACGGCGCCCGCCAGTGCAGTGGCCACGGCAAGGTGCTGCGAGCCCCGGTCCCCGGACTCCGCCTCAGGGGTTCCGGGCAGATCGAAGACTCCGGAGGTCAGGTAGGTGCCGAAGACGAAGGTTGTCATCACCGCGCTGACCGTGGAGTTGCCCCAGCTCCAGAGGCTCCAGGCCGTGATGACCTTCTTGTTCAGAGGCTGGACGCTCCTTGCCTCTGTCGAGTGGTCGGCCTCACCTGTGCTCATGTGCGCATCGTAGTCTCAGGTTGTTAACATAGGGGGAATCCCCGCGCGGGATGTTCTGGTCTTTGCTATTCACAGAAGGGGTCGCGGATGCTCGTCGTGCTCGCTGCGCTGTTCGCGGTGAGCGTCGTCGTCCCCTTCCTTCACAGCAGGATCGGCCGGAAGACCTTCTTCGTCCTGGCCGCCGTCCTCGGTGCAGGATTCATCTGGGTGCTGAGCTATGTGCCAGCCGTCCTGAACTCCTCCCAGGCGGCCGCTCCCGGCCAGCCCAACGCCCCGCCGGAGGAGGTCTTCGAGTGGATCCCGCAGCTGGGCGCGGAGCTGGCCTTCCGGATGGATGCCCTCAGCTTGGCGCTCTCCCTGCTGATCACCGGTGTGGGCGCGCTGGTCATGCTCTACTGCGCCCGCTACTTCGGCCATAAGGACCGCAACGTCGGGCCCTTCGCCGCTGAGCTCTTCGCCTTCGCTGCCGCCATGCTGGGCCTGGTGCTCAGCGACGACCTGGTGATGCTCTTCATCTTCTGGGAGCTCACCACCATCCTGTCCTTCCTGCTGATCGGTTACTCGGCGCACCGCATCTTCGCCCGCCGCTCGGCCATCCAGGCGCTGATCGTCACCACCTTCGGCGGCCTGGCCATGCTGGTGGGCCTGCTGTGGATGGGTGAGCTGGCCGGCTCCTACCGCCTCTCCGAGATCCTCGACGCCGCCCCCGAACTGATGAGCATCCACCCCACGGCGGTGGACATCGCCGTGCTGCTGATCCTTGTGGGCGCACTCAGCAAGTCCGCACTGGTCCCGTTCCACTTCTGGCTTCCGGCCGCCATGGCAGCCCCGACGCCGGTCTCCGCCTATCTGCACGCCGCCGCCATGGTGAAGGCGGGCGTCTACCTGGTGGCCCGGTTCGCCCCCGGCTACTGGGAGACCACCTACTGGTTGCCGATCGTGCTGGGCTTCGGTCTGCTGACCATGCTGGTGGGCGCCTACCGGGCGCTGCGTCAGACCGACATCAAGCTTGTGCTGGCCTACGGCACGGTCTCCCAGCTGGGCTTCCTCATCATGGTCAACGGCCTGGGCACCCAGGACGCCGCCCTGGCGGGCTTGGCCATGCTGCTGGCTCACGGGCTGTTCAAGGCCTCACTGTTCATGGTGGTCGGCATCATCGACCACGAATCCGGCACCCGCGATCTGCGGGTCCTCTCCGGACTGGTTCGCCATCAGAAGCCGCTGTTCTGGGTGGCGCTGATCTCCACGGCGTCCATGGCGGGGCTGCCGCCGCTCTTCGGCTTCGTGGCCAAGGAGGTCGTGCTCGAATCCTTCTACGCCTATGCCGAGGTGACCGGGGCCGAAGGCTCCGTGCTGGGGTGGACGGTGCTGGTCGGCGTCGTGCTGGCCTCCGCGCTGACCGTGGCCTACAGCGCCCGGTTCCTGTGGGGCGCCTTCGCCACCAAGACCTATGAGGGTCAGCGTCTGGCCGACACCACCTTCCACGGTCGGGTCAGCGCCACCTTCCTGGCGGCCCCGGCGGTGCTGGCCCTGCTGACTGTGGTCCTTGCGCTCTACCCGGCGGGTCTGCAGGCGCTGATCGAACCCTTCGCCGGACGCTTCGAGCCCGCCGAGCCGGGCACAGACTCCACCTATCTGGCGCTGTGGCATGGGCTGACCCCGGTGCTGGGGCTCTCCGTGCTGACCTGGCTGCTGGGCCTGGGGACGTTCCTGCTGCGCGTGAGGGTCAGCGCCGTGCAGGCCCGTGTTCCTGCCCTGGTGGACTCCGAGCGCGGCTACCGCAACACAGTGCGCTTTGTGGACTGGTTCGCCGTCTGGCTGACCGCCCGCACCCAGCGCGGCTCGCTGGGCTACTACCTGTTCATCATCCTGGCCGTGGCCACTGTGGTCCCGCTGTCGGTGGTGCTCTTCACCGAGCACACGGTGCCGGAGTCGGTGATCGCCTATGAGCAGCCGCTGCAGGTTGTGTTGGGAGCTGTGGTCATCGCCGGCGGGCTGGGGGCGATCTGGGCGCCCAAACGCTTCATGGCGGTGCTGATGGTCAGCCTCTGCGGCTGGGGGATCGCCGGGCTCTTCGCTCTGCAGGGCTCCCCGGACCTGGCGCTGACGCTGCTGCTGGTGGAGTCCATCATCCTGGTGGTCTTCGTGCTGGCGCTGCGCACCCTGCCAGCCGGCATCTGGACCCAGAACCCGGCCAAGTTCAAGTTCGGCCGCGCTCTGCTGGGTGTGGCCTTCGGCGTGGTGGCGATGATCGCAGTCGCGATCTCCATGGACTCCCGCACTGCGGATCCGGTGTCCGTCGAGTATCCGTGGATGAGCTACGACGTCGGCCACGGTGCCAACATCGTCAACGTCACCTTGGTGGACATCCGCGTCTGGGACACCTTCGGGGAGATCACCGTGCTGGCCGCCGCGGCCACCGGCGTGGCCAGTCTGATCTTCGTCAAGCGGCGAGACGTCCAACGCCGCGAGCTGCACGAGGTCCCCACCGGCTCCGTGGGCCGGATCATGCCCGACAGCGCCCTGACCTCGCGCCAGGTCCGCGAGATCCAGGTGGCCCGCTCCTTCGCCACAGTGGCCCGCGAGGCCTGGCTGGTGGCAGGACGGACCCTGGCCCCCGAACACCGTTCCATCATCTTCGAAGTGGTCACCCGGCTGATGTTCCATGCGATCATCCTGCTCTCGGTGTACCTGCTGCTGGCCGGGCACAACAGCCCCGGCGGCGGCTTCGCAGGAGGCCTGCTGGCCGGATTGGCCCTGGTCCTGCGCTACCTGGCCGGCGGGCGCTATGAGCTGGAGGCTGCCGTGCGCTTCTCCGCCGGGGCGCTCATGGGTTGGGGCCTCGCCGTGGCCTGCTTCACCGGTGTCCTGCCGCTCTTCGCCGGCGGACAGGCCTTCCAGAGCTTCATCGTGGACCTGGACCTGCCGGTGCTGGGCGAGCACCACCTGGTCTCCTCGGTGCTCTTCGACGTCGGCGTCTACCTGGTGGTCATCGGCCTGATCCTGGACATCCTTCGCAGCCTCGGCTCTGAGATCGACGTGCGCAGCGAAGAGGAGAACCGACGCCGCAGCATCAGCGCCAGCCGTACTCAGGGTCACGACGTCCACTCGCAGACCACACTGGGGGTGGCGCGCTGATGACCATCAATCTGACCCTGCTGATCGTGATGGGTGTGATGCTCGCCGTCGGGATCTATCTGCTGCTGGAGCGTTCGCTCACCCGCGTGCTGCTGGGCATCATCCTGATCTCCAACGGCGTGAACCTGCTCCTGCTCCAGACTGCCGGTCGTGCCGGGCTGGCGCCGCTGGTCACTGACGGGGCTGAGCCCGAAGAGTACTTCGACCCGCTGCCGCAGGCCCTGCTGCTGACTGCCATCGTGATCGCCTTCGCCCTGGTCAGCTTTGTGCTCGCGCTGATCTACCGCTCCTGGGTGCTCGCGCGTCAGGACGAGGTCACCGATGACGAGGAAGACCGCCGCGTGGCCGCCAAGCCGGACTACGACCCGGAGGAGGACGCTGAGGTCGAGACCGAGACCTCCGAGTTCATCGAAGACGAGCAGATGACGCTGAAGGAAGGAGGGGAGGACCGTGGAGACGAATCTCGTTGAGTTCGTGCCGCTGGCGGTGCTCCTGCCCTTCTTCGGGGCCGGCTTCGCCTTCGCCTTCTACCGGAACCAGTCGGTGCAGAAGTCCATCACGTTGGGCACCCTGATCATCACGGTGATCCTGGAGATCGCGCTGCTGACCGAGATCTGGCACACCGGGGCCCACGCAGTGCACCTGGCCGGATGGCCCGCGCCCTTCGGCATCTCTATGGTGATCGATCGGTTCGCCGCGCTGATGCTGGTGGTCTCCTCCATCATCACCCTGGCTGTGCTGCTCTACGCCGTGGGCCAGGGCGCGGCCGAGGAGAAGAACGACTCCGGCCCGGTCTCCATCTTCTACCCCACGTACCTGATCCTGGTGGCCGGTGTCTCCAACGCCTTCCTGGCCGGAGACCTGTTCAACATGTACGTCGGCTTCGAGATCTTCCTGACGGCGTCGTATGTGCTGCTGACCCTCGGGGGAGGGGAGCAGAGGATCCGCGCCGGGGTCACCTATGTGGTGGTCTCGATCATCTCCTCGATGCTCTTCCTGATCACCATCGGGCTGATCTACGCGGCGACGGGTACGGTGAACCTGGCAGATCTGGCACTGCGTCTGAGCGAGCTGGAACATGGAACTCAGCTGATGCTGCATGTGCTGCTGCTGGTGGCCTTCGGCATCAAGGCGGCCGTCTTCCCGCTGGCCTTCTGGCTGCCCGACTCCTACCCCACGGCGCCGGCCCCGGTGACTGCCGTCTTCGCCGGTCTGCTGACCAAGGTGGGCATCTACGCGATGATCCGCACCGAGACCCTGCTCTTCCCTGGCGAACGGATCAATACCGCGCTGATGATCGTGGCGGGTCTCACCATGATCGTCGGCATCCTGGGCGCGCTGGCCCAGGCCGACATCAAACGTATGCTCTCCTTCACCCTGATCAGCCATATCGGTTATCTGGTGTTCGGGCTGGCGCTGAGCTCGATCGTGGGGATGTCGGCCACGATCTACTACGTCGCCCACCACATCACCATTCAGACCACGCTGTTCCTGGTCACCGGCCTGATCGAACGCCGGTCCGGCAGCTCCAACGTTGACCGGCTGGGGGGTCTGGCCAAGATCTCCCCGGTGCTGGCCATCCTCTTCTTCATCCCGGCGATGAACCTGGCCGGCATCCCGCCGTTCTCCGGTTTTGTGGGCAAGCTGGGCATGATGCAGGGCGGCATCGCTGAGAACACCTGGATCACCTGGACCCTGGTCATCGCCTCTGTGGTGACCTCGCTGCTGACGCTGATGGCCGTGGCGCGGATCTGGGCCCGCGGCTTCTGGCGCAAGGGCGAGGACGCCGAGGAGCCGGATAAGCTGCTGCTGTCCAAGACGCTGACTCACGCGCGCGCCGCCAATAAGCGCCTGCTGCCGATGAACATGGTTGCTCCCACCGCCGCCCTGGTGGCGATGTCGGTGGCCTTCACCGTCTTCGCCGGACCGCTGATGCAGTTCTCCCGGGCCGCGGCCTATGACATGTACGAGCGCACACCCTATCTCGACGCTGTCCTGGGTGAGGAGCGTGTGGACGGGGTCCGCGATGAGCTCACCGAGTTCACCGAGGACCTGCTGGTGGATCTGGACACCGGCGACGCCGGCGTGGAGGATCACGCACCGGTGCGCACCGGACTGGAGCCGGAGGACAGGGAGAACCTCGAAGACACCCGGCATTCGACCTCCGGCGATGAGGGCGAGCCTGTGGAAGGAGGCGGTGACTGATGAAGAGGCCCAAGACGCCGCTGAAGCTCGAGCTTCCGCTGATCGCCTTCCTGGCCTTTGTCTGGATGGCCCTGTGGCAGCAGTTCGACCTGGGCACGTTCATCATCGGCCTGGTCTACGCGACCATCATTGTGCGGATCTTCTACCTGCCGCCGCTGCGCGGGACCGGCCGCATCAACGTGTTCTGGGGTCTGATCTTCACGGTGCGCTTCCTGGCCAAGATGGTGGCGGCCTCCTTCCAGGTCTCCTGGGTGGTCCTGCGCCGCGGGCCCACAGTGCGCAACCGGATCGTCTCGGTGCAGATGCGCTCCCACGACGACCTCATGGTGACCCTGGTGGGCCACGCCCTGACCCTGGTGCCCGGATCGCTGGTCCTGGACGTGGACCGCACGACGGCGACGCTGTACCTGCACTGCCTGGCGGTCACCGATGACCAGGGGGCGGAGCGGATCCGCCAGGACGCGCTGCGCACGGAGGCGCTGCTGATCCGCACCTGCGGGAACCCCTCGGACCTGGCCGTGGTGCGGGCCGAGCGGCGTCTGGGTCGGGTCAGCGGATTCTCCAAGACTGAGCGCGATGCGCCGATCCGGGCGCGTGAGGGGGCTGCCGATGCTTGAGACGGCTGTCTGGATCACCCAGGTGCTGCTGGCCGCGGGTGCGCTCTGCGCGGTGTACCGGGTCTATAAGGGGCCGTCGGTGCTGGATCGCGTCATCAGTGTGGACGTGATCCTGGTGATCGTGGCCTCGGTGATGCTGGTGGAGATGGTGCGCAGCGACCACCAGGACTTCATCGTGTTCGTGCTGGTCACCTCGGTGATCGGCTTCCTGGGGGCTGTGGCCATCGCCCGCTATGTGGTGGCGCGCAAGCCGGAGGACGCCGAACGTGCAGCCGAGCGGGAGGCTCAGGCCGCCGGGATGGGTGTCCCGGAGCCGGAGGCCCCGAAGAATGGGGCCGATGCACCGGTGATGACTGCGCTGCCGCAGCAGGAGGACGAGTCGACGTCTTGGTTCACCGCGTTGGCGAAGTCCGGATTCGTGCCCAAACGGGGTAAGGACTCGGAGTCTGGCTCTTCTGGTCAGGGTCCCGGAGGCTCCGGCGGAGGTTCTGCTGAGGGGCCGTCTGAGCGACCGAAGGGAGAGCGCTGATGGAACTGGATGCTGTGCTCGACGGCGTCGCCGCTGTGTTCCTGGTGATCGGCGGACTGATGTCCCTGGCCGCCGGCATCGGGCTGGTGCGCTTCCCGGACCTGCACTCTCGGATGCATGCGGCCACCAAACCCCAGGTGTTGGGTCTGCTGATGCTGCTGCTGGCCGCGGCGATCACCTGGCGCAGCTGGGCCTCGGTGGCGGTCACGCTGTTGGCCTGGGGGCTGATGCTGCTCACGGCGCCGGTCAGCGCACATGTGGTGGGCCGGGCCGGATACCGAACCAAGCACATGCGCGCCGACCTGCTGACCGCAGATGAGCTCGCCGCAACAGTCGACCGGGTCAGCCGCGACCCGGGCAGCCGGCGCGAAGTCGACCGCTGAGCCTGCCGCCCCTTCGGTGGGGTCAGACTTCGGTCCTATTCGTTTTGAGCTTGTTCACCGCGGACTTGGCGCCGCGCTGCGAGAGGACCTGCACACCTGCGGAGATGGCGGCGGAGGTGACGGAGAAGACCAGCGCCTTCTGCAGCGAGATGTTCTCGTCGTCGTCGCCCTTGGGAGTGTCCTCGTCACCGGTGACCTGCTTCCAGACTGTCTCGAAGACCTTGGTGGCCACGAAGCCTCCGCCGAACGCGATGCCCGTGGTCAGCAGCTTGTCCATGATCTTGTCCATCGTGATACCTCCATGCTCTGATCAGCGCCGTTGTTTCCGGCACCAGCCTAGCGGAGCGCGCTTCAGCGAACATCAGCTCAGGTGTTCGCGCAGCGTGGTCCCCTCATAGTCCGTCCGGAAGCGGCCGCGGCGCTGCAGCTCCGGGATCACCTGCTCCACGAAGTCCTCCACGCCGTAGGGCAGCGAGGGCGGCATCAGGTTGAACCCGTCGGCGCCGCCCTCGTCCAGCCAGCGCTCGATCTCATCGGCGATGGACTCCGGTGTGCCCACCATGGTGCAGTGGCCGCCGCCGGCGGCCAACCGGCCCAGCAGCTGCCGGACGGTGGGCCGCTCGGTCTCCACGATCCGCAGGATGGTGGCGTAGCGGCCCTTGGGCCCGGTGAACTCCTCCAACGGCGGCAGCTCCGGCACAGGGGCATCCAGCGCCCAGCCCGAGGCGTCCTGCCCCACGAACACGCTGAGCTGACGCAGCGAGCTCTCCACCGGCAGCAGCTCGTCCAGGGCGCGCTGCTTGGCGCGGGCCTCCTCCATCGTGGAGCCCACATAGGTCACCAGCCCTGGCATGATCGCCACCGCATCCGGGTCACGCCCGACGCCGGCTATCCGGCGCCGCACATCACCCCGGTACTCCTGCCCGGCGGCCAGGTCATAGGCCACGGCGTAGATGCCCTCCGCCCGGCGGGCGGCCAGGGTACGGCCCTGTTCCGAGGCGCCGGCCTGGAACAGCACCGGACGGCCCTGAGGCGGGCTGGGCACGTTCAGCGGGCCGCGCACGCTGAAGTGCTCGCCGTCGTGGTTCAGCTCGCTCAGCTGGGTGCCGTCCGCATAGCGGCCGGGGGCGTCGGCTTCGTCGGTGCGGTGCTCGCGCTCGATGAGGATCGACGACGCCGGCCAGGACTCCCACAGCCGCAGCACCACATCCACGAACTCCTCGGCCCGGGCGTAGCGCACCGCGTGCTCGGGCATCTGGGCCATGCCGTGGTTCTGGGCCTCGGCGTCGAACATGGAGGTGACCACGTTCCAGCCGATGCGCCCGCCGGAGATGTGATCCAGGCTGGCCAGCATGCGGGCGGCGTGGAAGGGCGTGAAGAAGGTGGCCGAGACCGTGCTGACCAGGCCGATCCGCTCAGTGGCTTGAGCCAGGGAGGAGAGCAGGGTCAGCGGCTCCAGGTGCCACAGTGGGCCGTCCTCCACTGCGGTGATGGAGGTGGAGTGCCCGTCGGCGAAGAAGACGGCGTCGAGCTTCCCGCGCTCGGCGATCTGCGCGAGCTCCTGATAGTACTCCACCGAGCGCAGCCGCTCGGCGTGAGAGTCCGGGGCGCGCCAGGCGGCCGAGTGGTGCCCCACCCCGTGCATGAACAGGTTGAAGTGGGCCTGCTTGGGGGCGGTCTGTGCGGAGGGTGTGCCGGTCATCCCTTCACCAGCCCGCCGTCGACGATCAGGTTCTGTCCCGTGACCCCGCGTGCCCACGGCGAGGCGAAGAACAGCACCGCATCGGCCAGCTGCTCGGGGGTGGTCACCGTGCGCAGCGGAGTTCCGGCGGCGATCCCCTCGAAGACGGCCTCAGGCGTGGCCGCGGAGGCGTCGGTGGTCTGCAGCAGCCCGCCCGAGACCATGTTGACCGTGATGCCGGAGGGCCCCAGATCATCGGCGAAGGTCCTGGTCAGCGAGAGCAGGGCGGCCTTGGCGGCGGTGTAGTCGTGATACGGCACCACCGGGTGCTGGAACAGATTGGTGCCGATGCTGATCACTCGCCCGACCCCGGCCTCGGCCATGCCCTGCCGGGCGGCCTGGATGATGTTGAGCGCGCCCTTCACCGAGCCCTCGAACTGCCCGGAGAGCTCATCGTAGGTGATGTCCTCGGCGTGGGAGCGGGCATCGCCGTTGAAGACGAAGTCCACCAGGGCGTTGTTGACCACAGTGGTGATCGGGGCGCCGAAATGCTTGGCGGCGGTGCTGACCAGGGACTCTACGGCGCTGCGGTCTCGGACATCGGCCTGCAGGGCCAGGGTGCGGTCAGGGTGTTCGGCGGCCAGGGCCTGGGCGGCCTCGGCGGAGGAGCGGTAGTTGATCACCACACGGGCACCCTGGGCGAGGAAGGCCCGGGTGATCGCGGCGCCGAGCCCGCGGGCCCCTCCGGTGACCAGCACGATCTGTTCGGACAGGGGCGGGGCGGTGCTGGAGGTGGGGCTGGTGCTGGAGGTGGGGGCGCCGGCGGCTGGGCCGGCGTCGGGGGTCGGGTTCGAAGCGGTCATGCGCTCATGCCTCTCTGTTCGGAGGCGAAGGCAGCCCGTGCGGCGATGCGCTGATCCGCGGGCAGGAGCCTCGCGGGTGCGGCAGGGCCGGACATTCCCTTCGCCAGTGCTAACTGGATCAGGTTCGACGGGTGTCATCTCAGCCCCGGTCCTCACCGGACGGGGCACCCCGTGTCACAGCACCATCCCACCACGAGTGGTGCAGAACACTCAATTGCCCGGCTCCGTAAGTCCCGTCGATTGGCACCTATGGGTCGGGTCCGCGCCGGTCTGCCGACTCATCTGTGCCGATGGACGAGGGGAGAGGTGCCGTCAGTCTGGCCTGTGTGCGTGGTGTGATCAGATACGCGCGGAACTCAGGCCAATTCGGCAGGAATTACGCGCGTATCTGATCACACCTCAGGCACCGAGACGATGAGGGAGGCCGCGCCGACACAGCCACACCGGATTCTCTGGACTGGGGCAGGGATGAGAGTTCCCCGTTGTGTGGGCACTTTGACACGTTTTGACGCCGAACCCTGGCCGGATAACGCTTCAAACTGCCCGCACAACTGGTGGGTGGGCCCTACCTGCGGGGAAGGAAAGTTCCCTGACGGCCGGCCCCGCCCTCAGTCCTCAGAGCTCGCGGGCGTTGGCGAGGACGGGGATCAGGCGCTGGGTGCGCTCCACGGTATCCGGGTCCAGGTCCGCGGTGATCAGCTGCGGGGACTCGCCGGCCTGGGCGATGACCTTGCCGCTGGGCGCCACGACCATCGAGTGCCCGACGCCGGTGGGCGCCTTCGCCGCTGCCTCCACTCCGGATGCGCTGGGCAGGCCCTGCCCGCAGGCCACGATGTACTGCGTGGAGTCCAGGGCTCGGGCCCGGGCCAGCAGCTCCCACTGCCCCACCTTGCCGGGGCCTGCGCCCCAGGAGGCCGACAGCAGTGTGGCCACCGCACCGGCGCGGGCGTGGGCGGTGAAGAGGTTGGGGAAGCGGATGTCGTAGCAGGTCGCCAGGCCCAGCTTCACGCCGTCCACCTCGAACTGGACGATCTCGTCCCCGGCCTGGACGGTCTTGGATTCCTTGAAGCCGAAGGCGTCGTAGAGGTGGACCTTGTCGTAGGAGGAGTGGACTCCGCCTCCGACGGCGATCAGCGTGTTGGTCACCCGGTCGCGGCCCGCTTCGCTGGGGGAGGCAGGCGTGAACATGCCGGCCACCACGGTGACGCCGTTGAGCTCTGCGATCTCCTTGACCGCGGAGGCCCAGGGGCCGTGGGTCGGCTCGGCGATGGGGGTCAGGGGATGCCCGAACGCTCGCTGCGTGGCCTCGGGGAAGACCACCACCCGCGCGCCCTCGGCGGCTGCGAGCTCGGTCCACCTCTCCACCTGGCGGAGGTTCTCGTGGGTGTCCGGACCTGTGACGATCTGTGCGGCGGCGATACGCATATTCTCAGCGTACTCCCGCTGACCTGGGGCGGGGGAGGGTCAGTCGCCCAAAATCCAAGCGCCCGACGCCGGCCGCGCACCCAGCTGCGCACTCCGACCAGCACGCGCCCGCGCACCGGCCCGGCGCGCAGCCCGACGCCGCTCAGTTCAGCGGGTGATTGACCGGCAGGTCCTGCTTCAGGAAGGAGGTGAGCTTCTCGGTGAGCTCCTGGTCCACCTCGAGCTCGCGGTCCTCGATCCGCGCCACCGGGGTGGCGTGGCGCAGCGAGGAGCAGAGCCACACGTGGTCGGCGTCGTAGAGCTCCTCCGGGGTGAGCGGGCCGTAGCCCAGCTCCCAGCCGGCCTCGGCCGCGGCGGCGAAGATGGCACCCTGGGTGGTGCCGGGAAGGATGCCGGTCTCCAGCTCCGGGGTGGTCAGCCGCGGCGGCTGGCCGTCTTCGCCCCGGTGCACCAGCAGCACCGTGGAGGTAGGGCCCTCCAGGACCTTGCCGTCGGAGGAGGTGAAGATGACGTCGTCGAAGCCGGTGGCCTTTGCATGGCGCAGCGCGGCCATGTTGACCGCGTAGCTCAGCGTCTTCGCGCCCAGCAGCAGCCAGGGGGCGCGCTCGGCGGCGCGGGCGTCGTAGCCGCGGTCCAGCAGGGTCACGGCGATGGGCTTGCCGCGGTCGGCGCGCATCTCCGGGGAGATGGGCGTCAGCAGGGTCCAGTAGGTGCCGGCGAAGGCCGGGTCGTCGGAGGCCGGCTCCCCGTCCACGCCGCGGGTGGCCACCAGGCGGATGGAGAGCTCCTCGGGCAGCACGCCGCGGGTGCGGTACTCCTCGATGCCCAGGTCCACGGCGGCCCGCCAGGACTCGGTCGGTGGGATGCCGATGCCGGTGAGCTCGGCGGAGCGGGCCAGGCGGTCGACATGGGCCTGGAACTTCCGGACCTCGCCGTCCACGGCGTTCATCGTCTCGAAGATCCCGTCCCCGCGGACGGCCCCGAGGTCGTCCACGCGCAGCTGCGGCTGATGGGGATCGAAGATCATGCCCTGCGGGTGCTCGACGTCGATCCGCACGGCGACGGCGGCAACGGAGTCCTCACGGAAGTGCTCGGCCATACCTACCAGCTTAGGCCATGCCGGGCCTGCGCCGCTCCGTGTCCCCAGCAGGCCGTAGGATGAGCAGGACGGATTCGGAGGGAGTACATCGTGCTGTGGCCATTGAGCGGACTGGGGCTGGAATCTCTGCCCCAGTGGATCTTCCTGCTCATCCTGGTCTTCGAGATGGGCGTGCGCCTGCTGGTCATCGGCATCATCCCGGAGAACCGCCGCCCCAACACCGCCATGGCCTGGCTGCTGGCCATCTTCTTCATCCCGGTCATCGCGCTGCCGCTGTTCTTCATGCTGGGCAGCCATAAGCTCTCCCGACGCCGCCAGGAGCGTCAGCGTCGGATCAATGAGTCGCTGCTGGAGGCCACGCGGCATCTGGACCTGGTCGATCAGCTGCGCGGCCATGACGAGCAGCTCGGGGACACGGCCGCGCTGAACCGCAATCTGGGCGCCTTCCCCATCCAGGAGGGAAACCAGATCCGGCTGATGACGGAGTACCGCGAGCCCTTCGACTGGCTGGTGGAGAGGATCGACGCCGCCGAAGAGTACGTTCACATGCTCTTCTACATCATCGGCAACGACGACGAATACGTCGGCCCGGTGCTGGAGGCGATGGAGCGCGCCGCGGCCCGCGGGGTCAAGGTCCGCCTGCTCTATGACCACCTGGGCACCTTCCGGGTCCGCGGCTACCAGCGGCTGCGCCGTCGGCTGACCCGTGTCAGCCGTGAGCTGGGGGAGACTTTCGAATGGCACCGCGTGCTGCCCATCCGCCCGTTCAGGCGCCGGTTCTCCCGTCTGGATCTGCGCAATCACCGCAAGATCGTGGTCATCGACGGTGAGACCGCGCTGACCGGCTCCACCAACCTGATCGAGCCCCACTATCAGCGGGATTCGGCCCGGCGGATCGGTCGGCGCTGGGTGGAGCTGAATCTGGTGGTCACCGGCCCCACGGTCACCGGCCTGGACATCGTCTTCGCCTCCGACTGGTACGCCGAGACCGGCGAGGACCTGGGTGAGAAGCTGCTGGTGGACATGGAGGCCGATGAGGCCGCCGAGGGCGGATCCCTGGTCCAGGTGGTCCCCTCCGGGCCCGGCTTCCCGGATGAGAACAACCTGCGCCTGTTCAACGACCTGATCTACCAGGCCACCGACCGGATCATCATCTGCACCCCCTATCTGGTGCCGGATGACTCGCTGCTCTATGCGGTGACCACAGCCGCCCGCCGCGGAGTGGAGGTCCAGGTGATGGTCTCGGAGAAGGCGGATCAGTTCACCGTTCAGCACGCCCAGCAGTCCTACTACTCGGCGCTGTTGGAGTCCGGTGTGCGGCTCTTCCGCTACCCGGCACCCGAGGTCATGCACGCGAAGTTCATGGTGGTCGACGACGAGGTCGTGGTCCTGGGCTCTTCGAATATGGATATGCGCTCCTTCTCACTGAACCTCGAGGTCACGCTGATGATCGTCGACGAGGACAAAGTCGGTGAGATCACTGAGATCTACTCCCGCTATATGCAGGGCGCCTCCGAGCTGGACTGCGAGGCCTGGAAGCGGCGTCCCTGGCGGGTGCGATACCTGGACAACGTCTTCCGTCTGACTTCGGCGCTGCAGTAGCCGGGCCCTGCAGCAGCCGAGCACCGTAGAATGTGGGAGTCGGCGTCGCATATTGAGGGGGAAGCTATGGAGACACGACTCAGGCCTCTGGCCGTCACCGCACTGGCAGCACTGGTCCTGACCGGCTGCGTGGGCCTGGAGCCCACCGCTGATCTGGAGGAGGAGGATCAGAGCGGAAGCACCGACGCCGGCGGCAGCGGCGAATCCACTCCGGATCCTGAAGAGCCTGAGATCGACCCGGCCGAGCTCACCTTCGAGCAGCTCGACGCTGAGGAGATCCAGTATCTGCTGCTGGACGAGGACGACTGGCCCTACAGCGTGGACGGCTTCGATCAGGAGGAGGACGACCCTTCCCTCAGCGAGTACTACGCCGAGTTCGCCGAGTACTGGGTCCCGCTGGACGGCATCGACTACTCCTCCGAGGAGGAGGACTGCTTCGACGGCATCGCCGAGCTGGAGGACATCGAGACCGACGGCCGGGAGAACCACTTTGTGAGCGGCCTGCGTGAGAACCCGAACACTTCCTATGAGGAGGACGGGATCTTGGTGGGCATCTCCTCCTTCCGCGATGAGCAGGACACCGCCTCGGTCTGGGAGGCCGTTCTGGATGCCTGCGACGGCGTGGAGATTGAGGAGGACGGCGATGTCGTCTCGATCGGCGCTGTGGAACAGGGCGAGTGGAGCGGCGTGCATATGACGGTGCAGGCCGGCAGCTTCTTCGAGCAGGACCTGTACTTCGACGACATCCTGCTGGCCACTCTGGACCGTGGAGAGAACATCGTCTACGCCGTGGGTATGGACGTCCCGGCAGGCACCTTCACCGATGTGCTGCGGGTCCAGGAGCGAAAGCTGGACGAGGGTCTGCCGGAGGACCTCGACGAGGGCGACGAGGGCGACGAGGACGATGACGGGGGCCTTGAGGATGACCTCGATGACGAGGAGATCGAGGGCCCTTCCGATGACGAAGACGATGATGACCAGGACGATGATGAGGACGAAGGCGACGATGAGGATGACGCCTGATCCCCGTGTCTCCGCAGCGCTTCTGGCCCTCTCGGCGCTGACCCTCACCGCCTGCTCCAGCTCGGATCCCGCCGCGGCGGAGACTGCCGAGGCACCCTATGCGGCAGTGTCCACGGAGGAGGCTGCGGCGGCGGCCGAGGCCGGTGAAGGTATGGGGGCCGCCCCGGAAGGCGAGCCGGCGGCGTCGTCGGCTGAAGGTGACGCAGCTGAGGCGGGCGAGATCGAGGAGGCTCCCGCAGCGCTCAGCGAGGAGGAGATCCTCGGACTGCTGCTGGACGAGGAGGAGATGCCCCTCGAGGTCCTGGAGTTCGCCGAGACCACGGGCACCGAGTACTTTCACGAGCGGATGGGTGTGAACCAGGGCGTCTACACCGAGGGCTTCGGGGAGTCCGAATGCGCGGCCGCCATGGATGCGGTGAACGTGGACCTCATCGGGGACGATCCGCTGGAGGGCGTGATCCGCGAGATCGGCTATGCCGACGGCAGCATGGCGCTCTGGATGCTCAGCTATGACCGACAGGCCGATTCGGCCCAGGTCTGGGAGGACCTGCTGGGCGCCTGCGAGAGCACCGTGCTGGAGAACGAGACGGAGACCGCCGAGTTTGCCAGCTTCTCCCACGGGGCGTTCGGCGGCATGAGCATGCAGATGGACTTCGAGGACGGCTCCGCTGTGGAGGGCTGGTTCGCCACGGTCGACTACGGGGAGAACCTGGTGATGATCAGCGCGATCAACGTGGACCAGTCGGTCTTCGAGCAGCTCGTGGAGGCCCAGAGCGCCAAACTCCCCGCTGTGTGACCGTGGGTGATCACGCGCAGATGGGGAGGTCCCGATGCCGGCGGCTCGCCTCAGCGTTGCGGGAACTCGGCTCCCAGGGCGCCCAGGACGCCCGCTGATTTGGTGCGGACCTCCTCCCATTCGGCCTCGGGGTCGGAGTCGGCCGTGACGGCCCCACCCAGGCCCAGGTGCAGGCGGCGGCGCTCGCCGTCGTGGGTGATCACGGCTGTCCGGATCAGTACGGAGAGGTCTGCGGCCCCGCTGCGGCTGAAGTAGCCGGCCACTCCCGAATAGGCACCCCGCGGTCCGGTCTCCAGCTCCTCGAGGATATTCATCGTGGAGATCTTCGGGGCCCCGGTCATGGAGCCGGGAGGGAAGGCCGCGGCGATGACATCGGCCGGATGGGCGTTCTCGTGCAGCTGGGCGCTCACCGTGGAGACCATCTGATGCACGCTCGGGTAACTCTCCACGGTGCAGAGCCGCTCAGTGCGCAGCGTGCCGGGCTCCGAGTGGATGGAGAGATCGTTGCGCACCAGATCGGTGATCATCACGTTCTCCGCCCGGTCCTTGGGGTGGGTGCGCAGGTCGTGGGCCAGCGCCTGGTCCTCCTCCGGGGTGCTGCCCCGGGGGCGAGTGCCCTTGATCGGCTCCGACCGGACCGTGATGCTGGTGCCCTGACCTGGGGTCACACTGAGATAGCGCTCCGGCGAGGTGGAGAGGATCTCGGTGCGCAGGGGAGCGCTGGTGCCCGTCCCGGCTCCGGCGTCGGGGGTTGGGTCCTGTGCCCCGGGCAGGTGCAGGTACTGGGTGAAGGGCGCCCTGTTCCGCTCCCGCATCCGGGCGAAGAGCTCCAGGGCGGGGGAGGAGCCGTGCAGCTCGGCACTCACCGCCGTGGTCAGGCAGACCTCGTAGGTGGTGCCGTTGCGGATCTCCTCCTGGGCGGCACGGATCGCCGCCAGATATTCCTCCTGGGAGTCGCGGACCCGCAGATTCCTCAGTGCCGCCTCAAGCTCCCCGGGGTGAGCGGTGCTCTCAGCGCTCGCATCCCCACGCCCGACGTCGGCCGCACCAGCACTCGCCGACCCAGCACTGCCCAGCCCAGCCTCGGCCACCTCCGCCACTGCCGCGGCGACCTCCTGTTCCCAAGCCGGATCCTCCTTCAGCGACTGGGTCTCCAGTTCGCCGCGGTGGTGGTCCACCACCACGGCGTGGGTGGCGCGGAAGAGGTGGGCTTCGGTCTCGGGGAGGCCATCCTCAGTGCTGCGCTGGGCGGAGGCGCGCCCGTCGGGGGAGCCCAGCTCCCGCTTGATCTCATAGCCCAGCCAGCCCACCCAGCCCAGCTGGAAGGGGGCGGCCTCTTCACCGGGGTGGCCGGCGTCGGGAAGGATCTCCCAGTTCTGGTGCAGCCACTGGAAGAAGGGCAGCTCGGTGCTGTGCTCGGAAGCGCCCTTCTCAGAAACCGCGTGCCGCACTGTGGTCATGCCGCGGGCATGCACGACCTCCTCGCGCTGGGGCCCGAAGGAGAAGGCCAGGACGCTGTACCGGCTGCGCTCGGGGGTGGGGGAGACCCGGTGATCGCTGCTGTCCAGCAGAGCGGCCGGGGCCTCGGGCCGTGTCTCGTTCAGTGCTGAGAAGAGGGCCGCTGCGAGGTCGGCGCTGTGCAGGAGGGTGTCCTCCGGCAGCCTCATGAGAGTCCGCGCCATCCGTCGATGGCCATCCAGGCCCCCACGCCGAGCTGCACGGCCGAGAGCAGGGTCCAGCCGTGGTCGATGAACAGGAAGAACGCTCCTGAGCCGGCGACGACAAGTCCGCCGATCAGCAGGAGCCAGTTTCCTGTGGAGGTGGAGGGGGAGCCGGATCCGCGGCTTCCCTGGGAGTTGTTGGGCATGGACCAAGTCTACGATTTCGCTCACCGCCGCCCCACCCAGCATCAGTCCCACCGACACCCAGCTCCAGTCCCACAGGGGTTCCGCCCAGACCCGCCCGCGATACGATGATCTGCGTGACTGAGACCCCCGCCGTTCCCGCCAAGAGCACCGCCTCGCGCCGTGGGCGCCCGCGCAGCGAAGCCTCCCACCAGGCCGTCATGGAGGCCACTGCGCGGCTGCTCGACGTGGAGGAGCTTCCCTATGAGGAGCTGACCGTGGAGCGGATCGCGGCGGAGGCCGGCGTCGGGAAGCAGACCATCTACCGCTGGTGGGAGAACAAGGCCGCCGTGGTGCTGGAGGCGCTGGTCACCGGGTACGTGAAGCTGGACTTCCATCAGGTGCCGGACACTGGGGATCTGCGTGCTGATCTGGACAGCTGGGTCGAGCAGAGCGTGAAGGGCCTGTGCAAGCAGGACGAGGATGAGGGCACGGTCATCCTGCGCAGCCTGATGGCGGCCATCGTCAGCGGCGGCGAGGCCATCCAGGAGCTGCTGCAGAACACCGATGTCTGGTCCGGGATGCATCTGGCGGAGCGGCTGCGCTCGGCCCATACGGCCGGTGAGCTGCGCGATGATGTGGATCCGGGGATGGTCGCCTCTGCGGTCATGGGGGCTGTGGTGATGCAGATGCTGACTGTGGGGAAGCCTGATGGGGAGTCGCTGAAGAGGCTGCTCCATGTGATGCTCGACGGCGCGCTGGAGCCGCGCCGTCCTGCGTGATCTGTGATGCTTCTCACTTTCGAGTCGTCACGTCTCGAAATATATTTATGAGACGCACCGTTCCGTTTATGCTGGTTGAGGTTCACTGACCTCTCTCCACCGTCAGAACAGGGTCACTCATGGCAAAAATGCTCTACCGCCTCGGTCTGTTGGCCGCCCGCCGCGCCAAGACCGTCATCGCCGCCTGGTTCGCTCTGCTGGTCCTCGCGATCAGCGCCTTCCTGGGCTTCGGGGGCCAGCTCACCGACCAGATCACCATGCCGGACCTGGAGACCACACAGGTCGCCGACCGGCTCGCCGAAGAGATGCCCGACGCCGGCGGTGGAAGCGCCAGCGTGGTGCTGCGCACTGAGGACGGCAGCGCCTTCACCGAGGCCCAGGAGGCCGAGGTCGCACAGCTGATCGAGGAGGTCGAGCAGCACGAGGCCGTGGACTCGGTCACCGGCCCCTTCGTCTCCGAGCAGGAGATGGCTGAGTCCCAGCAGGAGCTCTCCGAAGGCCGCGAGGAGCTGGAGGAGGGCACTGAGGAGATCGACGAGGGCTGGGAGGAGCTCGAGGCCGGCCGCGAGGAGATCGAGGGCGGCCAGGCTGAGCTCGACGAGGCTCAGGGTCAGCTCGACGCCGCCATCGAGGAGGCCCAGGCCGGCGGCTACTATGACGCGCTCGCCGGTCAGTTCACCTATCAGCAGGGTGAGATCGACGTCGCTCAGGAGGAACTGGACGGCGCCCTCGAGGAGATCGAAGAGGGCGAGGCCGAGCTGGAGGCCGCCGAGGAGGAGGTTGCCCCTGCCGAGGCTGAGCTGGAGCGCGGCGAGGCCATGCTGGCGCTCAGCGAGGACCTGGGCATGGTCTCCGAGGACGGCGACGTCGCCGTCATGATGGTCTCCTTCCATGAGGCCTTGGAGAACGTGGGCATGGGGGAGCTCGCTTCCCTGGACGAGGATCTGACCGCCGCTGAGATCGAGGGCGTGGAGGTGCTCCCCTCCCAAGACATCTCCATGGAGATGCCTCACCTGTTCTCCGTGGCCGAGGTCATCGGTCTGATGGTGGCCGCCGCAGTGCTGCTGATCATGCTCGGTACGCTGATCGGCGCCGGACTGCCGCTGCTGAACGCGCTGGTCGGCGTCGGGATCGGTGTGGCCGGTGCGATGGCGCTCTCCGGCACAGTGGAGATGATGTCGGTCACCCCGATCCTGGGCCTCATGCTGGGCCTGGCCGTGGGCATCGACTACGCGCTGTTCATCCTGCACCGCCACCGCAACCAGCTGAAGGACGGGATGTCCGTCCGCGAATCCATCGCGCTGGCCAACGGCACCGCAGGCAATGCGGTGGTCTTCGCCGGCGCCACAGTGGTCATCGCGCTGCTGGCGCTCAACGTCACCGGCCTGCCCTTCCTGGGCCTGATGGGCACGGTGGCCGCCGTCTGCGTGATCATCGCGGTACTGATGGCCACCACTATGACCCCGGCGCTGCTCTCCCTGGTGGACCGCCGCATCCTGCGTGGCAAGGAGCGCCGCTACATCGGCCTGCGCGAGTCCAAGAAGATCACGACGCCGATGGGCAGCCTCAAGGCGTTGGGCATCGCCGCGGTCTCGCTGATCGGACTGGGTCTGCTGGCCGTGCCCACCTTCGACATGCGGCTGGGCCTTCCCGACGCCGGCTCCCAGGCCGAGGAGTCCACCGCCTACCAGGCCTACAGCTCCACGGAGGAGGCCTTCGGTCAGGGCATGAACGGTCCGCTCCTGGTGGTGGCGGATCTGCATGGTGACCTGAACGAGGACCAGGCCATGGACTACCAGATCGAGATCGGCGAGGCGCTGAGCGCCCGCGATGACATCGACGCCGCCGTGCCGGTGGGCGTCAATGACGAGAACTCGGTGGCCGTCTTCCAGGTGCTGCCGCTGGAGGGCCCGTCCGCGGAGTCCACCGAGTCGCTGGTCCACGAGTTCCGCGACGGCGAGCCGCTCGCCGGCGTCCAGGCCGAGACCGAGGGCATCTACCTCTCCGGTGTGGAGCTGTCCGTGGCCGGTATGACTGCGGCGAACATCGATATCTCCGATGTCATCTCCGATGCGCTGCCGCTCTACCTGGCGCTGGTGGTCGGCCTGTCGTTGGTGCTGATGGTGATCGTCTTCCGCTCGATCCTGCTGCCGGTGGTGGCCACGCTGGGCTTCATCGGCTCCTTCGCCGCGGCGATGGGTATCGTGGTCGCGATCTTCCAGTGGGGCTGGATGGGCGATCTCTTCGGGCTCAGCGAGCCCGGGCCGATCGTGACCTTCCTGCCGGTGATCATGGTGGGCATCCTCTTCGGATTGGCGATGGACTATCAGCTCTTCACCGCCTCCGGGATGCGTGAGGCCTATGTTCACGGCTCGGCTCCGCGCTTGGCGGTGCGTCAGGGTCTGCACGCTGGTCGCTCGGTGGTCACCGCCGCGGCGCTGATCATGAGCTCGGTGTTTGCCGGCTTCATCTTCACCGATGACCCGATGGTCGCCTCCATCGGCCTGGGTCTGGCCGGCGGCGTGCTGCTGGACGCCTTCGTGGTCCGCCTGCTGCTGGTGCCCTCGGTGCTGCACCTGCTCGGTCCGGCGGCCTGGTGGCTGCCGAAGTGGCTGGACAGGCTGCTGCCCGACGTCGACGTCGAGGGTGCCGCGCTGGAGCGTGAGGTGACCGATGGTGAGACCGAGGAGGCCGAGGCCGCGCGGAAGGAGGCTAAGGAGGCGAAGGCGAACGGCCGGCGTCGTCGAAGCCGCCGCCGCGAAGGGGTCGAATCCGAGAAGGAGGCCGACGCCGACGCCGAGGAGTACGCGTCCACCCGCAGCTGAGGATCTTCTTCCCTTTCCGAATCGCGTACCGGAATGTGGTCAATGGCGGACACAATCCGCTCATTCACCACATTCCGGCGCGCGATTACGCGCCTGGGGGTGTGGGGCTGTGCTGGCCGATAGCCTGAGGACAGAAGACTCCGAGGGCTGAGCGAAGGATGTCGGGTGAACAGAATCCTCTTCGACGGTGATCATGTGGTGGTGAAGCCCCGCGGTTGGGCGAAGATCTTCGGGTTCCGAAGAGAGCTGCGTCTGCAAGCCAGCAACGTCAGACATGTCGCCGCAGACTCTGGCATCGGATCTCGGGGCCCGGAATCCCGCCTGATGGGGACGTCTCTGCCGGGCAGGTATATGGGAACATTTCTCGCTGAGGGACGGGCTTCCTATTGGAATGTCCGGGATCCCCGTCAGAACATCGTGCTGGAGCTCGTCAATGAGGGCTTCCGGAAGGCCGTCCTCACTGTGGAAGACCCTGAGGGAGAAGAGCGCAGGATCCGGTCCTTCCTCGCTGAGCATCGACAATAGGTGCAGCTGAGGCTCGCCCCGGCGCTCAGGCAGCAGAAGGCTCGCGGCGTTCTCTGCGCCCGGCGCCCGGCGCCCGGCGTCCAAGCTCGGCGCCAGGCCGGGGCCGGGAATCGCCCGGCCCCAGAATCGTGTACCGGAATGTGTCGAATCAGCGGATTGCGGCCGCCATCATCGACAATCAGGTACGCAATTCCGTAGGAGCTCACGAGCAGGAAAGAAGCCCCTCAGTCCTCGGCATCATCCTGGATGAAGTCGTCCACCAGCTCGTGGACGCCGTCGATGATTCGGTTCGGCCGGAAGGGGTATTCGGAGATGCTCGACTGCGAAGACACTCCGGACATCACCAGGATGGTGTGCATGCCTGCCTCCATGCCGGCGACGATATCGGTGTCCATGCGGTCGCCGATCATCGCGGTCTGCATCGAGTGGGCACCCAGGTGGTTCAGGGCGGAGCGGAACATCATCGGGTTCGGCTTGCCCACCACATAGGGCTCGCGCCCGGTGGCCTTGGTGATCAGTGAGGAGATCGCCCCGGTGGCCGGCAGCACGCCCTCTGGACTGGGGCCGGTGGCATCCGGGTTGGTCACGATGAAGCGGGCGCCCTCGTTGATCAGGCGCACCGCCTTGGTGATGGCCTCGAAGCTGTAGTTCCGCGTCTCACCGACCACCACGTAGTCGGGGTCGGTCTCGGTCATGATGAAGCCGTGCTCGTGCAGCGCCGTGGTCAGGCCGGCCTCGCCCACCACGTAGCAGCTGCCCTGGCCCTTGTCCCGGTCCACCTGCTGCGCCAGGAAGGTGGCGGTGGCCAGCGCGGAGGTCCAGATCCGCTCCTCGGGCACGACCAGCCCTGAGTGACGCAGCCGGGCGCTGAGATCTCTGGCGGTGAAGATCGAATTGTTCGTCAGGACCAGGTAGGGCAGGTCCTGACGGCGCCACTGCTCGAGCAGTTCAGCCGCGCCCGGAAGGGCCTCGTGTTCACGGACGAGCACGCCGTCCATGTCGGTCAGCCAGCATTCGATGTTCTCACCGTTCATCATGCTGCCCATCCTACCGTTGACAGATCGCTCACTCCAGTGGTTAGTTAGTCAAGTAATGAACCACTGAGGTAGTGATGTGGTCTAAGCTGGGGAGGTCCTGTTGGAGGTGAGTCCCGTGGAAGATGGCCGTCCGCTCTTCGTGCAGATCGCCGAGCAGGTCGAGTCCTCCGTGCTCGACGGCTCTCTGGCTGAAGGGGAGCGCGCGCCCTCCACCACCGAACTCGCAGCCTTCCATCGGATCAACCCGGCGACGGCGGCCAAAGGTGTCAATCTTTTGGTGGACCGGGGCATCCTGGTCAAGCGCCGCGGTCTGGGTATGTTCGTCGCCGACGGCGCCCAGGAGATCCTGCGTGCCGAACGCCGACAGCACTTCGCCGATCACTACCTCGAACCGATGCTCACCGAAGCGCGCGCCGTCGGACTCTCGACGGACAGCGTGATCGAGATGCTCCGCGCCAGAGCGCGCGAGCAGTGAGATGCCCGCACGGGCATCAGGAGAGGAGGGATGTTCTGATGAGCACCCAGCAGAGACCGGCGATCGAGGTGCGCGACGTCACGCGGAACTACCGCGGTGCGACAGCGCTCGACGCCGTCAGCGTCACCTTTGAGAAGGACATGATCCACGGCCTGCTCGGCCGCAACGGCGCGGGGAAGACGACTCTGATGTCGCTGATCACCGCCCAGGATTGGCCCAGCTCCGGTGAGATCACAGTCTTCGGTCAGGCCCCGCATGAGAACGAGCAGGTGCTGCCGCAGATCTGTTTTGTCCGAGAGGAGCAGAAATACATCGATGACGCCAAGGCTTCCCACGCCTTCGCCGCCGCTGCGCTGGCCTTCCCCAACTGGGACTGGGAGCTCGCCGAGCGGCTGAAGCAGGACTTCAAGGTTCCGGAGAAGACTCGGATCAAGAAGATGTCCCGCGGCCAGCGTTCAGCAGTGGGCGTGATCATCGGGCTGGCCTCCAGGGCTGAGGTCACCTTCTTCGACGAGCCCTATATGGGTCTCGACGCGGTGGCCCGCCAGCTCTTCTATGACCGCCTCCTGGAGGACTACGCGGAGAACCCACGGACCATCGTGCTCTCCTCACATCTGATCGACGAGGTGGCCCACCTGATCGAGAACGTGGTGGTCATCGACCAGGGCCGCATCCTGATGGATGAGCCCGTAGAGCAGCTGCGCGACCGCGCGGTCACGCTGGTGGGCCGGGCCGACGCCGTCGCCGAGATCTCCGGCACCCGCGAGGTGCTCCACCATGAGGAGCTGGGCAGGATGGCTCGCACCACCGTGCTGGGCGCGCTCAGCCAGGCCGAGCGGCACAGGCTCAAGGAGCTGGACCTGGACGTGGTCCCGGTGTCCCTGCAGCAACTGATCGTCCGGATGACCGAGAAGCAGCAGGAGGCGGCACGATGAGCACCACGACGACGTCTACCACGGCTGCGAGTATGCAGCCCCGCTCCAGCTTCGCTCGGGTCCCAGCGGCATTCCGGCTTCATTTCCAAGTGAAGTCCTTCCTCATCCACGTGCCGCTGATGGTCTTCTTCGCCGCCTGGGCGATCGCTCTGGGCATCGGATTCTGGCTGGACCGCGTGCGGGCCGAGGGCCCCTGGACTGCGGAGGATCCCTTCTATGCCGGCGCCTCCCAGGCCGTGGTCTGGTGCCTGGCGTTCATGGCCGCCTATGCGGCCTCGCACAACTTCCCCTTCTCCATGGCTCTGAGCTTCAGCCGTCGGGTCTTCCTGATCGGCACCTATCTGGCCTTCGCGGCCGTCTCCGCGGCCTACGGGGTGCTCTTCGTCCTGGCGGCCCTGTTGGAACGGGTGACCGACGGCTACGGCATGCACGTCTACACATTCGACCTGCCGTTCCTGACTGAGAGCTCCGGGATCGCAGGAGCCGGAGTCCTGGCCGCGGCGCTGTGCCTGATGGTGATGCTCGTCGGCTTCGGAGTCGTGATCCTGAACCTGCGAATGGGGCTGGTGTGGACCTGGACGGTGCTGCTCGGCCTCGCAGTGTTGGTGGCCGTGGCGGTCATGCTGATCACCAGCAATGACGGCTGGCCCGCAGTGGGGCGCTGGTTCAGCGAGCAGACGTCGCTGACCCTGGCGCTGTGGACGCTGCCGGTCTCCCTGGTGGTCGGCGGCGGCACCTACCTCATGATCCGCCGCGCGACGCCGGCCTAGTCCTGCTCAGCGCAGCACCCAGCGGGTCTCGCCCAGCGCGGGTTCGGCGGCGCCGGAGGTCAGATCGGCCAGCCGATCCATGGCCTGGTCGGTCTCCTCCGGCGGCACGGCGAAGGTCAGTGTGACGCGCTCGCCGTAGCTGGTGTCCACCACGAACCAGCCGGCGCTGTGGCATTCGGCCTCGAAGGAGGGGCCGTGCTGATAGCCCAGCACCACGGTGATCTCCTGGCGCAGCGCATAGTGGGCCAGCTGGGCGGACCGGATGCCCTCGGAGACCGCATTGCCGTAGGCGCGGATCAGGCCGCTGGCTCCCAGCAGGACCCCGCCGAAGTAGCGGATGACCACAGCGACGGCGTCGGTGATCTCCTCCTGCAGCAGCACGTCCAGCATGGGGCGGCCTGCGGTGCCGGAGGGTTCGCCGTCGTCGTTGCTGCGCTGGACCGAGGCGTCCGGGCCCAGCACGAAGGCGGTGCAGTGGTGCCGGGCCTTGGGGTGGGCCGAGATCTGCTGGGCGATGAACTCCCGAGCCTCCTCCTCCGTGCGGGCAGGGGCCAGCGCGCAGATGAAGCGGGACTTCTTGATCTCCAGCTCCGCCTCGGTGGGAGCCGCCAGAGTGGTGTATTGCTCAGCCATCGCAGACCACACTATCCGCCGCCCCAGCTCCGCCATCCTCGTGGGTGATCGATAAAACCCATGTTTTGGCCAGATTCAGGCTGTTTCGGCGGCTTTCATGGGTTTCTTCGATCACCCACGGAAAGGAGAAGGTCCCAGGGCAGAGAAGAGCCCCCGGGTCCGGCTGCGTGAGGGGGACGCTTTGTGCCGGGCCCGGGGGCTCTGAATCACTCGCACCTTGATGAGGTACTTACCACTATAGGAATCCACCTTGATGGTTCCCCCAAAACTCCCTGGAAGTTTCCTGTGAGTTTTTGGATATTGCTTGCTGGTCGCATCGCTCCAGGTCAGAGCAGGGTCACTCCTCGGAGAAAGGAGTCCCTGGGTAGAGCACCAGGTTGTCCTCCTCCACGCTCACTCGGTGGGTCTTCACCGGCTTCATCGCAGGCGGAGTCTCCGGAACCCCTGTCCTCAGGCAGAAGGCCGAGGCATGCATGGGGCACTCGAGGGTCTGCTCCTCCACGAATCCGTCGGAGAGTGAGACCGCCTCATGGCTGCATTCGTCGTCCAGGGCGAAGAATCCGCCCTCCTCTGCGTGGACCACGGCGATGTCGGTGTCGTATCCGGAGTCCTCCGCGGGAACCCGCATGACTTCGCCCTCAGGGAGTTGGCTGGCCGGTCCGAGGTTCACTGGTTCAGTCATGGTTCCAGGGTAGTGGGTCCGCCCCGCCCGGTTCCTGCTCAGCGCTCCTTGATGTAGCCGCGCAGCGCCTCCAGCTGCCGGCGCTCACGCTTGGTGGGCCGCCCGGTCCCGCGCTCGCGGACCGGCAGTCCCACCTCCCGCGGCTTGATCTGCTCGGGGGAGTGGTCCTGATAGGCCTTGCGCGCCACCGGCGGGCCCACGCGCTTGGAATGGGTGTGGACCACTTCGAGGATCACCACGAAACCCGGCCTGCTGATGTGGATCTCGGTGCCCGGGGAGATCTTCAGCGAGGCCTTCACCGGATCGCCGTCGATCTTGATCTTGCCGGCCCGGCAGGCTTCCGTGGCCGCCGAGCGGGTCTTGAACATGCGCACGGACCACAGCCACGCATCGACTCGGACCGGCGAGGTCGGGGCACTCTCACTCATGCCGCCAGTCTAGGAAATGCCCCCAAACGAGCGCAGACCCCGTGTCGAAAGCGTGAGGGGGACGCTGTACTTCGACACGGGGCCTGCTGAATCACTCGCACCTTGAAGAGGCAGTCACCACTCTAGGGAGCGAGCTTGAGTGATCAATGGGCGCAACCTGAAAGTATTCTGGGACTTTCGGAGCCATGCCCCTGTTCAGGGTGCTGCTGCCCTCCTCCTGCTGCTGCGCCTCGCTCCCCTCAGGCGGGGTCTCGGGGGAGGAGCCCTGGTCCGGTCCGGGGGTGGCCCTGGCCTCGGGGTCGTCTCCTGCGCAGGCACTCAGCAGCAGTGCTCCGGCGTCGAACATTCCGGTTCCCGCCCTGCGGAGGCGACGCCGAACCACCAGGTCACCCCGGGTGGAGGAGGGTGCGGCCTCGGCGTCGGTCGCGGTCTCAGATAGGTGTGAACTCAGCATGCGGCCAGGGCAGCGCAGGCTCCAGGAGTCACGGTCAGTCACAGTCTGATTACGATGTCAGCCGCGTGCCCCGGCACGGGGGTTCTGAAGCTTGCACGGATGAAATAGTGGAACGCGAAGAGGGCAGTGCAGAGTCTTCGGATGTCCTGCGGTAGTGGCAGCCAGACGATGCACTGCCCTCCTCACCTCACTCAGCCAGCCCCCGAGCATCTTCAACTGCAGCTCGAAGCTTTGCGGACTTCTCCTTGCCATGCCCTGACAGCCCCGGGTTACTCTGAACCCGAATGCGGCGAGTCGTACGCGCTGGCTTCCCATCCTTGTGTACGATGCGCCGCTTCCCCCGCAGCGACAGATGTGGGGTGCACCTGGTGCGCCCCGAGGGGGCCGTTCCGCGGAACGACTAGTGAGGAAATTGCTGTGCCGAAGAAACTCTCTACGGCTATCGTCGGCACTCTTGCCGTAGGCCTGACCCTGCCGATGAATGCCCAAGCGGCGACGGCGGCGCCCGCAGCGCCCAGCCCGACGCCGACCGGCCCGGGCACCGATGTGCCCACCACCGGGACCAACGCGCTGGACGGCGTGGCCCTGGACATCACCCGCACCTCCGGAGTGGAGGCCCCGACCGTCTCGGTCTCCACCAGCGCGGGCACCGAGGAGATGGATCCCACCGTCTACCGCGTGACCACTCCGCTGAACGCGCGCAGCGGTCCGGGAACCTCCCACCCTGTGCAGCAGGGGATGTCTGAGGGCGAGGAGATCACCGTCACCGCGCAGGACGGCGACTGGGTCCAGTTCGAGCGCAGCGGTGAGACCGTCTGGTCCCACAGCGCTTATCTGGACGAGGTCGGGCCGGCCGAGCCTGAGGTGGAGGGAACCTATGAGGTGGACGGTGTGTGGCTCAACGCCCGCACCGGCCCCGGCACGGAGCACTCCGTGCACACTGTCCTGGAGCCCGGCACCCAGATCGAGGTGACGGGGCGCGACGGCGACTGGCTCAGCTTCGCCTCCGAGGATCAGACCCTGTGGTCCCACTCCGATTACCTCACCGAGGTGGCGACCCAGACGGCCACCACCACTGTGTGGCAGAACTTCCGCACCGGTCCGAGCACCGAGCACAACGTGATCCGGGGGATCGCCCCGGGCGTGACTGTGGAGCTGACCGGCGAGCAGGACGGCGAGTGGTACGAGGTCGAGATCGAGGGCGAGACCGGCTGGATGCACGGCGCCTACCTCGACTTCGGCGTGAGCGGCGCTGGCCAGGGATCCGGGCAGGATGCTGAGGCGCCTGTCCAGGAGGCTCCTGTCCAGGAGGCGCCTGTCCAGGAGGCTCCTGTTCAGGGAGCTCCGGCTGAGGAAGTCCCGGTTGAGGAGGAGCCTGCCCAGGAAGCGCCTGTCCAGGAGGAGGCGGATAAGCCTGCCCCCGAGCCTGAGCCCGAGCCCGAGCCCGAGTCGGAAGAGCCTGAGGAGCCGGCGCAGGAGGCACCTGTCCAGGAGGAGCCTGCTGAAGAGCCTGTTCAGGAGGAGCCGGCCGAGGGGCAGGTTGCTGAAGAGCCTGTCCAGGATGAGGCCGTGCAGGAGCCTGCCGAGCCTGAGTTGCCTGAGCAGGAGCCGGAGCAGGAGCCCGTGCAGGACGAGGGCTCCGAGGAGGACTCCGAGAAGGAGGCTCAGCAGGAGGAGCCGCTCGAGGACGAGGCTGAGGAAGAGGCTTTTCAGGAGGAACCCGATGCGGAGCCTGAGCCCGAGCCTGAGCCTGAATCTGAGGAGGAGCCCGAACCGGAGCCTGCCTCCCAGGACCCCGAGCCAGAGCCCGAGCCCGAACCGGAGCCTGAGGAGGAGCCAGCGCAGGACCCCGAGCCCGAACCAGAGCTCATCGAGGTCACTGCGGAGGCGCCTGAGCAGGTCTGGAACCTGGTCGAGATGCCCGAGGTGGAGGGCGTCACCTACACCACCGCAGCCGGCGCCATCGAGGACGACGTCGAGGTCCCTGAGGGCGGCGTGACCGTGGAGGCCACGGCCGATGAGGGCTATGAGCTCACCGGCGAGACCTCCTGGACCTTCGAGTTCCAGGAGCCGGAGGGAGGCACCGAGCCGCAGCCTGAGCCGGAACCCGCTCCCGAGCCGGAGGAGGAGCCCGAGCAGGAGGCTCCCTCACAGCAGCCGGGTCAGACCGGCCCCTCCAGCGGGCTGCACGCCCAGAGCTCCACCGGCGAGCCCTACAGCCAGGTGTGGGATCAGCTGGCTCAGTGCGAGTCCACCGGAGACTGGTCCATCGACACCGGCAACGGCTTCTACGGCGGTCTGCAGTTCCAGCTGAGCTCCTGGGAGGCTGTGGGCGGCGAGGGTCTGCCCAGCGAGGCCTCCAAGGAGGAGCAGATCCAGCGTGCCTACGCCCTCTGGCAGGAGCAGGGCTGGGGCGCGTGGCCGCACTGCACCCAGGAGGTCCTGCCCAACCAGGGGGTCACCGGCCTCAACGGCTGGGACAACGACCCCGGCGGCTACGGCGACTCCTACTTGGAGATCCACGGCACCGGCGGAGCGGACACCGTCTCCACCCGGTCATCGGCCGAGGTCTGGAACGCCAGCTACAGCGTGCCGCTGCGCGAGGAGGCCGATTCCTCCAGCGACCGCCTGGTCCAGATCCCGCGGGGCGCGGAGCTGGAGAAGCTCGACGAGAGCGGCTCCTGGATCCAGGTGCGCTACACCGGCGAGGACGAGACCCTCACCGGCTGGGTCAACACCGACTACGTGATGGCCGCCTGAGCCGCAGCCTCGCCCCTCACGCGCAGAATCGCGTACCGGAATGTCGCGAACAGATGGATTGCGTCCGTCATTGTCGATAATCCGGTACGCGATTCTGCTGTAGAGCCGCCTCAGCGGAACAGCCACACTCAGCGTTCAGACTGAGGCTTCGACCGTCTCCGCCACACCCCGGTCTTCGGGAGCTTCGTCGGCGAATTTCGAGGAGTCCTCCAACGCGTTCCTGAGCTGGATGTCGCGGTGAACCTCCTTGCCCATGGCCTCACCGATCATTGCGCAGAGGCGTTCCCTCCGATCTTCGAAGAACGCTTCGAAATCATCCCGGCGCAGGTGCGCTCCACTGATCAGGTGAGATGCCAGACGCTGGTCCAGATGTTCGGAGGTGATCTGGGCGGTCCGTTCGATCTTGGCGAGGTACGACGACGGCGGCTGCCCGCCGATGCTGCGGTTGGTCCGGGCGCTGATGGTGGACTTGTTGACGATCGATTCCTGGTGTTCACGGTCGACGTCATGCTCCGCACACCACTTCTTAGGGAAGATGTGGTGAATATCAGCCTGGAGCTCCGAGTGCTGGATCTTGTCGAAGCTCTTGTCCTCCATCCAATCCCGGGCCTGTTCTGCGAGCAGCAGGGCCGAGACCCCCTTTATAGGCGGCCGAAACCCGGGAACGCAGCGAATGCAGGCGCGATTCGGTGAAGGTGGCGTCCTGGATGGTTCGGGGTGTGGCAGCGCTTTCGGGGCCCATCGCCCACTCTGGGACCTGGCGGACGTCAGCGACGAACCGGGTTTCTGTGGTACTGCCGTAGAGCTCTCCCAGCACTCCGGACCAGAACCACCGGATGATCTGGGTCCTCGGACCTAACAGGTCTGCGTCGGGGCCGAGCACTACCCGGATGGCGGCGAGCGGGATGAGCTGAGTCGGATAGGGGAGCAGAGAGGCGTCGAAGATGTGCCGGTCCATGCAGAACCGGGCCGCCCACTGGAAGGCCTCACGCAGCGGATCTACCCATTCGAGATAGTCAGCGAGCTTCAGCTTCAGGACGTCCTCGGTCTTCGCCGTGATCGCGGTCGGGCGGGCGCCGGCATCGGACAGATGCTTCTTCCTCGAGGCGAGTAAGGTCACCGCCTGCAGGAAGTGGGTGCTGGTGATCTGACGCAGCACGGGGTAGTGCTCGAACTGTCGGCAGGTCTCGGCCCAGTCCTCCCGTAGTCGGAAGTCCTGGCCGTTCGCCTCGTAGTACTCACGATCCCCGGCGAACGTCGCAGTCAGCAACTCAAAGGCTGTGAGCGGTTCCCCTCCGGTGTTGACCTTCTCGAAGACGGTGGCCACTGCCTCTTTGCTGGTGTTCCGGTCGAGGAGGATCGCCGGCAGCTCATACTGGGAGGCCGGGCTGATGACCTCGGCGTTGAACCTCTTGAACAGTTCGGTGTTCCCAAGGTCGATCAGCCAGTCGGTCGACTCAGTGGGTGAGAACAGCAGGTTCAGCGGGAAATAGCCATGCTCCTGCTGCTGCGCCGGAGTGGACAGATCGAGGACGACTTCGCGGTCGAAGTTCGTCTTGATCTTCCCGTCGGCAGGAACAGAGATGACCGCTTCATCAACCCTCTCCTCCCCGAGGAGAGCAGTCTCAATATGGACGAAGTAACGGCGGCTGAGCAGCTTGCCTCGGTCGTCCGACGTTTCGACCACGCCGTCCCCGGTGAGGGCCTGGGTCATGGAGGTCAGACGCTGCTGGCCGTCCAGCAGCAGATAGTCGGGAGAAGTTTCCGTGCTGAGCCTGACGCCGGTGATGAGGCGGGGCTTGAAGCGGACCTCGTCATTCTTGGTGTCCAGCAGCATGACCACTCCCATGGGGTGTCCGCGCAGGACAGTGATCAGCAGCTGCCGGATGCCCCATCCTTCCAGCGGTAGCTGCGCTGGAAGTCCGGCAGCTGGATGCTCCCGGAAGTGGTCCATTCCAAGTACTTGGTGATGTTGTGCTGTGGAGTCTGGAATCCCATGACACCACCCTAGTGCGGCGGCCCCTGCGTTCAGCGGAAGCGGATCTGGACGGCCTCGCCGTGGGCGGGCAGCCCCTCCGCCGCGGCCAGTGCGGAGACGTGGCCGGCCACCTGGTCCAGGCCGTCGCGTCCGTAGTGGATGACCTGCTGGGAGCGCATGAAGCTGGTGACGTTGAGTCCGGAGGAGTAGGCCGAGGCTCCACCGGTGGGCAGCACGTGGTTGGAGCCGGCGCAGTAGTCGCCCAGCGAGACCGGGGTGTAGGAGCCTACGAACACCGCGCCGGCGTTGTGGATCCGGTCCAGCAGCTCCTCGTCCTTGCCGGTCATCAGCTCCAGGTGCTCGGCGCCGTAGGCGTTGGCCACCTCAACGGCCACATCCAGGGAGTCCACCACCAGCACGGCGGACTGTTCCCCGCTCAGTGAGGCCTTCACTCGGGCCACGTGCTCAGTGGACTCCGTCTGGGCTGCGACCTGCTCCAGCACGGACTCGGCCAGGTCCATGGAATCGGTGACCAGCACGGCTGCGGCCAGCTCGTCGTGCTCGGCCTGGGAGATCAGGTCGGCGGCGACCAGTGCGGCATCGGCGGTCTCATCGGCGAGCACCATGATCTCGGTGGGTCCGGCCTCCGAATCGATGCCGACCACACCCTGGACCGCCCGCTTGGCGGTGACCACAAAGATGTTGCCGGGGCCAGTGATCAGCGAGACCGGCGCACACACCTGCTCGCCCTCCGAGTCCTTGGCGCCGTGGGCGAGCATGCCCACCGCCTGGGCGCCGCCGGCGGCGTAGACCTCGCCGATGTCCAGCAGCGCGGCCGCGGCCAGCACCACCGGATGCGGGTAGCCGCCGAACTCGGCCTGTGGGGGAGAGGTGATGGTCAGGGACTCGACGCCGGCCACCTGGGCGGGCACCACGTTCATCACCACCGATGAGGGGTAGACCGCCTGGCCGCCGGGCACGTAGAGCCCCACGCGTCGCACCGGAGTCCAGCGATTGGTGATCCGGGCATCCGGGCCCGGTGAGATCACCGAGGCCGCCGGCAGCTGGGCGGCATGGACCTCGCGTGCCCGCGTGATGAGCTCCTCCAGAGCCTCGCGGATGCTCGGGTCCAGCTGCTCGAGAGCCTCATCCAGCTTCTCCTGGGGCACGCGCAGCGAGGGCGGACGGACACCGTCGAACTTCTCTGAGAGATCCAACACAGCCTCGACGCCGCCGGTGCGGACCTGCTCAAGGATCGGCTTGACGGTCTCGACGGTCGCGGAGACGTCCTGTTCCGCGCGTGGAAGCACAGTGGCGACATCTGCCGTGCTTCCACGGAGATCCTTGAGGGTCAGCAATGGTCCTCCTCGAGACGAAAAAGGGGTAGGCGGCTGTGCAACTCCCGCCTAGCCCATCCTAATTCCTGCGTGGGATCATCGTGTCCATGGGTATCGACACGTCATTGCTGTTTGCCGCTGAGGGAGAAGAGGAAAGCCTGATCGATGAGCAGACCGACCCCGCGGGGGAGCAGCTCGATCAGGTCGGAGAGTACGTCCCCGAAGAGTTCGAGGCCATGGTCACTGAGGCCGGCCTGCTGTGGGGTCTGCTGATCGGCGTCGGCGTCGCGTTCCTCTTTGCGCTGGTGCTCACGCTGGTCACCTCCACCGTTCTGAAGCAGTTCTTCAGGAAGGCTCCGGAGGTCCGGCGTGCCATCGACCGCACCCGGCTGCCGATGCTGTTCACGCTGACCGTGCTCGGCGCCCGCCTGGCCGTGGGGTATGTGGCGCGCAATGAGACCTGGCATGTGCCCGTGGCCTTCCTGCTGCTGGCGGCCGTGGTGGTCGGCATCGCATGGTGGGCGCTGCGCCTGGTCCGCGTGGCCGAGGCGTTCATCCTCTCCAAGTACATCGGCGAGAGCGGCGGGGACATCGAGGACCGCCGCGGCCGCCGACTGCAGACCCAGGTCTCGCTGATCCGCCGCATCCTCGCCGCAGTCATCATCACCCTGGCTGTGGCGGCAGTGCTGCTGAGCATCGAAGAGGTGCGTGCGCTCGGCGTCGGTATGCTCGCCTCCGCCGGCGTGGTCTCTGTGGTGGCCGGTCTGGCCATGCAGTCCACGCTGACCAACGTCTTCGCCGGCATCCAGCTGGCCTTCACCGACTCGATCCGCGTGGGCGACGTGGTCGTGGTCGAGGACAAATTCGGCACGGTGGAGGACATCACTCTCTCCGCAGTGGTGCTCAAGTGCTGGGACGGCCGCCGCTTCATCTACCCGTCCAGCTACTTCGTGGGCACCCCGTTCGAGAACTGGACCCGCGTGGGCACTGAGATGATGGGCACCATCGAGTTCGAGGTGGACTGGCGTGTCCCGATGGACGCGCTGCGCGGCCGGCTCAACCGGCTGGTGGAGGCCACCGACCTCTGGGACGGCCAGGAGGCCTCCATCCAGATCACTGAGGCCCTGGGCGGTACGGTCAAGGCCCGCGCTGTGGTCTCGGCCCGCAACTCCGGCGAGCTGTGGGACCTGCAGTGCCTGGTCCGGGAGGACCTGGTGCACTTCCTGCGCGTCGAGTATCCCTATGCCGTGGCCGCCCAGCGCATGCTGATCTCCAGCGACCAGGGTCTGGTGGAGATGGGCGAGCGCGGCGACGAGAAGCCCGCCGTCTCCGCCGCGACGCCTGCCGAGGGTGCCGCCACGGTGGAGCAGGACATCTCCGGCAAGGGCCAGGTCGCCAACGGCGATTCCGCAGAGACCGCCGGTGCTCCTGAGGCGCCCGGCTCCGGCAATGGGGCTCGCAGCGAGGAGCAGGAGTTCCTTGAGCGCTACGGCTCGGTGACCGAGGAGTACTCCGCGGAGACCGATGAGACTCCGCTGGCCACCTCGGATCAGTACTCCTCCATCTTCACCGGCTCGATCTCCGCGGTGGAGCGCAACCGGGAGTTCGCCGGACCGGGCGAGGACGCCTACCGGGAGCGCAGGGAGCGTCAGGAGGAGCTCGACGGTGAGTCGGATGAGGATGAGGAGCCGAAGGAGAAGGACCCTCGGCACTGATCTGAGGCAACACTGACCGGTCCAGCACTGATCGGTGCGGCGCCGACCTGGCGCCGCACCGACCGCTGGATATCTTCTGTATGGACAGGGTTGGGCCGTGGCGGCCCGCACCTCACTTCTTCTTCAGCGGGTTCTTCTTCGCCTGCCAGGAGGACTGGGCGGAGGAGGGGCTGGAGGCCGCGGCGAACTCCTCCTCGGAGCTCTCGGAGGAGTCCTGCTCAGAGGAGCCCTCCTCTGCGGCCGCGTCGCCCTCAGACGACGACGCCGGCTCCTCACCTTCCTCAGCGGCCTCCTCAGCAGGCTGGTCGGCGGTGGACTCTTCGGAGCTGGACTGCTCAGTGCCAGGCTGCTCAGAGCTGGCCTGATCAGCGGAGCCCTGCTCCTCGGAAGCCGGAGCGGCCTCGGCCGGTTCGGCCGCCGAATCCGGGGCGGCCTCAGGTGCCGGTGCGGGAGGCTCGGCAGGTGCAGACTCCGCAGGAGAAGTGGCGGCATCCTCAGCCGGTGCGGGTGCCTGCGCAGGTTCCGCGGCCGGAGCCGCGGCATCTTCAGCAGGCGCAGCCGGCTGCTGACGCGCCGGCGGGGCAGGCGGCTTCGGGAACTTCACCTTGGAGGCCTTATAGGCGTCCACAGTCTTGATCGCGTCCGTGGTGGGTTCAGCCGTGCCGTCGGCGTCGTGCTCTGCGGCTGGGGCCGGCGTCGGGGCCGGTGCGGTGCCCGCGTAGTCCGGGGCCTCGATCTGCTCGGCGCCCTCCTGCTGACCGGGCATGCCCATGCGGCGATTGACCGCCCAGTGGACCACCGAATCCGGCATGAAGCGGGTGGCTGCGGTGAGCACCTGGTAGCTGCGGGAGGGCACGCAGACGGCACTGCCCTGCGCGTTGACCGCCAGGCCTTGGCGGACCACGTCGTCGGCGTCGAGCCACATGCGCTTGGCCGCGCCCTTGATGCTGATGCCTGAACGCTTGTGGAACTCGGTGCGCACCAGACCGGGGCAGAGAGCGGTCACGGTGACGCCGTCGCCGGCCAGCTGCTGGTGCAGCGCCTTGGAGAAGTTGATGACCCAGGACTTCGCGGCCGAGTAGGTGCCGGTGGGGGTGAAGCCTGCCACCGAGGCCACGTTGATGATGCGCCCGGCGCGGCGGCGGACCATCGCCCGGGCCGCAGTGTGGGTGAGCTCCATGGTGGTCTGGACGTGGAGGCGCAGCAGATCGCGCTCGGCGTCGAGGTCGCTCTCCAGGAACTCGCTGGCCAGGCCGTGTCCGGCGTTGTTGACCAGCAGGTGCACCGGGTTGCGCATATCGGAGAGGCGCTCCTGGACTGCTCCCACGCCGTCGTCGGTGACCAGATCGGCCACCAGGACGGTGGTGGCGATGCCGTACTTGGAGCTCAGTGCGTCCGCCTGTGTGCGCAGCCGGTCAGCATCTCGTGCGACCAGGATCAGGTCATAGCCTTGACCGGCGAGCTGGCGCGCGAAAGCGGCCCCAAGTCCGGCGGTGGAACCGGTGACTACAGCGGTATGAGTGCCCATGACTAGATATCGTAGAACGTGAAAGTGGATGCTGGAGGCCACACTGTTCAGGTCATACTCAGGGTTTGGCGGGATGACTGGAACCGCGCCTGCGGATCGTTGTGAAACTCTTACATTATTACCTGCGTCGGGGAGGCTCTCATGCGGTGGAGGAAACGTACGGATTGGGGTCCGGGCAAGCTGGGATCCGACGAGTGGGCTGTGCTGGAGGCGCAGATCCGCGCCGAAGATCTGGCCGCCGTGGAACAGGCGGTGGAGGAGCTCACCGGGTTCATGGACTTCTTCCGCGCAGACCTCGACGGCGTCCCGCTCAGCGGGGTCACCGACGGTCAGTTGGCCGTGGCTCAGCGCGTGGGGGAGGACCGCCGCGGCAGGCGGGTGTACACGGTGACGTTCTACGCGGGCGGACCGGTGGGCGAGGCCCAGCCGCACGCCTTCGATCGCCTCGGATCCTCAGCTTCTGAGCTGGTGGACTATCTGCAGAGCGAAGGGGTCGGCGTCGAGGAGATCACCTGGACCGAGCACCCCTCCGTGAAGCGCGCGTTCTGAAGTCTGGGCTGGCCCAGAATTGCGTGCCCCGTTGTCGAGAATCGGGTACACGATCCGCTCATTCGCCACATTCCGGTACACGATTCGGCGGGTAGGGGTGGAGGGGGCACTCAGATCTCGCCGAGGTCCTGCAGATGGGCCAGCTGTGAGGCGGCGATCTGCTCGATCACCTTCTCCGGCACGTGAGCCCGGTCCCCATAGATGAGCTTCCCCAGAGCCATGGCGTCGAGGACCTCCCCGGTGCGGGCACGATGCTCGGCGATCAGCTCGCGGGTCTGGGTCAGCCGCTCCTCGCGGTGCTTCAGGTAGTGCCCGGCGACAGCGCCCACGCTCTCGCGCTCAGGTCCATGCGCCGGATACATCCCGACGCCGCCGAATCCGCCCAACAGCCGCAGCGTCTCCAGGTAGTCGGTCAGCGTGCCGTCGGGGTGGTCCAGCATGGTGGTGCCCGCGCCCAGGATGGTGTCGCCGGTGAGCATCGCCCCGGGTTCCTCAGCGCCTTCGGCCTGGGCCTCGGGGATCCAGAAGCAGACCGAATCCGAGGTGTGCCCGGGAGTGTGCAGCACCTGCAGGCTCACCCCGGCGACCTGGATCTCCTCGCCGTCCATCAGCGGGAGGACTGCGCCCTGGACGGGGAGGCAGTGGTCGGCGTCGTACCCGCGCACCGGCGCGCCGGTCCGGGCGCTGAACTCCTTGGCCGCCCCGGTATGGTCGCGATGCCGGTGGGTCACCAGGATCTCGGTGACGCTGCGCTCGCCGACGGCGTCCAGCACCGCGTGCAGATGGTCGCGGTGGCCCTGCGGGCCGGGGTCCACGATCACGGCCTCGGAGGCTCCCTCGGTGCTGATGATGTAGGTGTTGGTGCCCTCCAGCGTCATCGGGGAGGGGTTGTCACAGGTGATCCTGGTCAGAGTCGGGACAGCCATGGATCCCAGCCTAATAGGGGCGCGGGTGGTGGGCTGGACCCAGGTGCGGCGGTCGGCGCCGTGTTCTGTCCTCCTCAGGCCGGTGCCGCGTAGGCTGACCCCATGGCTGATCAGAATCCGCAGAAGTCCTTCGGCACGGAGAACTCCACCAAGGGCGCCTATGTCACCGGCGGCGAGTTCACCCGCGACACCAACTACATCGAGGACCGGGTGGTCGCCGACGTCGACGCCGTCTCCTCGGCCCCGCGCGAAGAGTCCAGCTCCATCGGGGATCCGCGGATCAGCGGCCTGACCGAGGATGCCGAGGCCTGGCCCGTGGAACCTGGCCGGTACCGGCTGGTCGCCGCCCGCGCCTGCCCGTGGGCCCACCGTTCCATCATCATCCGCCGGCTGCTCGGCCTGGAGGACGCCATCTCCCTGGCCACCCCCGGCCCGGTGCACGACATCCGCTCCTGGACCTTCGACCTCACCGAGGACGGCAGGGACCCGGTGCTGGGCACCGAGCGCCTGCAGGAGAACTACTTCGCCCGCTTCCCCGACTACCCGCGGGGCATCACCGTCCCCGCGCTGGTGGATGTGCCCTCCGGCGGCGTGGTCACCAATAACTACCCACAGCTGACCTGGGACTTCTCCACGCAGTGGAAGGAGCACCACCGCGAGGGTGCGCCCAACCTGATCCCCGAGGAGCTCATCGAAGACATGCTCCCGGTGATCAAACGGATCTTCACCGAGGTCAACAACGGGGTCTACCGGGCCGGATTCGCCGGATCCCAGGAGGCCTACGACGCCGCCTACGACCGTCTCTTCACCGCCCTGGACCGGCTGGAGGAGCGGCTGACCGACCAGCGCTACCTCATGGGCGAGCACATCACCGAGGCCGATATCCGGCTGTTCACCACGCTGGTGCGGTTCGACCCGGTCTACCACGGGCACTTCAAGTGCAACCGGCAGAAGCTGGCCGACTTCCCGAACCTCTGGGCCTACGCCCGCGACCTGTTCCAGACCCCGGGCTTCGGCGACACCGTCGACTTCGACCAGATCAAGGCCCACTATTACGTGGTCCACGAGGACATCAACCCCACCCAGGTCATCCCCAAGGGCCCGGAGCTGGAGAGCTGGCTGAGCCCGCACGGCCGCGAGAAGCTGGGCGGCTCACCTTTTGCCGAGGGTGCGACGGCGCCCGGCCCTGTGGCCGAGGAGGAGCGTCCCCCGGGGGCTAACCCGCTGTACCGCTGATGCGTGTGTTCCGCCCCGCGCCTCAGCTGCGGTAGGTCTGGATGACCTGGGAATCGTCCCGGCCGGCCCAGCCGGCGTCGGCGGCCTCCGCGTACTTCTTCTTGGCCGCCTCCAGCATGGGTGCTTCCATGCCGGCGGACTCGGCGATCTCGCTGACCAGCCCGGAGTCCTTCACAAAGATGCTCACCGCGCTGGCCACCTGGGCGTCCAGGCCCTCGAGCATGCGGGGTCCGCGGTCGCTGAGCATGAAGGAGCCCGCTGCCCCGCCGGATACCGCCTCCAGCACCTCGGCCGCCTCCAGCCCCAGCTTCTCGGCCAGCGCCAACGCCTCGGCGCCGGCCACGATGTGCACTGCACAGAGCAGCTGATTCACCGCTTTGAAGGACTGGCCGCGGCTGATCTCCTCGCCGCAGCCCACCACCGTTCCCATGGACTCCAGCAGCGCGCGCTGAGACTCCACGGCCGTCGGATCACCGGAGACGAAGAGCCGCAGATCCCCTGAGGCGGCGCGGGCGATACCGCCGGTCACCGGGGCGTCCACCAGCTGCACGCCGCGCTCGGCGGCCGGGCCCACCAGCTCCTGCACGGCCTCAGGTCCCACAGTGCTCATCACGATCAGCCCGGCACCCGGGCGCATCCTCGCCAGCAGCCCCTCGCCGCCAGGCCCGCCTTCGGCAGATCCCAGCACCGCTGCGCGCAGCTGATCTCCGGTGGCCACCATGACGATCACCGCATCCGCCTCAGTCGCGGAGCCGGCGTCGGGGGCTGCTGTCAGCCCCTTCTGCTCGGCGGCGGCGCGCTGTTCGGCGGAGAAGTCCACTCCGGTGACCTCGAAGCCGCCGGCCGCCACGGCCGTGGCCATGGGCAGGCCGATGGCGCCGATGCCGACGAAGGTGACCTTCTGGGGTGTTGCGCTGGGGGTGCTGGACGCCATGGTGAGCTGCCTCTCGTGATGGTCTTCACATTCAAGTCCCATCGATGTTATATTATGTGAACTAGAGAGCAAGAGTTCACATACTTGAACACCACGCGGCGGAACCTTCGCCGCATCCCGAAGGCCACAGAGAGGCGTGATGATGACGCTGCGCATCGGCGTGATTGCCGACGATTTCACCGGAGCCACCGATATTGCGGGGTTCCTGGTCTCCGCCGGGCTGCGCACAGCCCAGCTGAACAGTCCGCAGCAGGCGCCGGAGAACCTCGACGCCGAGGCTGTGGTCATCAGCCTCAAGACCCGCTCCATCCCAGCTCAGGTGGCCGTCGAGCAGAGCCTGGCCGCCTGCCGGATCCTGCAGGAGCTCCGCGCCGAGCAGATCATCTTCAAGTACTGCTCCACCTTCGACTCCACGGCGGAGGGGAACATCGGCCCGGTCACCGACGCCCTGCTCGAGGAGCTCGGCGAGGAGTTCACCGTGGTGGTCCCCGCCCTGCCGGTCAACGGCCGGACGGTCTACCGGAGCACCCTCTTCGTCCACCACCAGCCGCTGCACGAATCCGGGATGAAGGACCACCCGGTCACCCCGATGACCGACTCAGACCTGTTGCGTCTCATGGAGGCGCAGAGCTCGGGAACCGCCACCTCAGTGCCCTATGCGGTCGTCGAGCAGGGCCCCGACGCCGTCCGCGAGGCGCTCCGGCAGGCTCGCTCCGAAGGCGCCCGCTACGCCGTGCCGGACACTCTGAACCACGACCACCTGGACATCATCGGCCAGGCCGCCACCGGCCTGCGCCTGCTCACCGGCGGATCCGGCATCGGTTCCGGACTCGCCCGCGCGCTCACCGGCCAGTCGGGCCAGCCGGCCCAGCCGGCCCAGCAGGGCGGAACCGGAGCTCCCGACGCCGCCAGCCCGGCCGAGGACTGGAGCTTCACCTCAGGCGCCGCCGTCGTGATCTCCGGGTCGGCCTCGCAGATGACCAATCGGCAGGTGGAGGCCTATGCGGCCGAGGCTCCGAGCACGGCCCTGGACATCCCGCGGGTCATGGACGACGCCGCCGGATATCTGGAGGAGCTCAGCCGCTGGGTGCTGGAGAACAGCACCGCCCCGGACAGCACTGACCAGGCGGCGCCGATGGTCTATGCCACCGCAGCCCCGGAGAAGGTGAAGCAGTGGCAGCAGAGCTACGGCGCTGAGCGGCTCTCGGCCGCCATCGAAGAGTTCTTCGGCGAGCTGGCCGCCCGGCTGCGCAGCGGCGGAGTCACCCGGTTCATCGTCGCCGGCGGCGAGACCTCGGGCGCCGTCACCCAGGCGCTGGGCGTGGACGGGTTCGAAGTCGGCCCGCAGATCGCCCCGGGTGTGCCCTGGACGCGCAGCCTGGAGTCGGACCCGCAGCAGGGCATCGATCTGGCCCTGAAGTCGGGCAACTTCGGCGACCCCGACTTCTTCCGCACCGCCGTGCAGATGAGCTCCGGCGCGTCCAGCACAGTCCAGCCCACCACAGGCCAGCAGAAGGAGGACCGCTGATGCCCCGCTTCGCCGCCAACCTGTCCATGATGTTCACCGAGGTGCCTTTCCTGGAGCGTTTCGAAGCCGCCGCCCAGGCCGGGTTCGACGCCGTGGAGTACCTCTTCCCCTACGCCCACCCGGAGCAGGAGGTGGCCGCCGCGCTGCAGGGTGCCGGCCTCACCCAGGCGCTGTTCAACGCACCCCCCGGCGATTGGGAGAGCGGTGAGCGGGGGCTTGCCTCCCTCGCCGGCCGGGACGAGGAATTCGTCGAGGGCCTGGAGACTGCCATGAGCTACGCCCAGGCGCTGGACTGCCCGCAGATCCACGTCATGGCAGGCATCCCGGGGCCGCAGGGCCCTGGGCGCCGCACAGTGGAGCAGGCGCTGAACCACGAGGCCGCCGAGGTCTACACCCGCCGCATCCGCCAGGCCGCCGACCGTGCCGCCGCAGAGGGCCGCCGTGTAGTCATCGAGCCCATCAACCACGTGGATATGCCCGGCTACTTCCTGGGCAGCGTGGCCCTGGGGCTGCAGATGCTCGAGCGCATCGACCGCGAGAACCTCGGCCTGCAGCTGGACCTGTACCACGCGCAGATCACCGACGGGGACCTCACCCGGCTGCTGCGCAGCAGTGCCGAGGTCATCGAGCACATTCAGATCGCCTCCGTGCCGGATCGTCATGAGCCCGACGCCGGTGAGACCAGCTATCCGCATCTGTTCTCCGTGATCGATGAGATCGGCTACAGCGGCTGGGTCGGCTGCGAATACCACCCGGTCGGCCGCACCGAGGACGGACTGGGCTGGTTCCACGCTCTGCAGTCCGATGCCGGAGAGTCGGGACAGTCCGGGAAGGCCCAGCAGTGATCCCCGACGAGCGCCGACGCCGGCTGCTCCACCTGGTGGAGGAGCGCGGCTCCGCCTCCGTGGCCGACCTGACCGAGGAGCTCGACGTCTCCCATATGACGGTGCGCCGGGACATCCGCGTCCTGGAGGAGGACGGCCGGCTGGTCTCAGTCTCTGGGGGAGTGGCCAAACCCTCCCGCCTGGCCCTGGACGCCACGCATCAGGCCAAGCTGGGGATCCGGCCGCAGCAGAAGGAGACCATCGCCGCCCGTGCCGCCGAGCTGGTCCGCCCCGGTGACCTGGTCTACCTCGACGCCGGGACCACCATGCTCGCCCTGGCCCGTGAGCTGGTGCGCCGCGCCGCCCAGCAGCCGGCCGAGGAGCCGACGTCGGGACTGGATGTGGTGACCAATGATCTGGCGGTGGCCGCCGCCGTCGGGGAGCACACCCAGGCGCGGGTGCACGTGCTGGGTGGAGCCCTGGACAGCGGGAACATGTCCACACAGGGGCCGATGACCGCCGCGGAGCTGGGCGAGTTCAACATCGACCTGGCCTTCGTCTCGGCCTCCTCCTTCGACCTGCGGGGGCTCTCGGTCCCCACTGATGCGAAATCGGTGGTGAAGCGGGCGATCATCGCCAACTCCTCGCGGTCGTACCTGGCCACCGACAGCAGCAAATACGGGCGAGTGGCCGCCTTCAAAGCCCTGGCACTGGACGCCTTCGATGGGATCCTCAGCGATGAGGACCTGCCGGAGGCCGCCAGAGAACACGCCAAGCAGCACGGCCTCGAGCTGCTGCTCTGAGGGTGCCGCACCGACCACCTCGTCCCGGGCGCTGAGCCTGGGGCACCACCACCGAATGTGCCGTCGAAGACGGCCGAGGACCTCGAAAGGACAAGGACGTTCTATGAAGATCATCGTCACCGGAGGAGCCGGATTCCTGGGCAGCCGCGTCATCAGCGAGCTGCTGGCCGCTCAGGACGCAGGCCACCTGCCCCAGCAGATCACCGAGGTGGTCTCCCTGGACCTGACCGAGACCTCGGTCCAGGACCCGCGGGTCAGCTCCGTGGTGGGCGACATCGCCGACCCCGAGCTGCTGCGCCGCACTGTGGATGAGGACACCTGGGCGATCTGCCACCTGGCCGCCGTGCTCAGCGGAGGCTCGGAGGAGGACTTCGACCTCTCCCACCGGGTCAACGTCCACGCCACCCACCAGCTGCTCGAGGCCGCCCGGGCCACCGGGAGCCGCCCGCGGTTCCTGTTCACCAGCTCCATCGCCGTCTTCGGCGGGGAGATGCCCGAGACGGTCCCGGAGAACCTCGCCACCCAGCCCGACTCCACCTACGGGGCGTTCAAAGCCATGGGCGAGCTGCTGGTCAACGACTACTCCCGCAAGGGCTTCGTGGACGCACGGATCTGCCGACTGCCCACCATCTCGGTGCGCCCGGGACGCCCCAACTCGGCGGCCTCCTCCTTCGCCAGCGGCATCATCCGCGAACCCCTGCAGGGCGAGGCCTCGGTCTGCCCGGTCCCGCTGGAGACCCGCATGTGGCTCTCCTCCCCGAACACCGTGGTGGCCAACCTGGTCCACGCGGTGACCATCGAAGGCGAGCAGATCGGCCGCTGGCGCGTGCTCAACCTGCCCGGGATCTGCGTGACCGTGGGCGAGATGCTTGAGAGCCTCACCGCAGTGGGCGGCCAGCAGGCCCGTGACCTGGTCACCCACCAGGAGGACGAGCGGATCAAGTCCATCGTGCTCTCCTGGCCCGGAGACTTCGACGTGGACCGCGTGCTGGAGCTCGGCTTCGCCCGCGATGACAGCTTCGAAGACGCGGTCCGCCAGTTCCACCAGGAGTTTGTCGCCTGAGTCCCTCAGGCTCTACAGGCGTATGACGCCTCTCTCACCTCTTCAGTGTCAAGGAGGACACCATGAATGACCTCGGAACATCCGAGATCGGGGCGCTCGTCGGCCTCGCGGCAGCGGTGGCGCTGCTCATCTTCTTCGTCATCAGGACCAAGATCCACGCCATTCTGGCGCTGGTGATCGCGGCCTCCATCGCCGGCATCTCCGCTGGGATGGCTCCCGACGCCGTCATCGGCGCGATCACCTCCGGCTTCGGCTCCACCCTGGGCACCATCGGCCTGGTGATCGGCCTGGGCGTGATGATGGGGCGGATCCTGGAGGTCTCCGGGGCCGCCGAGAAGCTCGCCTACACCCTGATCCGGTGGCTGGGGAGGAGGAAGGAGGAGTGGGCGCTCGCCGCGGCAGGCTTCATCGTCTCCATCCCGATCTTCGTCGACTCCGCCTTCGTGATCCTGCAGCCGCTGGTGAAGTCGCTGGCCCGCACCACCGGGCGCTCGGTCCTGACCCTGGGCATCGCGCTGGCCGGCGGCCTGATCGTCACCCACCACGCCGTGCCGCCGACGCCGGGTCCGCTGGGTGCGGCCGGGATCTTCGGGGTCAGCGTGGGAGAGATGATCCTCTGGGGCGTCATCCTGACCATCCCCGCGGCGATCCTGGTGACCCTCTACGCGAAGATCATGGGACCGCGGATCGAGGCGATGATCGAGCGCGACACCGGGGAGCGGCTCGGAACCGGAGAGGAGATCACCCCCGCCGAGGCCTTCGAAGAGTTCCAGCAGCGGGCCGATGAGCGGGAGAAGGAGCTGCCGAACCTGTTCATCTCGGTGCTCCCCATCCTCCTGCCGATCCTGCTGATCTTCGTCAACACCTTCTCCGCCAACCTCACCGACGCCGGGGTTCTCGACCTCCCTGAGGGCTTCGTCTCCGTGGCGGCGTTCATCGGGAACCCCGTGATCGCTCTGCTCTTCGGCGTGCTGGCCGCCATCTACGGGCTGACTCGCAGGCAGAGCCGGCAGGACACCATCGAGGATATGGAGCAGGGCGTGCAGGCGGCCGGCATCATCCTGCTGGTCACCGGCGCCGGCGGCGCGCTGGGTGAGGTGCTGCGCGAATCCGGCTCCGCCGACGCCATCGGTGAGGCCGTGGCCGGACTGCCGCTGCCGACTATCCTGGTGCCCTTCCTGATCGCCACCGTGGTGCGCGTCATCCAGGGCTCCGGAACGGTGGCCATCATCACCTCCGCCTCGATCTCCGCGCCCATCTTGGCTCAGGTCCCGGATGTGAATATGGTTCTGGCAGCCCAGGCCGCCGCCCTCGGATCGCTGTTCTTCGGCTATTTCAACGACAGCTTCTTCTGGGTGGTCAACCGCATGCTGGGGGTCAAGAACGCCAAACATCAGATGCTGGTCTGGTCGGTGCCGACCACCATCGCCTGGGCCGCGACCATGGTGATGCTGCTGATCGCCAGCGTCATCGTCTGAGAGGAGAACCGTGACCGACGAACACCTGCTGCGCCAGCAGATCACCGAACTCGGCGCCAGCCTGTTCCAGCGGGGATTCTCCGTGGGCAGCGCCGGCAACATCAGCGTCCGCATCCCCGAGGGCTACCTGATGACCCCCACCAACTCCTCGCTGGGACGGTTGGACCCGCAGAGTCTCTCCGTGCTGAACGAGGACTGGGAGCATGTGGACGGGCCCCGGCCCTCCAAAGAGGTGGTCATGCACCGGGCGATGTACGAGGCTCGGCCCGAGGCGCAGGCCATCGTGCACCTGCACTCCACCTATGTCACCGCCTACAGCTGCCTGGCCGGCGAGGAGGGCATCCCGCCGCTGACGCCGTATTTCGTCATGCGACTGGGCCGGGACGTGCCCACAGTGCCGTACTACAGGCCGGGAGCCGCGGAGATGCTCGATGACATCGTGGCCGCCGGCCGGCGTGGACCGGGCGTGATCCTCTCCAACCACGGCTCCATCGTGGCCGGATCAACGCTGGAGGACGCAGTCAACGCCGCAGAGGAGCTGGAGGTCTCGGCTCAGCTGGCCTTCCTGCTGGAGGGCCGGGCCACCCGGCCGCTGACAGAGTCGCAGGTCGCCGACCTGCTCGGCTGATCAGCCCCTGTAGGCTGGTGCCATGTCCGCAGCTGATGAACTCGACGGTCCCTTTGCGCAGCGTTTTGTCGCCATCGGGGACTCATTCACCGAGGGTGTGGGGGACATCGACCCCACACGTCCCAACGACTGCCGCGGCTGGGCGGACCGGGTGGCCGCTCAGCTGGTCGCCAACGATGACTCCTGGGGCTACGCGAACCTCGCGATCCGCGGGAAGAAGCTCCAGCAGGTCCTCGACGAGCAGCTCGACGCCGCCATCGCCCTGGATCCCACACTGGTGACTCTCTATGCCGGCGGCAACGACATCCTGCGCCCCTCGGTGAACCTCGACGGGCTCATGGAACGTTACCGGGCCGGCGTCGAGAAGCTCGCCGAGACCGGTGCGCGTGTGGTGCTGTTCACCGGTTTCGACTCCGGCAAGGCGCCGATCTTCCGCGCCACCCGCGGACGCACCGCGATCTACAACGAGCACGTCCGCAAGATCTCCGCAGACTGTGAGACCGACCTGGTCGACTTCTGGCATATGAAGCAGTTCCAGGACTGGCGGTTCTGGGATGTGGATCGCCTGCACCTGGGCATCGCCGGGCACACGTTGATGGCCAAAGAGGTTCTTGCCGTGCTGGGCGAGACGGACGAGATCGCCGACCCCGAGGTGGACGAGCCGCCGGTGACCTCCCTGCCGGAGAAGGCCCTCGCCGAGGCGGTCTGGGCTAAGGACTACTTAGCCCCCTGGGTGAAGCGGCGCCTCACCCGCGCCTCCTCCGGTGACGGGATGTCTCCCAAGTTCCCCAAGCTCACCTCCCGCGTCTGGTAAGCGGTGGGGCTGGGCTCTCAGGTTGTTTGGGCACTTTGGCGCGCTCTGAGCGCCGTCGTGCCCTGCATGACGAGTCATAGTGCCCACGCACCAGCGAGGGCCATGCGAATCAGCCTCAGCCGAGGGTCTCGTCCAGGGTCTTCTCCCACACCGCGAGGGCGTCGTCGATCTGGCCCTCGGCGACCACCAGCGCCGGGATGAAGCGGACGTGGTGGCCGTACATGCCGTTGGTCAGCAGGAGCAGGCCGTTCTCCGCGGCGGCCTTGTGGACTGCCGCCGCGGTGGCGCCGTCGGGTTCGCCGTCGGCGTCGGTGAACTCCACCGAGACCATCAGGCCCAGCCCGTGGATCTCCTGGACCTGGCTGTGCTTCTCGCCGATCTTCTCCAGTCCGGCCTTCAGCTGGGCGCCGCGGGCCGCCGAATTGGCCACCAGCTGCTCCTCCTCGATGACCTCGAGAGTGGCCAGCGCCGCCGCGCAGGCTACAGCGTTGGCGCCATAGGTTCCGCCCTGGGAACCCGGCCATGCCTTGGCCATGAGCTCCTCGGATGCGGCGATGCCGGAGATGGGGAAGCCGGAGGCGATCCCCTTGGCGAACATCTGGATATCCGGGCGCAGCCCGAAGTGATCCTGGCCCCAGAACGTGCCGGTGCGCCCGAAGCCGGTCTGCACCTCATCGACGATCAGCAGGATTCCGTGCTCATCGGCCTTCTTCCGCAGACCCTCGAAGAACCGCTTGTTTCCGGGGATGTAGCCGCCTTCGCCGAGGACCGGCTCCACCAGGAAGGCGGCGGTGTCGGCAGGATGCGACTGCGTCTGCAGCACCAGGTCCAGCTCCCGCAGGGCAAAGTCGGTGGCCTGCTCCTCATCGAAGCCATAGGCCCGGTAGTGCGCCGGGTTGGGGAACGGGGAGACTGCGACGCCGGACATCAGCGGACTGAAGCCCGCCTTGAACTTGGTGCCCGAGGTGGTCAGCGAGGCGGCCGCCACGGTGCGGCCGTGGAAGCCGCCCTGGAAGACCACGATGTTCGGCCGACCGGTGGCCTGGCGGGCCAGGCGCAGCGCGGCCTCGGCGGCCTCGGAGCCCGAGTTGGAGAAGAACAGCGAGTCCAGCCCCTCGGGCAGCAGCGCGGTGAGCTTCTCGCTCAGCGCCAGCAGCGGCTTATGCATGATCGTCGTGTATTGGCCGTGGATCAGGCTGCCCACCTGGGCCTGGGCGGCCTCGACCACGCGCGGGTGGCAGTGGCCGGTGCTGGTGACGCCGATCCCGGCGGTGAAGTCCAGGTGCTGTCCGCCGGCGTCGTCGTAGAGGTAGACGCCCTCGCCGTGGGTGGCGAGCACCGGTGTGGCCTGCTTCAGAACGGGGGAGAGATGAGACACCGTGACTCCTTCGGATCGATGAGGATTGTTGACAATCTTCTCTGGGGCTAGGCTACTGGGTGAGCATCCGAATGTCAGCCCAGGAGGCACAGCTATGACTCAGCAGATCACCCCCGCCCAGGAAGGCACGGTCATCGACCAGGCTCCCAAACAGCTGTTCATCGACGGCCAGTGGGTCGCAGCTGAGAGCGGACGGACGCTCGACGTCGTGGACCCCTCCACCGGACAGGTCCTCTGCCAGGTGGCCGACGCCGACGAGGCCGACGGATGGAAGGCGCTGAAGGCCGCCGAGAAGGCCCAGGCCGACTTCGCCGCGATGGCCCCGCGGGAGCGTTCGAACATCCTGATGCGCGCTCATCAGCTCATGCATGAGCGCAAGGACGACCTCGCCCTGCTGATGACGCTGGAGATGGGCAAGCCCCTGGCCGAGGCCTATGGTGAGGTCAACTACGCCGCAGAGTTCTTCCGGCACTTCGCCGAGGAGGCCACTCGCATCAACGGCGGCTACCAGGTGGCCCCCGGCGGCGGGCAGCGCTTCCTGATCCATAAGCAGCCCGTGGGTCCCTCGATCTTCATCACCCCGTGGAACTTCCCCCTGGCCATGGGCACCCGCAAGCTGGGCCCCGCACTGGCGGCCGGCTGCACCAGCGTGCTCAAGCCCGCCGAGCTCACCCCGCTGTCCATGCTGGCCCTGGCCGACATCCTCAAGGAGGCCGGCGTGCCGGACGGTGTGGTCAACATCCTGGTGACCTCCCAGTCCGGCCAGGTCATGGAACCGCTGATCCGCTCCGGGATCGCACGCAAGCTCTCCTTCACCGGTTCCACCGGCGTCGGGAAGAAGCTGCTGGAGCAGTGCTCGGAGCACGTCATGCGCACCTCGATGGAGCTGGGCGGCAACGCCGCGCTGGTGGTCTTCGAGGACGCTGACCTGGACAAGGCGGTCGAGGGCGCGCTGGCGGCCAAGATGCGCAACTCCGGTGAGGCCTGCACTGCCGCCAACCGGATCTTCGTCCAGCGCGGAGTGGCCGATGAGTTCGCTCGGCGCCTGGCCGAGACGATGGGGGAGTACCCCATGGGCCGTGGAGTCGACGACGGCGTCAAAGTCGGTCCGCTGATCAACGCAGGTCAGCGCGATAAGGTCCAGGACCTGGTGGAGGACGCCGTACGCTCCGGCGCCAAGGTTCTGCTGGGCGGCGAGCCGGCCGCCGGTGAGGGCTACTTCTATCCGCCCACTGTGCTGACCGAGATCCCGGAGCAGGCGCGGGTGCGCAAGGAGGAGATCTTCGGTCCGGTGGCACCTGTGGCTGCCTTCGACACCGAGGAGGAGGCCGTCACAGCGGTCAATGACACCGAATATGGTCTCTCGAACTACGTGTTCACCAATGACCTCAACCGCGCCATCCGCGTCTCCGAGGCGTTGGAGTCCGGCATGGTGGGCATCAACCTGGGCGTGGTCTCCAACCCGGCCGCACCCTTCGGCGGCATCAAGGAATCCGGGCTGGGTCGCGAGGGGGGCGACATCGGCATCGACGAGTTCCTGGAGACGAAGTACATCGGCATCGCGATGTGATCTCGCCTCCTCTCTCCGTTTGGTTGTCGCGCAGGTGTCGGAATGAGGCTGAAATCCTCGTTGTTCCGACACCTGCGCGACAACTGAACGGGTTCAGGTGAGGCCGGGCCTACTTTTCCTCCTCCTGCTCCACAGTGCTGATGGGCCCGGTGGCGGTGTCCCACCACTCGGTGAGGGCGGGATCCTCGGTGTCCAGCCAGGCGCCGGCGCCCTCACCCTTCGGGGATTCCTCCACAGCCAGGGTGAAGTCGTCGCCGTGCTGGCTGATGCCCGCGGCCACGCCCTGGCGCAGCGCCTCCTTCTCGAAGCGCCGTCGCAGGGTCATCGGGTCGCGGTTGAGCTCCTTGGCCCAGGCCACCATGATCAGCACCAGGATCAGCGCGAAGGGCAGTGCGCTGACCATCATCAGCGACTGCAGCTGGCCCAGCGCAGCCTCTCCGGTGGCGGTCAGCAGGACCGCGGCCACCGCCGCCATGCCCACACCCCAGACGGCGGTGTTCCACAGCTTCGGAGCCGGGGAGCCGCGCTCGGCGATCGAGGACATCACCACGGAGGCCGAGTCGCCGGAGGTGACGAAGAAGATGATGATCGAGATCATCACGATCACCGAGGTGACCATGGACAGCGGCAGCTGATCCAGCAGGTCGAAGAACATCGACTCCCCGGAGGCGGAGGCGCTCATGATTCCGGCCTCCCGCTCGTAGTGCAGGCTGGCTCCGCCGATGATGGTGAACCAGATCAGGCAGACGATGCTGGGCGCGATGATCACGGCCGCCACGAACTCGCGCAGCGTGCGGCCGCGGGAGATCTTCGCGATGAACAGGCCCACGAACGGGGTCCAGGAGACCCACCAGGCCCAATAGTAGATGGTCCATGTGGACATGAACTCAGCCGCGGGGGTGCCTGATGAGGTGTCGCCCATGGCCGCGTTCTGGCCCATCAGCGAGGGCAGGTCGGACAGGAAGCTCATACCCACGCCGGGGATCAGGTTCAGGATGACGATGGTGGGGCCGGCCAGCAGCACAAAGATGCCCAGTCCGCCGGCCAGGACCATGTTCACATTGGACAGTGCCCGGATGCCGCGCTTCAGCCCGGAGACCGCCGAGAGCACGAAGATCACACACAGGATGGCGATGATGCCGATGATCGCCGCATTGCCGAGTTCGCCGACTCCGCTGACGATCTGCAGGCCGGTGCCGATCTGCAGTGCGCCGATGCCCAGCGAGATCGCCGTCGAGAACAGGGTCACCAGGATGGCCAGGATGTCCACCGCAGTGCCCAGCGGCCCCTGGGTGCGTTTGCCGAAGATCGGCTCCAGCAGTGCGGACATCAGTGGCACGCGGCCCTTGCGGTAGGCGGCATAGGCCACCGCGCCGCCGACCAGCGCGTAGTAGGCGAAGGCCGGCGGGCCCCAGTGGAAGAGCGTCTGGCTGATCGCGGCATGGACCGCCGCCTGCTCGTCGTCGGCCAGGTCGGCGTAGATGGGCGGCAGGTCGCTGAAGTAGGTGAAGGGCTCCTGCGGGCCGTAGAAGATCAGACCGATGCCGATTCCTGCGGAGAAGAGCATCGCGATCCAGGAGACCGTGGAGAACTCGGGCTTCTCATCATCGGCGCCGAGCTTGATGTGGCGATGACGTCCCAGTCCCAGCCACAGCATGAAGCCGAAGACCACGATGGTCAGCACCACGAAGAACCAGCCGAGCTCATGGGTGGCGAAGCCCAGGGCCTCGCCGGAGGCCGTCTCCAGGCTCTCCGGGGCGAACATGCCCCACAGCACCACGCCCAGCACGCCGAGCGCGGCCACCACGAAGACCGGGATGTTCAGGCCGTAGCGTTTGGGAGTCTTGTCCACTCCGATCCCCGGCAGCAGCGCTGGGTGGTTGCTGCAGCGTCCCACCGGCAGGGTGGCGTGATCGATCAGCTTCCCCGGCCACGACGGGGCGGATGGTCATCAGGCATATTCACTTCACTTCCTCCGGGCACCGCGGTGCCCGCTCAGCAACTGGGGATCCCCTATGCTGACACGGTTCCTGATCGCTCTTCGTACGGGGAGGTAAAAGCGGTGTTACGTATGGAGCTCGAGGAGACCTTCAGCCGGCATCTGGACGCAGGCGGCATGGCCTTCTGCGTCTATCGGCAGGGCGAACCTCTGCTGCGGCTGGGCGGGTCAGGCCTCGAGCCCGATGATCTGACGGTCATCTTCTCCGGCACCAAGGGACTGCTGGCCGCCGCTGCCGCGCGGCTGATGGAGCGCGGGGACCTCGACGCCGACGCCCCGGTGGCCCAGTACTGGCCCGAATTCGCCCAGGCCGGTAAGGAACAGGCGCGAGTCCGGCACCTGCTGTCCCACACTGTCGGACTGCCCTATGTGGAGGACCCGCCGCCCGGCCGTTGGGGCCCGCTGGATTCGCTGGCCAATGCCCAGGCGCTTGCCGAACAGGCTTCGCTGTGGCCGGAGGGGGAGCGGGTGGCCTATCACCCGATCACCTACGGCTATCTGGTGGGCGAGCTGCTGCGCCGCATCACCGGCCGCACTCCCGGTGAGCTCATCCGGGAGCTGGCTGACGACGCCGCCCCGGGCAGTTCGGCTCAGGCCGGGTCTGCTCTCGACCTCTGGCTCGGTCTGCCCGAGGATCAGCACCACCGGATGAAGCCTGTGCTCCCGGCCCCCGACTATGCTCCCGGGGCCGATGTCCAGAACGAGGAGACTGTTCGGGCGCTGGATGCCATGTACGGGTCTACGGTGAAGGTGCCCGGCTTCTTCACCTCACGGGAGCTCTACCGCGCCGAGCTGGCCGGGGCCGGGGGGATCGCCTCTGCTGATGCTCTGGCCTGCTTCTACTCTCAGCTGATCAGCGCAGAGGTCGGCGTCGTGGGTGCTGAGACACTGAGCCGCGCCACTGAGGTCTGGGCGGAGGGCACTGACGCGCTGACCGGGTCGGAGCTGCGTTTCGGGCTGGGTTTCGAGCTCTATGACTGGGGCTTCGGGCATTCCGGGGCCGGCGGTGGACTCCACGGCGCGATCCCCGATGCCGGGATCGGTTTCAGCTTCCTGACCACACAGATGCTGCCCTCTGGGCGGGATGTCCGCGCCCAGGAGCTGGTGGAGACCCTGCGGCGCTCACTCTGAGGCGCCTCCTTTCTCCGTTCGGTTGTCGCGCAGGTGTCGCAATGAGGCTGAAATCCTCGTTATTCCGACACCTGAGCGACAACTGAACGGGTTGCCGCCTGCTGCAGCAGCTCCAGCAGGCGCTGTACAGCAGGGGAGCGGTCCATCCCCTCGCGGGTGCGCACTGCCAGCGTCCTCACAGGGGTCGGCTCGGCCAAGGGGCGGGCCTCTGTGCCGCTGACCAGTGGGGACACCGTCTGCCAGGACAGCTGCGGCATGACGGTGATCCCCGCCCCGGCCTGCACGCAGGCGGCGGCCGCGGCATAGTCCTGCGTCTCGATCCGGAAGTTCGGGGTCAGCCCGACGGCGGCGCAGGCCTGCAGCAGGATCTGTCGGTTGGGTCCGCGGGTGTAGTCGTTGTCCACCCAGACCTCCCCGCCCAGCTCAGCCAGCTCTACGGCGTCCTCTGAGTGCTCGGCGGCCAGCGGGTGGGCCTCCGGCAGCACCACCACATAGGGATCCTGCATGAGCTCCACTGTGCGGTATCCGGGGCGCTCCACCACTTCGGGGTGCTGGACGAAGATCTCGGCGTCGGGCTCCCATTCGGCGGACTGCTCCAGATCCCAGAGCCGCATGGTGATGCGCAGGTCAGGGAACTCGGCGGCGATGGTCCCGACGATGGCCGGCACCCAAGCCACCCCCACGGAGACGAAGTGGGAGATCAGTAGAGATCCGGAGCGGCCTTCCCGCAGGTCAGAGGCCAGCGCCTGGAGATCGCCGGCCTCCTGGAGCAGCCGCAGGGCACGTGCTGCGAACTGCCGGCCGGCCGCTGTGATCACCACGCCGCGTCCGCGCCGCTCCAGCAGTGTCAGTCCCGTCTCCCGCTGAAGGGTCTGCATCTGTTGGCTCACTGCGGCGCGCGTGATCCGCAGATTATCAGCTGCGGCACTGATGGATTCCTCGGCGACCACGGCGGCGAAGGTGCGCAGCCGCATGAGATCAGGGGTGCTGTCAGGCATGCCTCAACTGTAAACCATCGCTTGACAATGGCTATGCATCATTTGCTTGTGCTGGACGGTGCAACGCCGGAACGATGGATGCCGACATCCCTGCAGAACCTAGCGACGCTGAGGAGCACCCATGGCCAAGCCCACTATTCTGACCTGCGCCCTGACCGGCGCAGGCGACACTGCCGGCAAGTCCGAACATGTCCCCGTGACCCCGCAGGACATCGCCGATGACGCCATCGCAGCCGCCCGCGCCGGCGCCTCCGTGGTCCACATCCACGTCCGCGACCCCGAGACCACTCAAGGCTCCCGCGAGACTCCCCTCTACGAGGAGGTCGTGCGCCTGATCGACGCCTCAGACGTGGACCCAGTCATCAACCTGACTGCCGGCATGGGCGGCGACCTCACCCTGGACCCCTCCAGCCCCAGGGAGAGCCTCGGCCGCGTCGACGGCACCGATCTGGTCTCCGGTCTGGAGCGGCTCAAGCATGTGGAGGCCATTCGCCCGGAGATCTGCACCCTGGACTGTGGCACCCTGAACTTCGGTGACGGCAGCCAGATCTACGTGGGCACCCCGGATATGGTCCGCGAGGGCGCTGCACGCATCAAGGAGCTCGGCGTGAAGCCTGAGCTGGAGCTCTTCGACACGGGCAACCTGTGGTTCGCCAATGTCTTACAGCAGGAGGGCCTGCTGGCCGCGCCCCCGATGTACCAGCTCTGCATGGGCATCCCCTACGGCGCCCCGGCCGATCCGGGCCTGCTCAACGCCATGGTCAACATGGTCCCCGAGGGCACCGAGTGGACCAGCTTCGCCATCGGCCGCAACCAGCTCCCCTGGGTGGCCCAGTCCGTGCTGCTCGGCGGTCACGCCCGTGTGGGTCTGGAGGACAACCTCTACCTGCGCAAGGGCGTGAAGGCCACCAACGCCCAGCTCACCGCAGAGGCCGTGAAGATCATCGACTCCCTGGGCAAGCAGGTCGCCACCCCGGATGAGGCCCGCGAGATCCTCGGCATCGAGAGCACCCGCCCGCAGGGTGCCGGAGCGGCCGCATGACCGCCGCGCAGCACATGGTCCCGCCTGAGGAGATCACCACCGTCGCCTGCGCCGGCGCAGGCACCATCGGCGGCGGCTGGGCCGCCTACTTCCTGGCCCGCGGCTTCCGTGTGAAGGTCTGGGATCCCGACGCCGACGCCGCACCTCGGCTGCGCCGTCTGGTCGACGCGGCCTGGCCCGCTCTGACCGAGCTGGGACTGGCCGACGGCGCCTCCCGCGAGAAGCTCAGCGTGCACACCGATATGGCTGAGGCGCTGGAGGGTGCCCAGTTCATCCAGGAGTCGGCTCCGGAGAAGCTGGAGCTGAAGCAGGATCTGTTGGCGGCCCTGGATGCGGAGGCCGCAGCCGGCGTCGTCGTCGGTTCCTCCACCTCCGGGTACTCCATGACAGATATGGCGCAGAAGGTGCAGAATCCCGACCGTTTTGTGGTGGGGCATCCCTTCAACCCGCCGTACCTGATTCCGCTGGTGGAGGTGGTGGGCGGTGAGCACACCGATCCGCAGGTCACCGCCTGGGCGGCGCAGTTCTACGAGCACATCGGCAAATCTGTGATCACCATGGACCGGGAGGTGCCCGGATTCATCGCCAACCGGCTGCAGGAGGCGCTCTGGCGCGAGGCCCTGCACATGGTGGACAACGGCGAGGCCACTGTGGAGCAGATCGACCGCTCCATCACCGATGGCCCCGGGCTGCGCTGGCCCTTCCAGGGGCCCATGCTGACCTTTCACCTGGCCGGGGGAGAGGGTGGTATGGCCCATATGCTCGACCACTTCGGGCCTTCGCTGAAGTCGCCCTGGACCCGCCTGGATGCGCCCGAGCTGACCGGTCAGCTGCGCGATTCGGTGGTCAGCGGCTGCGCCGAGGAGGATGCCCGTCCGGTCTCCGAGCTGGTGGCCGAGCGCGACCGCGGCATCATCGCACTGCGCCGGATGATCGAGCAGATGCGCGCTGTGGATCCGATCGCCGCCGCCCCGGCCTCGCAGGGTGAGGGCGTGCAGGACCAGCACCAGGAGGAGGCCGCATGAGCGCCGCTGAGGGGTTGCCCGCCTACAGCACTGAGATCGCCGAGGAGTGGATCGACTACAACGGCCATCTCTCCGAGGCCTTCTATGTGCTGATCTTCGGCTGTGCCACGGATCAGGCCATGGAGGTCCTGGGGATGGGCCCCGAGTATCGCGAGCGGGCCGGCGCCTCGCTGTACACGGTGGAGGCCCATGTCCGGTATCTGCAGGAGGTTCCGCGCGGGGCCTCGGTGCAGGTGCGCACTGTCATCGCGGGCTCGGCGGAGAAGAAGCTGCACCTGGCCCACGAGATGTACCGGGTGGAGTCTGAGGCTGCTGAGGAGGGCTCCGGCGAGCTGGTCGCCACGGAGGAGATCCTGGGTGTCCACGTGGGCGGCGACCCCGCCGGCGCTCAGCCCTTCCCCGCAGAGGTGGCCGAGCTGATCGCCCAGCACAGCGGTCAGGATGCCCCGGCCTGGACGGGCCGCGCCATCCGCCCGGTGGCCTGACTCGTCACCCTCCCAACCCCGTTCAGTTGTCGCGCAGGTGTCGGAAAGAAGCCGAAATCCGCACTATTCCGACACCTGCGCGACAACCAGACGGTTCATGAGTGAGGCGCCGTCCCGCTGAGCTGTCAGCGAACAGCTGCACCCGTCGGGGCGTTCATTCCCGCCAGTGATGGAAGTGCCCACGCCCCCGCATCCCCACGACGCCGGCCCCGAGCCCATCGCAGCAGCTTCCGCATCCACGCGCGCCCCACCCCAGAAATCGCCCCACTCACCACCGCGGGAATGATCCCGAGGCCACTGCTGTTGGACCCCATGCAGCAAAGTTGAGCGTGACTGACTCAACTCAGTTTGACACCCGATTCAACCGGGTGAACACTTGAGTCCAGTTCGCTCAACAGAGCGTCAGCCAAGCCTTATGGAGCTCTCTGAAAGGAGTCCGCACATGTCCCGTGCAGTAGGTATCGACCTCGGAACCACCAACTCTGTGGTCACCGTCCTCGAAGGCGGCGAGCCCACCGTCATCGCCAACGCCGAGGGTGCCCGCACCACCCCGTCCGTCGTCGGCTTCTCCAAGTCCGGCGAGGTCCTCGTCGGTGAGGTCGCGCGCCGTCAGGCCGTGTCCAACCCGGACCGCACCTACGCCTCGGTCAAGCGCCACATGGGCACCGACTGGACCACGGAGGTGGACGAGAAGAAGTACACCCCGCAGGAGATCTCTGCCCGCACCCTGATGAAGCTCAAGCACGACGCCGAGTCCTACCTGGGCGAGGACGTCACCGAGGCTGTCATCACCGTGCCCGCCTACTTCAACGACGCCGAGCGCCAGGCCACCAAGGAGGCCGGCGAGATCGCAGGCCTGAAGGTCTCCCGCATCGTCAACGAGCCCACTGCCGCTGCTCTGGCCTACGGCCTGGACAAAGGCAGGGAGGACGAGCTCATCCTCGTCTTCGACCTCGGCGGCGGCACCTTCGACGTCTCCCTGCTGGAGGTCGGCAAGGACGAGGACGACTTCTCCACCATCCAGGTCCGCTCCACCGCAGGCGACAACCGCCTGGGCGGCGACGACTGGGACCAGCGGATCATCGACTGGCTGGTCGAGCAGGTCAAGCAGAAGGAGGGCGTGGACCTCTCCAAGGACAAGATCGCCGTCCCGCGTCTGAAGGAAGAGGCTGAGCGCGCCAAGAAGGAGCTCTCCTCCGCCTCCAGCGCCACCATCAACATCCCCTACGCCACCCAGAGCGACGGCGTCCCGGTGCACGTCAATGAGACCCTGTCCCGCGCCAAGTTCGAAGACATGACCTCGGACCTGCTGGACCGCACCAAGAAGCCGTTCAACGACGTCATCGGTGAGGCCGGCGTGAAGATCTCCGAGATCGACCACGTGATCCTCGTGGGCGGCTCCACCCGTATGCCCGCGGTGGCCGATCTGGTCAAGCAGCTCTCCGGCAAGGAGGCCAACAAGTCCGTGAACCCGGACGAGGTCGTCGCCGTCGGTGCGGCTCTGCAGGCCGGCGTGTTGGCCGGTGAGCGCAAGGACGTGCTGCTCATCGACGTCACCCCGCTGTCCCTGGGCATCGAGACCAAGGGCGGTGTGATGACCAAGCTGATCGAGCGCAACACTGCGATCCCGACCAAGCGCTCCGAGGTGTTCTCCACCGCGGAGGACAACCAGCCCTCGGTGGCCGTCCAGGTCTTCCAGGGTGAGCGTGAGTTCACCCGCGACAACAAGGCGCTGGGCACCTTCGAGCTGACCGGCATCGCACCGGCTCCGCGCGGTGTGCCGCAGATCGAGGTCACCTTCGACATCGACGCCAACGGCATCGTCCACGTCTCCGCCAAGGACAAGGGCACCGGCACCGAGCAGTCCATGACCATCACCGGCGGCACCTCCCTGGACAAGGAGGACATCGACCGTATGGTGGCCGACGCCGAGCAGCACGCCGAAGAGGACAAGAAGCGCCGCGAGGCCGCTGAGAAGCGCAACGCCGCAGAGGCCAGCGCCTACTCCGTGGACAAGCTGCTCAAGGACAACGATGAGAAGCTGCCCGAGGAGGTCAAGACCGAGGTCCAGGCCGACGTCGACGCTCTGAAGCAGGCTCTGGAGGGCACCGAGAACGACGAGGAGGTCGACGCAGCATTCGAGAAGCTGCAGGCATCCCAGGTCAAGATCGGTGAGCACCTCTACGCCCAGGGCGGCGCCGAAGGTGCCGAGGGCGCCCCGGCAGGCGATGCTCCGGCCGAAGACGAGGACATCGTCGACGCCGAGGTCGTCGACGAGGACGAGAACTCCGAGACCAAGTAAGGGGGCCTGACTCATGTCAGACCAGAACCCGAACACCCCGGATGACCGGGACCGGACTGAGCAGGACCCGACCGTTGAGGGCACGGGCCCGGAGAGCTCGGCGCCGGAGGGCATGGAGCCTGAGTCCCAGGACGTCCACGGCACCGATCCGGAGGCACCGGCAGAAGACCCCGCCGACGACGCCGCAGTCGCAGCCGAGGAGCCCGAGGTCGCCTCGGCCGATGAGGATGCCGACGCAGTGGTGAGCGCTGCCGAGGAGATCCTCGGCGCCGCCGGCCAGGAGGCCGACGCCGTCGTCGAGGAGGTGCCCGAAGGTGAGGTGGCCGCTGAGGCGGCCTCCGACCGGGAGGCCGAGCTGCAGGCAGACCTGCAGCGTCTCCAGGCGGAGTACGTCAACTACCGGCGTCGCGTGGACCGGGACCGTGCCACAGAGAAGGAGCGCACCATCGGCCAGGTCATCACTGAGCTGATGCCGGTGCTCGACGACATCTCCGCGGCACGCCAGGCCGGCGACCTCGAGGACGGGCCCTTCGCCCACATCGCCAACCGTCTCGAGACCGTCCTGCAGCAGCAGGGCCTCGAGCGGATCGATGAGGTCGGCGTCGCCTTCGACCCGACCATCCACGAGGCGATCATGCAGCAGCCGCATGAGGAGATCGAGGCCGATCACGTAGCCGTGGTGCTGCGTTCGGGCTACCGTCACGGGGAGCGCCTGCTGCGCGCCGCCCAGGTGATGGTCTCCAGCGGTCCGGCAGAGTGATCGCGTGATCTGAGCAGGGGTCTCGGCCCTCATGAGACCGGATGACCGGTCATGAGGGCCGAAACCCCGCTCGGATCCCACAGACACAGACTTCACGAAGGAGGGAGGCGCTCCAGTGGCCTCACAGGATTGGGTCGAGAAGGACTTCTACGCCATTCTGGGCGTCTCCAAGGACGCCTCCGAGGAAGAGATCAAGAAGGCGTACCGCAAGCTCGCCCGCCAGTACCACCCGGATAAGAACCCCGGTGACGAGGCGGCCGAGCAGAAGTTCAAGGACGTCTCCGAAGCCAACACTGTGCTCTCCGATCCGGAGCAGCGTGAACAGTACGACGCCATCCGAGCTATGGGCTCGGGCGCCCGCTTCTCCGGCAGCCCCGCAGGCGGAGGCGGAGGCGGCGGCTTCGAAGACCTCTTCGGGAACCTCTTCGGCGGCGGAGCCCCGGGCACCGGCGGCGGCCGCTTCGGAGGAGGCCCCGACTTCGCAGACCTGTTCGGCGGGATGGGCGGCCGCTTCGGCGGCGGAGCCCCCGCCAAGGGTGCTGACCGCACCGCCAAGACCACCATCTCCTTCTCCGGCGCCGTCCGCGGGACCACTGTGGGTCTGCGCGAGCAGAACGGCAGCGTCATCGATGTGCGCATCCCCGCCGGAGTCAAGGACGGCCAGAAGGTCCGGGTCAAGGGCAAGGGCCAGCAGGGTCCCGGCGGTGCCGGCGATCTGTTGGTGGAGGTCAGCATCAGCCCGCACCGCTTCTTCGAGCGCGACGGCGACACCATCCGCGTGCACCTGCCCGTCTCCTTCGACGAGGCGGCCCTGGGCACCACGGTGGAGGTCCCCACCGTCCACGGCGAGAAGGTCAAGATCAAGGTCCCGGCCGGCAGCGGCTCCGGCAAGGTGCTGCGCCTGAAGGGCCACGGGATCCGCCGGAAGAACAGCCAGGGCGACATGCTCGTCGTCGTGGACGTCCAGGTCCCCAAGGACCTGCCGGAGGAGGCGTTGGAGGCCGTCCGGGCCTATGCTGAGGCTACTCGCAGCATCGACCCCCGGGAGGGACTCGAGGAGAAGGCCGCAGTCTAGAAGACAGTCGCTTCACGCGGGAGAATAGGGGCTGAAGGAGGCACAGATGGCGGAGGACCCCCGGATGTCGGAGCCGGAGCAGCGGCATTTCCCGCTGTTCGTGATCTCCGTGGCCGCCGAGCTGGCTGATATGCACCCCCAGACCCTGCGCCAGTACGACCGCATGGGCCTGGTCATCCCGCGCCGTCAGGGTGGACGCCACCGGCGCTATTCTCCCTATGACGTGGACCAGCTGCGCCAGATCCAGCAGCTCTCCCAGGAGGGCGTCTCCCTAGAGGGGATCCGTCGGATCCTGCAGCTGCAGAACCGCGTGGAGGAGCTGGAGGAGACGGTGGACGAGCTGCGCTACGAGCTGCGCGAGGCCGAGCGCCACTCCACCAAGCCGCGCGTCTTCGCCGTCGGGCCCCACGGTGATGTGGTCACTGTGGCCCGTGGCCGCAGGCCCCGTCCGCGCACTCAGGCCATGGTCCTGTGGCGGGACCGCTGACATCTTCTGCTGCATGTCCCCGGTGTGATCCATACTGGGGGCATGCGTTTCTCCAGCTCACGTTCAGCTCCCGTTCTGGGTGTTGCGGCGCTCCTGGTCCTGTCCGGCTGCTCCGAGGATGCGGCCGATCTCATCGACCAGGACGCGGCGGCTCTGGCCGATGCCCTGACCTCCGGTGACTTCGGCGGCGTCGAGATGCGCAGCGGCGGCGTGGCGGAGCTGGTGGACGGCGTCGAGAACCTCCGTGGTCCCCTGGATGACCTGAGCCCTGAGATCACTGTGGGTGAGATCGAGCTGGACGAGCCGGAGGAGGAGTCTCCTCAGCCGCCCACTGCGGATGTCCAGCTGCACCACAGCTGGGATCTGGAGCCCCTGGGCGTGGAGGACGAGGCCTGGGAGTACGAGACTGCGGCCACCTTCATCTACAGCGAGGACGCCGAGTCCTGGCAGCTCGACGCCGGCACCGAGGTCATCTACCCCAGCTACGGCGGGTATGAGACTGTGGGGCTGAACACGGTGGCCGCCGAGCGCGGCCGCATCATGGACGACGCCGGCACCGCCATGGTCTATGAGCGCGATGTGCTGCGGATCGGCATCGATAAGACCCAGCTGGGCGAGGGCACCCCGGATGAGGACACCCAGCGCGCGGCCGCCGAGGAGCTGGCCGAGCTGGTGGGAATCGACGCTGAGGAGTATGCCGAGTCGGTGCTCGCCCACGGCGATGAGGCCTTCGTGGAGGCCATCGTCCACCGCCGCGACTCCGACGCCGTCACTGCCGCCGAGCTGGAGGCCATCCCCGGCGCAGTGGCCCATGAGGACCAGATGCCGCTGGCCGAGTCCTCCGACTTCGCCCCGCTGCTGCTGGGCCGGGTGGGTCCGGTCACTGCAGACCACCTGGAGGAGGACCCCACGCTGTTGGCCGGTGACATGGTCGGCATGGGCGGGCTGCAGTCGGTTCATGATGAGCGGCTGCGCGGCGCCCCGGGGATCAGCATCGAGATGGACGGCCAAGAGGTCTTCTCCCTGGACGCCGAGGCCGGCGAGGATCTGGAGACCAGCCTGGACCCGCGGATGCAGGACCTGGCCCAGGAGCTCGTGGACGATCAGGACGTCACCGCCTCCCTGGTGGCCGTCCGGCCCTCCGACGGCGGGATCTTGGCCTCGGCCAGCCACAACCCCGACGGCGGCCAGGTGGAGCACGCCACCCAGTCCACCTATGCGCCCGGCTCCACGTTCAAGGTGGTCTCGGCCCTGGCCATGCTGCGCGACGGCCTGACCCCGGACTCCCAGGTCAGCTGCCCGAACAGCACTGTGGTCCACGGCCAGGAATTCGGCAATGTGCCGGGCTACCCGAGCGAATACGTGGGCACTCTGCCCTTCCGTGATGCGGTGGCTGCCTCCTGCAACACCCTCTTCGCCGCCGCCTATGATGACGTCACCTCCGAGGAGGTGGCCCAGGCGGCCCTGGACCTGGGCCTGGACAATGATATGGGCATCGGCGTTCCCGCCATCAAGGGCTCGGTCCCGGATGACAGCGAGGGCAATCTTCACGCGGCCAACCTCTTCGGTCAGGGTGAGGTGGAGGCCTCGGTGCTGGGTATGGCGACAGTGGCCGCCTCCATCGGCGCCGGCCAGACGGTCCACCCGCATCTGGCAGTCCCGGATGAGCCCCGCGAGGGCGAGGGCCTGAGCGAGGAGGAGGGTGAGGACCTGCTGACCCTGATGACCGATACGGTCTCCTTCGGCACGCTGGAGAGCATGGAGGAGGTGCCCGGAGAGCATGTCTACGCCAAGACCGGCACCGCAGAAGCCGGCGACGGCGACGACACCTACGCCCACACCTGGGTGATCGCCGTCCAGGGAGACCTGGCCGTGGCGATCTTCCTGGAGGAGGGTGAGTTCGGCGGCTCCACCAACGGACCGCTGCTGCATGAGTTCCTCAGCGGCGCACACGATATCCTTGGCTCCTGATGACTGAACCTGCCAAGCGTCCCCTGCGCCACCCTTTCTCCTTCGTCCGCCGCAGCAACCGGCTCAAGCCCAGCTACCAGCGCGCCTGGGATGCCGCGTTGGGCCACGAGCTGCTCGACATCCCGCACGGTGATCACGACACCTCGGTGGCCGATGGGTTCAGCATCGACTGGGAGGCCGAGTTCGGCCGCACGGCCCCGCTGATCCTGGAGATCGGCTCCGGCTCCGGCGAGGCGGTGGCCCATGCCGCGGCCGACAACCCGGAGAACGACTTCATCGCCGTGGAGGTCTACCGTCCCGGTGCCGCCCAGCTGGCCAGCCGGCTGCGCCGCGAGGGGCTGACCAATGTGCGCGTGGCCGTGGCCAACGCCCCGGAGGTCTTGGACAAGCTCATCTCGGCAGGCGCCCTGGCCGAGCTGTGGATCTTCTTCCCAGACCCGTGGCATAAGAAGAAGCACAATAAGCGCCGCCTGGTCCAGGAGGAGTTCATCGAGCGCGCCGCCCGCGTCCTGCCCGAGGGTGGCATCTGGCGTCTGGCCACCGACTGGTCCTCCTATGCGGTGCAGATGCGCGAGCTGATCTCCGCCTCCGAGCACTTCGTGAACCCCCACGCGGGGGAAGGGGCCGGGGAGGGGTCCCCGCTGACCGAGGTCCGGTTGGGAGACCTCGACGCCGCCAGTCTGGGCAAGGAGACCGCTCCACTGCCGCTGGAGGAGGCACTGGACCACGACGGCGGATGGGCACCTCGGTTCGCCGGACGCACCCTCACCGGCTTCGAGGCCAAAGCGCTGAACGTGGGACGGAAGATCTTCGATCTGACCTTCGTCCGCAGCTCCTCCTGAGGGCTGCTGCTCAGACGGCGAGGCGGTAGCCGCGTTTGACCACTGTCTTGACCATCTCCGGGTCGGGCAGGGAGCGCCTCAGCCGTGACACCCACATCTCCAGGGCGTGCTCGGAGCCGCAGTGCGGCAGCACGGTCAGCAGATGATTGCGGGAGAGAACTGCACCCTGGGCCTTGACGAGCACGCGCATCAGTGCCAGCGGGCCGGGGGCCAGGCGGATCGGCTCCTGATGGGGCTCCGGCAGGCGCACCTCATTGCCCACGATCTCCAGCTCTCCGGAGCGCGTGCGCATACTGAGCGAGTAGTCGTCGTCGGCGACCTCAGGTGCAGTCTCTGTCATCGCTCACGTGCACCCCGTTCCATCATCGTTCCTTCTCAGATCCATTCCGCTCGGTCCATCACCACTGTGAGACCAGCGTAGGAGAGCGGCGTTTCCCTGCTTTGTCGCCTGTGTAAAGCAGGTATGTCGAAAATTTCTCAGCGGAAAGTTCGCAGCTCGGGTTGCATCGGCAAAACCTTTATGATTACTATTGCAACGTAAGCAAATTGCTTCCGCGAAGCCGGGAGTGACCGTGCGGAGCGAAAGGGAAGAGTCATGGACCGCATCACCGCTGAGACTGACCAGACCATCACCGACCAGACTGTTGAGCTGAAGCGCGCAGAAAAGGCGCAGGGTCGCCGTCGTCGGGCGTCTGCCCGACTGGGCGCCGGAATGGCGGCCTTCGCGCTGACCAGCACCTTCGGCGTCGCCGGCGCCCATGCCTCCTCTCCGGAGGCCGTGGGATCCGGCTTCAGCCAGGAGGACTACCTGGAGATGCTTAAGGAGCTGGCTGAGCGGCTGGAGGGAATCGAAGGCTTCGAGGACATCGAGGATGCCTTCGACGCGGGGGATGAGGACGATGAGGATCCCCTGAATGACGAGGATGACGACGAGGATCCGCTGGATGAGGGCGAGGGTGACGACGCCGACTCCGGTTCCGAGGGCGATTTCGCGGGCCCTCTGGGCGCGTCGGTGCTCACCGAGGTGGCTCTGACCGAGGACGAGCTGCCCACCGGCTGGGAGTTCGAGGAGGAGCCGCAGGTCGCCTTTGATCAGCACAGTGACGCCAGCTTCTATAAGAACTTCAATCTGGACATGAGTGCCGCCTCTCAGGAGTGCAATGACGCCATCGAGGCTGTGGATGACATTGAGGAGGACGCACAGTCGGCGGTGGAGTACACCGCGGAGGCGCAGGGCCAGACGGCCTACACCATGCTGGTGAGCACCCCTGAGGAACACGACTTCTTCGACGGCTACTACGAGGACGTCGTGGACGAGTGCGGCACTGTCACCGAGGGGCCGGGCATCGAGATCGAGTACGAGCTGATCGATGGCGGCAACGGCGTGCAGATGCGGTACCAGGACGGCGATGTCGACGGGTACTTCTACATGGCCGGCCAGAGCTTCGGCAACAACCACGTGATGGTTATCGGGGAGTCCTTCGAGGAGCCCGAGGACATCGACGAGATCCTCGCCGATCAGATCGATCTGATGGAGGAGGAGGTCAGCTGAGCGACGGCCGCTGACGCACAGACCCACCTGGTGGGAACGGAAGCCTGAGGGTCCGGTCGAGTTCACACTCCCGGGCCCTCAGTGCTGCCTTCTTGCCGTTCAGTTGTCGCGCAGGTGTCGGAAAGGGCCCGAAAATGCGCCTATTCCGACACCTGCGCGCCAACCAAACGGAAGAGGGGAGGGGCAGCGGGCTCAGCGGACCGGGAAGGCGAAGGTCTTCTTCCGAAAGAGCAGCAGCACCGCAAGCACCACGGCCGGGATGATCCAGCCGGACCAGCCCTGCAGCGTGGCCATGCGGAAGTCGATGTTCCCGCCGAACTCAGAGAACCAGTAGTGCAGCACAGTGGCCGCGGTGATCATGGACTGAGCGAAGGCCGCAGGCCAGATGGAGCCTGAGCGCATACGCAACCAAGCCAGCAGGCCGCCGATGATGGTGCAGAAGCCGAGCATCAGGACCAGCGCCTCGAAGAGCGCGGTCTGGTCGTAGAAGAAGCCCACCGACAGCAGCGGGGCGTACCAGAGGCCCGAGGCCAGGCCGGTCAGTCCCACTGCGGGCAGCACGCCCCAACGCTGCTGCAGCCGCGGGTAGAGGTAGCCGCGCCAGCCCATCTCCTGGCCGGCGTGCAGGAAGACCAGGGCTGCGGCCATGCCGAAGATGACTCCGGCCTCGACCAGCAGGCCGGTGGCGATGAACTCCGTGGGGTCATGGCCCAGCCGGGTGCCCAGGTCCTGGACGAAGATCGGCATGGAGGAGTCGAAGGGATAGACCCCCAGCAGTCCGCCCAGCGGCAGGGCGGCCAGGCTGAAGACGAAGAAGATGAGCAGCGCCAGCACGCTCCAGCCCAGCAGCCGGCCCACCGGGCGCAGCGGGGTGATGCCCAGGGCGTCGACCAGCTTCTGCGGACGGAAGCGGTCGGCGTCGTCGTCGGTGATGTGTCCGTACAGGGTGGTCACGCTCTGGCGGCGCTCCAGCAGATAGGCGACGACGGCGGCCACTGCCGGGGTGAGCATGAACAGGTTGTAGTAGGCATCCATGGGGGCCTCCGCCAGTTCTGTGGGGTCCAGCAGGACCAGCGGTGTGGCGATCAGCCAGCCCAAGGCGAGGCTGACCACCACAAAGGTGCTCAGGATGACCAGTGGTGTGCGGGGGACGCTGGCGGTAGTCACAGGCCCCGACGATACCGGTTCACCCTGGAGAGGCGATATTCGCCGTTCGCGCTCTCCAGGGTCCGCGGTCTCAGGTGTTCAGCCCTGGCGTCGGGCGATGAAGAACAGGCGCCGGAACGGAAGGATGGTGCCGATGCGGCTCTGCGGGTAGGCCTCGCGCAGTGCAGCGGCGTAGTCGGCGATGAACTGCTCACGCTCGGCGTCGGGAAGCGCCTGCAGCACCGGGCGTGCGGCAGTGGAGGAGATCCACTGGAAGACCGGATCCTCGCCCTGCAGGACGTGGTGGTAGCGGGTCTCCCAGGCGTCCACGGTCCACCCGGGCTGAGCGACGTCGTGCATGTAGTCGGTCGGCTCAGCGGTGGGCTGCAGCAGCGAGTCCGGGTCGATGTGACGGGCGAACTCGGGCTTGGCCGCATACTCGGCCAGCAGTTGGTGGCTGGGCGCGTTGAAGTTGCCGGGAACCTGCACCGAGAGGGCACCGCCGGGGGCCACCAGCTCCATGAGCCGAGGGAGCAGGGCGCGGTGGTCGGGCAACCACTGCAGGGCCGCATTGGAGACCACCAGGTCAGCGGGCTGCTCCAGTCCGAGGGCCCCCAGGCTGAGGTCGCGGATGTCGGCGTGGACGTAGCGGATGCCGGCGTCGGCCTCAGTGGAGGCGGCGGCGCGCTCGAGCATCTCCGCACTGGAGTCCACCCCGATGATCTGGGCGTGGGGGTACATGGCCCGCAGGATGGGCATGCCGTTGCCGGGGCCGCAGCCCAGGTCGATGATGGTGACGGCCTCCGGGCGTTGGGTGCGCTGGAGCAGGTCGATGAAGGGCTGAGTGCGTTCCGAGGCGTAGGTCAGATACGCCCCCGGATTCCACGGGGAGCTGGGCATGGACTCATTCTAGGTTTCCACAGCCGGCCCGACGCCGGACCCGTCACGCAGGGACATGTTGAAACCTGGGTCACAGGCTAGGAGTCATAGGCCGGTGTCCGGCACGACCTTGCCGGGGTTCATGATGTTCTGCGGGTCCAGGGCCTGCTTGATCGCCAGCATGGCCGGGATGGCCGAGGCGTGTTCCTCGGCCATGGAGGTGACTTTGCCGCTGCCGATCCCGTGCTCGCCGGTGCAGGTGCCGCCGGCCTCCAGCGCGCGGGCCACCACCTGCTGATTGATGGCCTTGGCCTTCTCGAAGGTCTCGACGTCCTCCGGCGGCAGCACATAGGCCACGTGGAAGTTCCCGTCACCCACATGCCCGACGATCGGCGCGATCAGTCCGGCCTCGTCCACGTCCTGCTTGGCGGCCAGCACCGCCTCGGCCAGCCGGGAGATGGGCACGCAGACATCCGAGATCATCGGGGTGGAGCCGGGGATCAGAGACAACGACGCCGGCAGCGCATCATGGCGGGCCTGCCAGATCCGCGCGGACTCTGCCGGGTCGGTGGCCTGGTCGGCCAGTGTGGCCGCATACGTCCCGGCCAGGGCGCTGAACTGGGCGAACTGGGCGGCCACATCGGCGTCGTTGCCCTCGAACTCCACCATCAGCGTGGGTGCCACCGGGAAGGTCATGCCGTTGTGGTCGGCCAGGGCGCCGATGGTCAGCTCATCGAGCAGCTCCACCCGGGCGATCCGCAGCGAGGAGCGCAGCGCGGCGACCACCAGCTCGGTGGCCGCGGCCAGAGTGGGCAGGGACCAGATGCTGACCTGGGCGGTCTCCGGGATGGGGTGGACCTTCACGGTGACCTCGGTGATGACCCCGAGTGTGCCCTCCGCGCCCACCAGCAGATGGGTGAGGTCATAGCCGGCCGAGGACTTCTTGGTGATCCCGCCGGTGGTGACCACTGTGCCGTCGGCCAGCACGGCGGTCAGCCCGATGACGTTCTCCTTCAGCGTGCCGTAGCTGACGGCGGTGGTGCCGCTGGCGCTGGTGGAGGTCATTCCGCCCACGCTGGCGTCCACTCCGGGTCCCACGGGGAACATCAGGCCGTGGGGCTGCAGGGCAGTGTTCAGCGAGGACTTCATGACACCGGCCTGGACCTTGGCGTACATGTCATCGGCGGCGATCTCGATGACCTGGTCCATCGGGGAGAGGTCCAGGCAGATGCTCTGTGCGCTGGTGGTGGATCCGCCCTCCAGCCCAGTGCCGGAGCCGCGGGGGACCACCGGAGTGTTGTGCAGCGAGCAGATCCGCACCGCTGCGGCCACCTCCTCGGTGCTGGACGGCCGAACCACGGCAAGCGGCGGTTCGCCCGGGTGATAGGAACGGTCCTGGGCCTTCTGGGCGCGCAGGGCGGGATCGGTGATGACCAGATCACCGAGGGATTCGGTCAATGCCGCGACGACGGCGTCGCTGGAAGTCTCTGCCATGCCTCTATTCTGCATGGTCCAGGGAGGGAGGCGTCCCCAGGAGCCCGTTCCGACTCCTGGAGACGCGAAACTCTCGCTTTACCAGCCGGTTCTAGCTTTACCTGCCCGAATCTGCAGGGGTTCTCTGAGTTCTGCTTGGTAAAACGAGGGTGGTGCGGCGGGTGCTTCACGACGGCGCCCGCACGCGAGATACCCCGCACGCGAGATACGAGGTGAGACCCGGCCCGGGCCGCCCAGCTCCGGCCGAGCCCCACCCCTGGTCTGTGGTTCAGCTGATGTGGCCCTCCACGCTGCGGCGGACCCGGCCGAACATGGCGCTGACCGCGCGCAGCCGCAGCGGCGCGATGACCCGTCCCATGCCCAGCTGCTCGCCGATGTCCATCGGGGCGCCCAGGATCGCGTCATAGCTCTGCCCGCTCAACCCGTGCTGGATGATGGAGGCGAAGCCGCGGGTGGTCGGGACCTCTTCCGGCGCGGCGAAGAAGAACTCAGCCGTGCGGTCCTCATCGCGGAACTCCGTGGCCAGGAACAGCGGAGTCTGGCACTCGAGAACCTCGTCCATCTGGTGGAAGTTCTCGCGGTAGGCCTCCGGCAGCTCGGGCAGCCGGTTGGCGTAGTCCAGCAGCAGCTTCAGCCGCTGCTGATCAGGGACTGCCCGGAACTCCTCGAAGATCTCAGCCAGCGGGGCGGCGGCGGCCGCGCTGGGTTGGGCCGCACTGGCCCCGGCCGCCCCGCCGGTCTGAGCTGCTGTGCTCTGCGAAGTCACCGTGCCGGTGCCTCGCCGCGCTCCTCACCGACCACGATGGGCAGACGCACTGCGTTGCCCCACTCGGTCCAGGAGCCGTCGTAGTTGCGCGCCTTGTCGTAGCCCAGCAGGTGCTGCAGCACGAACCAGGTGTGGGAGGAGCGCTCGCCGATGCGGCAGTAGGCGATGACCTCATCAGCCTTCCCGACGCCGGCCTCCTCCTGGTAGATGGCCTCCAGTTCCTCGCGGGACTTGAAGGTTCCGTCCTCGTTGGCGGCACGGGCCCACGGCACCGAAGCGGCAGTGGGGATGTGGCCGCCGCGCAGCGCGCCTTCCTTGTCCTCGAAGCCCGGTGCGGAGGTCACCTCACCGGTGTACTCGGCGGGGGAGCGCACATCCACCAGGGGCGCCTTGCCGATTGAGCCCAGCACGTCCTCGCGGTAGGCGCGGAACTCGGCGTCGTTACGGGTGGCCGGGACCGGGTAGGTGGACGGGGTGGGAGTGGGCACATCGGTGGTGAGCTCGCGGCCCTCGTCGGTCCACTTCTGGCGGCCGCCGTCGATCAGGCGCAGATCCTTGTGGCCGAACAGGGTGAAGACCCAGAGGGCGTAGGCGGCCCACCAGTTGGACTTGTCTCCGTAGAAGATCACGGTGGACTCCGGGGTGATGCCCAGCTTGGAGGCGAAGGCCGCGAACTGCTCGGGGTCGATGAAGTCGCGGGTCACTGGGTCGTTGAGGTCGGTGTGCCAGTCGATCTTGTGAGCGCCGGGGATGTGGCCGGTCTCGTAGAGGAGCACATCCTCATTGGACTCGAGCAGCACGACGTTCTCGTCATCCTTGTGCTCGGCCACCCACTCGGTGGAGACCAGAGCCTCAGGGTTGGAGTACTGGGAGAAGTCCTTCGACATCTTTTCTCTTCCTTTCACACAGGAGTCGGCGCGAGGTGTTTCCACCGCCCTCGATCCTCCAATCTGCCACAGGAGGAGCGCAGGAATGAATGCATGAACATTTATGAACTTTTGTAACACGAGTGCTGTGACGGCCCTCCGTTTTCCTCTAGCGTGAACGCCAGGCGGACACGGATCATCAGCAGAGAGGACGGCAGCGATGGCTACAGCGGGCACCCGCAGGTGGACCTGCCTCACCGCGGCCGCAGGGTCCGCTGTGCTGATGACCGGCTGCATGGGCGCCGGCGACCAGCTCAACGTCGTCGGCTATGGTTCCCCCGCCGAGGCCAACAGTGAAGTGTTCAACGCCTTCACTCAGACATCTGCCGGCGAAGGCCTCGCCCAGGCCGAGTCCTACGGAGCCTCCGGAGACCAGTCCCGAGCCGTGGGAAACGGCCAGCCCGCCGACTTCGTCCACTTCTCCATCGAGCCTGATGTCAGCCGGCTCGCCGACCAGGGCCTGGTGGCCCAGGACTGGAACGACAACGCCTGGGACGGCCACGTCACCACTTCTGTGGTGGTGCTGGTGGTCCGCGAGGGCAACCCCGATGACATCACCGACTGGGAGGACCTGGTCCGCGAAGACGTCGAAGTGGTCACCCCCAACCCCGGGTCCTCCGGGGCGGCCCGCTGGAACATCCTGGCCGCCTACCTCTCCCAGATCCAGGCCGGCGGCACCGAGCAGGAAGCCGACGAGTTCACCGAAGACGTGGTGGAGAACATCGTGGCCTTCCCCGGATCAGGGCGCGACGCCACCACCTCCTTCCTGGACGGCACCGGCGATGTCCTCCTCTCCTATGAGAACGAGGCCATCCTGGGCCTGCAGCAGGGGGAGGAGTACGACTACATCGTCCCGGACCGCTCGCTGCTCATCCAGAACGCCGCCGCGGTCACCGAGGAGGCCCCGGAGGAGGCCCGCGAGTTCCTCGACTTCGCCGTGAGCCCCGCCGGTCAGGAGATCTACGCTGACTTCGGCTTCAGGCCCATCGACTATGCGGCCGATGAGGCGGAGATCGGGGAGATCGAGGGCGCAGGCGACCCCTCGGACCCCTTCCCGGAGGTTGAGCGGCTGGCCACCATCGACGAGGATCTCGGCGGCTGGGACCAGGTGGTGGACGATTTCTTCGACGAGGACGGGACCATCACCGAGATCATCGAAGGGTCAGGACTGAACTGAGGCTGCCATGACTCCGACCACCTCTCCTTCCAGCGCGCCGGACAGCCGGGCCTCCGCCCCGGAACAGGCCACCTCCCGACGCGGGCGCGGCGTCGGGTCCGGCCGGCGCGGCCGTGGTCTGCGCACCACGCTGAACCTGCCGGCTTCCGCCGCACTGGGCGTCAGCGTCCTGTGGTTCAGCCTGCTGGTGCTCATCCCGCTGGCCCTGGTCTTCGTGGCCGCCGGCGAGCACGGGCTGGGCTACATGTGGGAGGTGCTGACCAACCAGCAGACCGCCAACGCCATCCGGCTGACCCTGACCGCGGCGGCCGCGGCCACGGCGGTGAACATCGTGATGGGCACGCTGATCGCCTGGGTGCTGGTCCGCGACCGCTTCCCAGGCAAGCGGCTGATCGAGCTGCTGATCGACATCCCCTTCGCCCTGCCCTCGCTGGTGGCCGGGTTGGTGCTGCTGAGCCTCTACGGTCCGGGCAGTCCGGTGGGTATCGACGTGTTGGGGACCCCCTATTCGGTGTTCCTGGCGGTGCTCTTCGTGACTCTGCCCTTCGTGGTGCGCACCGTGCAGCCGGTGCTCATGGCCATGGATGAGGAGGTCGAGCAGGCCGCCGAATCTCTGGGCGCCACCCGGGCCACCAACTTCCGTCGCGTGGTGCTGCCCGCACTGGCTCCGGCCATCGCCGCAGGGGCCACGCTGTCCTTCGCCCGCGGCGTCGGGGAGTTCGGTGCGCTGGTGCTGCTCACCGGTAATCGGCCCAACGTCTCCGAGGGTGCGCCCATCCGCATCCAGTCCTATATCGAGGTGGACAACACGGCGGCCGCGGCCTCGGTGGCGGTCTTCCTGCTGCTGGTGGCGCTGAGCGCCATCCTCGTCCTGGACCTGATCTCCCGGAGGGTGAGTCGGCATGCCTGAGACAGCCCAGCCCGACGCCGCCCAGCCAGACGCCGCCCGGGGAGCCTCTGCGCTGCGCACCCCTGCCCAGCGCACCGGCGCAGAGGGGACCATCCGTGATGACCTGGGCCGGGGACTGAACCTGCGCCAGCTGCTCGTGGTGGTCTATCTGTTCCTGCTGGTGGGCTGGCCGCTGTGGCGGGTGGTCCAGGAGACCTTCTTCTCCGGGGAGAACTACCTGGTCTCCGCGCTGCAGGACCCGGCCATCCAGTACGCCCTGCAGGTGACCTTGGCCGCCACGGCCTGGGCGGTGGTGCTCAACACCGTCTTCGGGATCACCGTGGGGATCCTGCTGGTCCGTTACGAGTTTCCCGGCAAGCGGGCGCTCTCGGCCCTGCTGGACCTGCCCACCTCGGTGTCCCCGATCGTCGTCGGGCTGTCCCTGCTGCTGGCCTACGGGCCCATCCACGGGGTGCTGGGCGGGCCGCTGTTCGACCTGGGCATCCGGCTGATCTTCTCCTTCCCGGGCATCGTTCTGGCGGTCACCTTCATCTCGCTGCCGTTGGTGCTGCGGGCTGTGGTGCCGGTGCTCCAGGAGGTGGGCACCGAGCAGGAGATGGCGGCGAAGTCCCTGGGCGCCAGCGGCTTCCAGGTGCTGCGTCGGATCACCCTGCCGAGCATCCGCTGGGCGGCGGCCTATGGGATCGTGCTGACCCTGGCCCGGGCCGTGGGCGAGTTCGGCGCCGTGGTGATCGTCTCCGGGGGCGTGGTGGGCCAGACCGAGACCGCCACGATCGCCGTGCAGCGCCTGCACCAGGGATTCGAGACCGGGCACGCCTATGCGGTGGGCTTCCTGCTGGCCCTGATCGCAGTGGCCGCACTGGTCATCGTGACCATCCTCCGACCGTCTGAGAAGCGATAGAGCTGTAGAGGAGACTGCCGTGGGCATCGAGATCCAGGGACTGAACAAGAGCTACGGGGACTTTGCCGCGCTGAAGGACATCACCCTCTCGGTGCCCTCCGGCGGGCTGACCGCGCTGCTGGGGCCCTCGGGCTCCGGAAAGACCACGCTGTTGCGCATCCTGGGCGGCCAGGAGTCCCCGGACACCGGGACGGTGCAGATCGACGGGCAGGACGTGACTGTGCTGCCGGCGCAGAAGCGCAACATCGGCTTCGTCTTCCAGCACTATGCGGCCTTCAAACACATGACCGTGGCCAAGAACGTGGCCTTCGGCCTGGAGATCCGCAAAGTGCCCAAGGCCCAGATCAGGGAGCGGGTGGAGGAGCTGCTGAGCCTGGTCCAGCTCTCCCAGCACGGGCATAAGATGCCCTCCCAGCTCTCCGGGGGTCAGCGACAGCGCATGGCCCTGGCCCGGGCGCTGGCCATCGACCCCTCGGTGCTGCTGCTGGATGAGCCCTTCGGGGCCTTGGACGCCAAAGTCCGCAAGGAGCTGCGCGACTGGCTGCGCCGCCTCCACGACGACGTCCACGTGACCAGCGTCTTCGTCACCCACGACCAGGAGGAGGCCCTGGAGGTGGCCGACACCATCGTGGTGGTCAACGAGGGGATCGTGGAGCAGGTCGGTACGCCGGAGGAGATCTACGACCACCCGGCCAGCGACTTCGTCTTCCAGTTCATCGGCGAGACCACACAGCTGGGCGAGGCGATGCTGCGCCCCCACGACGTACGGATCGTCCCGGAAGCCCAGATCTCCGAGGCGTCCGGCGCAGGGGGAGCGGCCGGCGTCGGGCCCTCCGGGCTGGGTGGTTCGGAACTGGGCTGGGTGCACTCCGGGGAGATCACGCGCTGGAACCGCGTGGGCTTCGAGATCCGCCTGGAGGTCACGCTCGACGCCACGGCGCAGGGTCCGGTGCAGCCGACCCCGGTCCACGTGCAGCTGACCCGCACCGAGGCCCGTGGGCTGGGCCTGAACCCGGGGGACCGGGTCACCGTGGCCCCGCACCCTGACGCCGAACTCCGCCCCGCCCACCGAGCCGCAGCCCGAGAACCCGCCCTCGTCTCTGCGTGAGTGCCGGTCGGCGGTCCGGGTGGGGTCACTCTGTCCTGCTTGCGAGCGGAGTGTGATCAGATACGCGCGGAACTCGAGCCGATTCGGCAGGAATTCCGCGCGTATCTGATCAAACCCCAGCCTCCCGGGCTTGGAACCGCGCGACCGACGCCGACGCCGCAGCAGCTCACCCCAGCACATCCCCCGCGATGGTCTCGCGGAGGATCTCGCTGGTGCCGCCGAAGATGGTCAGCAGCCGCACCGCCAGGTAGGCCTGGGCGACGGGGTACTCGAGGATGTATCCGTAGCCGCCGTGCAGCTGCAGGCAGGTGTCCACGGCGGACTTCGCCTCCTCAGCGGCCCAGAGCTTGGCCTTGGAGGCGGCGACCACGTCCAGCTCGCCGGCGTTGTGGGCGTCCACGGCTGCGGCGATGTAGCGCTGGGTGACCTCCAAGCGGGTCTGCAGGTCTGCCAGCTGGAAGCGGGTGTTCTGGAACTGGGTCAGCGGGCCGTCGAAGGCCTGGCGCTCGCCCACGTAGCTGATGGTCTGGCGCAGCGCCTCGCCGGCGACCACAGTGGCTGCGGCGGCCACGGCCAGCCGGCCCTGGGGCAGGATCGACTTGGCGATCTCCAGGCCCTTCCCCTCGGCCCCGATCATGTTCTCGGCCGGGATGTGGACCTCGTCGAAGAACAGCTCGGCGGTGTCGGAGGCTCTGAGCCCCATCTTCTCCAGCTGGGAGCCGGGCCGGTAGCCCAGGTTGTCCTCCTTCTGGACGAGGAACAGGCTGAACGACGACGCCGATCCGCGCTCCTTCACATCGGAGCCGTCGGTCCGTGCCAGCACCAGTGCGCCGTCGCCGGAGATGCCGTTGCCGATGAAGGTCTTCTGGCCGCTGAGGATCCAGCTGTCGTCCTCCTGCTTCACAGCCTTGGTGCGCACGCCGCGCAGGTCGGAGCCGGCGCCGGGCTCGGTGAAGGCCACGGAGGTGACGAAGGAGGCGTCCATGAATCGGGGCAGCCACCCGGCTTTCTGCTCCTCAGTGCCGAACTGCAGCACCGCGGGCAGCACCCAGTCGTCGTGCAGGTGCAGGGCCAGGGCCACGCCGAGGGCATCGGCGCGGGCCAGCTCCTCGTCGATGATCATCCGGAACCGGTAGTCCTGAAGCCCCATGCCGCCGTGCTCCTCGGGCACGGCCAGGCCGAGCAGCCCGTTCTCGGAGGCCTTCTCCCACAGGGCGCGGTCGATCATATGGTCCGCATCCCACTGCCTATAGTGTGGGGAGACCTCACGGGTGACGAATTCCCGGACGACCTGACGGAACTCCTCGTGGATCTCCTCGTAGAAACCAGGGAACATCGACTACCTCTCATAACAGGACGGCACAGCGGTGGATGACGAGGCGCTCGGGCCTCAGCTCTCCTGGGGCGGGAGCGCGGCGATGACCTCGTGATCCTTCTCGATCAGACCGAGTTTGGCCGCACCGCCGGGGGAGCCGACGTCGTCGAAGAACTCGACGTTGGCCCGGTAGTACTCCGACCACTCCTCGGGAAGATCATCCTCATAATAGATGGCCTCCACGGGGCAGACGGGTTCGCAGGCACCGCAGTCCACGCATTCGTCCGGGTGGATGTAGAGGGAACGTTCGCCCTCGTAGATGCAGTCCACCGGGCATTCGTCGATGCAGGCCTTGTCCTTCAGATCCACACAGGGCAGGGCGATGATGTAGGTCACCGGTCAGCCTTCCCGGCCGCGTCCACAGTCTCCAGGGCGCGGGAGACGCGGACCATCTCCTCGCGCGGGACCACCTTCACGCGTTCGCGGATGCCGCCGTCGGGCAGCTCGCCCCAGCCTTCGCCCAGGGAGCGCTCGTGGGCGTCCAGGGCGATCCAGCCGTCCCAGGAGGTGGGCTCCACTCCGCGGGACTCCAGCAGCTCCACGACGTCGACCCCCGGTTCGGCCGGTGCGGGCAGACTGGGCAGGTCCTCCAGCAGGCATCCGATGGTCTCGGAGGCGTCGCCCTTGGTGTGCCCGATCAGGCCCACCGGGCCGCGTTTGATCCAGCCGGTGGCGTAGATGCCGGTCAGGTGTTCGCCGTTCTCGTCGACGACGCGGCCGGCCTGGTTGGGGATGACGCCGCGCTCGGCGTCGAAGGGCACTTCTGCCAGCGGGCTGCCGAAGTAGCCGATGGCCCGGTAGACGGCCTGGACGTCGTAGTCCACGTACTCGCCGGTGCCGCGGACGTTGCCGCTGCCGTCGAGCTCCTGCCGCTCGAAGCGGATGCCGCTGACCTTGCCGTCACGGCCACTGTCGGTGTCACCGCCGATCTCCACGGGGGAGTGCAGGAAGTGCAGGTGCAGACGGCGCGACGCCGGCTCGGTCCGCTCCTCCTGCTCCACCAGCCAGTTGGCCAGCGTGTTGACCATGGTCTTGACCTGGTTGTTGGTCTTGATGGCCTCATCGGAGGCCTCGTCGAACTCGAAGTCCTCCTCGTAGAGCACGATGTCCACGTCCTTGGAGTGGGCCAGCTCGCGCAGCTCCAGCGGGGTGAACTTCACCTGGGCGGGGCCGCGGCGGCCGAAGACGTGCACATCGGTGACGGGCGAGGACTTCAGACCCTGGTAGACGTTGTCCGGGATCTCGGTCTCCAGCAGGTCGTCGGCGTGCTTGGAGAGCACCCGGGCCACGTCCAGGGCCACATTGCCGTTGCCCAGCACGGCGACCTTCTGGGCATCCAGCGGCCATTCGCGCGGGTAGTCGGGGTGGCCGTCGTACCAGGAGACGAAGTCTGCGGCGCCGAAGCTGCCGTCCAGCTCGATGCCGGGGATGTTCAGCGCGGCGTCGTCGATGGCTCCGGTGGAGAAGATGACGGCGTCGTAGTGGCGCTGCAGATCCTCCCGGGTGAGGTCGGTGCCGTAGTCGACGTTGCCGATGAAGCGGATCTTGCCGCGCTCCATGACCTTGTGCAGGGCCTTGACGATCCCCTTGATGCGCGGGTGGTCCGGGGCCACGCCGTAGCGGATGAGCCCGAAGGGCGCGGGGTAGCGGTCGAAGAGGTCGATCTCCACATGCTCGCCCTGTTCGGAGCGGGAGAGGATGTCTGCTGCGTAGACACCGGCGGGGCCGGCGCCGATCACGGCGATGCGAAGTGTCCGATCAGTCATGGCTGCCTTTGCGAAGTCGTTGTGTGTGCGAGGTCTGCTGCGGGCTGGTAGAGCTCAGCCCAGTGGTCGGCCAGGGTGACCACCTCACCGACCACGATCACCGCCGGGTTGGCCACCTGACGCTGTGCCGCCAGATCGGCGATGTCGCCCAGCCGGCCCAGGGTGACCCGCTGCTGCGGGGTCCAGCCGGCCTCCACGATCCCCACGGGGGTCTCGGCGGCGAAGCCGTTGACCATCAGCGCGGTGGCGGTGCGGCGCAGGGTCTTCACACCCATCAGGATCACCAGGGTATGCCCTTCGGCCCGGGGGATGACACCCAGGTCCTCGTGGCCGGTGACCACGGTGAATCCGCGGGAGATCCCCCGGTGGGTCAGCGGGATGCCGGCCGCGGCCGGAACTGAGATCGCCGAGGTGATCCCGGGGACCACCTCCACCTCGATCCCGTAGCGCCGGCAGTGCTCGCGCTCCTCGGAGCCGCGGCCCAGGATGAAGGGGTCACCGCCCTTCAGTCGCGCCACCGTCCGTCCGGCCAGCGCGTGCTCCACCAGCAGCGCGTTGATCTGCTCCTGCGGAGTGCTGTGATGCCCGGGGGCCTTCCCGACGTCGATGACCTCCACCTCCGGTGCGAGGTCCTCCAGCAGCCCGCGGGGGCCCAGCCGGTCGGCCACGACGACGTCGGCCGCCTGCAGCAGCTCCCGGCCGCGCTCGGTGATCAGCGACTCCTCTCCGGGGCCGCCGCCGATGAGGGAGACGGTGCTCATGATGACAGCCACTCCTCATCACTCTGAGCTTCAGGCTCCTCCTCCGGCTCGGGGACGCGGATCATGCCGGCTGCCAACGTGTTGCCGTCGGTGGGGTCGATCAGCAGGGCCGCTCCGGTGCGCTTGGACACCGAGTAGTCGTCCACCGGCAGAGTGGAGGCCAGCTTGACCTCCACGGTGCCGATGTCGTTGAGCTGAAGCTCCTCGGCGGCCTCGGAGGTCAGCGTGCTGAGGTCCAGACGGTCGTGGATCTCGGTGACCAGGGCCTTGACGGTGGCGGTGCCGTGCTTGAACAGCACCCGGGCCCCGGGCTTCAGCGGGCTGTCGGCCAGCCAGGCCACCCGGGTGGTCAGCTCGTCGAGCTCCGCGGCGGGACGCTCCGGATCCGTGATCAGGGTGCCGCGGGCGGCGTCGAACTCTCCGGCGAGCTGGATGGTGACCGACTCGCCGGGGGTGGCCAGCTGGGGCATGCCCTCGCCGCCCGCCAGCTGGGTCTGCAGCTCGGTGCGCTCCACCGAGGTCACCTCGGTGATGTGGCTGCCGGGCTGCAGGCGCACGCGGTCCCCGGGTTGGAGGAAGCCGGAGGCGATCTGCCCGGCGTAGCCGCGGTAGTCCTGGTGGGGGCGGATGACGGTCTGGACCGGCAGCCGCAGCGGCTCCTCGCTGCGCAGCGAGGTGTCGGCGTCGGGAAGCTCCTCCAGGATGGGGAGCAGAGCCTGGCCCAGGTGCTCCGGGGCGCGGTACCAGGGAGTGCGGTCGGAGACGGTCACCACGTTGTCCCCGTGCAGGGCTGAGACCGGGATGACCCGCGGATCCGGGCTGCCCAGCTCGGCGGCCACGGCGCGGATGTCCTGCTCCACGGCCCGGAAGGCCTCCTCGGAGTAGTCCACGGCGTCGATCTTGTTGACCGCGATGATCACATGCTCCACGCGGAGCAGCGTGGCCACAGCCAGGTGCCGGCGGGTCTGCTCCACCACACCGTTGCGCACATCCACCAGCAGCACCACGGCATCGGCGGTGGAGGTGCCGGTGACGGTGTTGCGGGTGTACTGCACGTGGCCGGGGCAGTCGGCCAGCACAAAGCTGCGCCGGTCGGTGGCGAAGTAGCGGTAGGCCACATCGATGGTGATGCCCTGCTCGCGCTCGGCGCGCAGGCCGTCGGTCAGCAGCGCGAGGTCCAGCGGCTGCTCCGCCAGCTCGCCACGGTCGCTCTGACCGGGGGCCTCGCCGGCGTCGAAGCCGCGCTCGGCCGAAGTGCGGGCCACTGAGGCCAGCTGGTCGGAGAGGATGGCCTGAGCGTCGTGGAGCAGGCGGCCCACCAGGGTGGATTTGCCGTCGTCCACGCTTCCGGCGGTGGCCAGCCGGAACAGCGAGCCGGTCTGGTCTGAGTTCGGGGTGATCAAAAGTAACCGTCCTTCTTGCGGTCTTCCATGGCGGCTTCGCTGAGCCGATCATCGGCACGGGTTGCTCCGCGCTCGGTGACCGTGGCGGCGGCGACCTCCTGGAGGACGAGTTCATTGGTGGTGGCCTCGGAGAGCACGGCGCCGGTGCAGGACATATCGCCCACGGTCCGGTAGCGCACCTGCATGGTCTCCACAGGCTCCTCCTCGGTGGGCAGGCTGTGGGGCCCGACGGCGCGGATCATGCCGTCGCGGCGGAAGACCTGCCGGTGGTGGGCGTAGTACAGCGGGGGCAGCTCGATGCCCTCGGCGGCGATGTAGCGCCACACATCAAGCTCGGTCCAGTTGCTGATGGGGAAGGCCCGGACATGCTGGCCGGGGGTGTGCCGGCCGTTGTACAGGTTCCACAGCTCGGGCCGCTGGCTGCGCGGATTCCACTGGCCGAACTCATCGCGCAGCGAGAGGATCCGCTCCTTGGCTCGTGCCCGGTCCTCATCCCGGCGGGCGCCGCCGAAGACGGCGTCGAACCGGTTGTCCCGGATGGTGTTGAGCAGCGGCACCGTCTGCAGCGGGTTGCGGGTGCCGTCGGCGCGCTCCTGCAGCTCACCGGAGTCGATGAGCTCCTGGACCGAGCCGACCACCAGGCGCAGGCCCAGCCGCTCGACGGTGCGGTCGCGGAAGTCGATGACCTCTTCGAAGTTGTGGCCGGTGTCGATGTGGACCACCGGGAAGGGGACGGGTCCGGGGTGGAAGGCCTTGGCGGCCAGGTGCAGCATGACCACAGAGTCCTTGCCGCCGGAGAAGAGCATGGCGGGGCGGTCGAACTCGGCGACCACCTCGCGGATGATGTGGATGGATTCGGCCTCGAGCCGTGCCAGTGAACTCATGAGGTGGCCTCCGTGGTGTGGATGCCGCATTCGACCTTGCCGGAGCCGGCCCAGCGGCCGGACCGCGGGTCCTCTCCGGGGGCGACGGGCTGGGTGCAGGGCTGGCAGCCGATGGAGGGGTATCCGTTCTCCAGCAGCAGGTTCACCGGGACGCTGTGCTCGTGGGAGTAGCTGACCAGGTCATCGAAGCTCCAGGTGGCCAGCGGGTTGACCTTGATCAGCCCGTGCAGCTCGTCGAAGGTCACCAGGGGAGTGTCGATCCGGGTGGGGGCCTCATCGCGGCGGACTCCGGTGAACCAGAGCCTATAGCCGGTCAGAGCCTCGGCCAGCGGCTCCATCTTGCGCATCCGGCAGCAGGCGGCCGGATCAGAGGCGAAGAGGTCCTTGCCGTGCTTCTCGTCCTGCTCGGCTACGGTCAGCCTGGGCGTCACATCCACGATGTTCACGTCCAGGGCGCGGGCGACCTCGTTGCGCTCGGCGATGGTCTCGGCGAAGTGGTAGCCGGTCTCCAGGAACAGCACGTCCACGCCGGGGATCTGTTCGGCCACCAAGGCCGGCAGCACAGCGTCCTGCATGGAGCAGGCGACGGCGACCTCACGGGTGGGGAAGTTCGCGGCGACCCAGGCGATGACGTCCTCGGCTCGGGCGTCCCAGTCCAGTGCCTCCGCGCCGGACTGAGCCAGGGCACGCAGCTCTGCCGTCTCTGTCTGCTGCTCCGAGGCGGTCTGCTGCTCCGGGGTGGGGTAGATGGTCATGCTCGGCTCCCTTCCTGCTCTTCCGGGTCCTCCAGCTGGAGGTGGGACTCGTCCACCCGATGGGCCCATTCGGCGAAGGTCACTGAGGCGCTGCTGCGGGTGCGCAGGTACCGACGGATCAGAGCTTCGCTGTAGTCCACCAGGCCGTCTGCGGTGACCTTCAGCCCGCGCACGGTGCGGCCCAGGCCCGGGTCCTCCCGGTCGCTGGAGGCGAGTCCGCCGCCCAGGTGGACCTGGAAGCCGGGGGTCTTCTCGCCGTCGTCGTCGGGAAGCAGCTGCCCCTTCAGCCCGATGTCCGCGGTCTGGATCCGGGCGCAGGAGTTGGGGCAGCCGTTGATGTGCAGGGTCAGGCGCTCGGGCAGCTGGTCGGCGACGTCGGCCAGGCGGGTCTCCAGCTGCTCGATGGTCTGGCGGGCGGTCACCTTGGTCTCCACGATGGCGAGCTTGCAGTACTCGATGCCGGTGCAGGCCATCGTGGAGCGGCGGAAGACAGTGGGCTCGGGATCCAGGTCCAGTGCCTTCAGGCCTTCCTTGACCGAGTCGATGTGCTCTGCCGCGATGTCCAGCACCACGATCTTCTGGTGAGGAGTGGTGCGCAGCCGGTGGGACCCGTGAGCCTCCAGCAGTTCGGCCAGACGGATCAGCAGCTCGCCGTCGACCCGTCCCACCACGGGGGCGGCTCCGATGTAGTAGCGTCCGTCCTTCTGCGGGTGGACACCCACGTGGTCCCCGGGGGTGGAAGGCGCCGGCGCGGGCGGGCCGTCCTTGAGCCGGTAGCCCAGGTACTCGTCCTCGATGACCTGGCGGAACTTCTGGGCGCCCCAGTCGTTGATCAGGAACTTCAGCCGGGCCTTATTGCGCAGCCGACGGTAGCCGTAGTCGCGGAAGGCCTGGGTGACCGCCTGCCAGACCTCGGGGGCCTCCGCCTCGGTGACGAAGGCGCCCAGGCGCTCGGCCAGCCGGGAGTTGGTGGACAGCCCGCCGCCGACCCAGACGTCGTAGCCGGGGCCGTGCTCGGCGTGGTCGATGCCGACCAGTCCGAAGTCGTTGATCTCGTGGACCACGTCCTGGCTGGGGTGGCCGGTGATCGCGGTCTTGTACTTGCGCGGCAGGTTCGAGAGCGTGTCGTCGCCGATGTAGCGCCGCGAGATCTCCTGGATCACCGGAGTGGGGTCGATGATCTCATCGGCGGAGATGCCGGCCACCGGAGACCCCAGGATGACGCGCGGGGTGTCGCCGCAGGCTTCAGTGGTGCCGAGGCCGACGGCTTCCAGGCGGCGCCAGATCTCGGGGACGTCCTCCACCCTGACCCAGTGCAGCTGGATGTTCTGCCGGTCGGTGACATCGGCGGTGTTGCGGGCGTAGTCGCGGGAGAGCTCGCCGATGGTCCGCAGCTGCTCGGTGGTCAGCGCGCCGCCGTCGATCCGGACCCGCAGCATGAAGTATTCGTCGTCCACCTCCTCGGGCGGCAGCGAGGTGTGGGCACCGGCCGGCACGCCGGGGCGGCGCTGGGTGTAGAGGCCCCACCAGCGGAAGCGGCCGCGCAGATCATCCGGCTCGATGGAGGCGAAGCCTTGCTTCGAGTAGATCTGCTCGATGCGCTCGCGGACGTTGAGGCCGTTGTCCGCCTGTTTGAACTCCTCGTTGTGGTTCAGCGGGTCCGTCCCGTCGACCTTCCACTGGCCGTTGGGGCGCTTGGACGGTCGGGCCGGACGCTTGGGTGCGGCGTCGGCGGTCTCGGTGGGTGTGAGTGAGGCCATGCGGCCACTCTAGAAGACCATGAATGAACTTATGAATTTGTTCGTAAACAAAGTTCATCCTCGCGGTCGGGCGAGTGCGACCCCGAGGCTGTCAGCGCTCCACCGGGCGTTGGGGATCTCGGCTCCACTGGCCGAATCCGCCTGGGTAGAGCACCGGTTCGTAGCCCGCGCTGGTCAGCGCCAGCGCCGAATGGGCGGAGTGGACCCCGGAGAAGCAGTAGACGTGGACACGGCTGCCCGGGGGTGCTCCCAGGGCGGCGTAGCGCTCGCGGATCTCTTCCGGAGTCAGCAGGTGACCAGTGCTGTCGGTGTTCGCCGCCGTCGGAGCGCTGATCGCACCGGGGATGTGTCCGGGCCGTTCGGCCAGCGGGTCATCGATGCCTCTGTAGCGGCTTCCCGGCCGGGCGTCGAGGAGGGTGTCTTGACTGCCCAGGGCGGCGACCTCCTCGGCGTGGGCGGTGGGCAGGTGGCCGAGGCTGATGCTGATCTCGCTGGGTTCGGCGAACTCCATCTCTGTGGAGAGCAGATATCCGGCTGAGGTCCAGGCGCGCAGCGAGCCGTCGAGGATGCGCACCTCACTCAGGCCCGCGGCCCGCAGCAGCCACCAGGCGCGGGCGGCGGAGAGGTTCTTCAGATCGTCATAGACCACCACGGTGTGCTCCTGCGTGATGCCCCACCGGCGCAGCGTCTCCTGGAAGGCGCCGGCCGAGGGGAGCGGGTGGTTTCCCTCCTGCGGTGCCCGCGAAGGGTCTGCGAGCTCGTAGTCCAGGTCCACGAAGATCGCTCCCGGGATGTGCCCGGACAGATAGTCGGGCAGGCCTTCGGGGCGGTCCTGGCGCCACCGCACATCCAGCACGGCCAGCGGGGCGCCGGAGTCCTGGAGCTCGCGGAGGGCTGGGGCGGTGATGGTGACGGCGGGGGCGGTCATGTCTGCAGGCTAGTGGTCCTGAGGATGGTGAATGATCGCGTGAACTTATGTGACGGGGTCGGTGGCTGCGTCATCGATGCGGTGTGGGTGCGGTCTTGGGGCGCGGACCCCCCTGTGAGTGGTGCGGGGCTAAGAGCGGCGGGCGACTATCCTGAAGGGCGCCGGTCCTGGGTGGGGCCGTGTCGCATCATCTTCCTCCGCAGAAAGGAAAAGTGGCCGAGTGAGTTCCCAGGATGCCGGCAGTCCGGGAGTCCGTCGGCTTCCGGGGCGGATCCTGCTGGCCGCGGTGGCCACGGCGGCGCTGCTGCTGGGGAGCATCCAGAGTGCAGTGGGCGCTCTGCTCATCGCTCTGGTGCTGGGACTGCTGCTGCGCAACCTCGGGCTGTTCCGTCCTGCGGTCCGCCCCGGCGTTCAGCGGGCCACCAAGCCGCTGCTGCGCCTGGGGATCGTGGTGATGGGGCTGCAGCTGGCCGTCCCGGAGATCCTCGCCCTGGGCGTTCCGGTTCTGGTGCTGATCGGGGCGACGGTGCTGATCGGCTTCGTCTTCACGCATTGGTTCGCCCGCCGGATCGGCATGAGTCCGGCCGCTTCGGTGCTCTATGCCGCCGGATTCTCCATCTGCGGGGCATCAGCGGTGGCTGGTGCGCAGAGTGTGGTCAATGCAGAAGATGAGGAGGTCGCCTCCGCCGTCGCGATGGTCACCCTCTATGGCACCGCAGCTCTGCTGGCGCTTCCGCTGGTCTCCGGCATGCTGGGGCTGACTCAGGAACAGGGCGGAGTATGGATCGGCCTGACGGTGCACGAGGTGGCGCAGGTGGTGGCCGCCGGAGGGTTGGTCGGGGCTGCTGCGTTGGCCACGGCCGCCGTGGTCAAGCTGGGGCGCGTGGTCCTGCTGGCCCCGGTGCTGACCTTCTCAGCCCTCTATTGGCGGCGCGCTGCCCGTGACCGGGGTGTTGGTGACCGGGGTGCCCGCGACGCCGACGCCGGCTCAGCTCCGAACGTGCCGCTGGTTCCGCTCTTCGTCCTGGGGTTCCTTGCCATGGTGGCGGTGCGCTCCGTGGTGCCGCTGCCTGCGGGGTTCTTGGATGCCGCCTCGCTGACTGCCACCTGGCTGTTGGCCGGTGCGATGTTCGGCCTCGGAGTGGGAATCGACCTGAAGGACCTGGCGAAGACCGGCGGCCGTGGCGCCGTCGTCGGGGGTGTGTCCACCGCAGTGATGGGGGTCGGGACGCTGGCCGCGGTGCTGCTGGTGGTGTGACGTTCTGCTGATGGTCTCGGCCGGTGCTGCTCGGTGTAGTGCGCCCGCCGCGCGCGTTAGGACTTCACCAGGCGCTTGATGGCCGCCGAGGCTTCGGCGATCTTCTCCTCGGCGTCCTCGCCGTGCTCGGAGGCGTGAGCCACGCAGTGGGTGAGGTGGTCATCCAGCAGGGCCAGGGCCACGTTCTCCAGTGCTGAAGTCGTGGCGCTGATCTGGGTCAGGATGTCGATGCAGTAGGTGTCATCGTCGACCATTCGGTGGATGCCGCGGGCCTGCCCTTCGATCCGCCGCAGGCGGGCGAGGTACTTTTCCTTGTCGCTCATATAGCCATGCTCTGAGTCCATGGGGAAGATCATACCCCTGAGGGGTATAAAAATGTACCCTCTGGGGGTATATTGGGTGTCGATGTCACAGTCACCCCGTCCGAAGGAGTTTCAGATGTCGGAGACGCGCCGCTATGCGGTCACCGGTATGTCCTGCGCACATTGCGAGCAGGCCATCCGACAAGAGCTCTCTGAGCTCCCCGGGGTGGGAGAGATCCAGGTCAGCGCCGCCGATGGGTCCCTCCTCGTCACCCTGGGAGCTGAGGCCCCCAGCGACGACGCCGTCCTCGCTGCTGTGGATGAGGCGGGATACCAGGGGGTGAGGGTCCCGTGACGCGTACCGAAGACACCGCCTCCACAGGCGCTCGGGCCGCTGCCCAGTCTGCCGCTTCTGAGTCTGCCGAAACCCAGCACATCGAGCTCGAGATCGGCGGCATGACCTGCGCCGCCTGCGCCCAGCGCATCGAGAAGAAGCTCAATAAGCTCGACGGCGTCAGCGCCACCGTCAACTACGCCACCGAGAAAGCCTCGATCACCGGCGGCGCCGATGTCCAGGAGCTCATCGCCGCCGTGGAGAAGACCGGCTACACCGCACAGCCGCCCTTGGCCCCGGAGGAGGAGCCAACCGGTGGATCTGTGGCCGACAAAGACCTCTCCCGGCTCCGTCTGCGCCTGGTCATCGCCTCAGTCCTCAGCATCCCCGTGGTGCTGCTGGCCATGCTGCCGGCCCTGCAGTTCCCCTACTGGGCCTGGGTCTCGCTGGTGCTCAGCCTGCCGGTGGTCCTCTGGGCCGGCTGGCCCTTCCACCGCTCCGCCGCACTGAACGCCCGCCGCGGTGCGGCCACGATGGACACCCTCATCTCTCTGGGGACGTTGGCGGCCCTGCTCTGGTCGCTCTACGCGATGCTCTTCGGCCATGCCGGGGACCCGCACCTGCGTCATGAGTTCGTGCTCTTTGCCGAGCCCTATTGGGTCTCCGGGGAGAGCATGGGATCGGCCAATGTCTACTTCGAGGTGGCGACGGCCGTCACCTCCTTCCTGCTGCTGGGGCGCTACTTCGAGAAGCGCTCCAAGGCCCGCGCCGGCCAGGCCCTGCGGTCCCTGCTGACCATGGGTGCCAAACAGGTCTCCGTGCTGCGCCCCCGCGACTCCGGTGCGCCGGAGGAGACCCGTATCCCCATCAAGGACCTGGTCGTGGGGGACGAGTTCATCGTTCGTCCGGGCGAGAAGATCGCCACCGACGGTGTGGTGGTCTCCGGGTTCTCCGCCGTCGACATGTCCATGCTCACCGGCGAATCCGTCCCGGTGGAGGTGGCCGAGGGAGACCGCGTCATCGGCGCCACCATCAATGAGTCCAGCCGTCTGCGGGTCCGCGCCACCGGCGTGGGATCCGACACCCAGCTGGCCCAGATGGCACGCATGGTGGAGGACGCCCAGTCCGGCAAGGCTGAGGTCCAGCGGCTGGCCGACCGGATCTCCGGGATCTTCGTGCCCATCGTGCTGGTCATCGCCGTGGTCACCCTGCTGGCCTGGCTGCTGCTGGGCGCACCCGCCGAAGTCGCCTTCACCGCCGCCGTCGCCGTGCTCATCATCGCCTGCCCCTGCGCGCTGGGACTCGCGACGCCGACCGCTCTGCTGGTCGGCACCGGCCGCGGCGCCCAGCTCGGAATCCTGATCAAGGGGCCGGAGGCGCTGGAGTCCTCGCGGGGGATAGATGTGGCGGTGCTGGATAAGACCGGCACTGTCACCACCGGGGCCATGCAGGTCACCGCGCTGCACAGCGTGGGCTGCACCGACACTGCCGACGGCTTCGACGATCTGACTGTGCTGCGCCTCTCCGGTGCGCTGGAGTCCTCCTCCGAGCACCCGGTGGCCCGGGCCGTCGCCAATGCCGCCCGGGAGTCGCTGGGTTCGCGGTCCGGCACGCTGTCGGTGCCCGAGGAATTCCGGAACCACCAGGGCTACGGGGTCAGCGGGGTGGTCCGCGGCCGCTCAGTGCTGGTGGGCCGGCGTCGTTTCCTGGAGGACCAGGGCATCGAAGTGCCCGCGGAGGTCGGCGGGCTGCTCAGCTATGCCGAGTCCCAGGGCAGCACACCGGTGCTGGTCGGCATCGATGGACACTTCGCCGGTGTGGTGATCGTGGCGGACACGGTCAAGGAGAGCGCTGTGGGCGCGGTGGCTCAGCTGAAGAAGCTGGGCATGGAGCCCATTCTGCTGACCGGCGACAATGAGGGCGCGGCCCGCCGTGTGGCCGATGCCGTGGGCGTGCATCGGGTGATCGCGGAGGCCCTGCCCGGCGATAAGGTGCGGGTCATCCAGCAGCTGCAGGCCGAGGGCCAGTCCGTGGCGATGGTCGGCGACGGCGTGAACGACGCCGCCGCACTGGCGCAGGCGGATCTCGGCCTGGCCATGGGCACCGGCACCGATGTGGCCCTCGACGCCGCCGACATCACCGTCATCCGCGGGGACCTGCGCTCAGTGGCCGACGCCGTGCAGCTCTCCCGCCGGACGCTGCGGACCATTCGGGAGAACCTCTTCTGGGCCTTCCTCTACAACACGGCTGCGATCCCGCTGGCCGCCGTCGGGCTGCTCAACCCCATGCTGGCCGGGCTCGCGATGGTGCTCAGCTCGCTGTCGGTGGTGGCGAACTCGCTGCGGCTGCGCCGGTACCAGGGAGCGTGAGGCGATTCTCTATTGGGTTGGCGACATCTCACGCGTCACAGCGGGGTTGAGATGTCGCTGACCCGGCAGAGATCTGCCTTCAGCGATGGCTGGAGCGCAGCCAGGGCGCAGGGACTGGTCACGTCCGGGGCTGCTCATGCCCGCTCCCAGGGCTCGACATCTCCCTCCACCACGAGGAAGAGCGGATGAGCTGCTGGCACTGCACCCTGTGGGAATCCATCGAGCAGATGCGGGGAACGCTGTGCCAGCTTCGTGTGCAGGTGGTCACGTTCAAAGGCCAGCTGACCACTGGTGACACTCATCTGCGGCACGGCGCTGAGGGCAGCACTCGGGTCATCTCTCATCAGCTCCGACGGGACAGGAGGGTGGGCGATCCGCGCCGCATCGAACCGATAGCCTCGACGTTGCGCTTCCGCGTGGAGCTGCGCCAAGTAAGCACCGATCGCTGATTCCGGCTCAGAATGATCCCGGAACCGTTCCAGCTGTGGGTGCCGGGTGTACCCGCGTGTGCGGCCCAGCAGAACGGCCTGTGCGAGAAGCGACTCCCGCCAGCATGCGATGAGCCCCTGGCGGTCCAGCAGGTCTGGGTGGAGTGACCATAGACGCATCCTCAGACCACCTCCGTGCCCAGCAGCAGCAGGATGGTCAGCGCAGCTCCTGCGGCGTAGTTGATCCAGAGGAAATGCCTCCATCCCTTGTGCGCCCGGTCCGCCTCCTCATCGCGCAGAGAGCAGTGGGGAGCCCCTGCCACGAGGTAGGGCGCGACCAACACGGCGGCCAGAGACCAGGGCCATCCGGTCCCCAGCACCAGCAGACCGGCTGCGGCCCACAGGGCGAGCGCCAGGCGGACCGTGCTCGCTGCCCCCAACGCCGTAGCGATCGAACTGATGCCGGCCTCACGGTCCGGGCCGATGTCCTGCACCGCTCCGAAGGCATGGCTGGCCATGCCCCAGAGCAGGAACGCCCCCAACGCGCACACCAGGACCATGCTGGCCTCAGCTCCAGCCAAGGCCGCGCCATAGGCTGCGGGGGTGACGAAATGCAGACTCGAGGTCAGCGAATCCAGCACCGGGATCTCTTTGGTGCGCAGCGGAGGCGCCGAATATGCGACGAGCGCCAGCATGCTCACCGCAAGGATGAACCAGGATGCGGGACCTCCCATCGGGACCAGGACCAGCAGAAAGGGGAGGACCAGCGCCACGCTGGCGATCAGGACCGGCCGGTGCAGAGTCGTGTCCAGCAGGGCGCCTTCCGCTCCTCCCTTACGAGGGTTGGCCATATCTGACGCGTGGTCGAAGACGTCATTGATGCCGTAGAGAGCGAAGTTGTAGGGAATCAGAAAGAACAGGGTTCCCGCCACCAGCGCAGGTTCCCAGCCTCCACCGCTCAGCAGCCATGCGGCGGCGAAAGGGTAGGCCGTGTTGATCCAGCTCAAGGGACGCGAAGAGCGCAGCATGTCAGTGATCATTGTTGCTCCTGTCGCTGCGCAGGGGTGCGAGCAGAACCCATAGTGAAGGCAGCAGGATGACCGCAGCGATCGGATAGGCGAAGTCCTCGATCGGCGCCATTCCGAGGCGCAGCCCTGAGATGACCGATTCCGCGTACTCGAACAGTCCGACGGCGATCATCACGTTGTCAAAGACGGCGGTGAGCAGCAGCAGCGCGGCAGCGGCAGCGGCCGCGGAACCAAGCAGACGTCCAGGCCGTTCTGCTCTGCCGCGCACGTGTGCCGCCACAAGCGCCACAGCCACTGCACCTGCGACGAACCCTGCACTCAGGACCAGGTAGGTGTTGGCGCCCATCATGCCTCACCTCGGCTGAACAGGCGTTGGAACCCGAGCACCAGGACCATGGTCAGATGCGAGAGGAAGAGGAGGAAGACCAGTTCCTCCAGGGGGAGTTCCGGAGCCAACATGATGCCGGTCATATAGGGAGCCGGACCGTGGAGGAAGATTCCCAGGGAGATGGCTGCCAGGTCCCACGCGAGGAAGAAGATGAGACCGGCTGCCAGCACCAGTGCGGCACGAAGCGGATCCCGGAAGAGGAACAGGCCGAAGCGTCGGTCGATGAGGAGCATGCAGCCGAAGGAGACGAGAAGAGCCGTGAGGTATGCCAAGCTGATCAGTTGTTCAGGCACGTCGCGCCCCCTGGGTGGCCGGTCGATGTCGGAAGCGTCGGAGCAGAGACCTCCTCGGGCCGCGGCGAACAGATGTCCGGACCAGTTCGGCACTGATGAGGCACATGGGTACGCCGATTCCTGGCATTGTTGTCGAGCCGGCGTAGTACAGTCCATCGAGCTTCGAAGAACGAATGGGCCCCCTCAGGAATGCGCTCTGTCGCAGAGTATGGGCCGGCCCCAACGCACCACCGCGCCATGCCCCGAACTCCCGTTCGAAATCGGCCGGTCCGACGCTGCGTCGCACGGTCACCCGTGACGACAGATCTGGAACGTCTGCCCAGGATGCGATCTGGTCTATGGCCTCGTCCACGAACCTTTCGACGGAGGGGGAGCCAGACCCATCGATGCCCCCCGCTCCGGTATCAGGATCTGCCCGGACGGGAATGAGGATGAAGAGATTCTCATGTTCCGCAGGGGCGACCTCATCGTCTGTGGCGCTGGGCCTGCAGACATAGAGGGACCTGGGAGGCCCCTGGGCAGGGAGCCTGCCCTCGATCTCCTCGAACCCCCGTTGCCAGTCTTCGGTGAAGAAGAGCGAATGATGAGCCAGTTCAGGCAGTTCACCCTCAACGCCCAGCAACGCCAACACTGCCCCGGGCCCCGGGTTCCGTCGCTCCCAGGAAGCCGTCGAGCGGCTGCGGAAGCGCGGTGCCAGCAGCGCCGTATCCGTATGGTGGATGTCTGCGCTGGAGACGACGATGTCGGCGGCCAGACTGTTGTGTTCGCCCTCTGGGGTGGTGAACCGCACCCCCGCAGCGTTCGTTCCTTCTGTGATCACCTCCGTCACCCGATGCCCGGTGCGCAGATCCACACCGTGCTGTCGTGCCAAGCGGGCGATCGCTGCGACGACCGCGCTGAACCCTCCGCGCGGATACAGCACGGACTGATTGACGTCCAGATGACTCATCAGGTGGTAGAGGCTCGGTGCTGCTTTCGGCGAGGTTCCGAGGAACACCGCTGGGTACCCGAGGATCTTCTGCACCTGGGGATCCGAGGTGTGCCGACTGATGAAGCGGTCCATCGGCTCGAAGAGCAGGCGCAGCAGCCGGGGCAGACGTCGGAGAAGCCCAGGGTCTGCGAAGTCCCGCGGGGAGTCATAGGGAGAATAGAGCAGTCGGTCCGTCGCGAGCCGGCAGGTCTCCTCTGCGGATCTCATATAGGCGGTCAATGACCCCGGGGTCTGCTCCCACTCCTGAAGTGCGCCGAGGGAGTCCTGGTCAGGCAGGTCGAAGGGCTGGCTCTGCTCCTCGAAGAAGACCCGATAGGCAGGATCCAGCCGAATGAGCTCCAGCTCATCGGCCGTGGTGGTTCCCATCTCTTCGAAGAAGCGATCGAAGACTTCAGGCATCAGATACCAGGATGGGCCCGTTTCGAAGCGGAAACCCTGCTGATGCCATTCACCTGCGCGTCCGCCCACGGACTCGTGGGCTTCGAGAACAGTCACGTCGACACCGTCACGAGCCAGCAGCGCCGCGGTGGCAAGACCGGAAAAGCCTGCTCCGATGACGACGGCGGTGCGGGCCTTGCCCCTGCGCTCCGTCATGGCCGCCCCCTGAAGTTCGCCGGCAGCAGTGTCTTCAGCAGAAGGTAGGTCTTCCTGCGCCGGGGGACTGACACACGGCGGTGCAGGATCTCGGCTGCGGGCGTTCTGCGCAGCTGCGCGGTGACGTCTTCGAAGAGCTGGGCGGCCAGCAGTGTAGCCCGACGCGGGCCGGGGGGCAGCTGGGCGATGCCGGTCCTCGCTGCGGCCAGATCCTCGTCTATCTCATCGAGGATGTCCGCCTTCTCCCGCTCGCTGAGCTGTCCTGGCAGTGCTCCGGGAAAGTAGGCCCGGCCCAGGTGGGCCGCGTCGTCGCCGAGGTCGCGCAGGAAGTTGATCTTCTGGAAGGCCGCGCCGAGACGAGCGGCGCCATGCTCGACGGGCTGGAGCCGTTCGGCATCCCACGCGTGGCCGTTGAGGAAGACGCGCAAGCACATCAGTCCCACGACTTCGGCCGAGCCATACACATACTCCTCATACTGTGCGCGGCTCAGGCGTTCGACTGGGCTCAGGTCTCGGCGCATCGAGTGGAAGAAGGCTGTGATCAGAGGCGTCTCAATGTCCGCGTCGCGGGCGGTGACGGCGAACGCGTGCACCACCGGGTTGGCGCTGAATCCACGTGCTGTTCCCAGAAGAACTTCCTGCTCCAACGCATCCAGTACGCTGCGCTGCTGATCCGCTGTCAGTCCTGCCTCTGCGGCTGTCCCGTCGACGATCTCGTCAGCAGTGCGGACAAGAGCATAGATGTTCCGGATCCCCCGGCGGCGGTCAGGCGGAAGCAGATTCGCCGCCATGCCGAACGACGTCGAGTAGGCTCTGATCACACGAGCGGCAGCTTCCGTGGATGTGCGGGTGTAGAGTTCCAAACCGTTCATGAGTCAGCAGCGCCGATAGACGGTCGGGCTTGTGTCCTGTACACGTCCATCTGCGGGACCTGGAGCGAGAACCATGGGCTGAACGCCCAGGGAGCATGGTGGATCGCCCGGGAGACATCACCTGGGGCAGACCATGCGATCTCCATCGCTTCGCTCGGGTCCGGCTCGGGCCGGGATGAGGTAACCGCGGTGAACACCGGGCATATTTCGTTCTCGACCACGCCTGAGGCATCGGTGGCGCGATAACGGAAACTCTGCAGGACGAGAGACAGCTCGGTGAGCTCCAACCCCAGCTCGTCGAAGCCGTGCCGGGCCACTGCGTCTGCCCAGTCTTCGCCGGGGGCAGGATGGCCGCAGAAGCTGTTGGTCCACACCCCCGGCCAGGTCCGCTTGGTCAGGGCGCGTCGAGTGACGAGCACGTCTCCGCTGGGGCTGAGCACGTGACATGAGAAGCCGAGGTGCAATGGTGTGCTGGCACTGTGCACCGATCGTTTGGGCTGAGTTCCACACGGCTCGCCATCCGAGCTGACCAGCACCACATGCTGGGAGTCCTCGTGATGCATCTGCTTCCCCTCTATAGTTTGCCTGTCTAATAACTAGCTTAGGTAACTTTAGTGTCTGTCTCCAATCAGATCGCACGACGCCGTCAGTGCCGTGCGGCATTCGACTCCGATTCCTGCGCAAGCCGCGCGGCCATCTTCCGAAAGATGACCGAATGGAAGGGCGCCAGTGCCAACCAGTAGAGGCGCCCGCCCAGCCCAGACGGGAAGAAGATCGCACGCTGAGTGCATACTGAGCCCTCGCCTTCGGGTTCGACGAGGAACTCGAGCCAGGCCTGCCCGGGTACCTTCATCTCTGCGCGCAGTCGCAGTCGCTTCCCGCGGTCCAGTCTCTCTACTCGCCACCAGTCCACTGCGTCACCGAGTTGAAGCTGCCGGCGACTGCGGCGTCCTCGGCTCAGTCCGACCCCGCCGACGAGCTTGTCCGCCAGTCCCCTGATCCTCCAGGCTCGTGACAGGGCGAAATACCCCCTGTCTCCTCCGATGCCTTCGATGACCGCGAAGACCGCCTCCGGCGAGGCCGCAGAGCGAACTCGGCGTTCATCGGTCAGTACGGTGCGCCCTGACCAGTCAGGATCAGAGGGCAGCGGTTCGGACGGTGCATCCAAAGGATGCGACCCGGCCCAGGTCGTCTCCACACGGTCCGCTGAGATCTTCTCCAATGCCAGGCCGACGGCCGACGGATAGTCCGTGAGCCCGGCGTCAGGGGGAGGGAGCAGCTCGTCGATGCTGCGGTCTTGGACTACACAATCGTGCTGCAGGGACTGGACCAAGGGGACGGCCAGTGAGCGGGGGATCGGAGTGACCAGGTTGACCCATTGCGCCGCCAGCCACGGCGTGAGAACCGGCACCGGAAGAACAGTGGGCTCCCGGAGGCCGGCAGCCCGTGCGTAGAGCCTCATCAGATCCGCGTATGTGTGGACGTCCGGGCCTCCGATGTCATACCGGCGGCTCTCCTCCCATTCCACGTCTGCGGCTCGGCTCAGGTAGTGCAGCACATCGCGTACGGCGATAGGTTGCACGCGGTTCAGCACCCACTGCGGTGAAGGCATGACCGGCAGCACATCGGTGAGATGGCGGACCATCTCGAAGCTGGCAGATCCGGAGCCGATCACCAGCCCGGCTTGGAGGGTGAGCGTCGGAACGCGGCTGGACTCCAGAATCTCGCCCACCTCGACTCGCGACCGCAGGTGTGGGCTGAGCTCCTCGTCGGGGTGAAGTCCGGAGAGATAGACGATTCCGCTCACTGCGGCCTCCTCAGCCGCTGTGGCCACACATTCGGCGCATCGCTTGTCCAGGTCAGCGAAGTCCCGGCCACCGCTCATGGAATGCACGAGGAAATAGAGCACATCCACTTCGTCGCAGAGTCTCCGGGCTGCCGAGGCGTCTGAGAGATCTCCCTCAATCACCTCGACCTCGTCGCGCCAGGGAACATCCCGCAGCGACTCGGCCCGGCGGGTCAGCACCCGAACCCGATGCCCCGCCTTCAACAGCTGAGGCACAAGACGTCCTCCGATGTAACCTGTAGCCCCAGTCACTGCGATGTTCGTCATGGAATGTCCTCTCGCTCAGCGATCACGATCGTCGGATTCGGTGGTTCGGACTGTGGCCTGGTCGTCAGTTTCACACTATCTCCCCACGGCGACGGTGGCAGCAGGGTGCAAAAACCTCATCCGCCGGGGGAGTGTTCCGCAGGCGTAGTCGTGACGTGATGTCCTTGTGAGGCTGATTTCGCCCGATTCGCCGTATCCACGCCGCTCGAAGCGCTGACCGATGAGTGGGACACCACCGGATCGATTCAACGGGCGAAAAGTGCAGAGGTCGAGTACAGCGCTGACTAGGATGAAGGCATGCCTGATCCGATGAGCCCGCACGCCGCTGCCCGGATCAGCGCAGAGCAGGCTGAGGTTCAGCTGCTCGGCACGGAGTATCTGCACCGGGGCAACCCTCGCCAGCGTCGGGCCGCGGCGGTCTTGGAGGAGCTCGGCGTCGGGGATCTTCCGGGAGTGCGCGAGTGGGCTTTGGCCGGGACGATCCCGCTGGGGGTGGACCTGCCGGAATCGGATCTGGACGTGCTGGTCTGCACTTCGGAGGTGGCTGCGGCCCGAGAGGAGCTGACCGAACAGTTCGGGCAGCTGTCGCAGTTCGCCGCCTGGGCGCACAGCGCTGAGGCAGGGGCCTGGTGCGTGACCTTCGAATCCCAGGGCTTCCTCATCGAGTTCTTCCTGCAGGATCGGGCGCTGGCTGAGCAGCGCGCCTTCCGGCACCTGGTGGCCGAATATGTGCTGCTGCAGCGTCACGGAGCGGCGTTCCGGCAGGAGATCTTCCAGCTCAAGCAGTCCGGTCTCAAGACTGAGCCGGCCTTCGCCCAGGCGCTGAACCTCGACGGCGATCCCTACCTCGCCCTGCTGGACCCGGCGCTGCTGGACTGATCAGCGGGGAGTCCCGCGAGGTTGGGCCCCTCGAGGCAGGCATGCCGCACCCTGGGCGGGCGTGCAGGGCCGCCTGAAAATGTGGTCTACTGCACATAGCCTGATCCCGCCCGCCGAAGGAGAACTCTGTGTCTGCCGAACCGACTGTGATCGTCGCAGGAGCCCGCACACCCATCGGGAAGCTCATGGGAGGCCTCTCCTCCCTCTCCGCGGCCCAACTGGGATCTGCCGCGCTGAGCGGAGCGCTGGAGAAGGCCGGAACAGAGGCGTCTGAGGTCGACTACGTGATCATGGGGCAGGTGATCCAGGCGGGTTCCGGCCAGAACCCTGCTCGCAGCGCAGCCCTGGGTGCCGGGATCCCGGCCCACATACCGGCCATCACGGTCAATAAGGTCTGCCTCTCCGGGCTGAATGCAGTGGCCACAGCGGACCAGATGATCCGCGCCGGCGAATGCGAGGTGGTCCTGGCCGGCGGCATGGAATCCATGTCCCAGGCTCCGCACCTGCTGCCCGGATCCCGCAGGGGGTTCACCTATGGGGACACCGCCCTGGTGGACTCCATGGCCTATGACGCCCTGTATGACCAGGCCACCCGCCAGTCCATGGGCGCCTTGACCGAGTCCTGCAACTCCGGTGAGGTCCAGGTCAGCCGGGAGGAGCAGGATGAGCTCGCCGCGGCCTCGCATCAGCGGGCGGCGGCCGCCTGGGAGGAGGGTCTCTTCGCTGAGGAGGTCGTCCCCGTCCAGGTGCCCCAGCGCAAGGGCGACCCGGTCACAGTCAGTCAGGACGAAGGATTCCGCCCCGGCACCACAGCCGAATCGATGTCCCGGCTCCGCCCGGCCTTCGCCGCCGACGGGGCCATCACCGCCGGAACCTCCTCGCAGATCTCCGACGGAGCCTGCGCCCTGCTGGTCATGTCCAAGCGCAGGGCTCAGGAGCAGGGGCTGAGCTGGATCGCCGAGATCGGCTCCCACGGCATGGTCGCCGGCCCCGACTCCAGCCTGCAGCTGCAGCCGGCCAACGCCATCGTCCAGGCCTGCGCCAAGCAGGGGATCGCCGCAGAATCGTTGGATCTGGTGGAGATCAACGAGGCTTTCGCCGCGGTCGGACTGGCCTCGTCCCGCCAGCTGGGCATCGACCTGGAGAAGGTCAACGTCAACGGCGGCGCCATCGCCCTGGGCCATCCGGTGGGAATGTCAGGTGCTCGCGTGCTGCTGCACCTCGCACTGGAGCTCAAACGGCGCGGCGGCGGAACCGGAGCCGCCGGACTCTGCGGAGGCGGAGGCCAGGGCGACGCCCTGATCCTGACGGTCTGATCAGATGGTCTGATCAGACCTGGGCGGCCCCGCCCGACGCCGGTCGCTCACCGTGCCGGCTCAGACTTCACCTCCTGGTGGAGCCTCCATCTCCTCCGGCTCCCGCAGGTCCACCCGCTGGTCCAGCTGCAGCTCACGCAGGAACCGTTCATCGTGGCTGACCACCAGCAGCGCACCGGAGTAGGCCTGCAGAGCGTGGGTCAGGTGAGCCACGCTGGCCAGGTCCAGGTTGTTGGTGGGCTCATCCAGGATGAGCAGCTGCGGCGTCGGCTCGGCCAGCAGCAGGCAGGCCAGTGTGGCCCGCCAACGCTCCCCGCCGGAGAGCGACCCGGCCGGCTGGTGGACGGCGTCGCCGCGGATCAGGAACTGCGCCAGTCGATGTCGAGCCTGAACCGGCGTCGTGGTCGGCGCGAAGCGCTGCACATTCTCCAGGACGCTGGCACCGTCGTCGAGCAGCTGCAGATTCTGCGGCAGACAGCGGAACGGCACCGCGACGCCGGCGCTGCCCTCCAGCGGCTGCGCCTCCCCCGTGATGCAGCGCAGCACTGAGGTCTTCCCGACGCCGTTGGGCCCGGTCAGCGCCACGCGCTGCGGTCCGCGCAGGTGGAGGTCGACCACAGCGGTGCCGTGCGGCGGGCGCAGTCCGACCACCTCCAACACCTCGCGACCCTTGGGCACCTCGGCGCCAGGGAGGTCGAGATGGATCTGCTGATCCTTACGGACCTGCTCCTCGGCCTGTTCCAGTGACTTCCGCGCCTCTTCCAGCCGGGTGTGGTGGGCCGCCGAGGCTCTGCCGGCGTTGGCCTCAGCCTTGGACTTCCGGGCATTGGCCAGGATCTTGGGCATGCTCTGGGCACTCTGCTTCCCCTGGCGGTCGCGGGCGGCCTGCCTGCGCCGCTGTTCGGTCAGCTCGCGGCGCTGCCTCCTCACATCAGCCTTGGCCTGGGCCACCTGTTGGGCGGCGGCTTCGGACTCAGCGGCGATGATCTCCTCGTAGAGCGAGAGTCCGCCGCCGAACCAGCGCAGCGATCCGCGGCGCAGCTCCCCGATGGAGTCCACCTCTTCGAGCAGGTCACGGTCATGACTGACCACCAGGACAGTTCCTGAGAACTGATCGAGGATGTCGCTGAGTCGCCGTCGGGCGTGCGCATCCAAGTTGTTGGTGGGCTCGTCCAGGATGAGCAGCGATGGTCGACGCAGGACGAGTCCGGTGAGGCTGAGCAGGATCAGCTCGCCTCCGGAGAGACTTCTGGCCGTGCGGGAGAGCTCGATCCCCTCCATCCCGGCACGTGCTAGGGAGGCGAGGATCTGTTCGCGGATGTCCCAGTCGTCTCCGACGGCGTCGAAGTCCTCCTCCCTCACCGATCCGGCTTCGATGGCCTCCAGGGCGTCCAGCGTCTGCTGGACGCCCAGCAGCTCAGCCACGGGGATGTGTTCATCCACGGCCGGGTTCTGCTGAAGGTGGGCGAGGTCGCCGTCGAGCTGGACTGTCCCTGAGGAGGGCGTGAGCTCACCGGTGATGAGCTTCAGCAGGGTCGATTTCCCGGCGCCGTTGTCACCGATCAGAGCGTGCCGGCCGGGCGTCAGTCCGAAGCTGACCTGGTCCAGGACGATGCGACCTTCGGGCAGGCGATAGGACAGGGAATGTGTGGCAAGTATGGGGGTAGGCATAGGTCTCCACAGGCAGAAGCGGTCGATGACGCGTGGAGACGCTGCGCAGATGCCACGGGTGCAGCCGGAACGGCGGAGAATCGTGAACTTCTGATCGGTCGGAGAGCACAGTGCCGGGCGGGACGCCATCAGGACGTCGCGGGCAGACTGCGCAGGTCTCAGACCTCAGAACTTCAACGGGCACCTCGTGGTCGGGAACAAAGACGCTTTCAACTGTAGCGCAGCCCGGCGGGATCCGCGCCCGCACCACACAACCCGAGCAAGTAGATTCTCCTCATGACCTTTCTGTCGCTGATCCTGTTCGTCGTGGCCGGGGCCGGAACTCCGGGGCCGAACAACACCATCGTGATGGCCTCCGGGGCTGTCTTCGGCTTCCGGAAGTCCGTGCCGGCCATCGCCGGGATCAACGTCGGGTTCCCCGTCATGATCGTGCTGGTGGGCCTCGGCTTGGGCGGGGTCCTGGCCCAGTGGCCCTTCCTGCTGGACATCATCCGCCCGCTGGGTGTGGCCTACCTGCTGTGGCTGGCCTGGAGGATCGGCACCGGCCCCACCGATCTGAAGGCTCGGCGTGAGGGAAGTCCGCCGGGCTTCGTGCAGATGGCGCTGTTCCAGTATGTCAACCCCAAGGCCTGGACTCTGGCTCTGGCCGCACTGTCGACCTTCACCGGATTCTGGGACTCCTTCCTCGCCGAAGTCCTGGTGATCGCAGCCTTCGCCCTGGTCTTCGGGGCCCCATGCACCACCGCCTGGACGGTGCTGGGCGTGGGCGCCGGCAGGCTGATCGCGCGGCCGCGTCATATGCGGATCTTCAACAACGTGATGGCCGGGCTGCTGGTGGTGTCAGTGGTCCCTGCGATCATAGAGACATGGGAATCGATCCAGCCGCTTCTTCCGTGATCATCCGTCCCGCCGCGGAGGCCGACGCCGACGCCGCCGCCCGGGTCCTCGCCGGTGCCTTCGGCGATGACCCGCATATCGCCGGACTGCTGCCGCAGGACCGCAGGCAGGACCGTATGGAGCAGATGTTCCGCTTCGAGGCGCTGAGCAACCTGCGCACCGGCGGTCACGTCTATGTGGCTGTGGACGGCGCCGACGCCGGCGCGGAACCGCTGGGTGTGGCCTATTGGGGCGCACCCGGTCAGGAGGCCGGCCGCCGCGAGCAGCTCACTGAGGCGGTGGCGATGCGCCGCATCTATGGCCGCCGCTATAAGGATGTGAAGCGGACCTATCGCGAGGCCGCCCGTCACCGCCCCAAGGCTCCGCACTGGTATCTGAAAGTCCTCGGCACCTCCCCGCAGGCCCGCGGCAGGGGAGTGGGGTCCGCGCTGATCCGGCACGGGCTCGCTCAGGCCGACCGCGCCGGCGTCGGGGTGTACCTGGAGTCCTCCAAGCCGGAGAACGTTCCGATCTACGCACGCTACGGCTTCGTGGAGATCAGCGAGATCCCGGCCTACGGGACCTCGCCGATGATCGGGATGTGGCGCCCCGCCGGCCAGCAGGGCTGAGCGGCCCCCAGGGCTAGCTGATCAGCCCGGCCATGCGGCGTCCCACATCCACCAGGGAGACGCGCTTGAGCCCCTCGATCTCCTCCGGGGCGAACCAGGAGACGCCGTCGGTGGAGCCGTCCTGCTCCACGGTCATCTCACCGCCGGTGATCCGCGCTCGGTAGATGATCCGAAGCGCCTGCATGGGCGTGCCCTGCTTCTCCTCGGAGAGACGGCGGTCGCCCGGGATGACCATATTGTCGATCCCCAGCAGCTCCACGACCTCGGCCTCGTAGCCGGTCTCCTCGCGGACCTCGCGGATCACACCGTCGGCCGGGTCCTCACCGGGGTCGATGCCGCCGCCCGGCAACGTCCATCCGCCGGGGCCCTGGTGCCAATGGGGCAGCAGCATGCGTCCGGCGTCGTCGGTGATCACGGCATAGGCGGCGACTCTGAGATCCACCCGTGCACTGTAACAGGGCGCTCTCCGCACCGTTCCTTCTGTGCCCAGCTCAGGGCCGGTGGAAATCTGCCCGCGCGCGCTCCACCGGCTCGCGGAGGATGCAGTCGTGGACGTGGTCATTGAGCATGCCCATCGACTGCATGAAGGCGAAGGCGGTGGTGGGTCCGAAGAACTTCCATCCGCGCCTCTTCAGCTCCTTGGCCAGAGCTCCCGACGCCGGTGAGACGGTCAGCGTCTGCGGTTCGGCCAGCTCCTCGGCCGACGGTTCGAAGCGCCAGAGGAAGCTGGCCAGGGACCCCTCCTGGGCGATGAGCTCCTCGGCCCGCTGAGCATTGTTGATGCAGGCCTCGATCTTGGCGCGGTTGCGCACGATGCCGGCATCGGCCAGCAGTCGTCGGACGTCCTCCTCACCGAACCGTGCGACGGCGGCGATCTCGAATCCGGCGAATCCTGCGCGGAAGGCCTCCCGCTTGTTCAGGATGGTCCGCCAGCTCAACCCGGACTGGAAGGACTCCAAGCAGAGCTTCTCGAACAGCCGCTGATCCTGATCCACCGGGAAGCCCCACTCGGCGTCGTGATAGCTGGTCAGCTCGGGGGCGCCGGTGCTCCACGGGCAGCGGGGACGGCCGTCGGAGGCGGTGGTCTCAGCGGAGATGGTCATAGCTCTCAGCCTACGGGGAAGCACCATCGGAGCGGATGAGGTTCTGCTCAGCCGGACCTCTTATGCTGGATGGATCATGAGCCTGCCCAAGACCCCCGACCTCCTGGCTGCCTCCGTGAAGCAGCCCTACCGTTTTCCGTGGGGTCGGATCTTCGGGGAGCTGGATCAGTACAGCGAGGAGACGCGCTGGCCCGATCATTTCCACCCCACCCACGAGCTGCTGTGGGCCCAGGGCGGAGCGATCACCGTGTTGGTCGGCCGCAGGCTCTGGACGGTGGCAGGGTCCCAGGCGCTGTGGATCCCCGCCGGAACCGTCTACTCCGGCACAGTGCCCGCCGGGGTGACCTCGCGGGCGACCTTCTTCGACCCGGACCACACTCCTGCCCGCACCGAGGAGCCGGCCAGCGTGGAGGTCACCCCGCTGCTGGGCCAGCTGCTGGAGCATCTGCGCACTGGGGAGCTGGATGAGGGCGAACGTCACCGGGCAGAGGCCGTGGTGATGGACCTGGTCAGACCGGTCCCGCAGCCGGTCATCCTGCAGATGCCCACCCATGAGCTGATCGCCGGGGCGGCTGAGCAGATCCTGGCCGACCCCGCGGCCTCCCACGGCCTGGACAGCTGGGCGGACCGGCTGGGCGTGAGCTCCCGGACCCTGACCCGCCTGTACCGCAATGAGACCGGGATGGGATTCCGCGGTTGGGTGACCACCGCTCGGGTGAAGTGCTCCATCGAATCACTGGCAGAGGGTGCCAGTGTGGCTGAGGCCGGACGCAGCGTGGGCTATGCGACCACCTCCGCCTTCGGCGTCGCGTTCCGGAGGGTCACCGGCATGACCCCCGGAGAGTTCCGTCACGAGTGAATGCTCTAATTCAGCGCGACGTTCTACTATGGTCGCCATGACCTACCGCCTTGCCGCCGAGCGGCTCAGCTCCGGCTACGATGAGCGCGCTGTCCTGGCCGATCTCGACATCGCCATCCCGGACGGCTCCTTCACCGTCATCATGGGCCCCAACGCCTGCGGCAAATCCACTCTGCTGCGCAGCCTGGCGCGGCTGATCAGACCCAGCGACGGCCAGGTGCTCCTGGATGGCGCCTCCATCTCCGCCATGCCCACCAAAGAGCTGGCCCGCACAGTGGGGCTGCTGCCGCAGTCGGCCATCGCCCCGGATGGGATCACCGTCTCCGATCTGGTCTCCCGGGGGCGCCACCCGCATCAGAGCATGTTCAAACGCTGGGGCACTGAGGATGAGGAGGCGGTCCGTCAGGCGCTGGAGGACACCCAGATGACCGAGCTGGCCTCCCGCGAGGTGGACGCGCTCTCCGGCGGTCAGCGCCAGCGCGCCTGGATCGCCATGGCCCTGGCCCAGCAGACCCCGCTGCTGCTCTTGGACGAGCCCACCACCTATCTGGACATCTCCCACCAGATCGAAGTCCTGGAGCTCTGCGCCCGGCTGCAGCGCGAGGGGCGCACTCTGGTGGCCGTGCTGCACGACATCAACCAGGTGCTGCGCTACGCCACCCACATCGTGGCGATGAAGGACGGGCGGATCGCCGCCGAAGGCACCGCTGAGGAAGTCGGGTCCGAGGAGACCATCCGCGAGGTCTTCGGCGTCGAATCCCGGGTGATCGAGGACCCGGAGACCGGCAAACCGCTGATGATCCCGCGCGCCCCGGTCCTCTGAAGTTCAGGCTCCGGACCGGCCCAGCTCAGCCCCGATGCCGGCCGGCATAGTCGGCCAGGGCCAGCACGGCCCCGCACTGCACGCTGGCCACATCATGGGCCGGGATCGCCTGGGTCTGCCCGGAGGGGCAGGCCGCGGCCTCCCGCAGCCACTGGGCGAACAGCCCTTCCATCTCATCGGCCAGCCGGCGCAGCGACGCTGAGGCGGTACCGGCCGAGAACTCTGCCTCCAAAGCCCGCAGGAAGATCCCGCCGAAGCGCAGTCGCAGCATATGCCGCACACCGGGCAGGCCTGTGAGCTCCGAGACCGTGGCGCTGCGGCTGTTCTCCTCCTGCCCGGCGCGGGCCCGGTGGCTCTCTCCGGAGCGGCGGACCATGGGCAGGAAGCAGCGGCTGGCGCGCAGCATGGGGGTCTCCAGGCTCAGCTCCGGCTCGGCCTGGGCCAGCATGGCCAGCAGGCGCTCGCCGTCGGCGATGAGCTGGGCTCCCTCCTGCTCCAGCAGGTCGGCGTATCGGTGCTCGCTGAGACTGAGGTCGTCGGCGTCGGGATGTCTCTGCAGCGGAAGCTCCGCGATCATCGACAGCGTGCCGTAGCGGCGCGCGTAGCTGGTGGAGGCGTCTCCGGCCGAGCCCGGGGGAGCAGGGTCCAGGCCCAGGCCCTCCAGCCAGTCGTAGATCTCCTCCACGGTGCCCATGTCGAAGATGCCGGGGGCCAGCTCGGTGAAGTGGGCGGCCTCGGGCTCGCCGCGGTGCAGCGGGACGCCGAAGCGCTCCGGCAGCTGCTGCAGGGCGGAGCAGAGCTCCGGCATCGGCTCGGAGAGGTAGTAGTAGGCGCCGCCGGATTCGGCATTGTGCAGCGGGACGTAGAAGTCGGGCCGGGCCAGGTCGATGGCCCGCTGCAGCGCCTGGGTCTCTGGGAGCATCGCGTCGAAGTGGGCGCGCTTATAGGACAGCGGGAAGGTCCACTCCACCTGCTCGTCGCCGGCGGGGCGGTAGAAGTGGCGGAAATACGTCTCGGCGTCCCCGGGGTCCTGGAACCAGCCCTCGTTGAGCCGCATGCCGTCGGGGTCGGCGCAGGGGATGATCCGCCAGGTGGTGTCCAGGCGTGCGCGCAGATCGGCGGAGGAGGCCAGCTGCTGAACCAGGTGCAGGATGGTCACCGATCCGATGGGCTCATTGGGGTGGACCCCTCCGGCCAGCAGCCCGGAGAGCCGGCCCTCGCCCAGGGTGTAGAGCCACAGGGGTTCGCCCAGCCGGGTGGTGCCGATCCGCTCGGCGGTGATCAGCTCAGGGTGCTCGGCGCGCAGGGACTCCAACCGGTCCTTCAGCTGGTCGACGGTGGGATAGCCTGTCATCGCAGGTACCGGCTCGACGCCGAACAGGAGCGTCTCCTCTGCCACAGTCTCAGACACAGTGGATGAGACTAGCACTGCGACAGGAAGGTCCCATGCGGCATGACCCCGGCTGCGCGCACCGGATCGTGCAGGGCACCTGTCGGGTTCCGTCTGCGGGTCGCTTCTGTCGAAGCCAAGGAGAAGATGAACCAGGACAAGCCCGCGGAGTCGGTGCGCACCATCCTGAGGAATCTGCGCGGCGAGGGTCCCTATGCCAACCTGGCCCTGACCGAGAGGATGGAAGGCGTGAACGCCGAGAAGCTGACCGGGTGACCATCCCGCGCCGGAACAGTAGGCGGGGATCGAGCATCTGACGTGAGGCGGAGGTGACCGATGGAGCTGCAGGAGAGGTTGCACCAGGCATTGCAGGCACGGCTGAACAGGCTCAGGACCAGCCTGCAGGCTGTCCAGGAGAAGATCGACCAGCACCTCTTCAACTCGGAGCAGGTCACTTGCGCCCAGGACTATGCCCAGGGGCGTGAGGCTGAGGGCGCCGCTCCTGAGACGATCGATGCTGAGCTGCGCGACCGCGGTCTCCCCAGCCTCCAGAGGCTCGGCCTGTGGACGCTCACCCGCATGGTCGGCTGGTGGTGGCTGCACAACCGGCGCCGCCGCATCCAGCGCCGGATCAGTCGGATGGACCTGTTGGTGGAGGAGTTGGCACGGCGCGCCTCCCGGGCTGAACTGAGGACGGCCCATGCCTGAGATCCTGTTGCTGACCGATGCCTCGCTGCCCCAGCGGCAGGGGCGGTTCGACGTGACCGTGGAGGACGGCGTCGTGCGCTCCATCCTGCCGGCCGGCGACGCCCCGGCCCTGACCCGGGCGGAGATCCGTGACCTGAGCGGCCGGTTCCTGATCCCCGGACTGTGGGACAACCACGTGCACTTCTCCCAGTGGACCATCCAGCGTCAGCGGCTGGATCTGAGCAGCACGGGCAGCGCCGCCGAGGTGCTCCAGCTGGTACGTTCTGCTCTGACGGCTCCCGACGCCGGCGGCTCAGCTCCCAGCGCACCCGCACCGCTGGTGGGCTATGGGTTCCGCGACGGGCTCTGGCCCGATGAGCCCAGCGTGGCCGAGCTCGACGCCACCTCCGGGGGTCACCCGGTGGTGCTGATCAGCGGCGACCTGCACTGCGGCTGGCTCAACACCGCCGCCTCCCAGCTGCTGCAGGCCCAGCCCGACGACTCCGGCTTGGTCCGGGAGGGCGCCTGGTTCCCCGCCATGGAGCGACTGCAGGACAGCACTGTGCTGACCACCGCCGACTACCGCGCGGCCGCCGAGGCCGCGGCGCGCAGGGGAGTGGTCGGCGTCGTGGAGTTCGAGAACACCGACAACATCACCGCCTGGCCGCAGCGCGTGGCCGAAGGTGTGGATCAGCTGCGCGTGGAAGTCTCCGTCTGGCCGGATAAGCTGCAGGACGCGCTGGCCCGCGGGGCCACCAGCGGCGACCCGCTGGACCCCAGCGGGCTGGTCACCATGGGTCCGCTGAAGGTGATCGTGGACGGCTCGCTGAACACGCGCACCGCCTGGTGCTGGGACCCCTACCCGGGGATGGACCCTGCCCATCCGCATGCCTGCGGGATGGAGGCGGTGCCGATCTCCGAGCTGGAGTCCTATATGCGGGCAGCCCGCGACGGCGGCCTGGCGGCGGCCATCCACGCCATCGGCGACCGCGCGAACACAGCAGTGCTGGACACCTTCGAGAGCCTCGGTATGGCCGGGGTCATCGAGCATGCCCAGCTGCTGCGCGAGTCGGACATCCCGCGGTTCGCCCAGCTGGGCCTGACCGCCAGTGTGCAGCCCGAACATGCCATGGACGACCGCGATGTGGCCGACCGATTCTGGGAGGGCCGGACGGACCGGGCCTTCGCGCTGAAGACCCTGGAGGAGTCCGGGGCGCAGCTGCGGCTGGGCTCCGACGCGCCGGTGGCGCCGCTGGACCCGTGGGGCTCCCTGACCGCAGCAGTCACCCGCAGCCGTGACGGACGGGAGTCCTGGCACCCGGAGCAGCGGATCTCCGCGGCCTCGGCCCTGGCGGCCAGCACCCGCGGCCGCGTGGAGGTCGAGGCCGGAGATGTGGCGGATCTGGCGGTGGTCGACGCAGACCCGCTGGACCCGGCCCTGCTGACCGACGGCGGCGCGCAGCTGCGGACCATGCCCGTGGCGGCCACCCTGGTGGGCGGCCGGTTCACCTTCGACGCTCTGTAGAGCTCAGCGCTCGCGGCGGCCGTCGCTGACGAGCAGGAAGCACAGGTAGGCCCCGCCCAGGATCACCGTCACCATGCCCACCGGGATCGGCTGAGCCAGTGCCTGCTGGGCCACCATGTCCGCCCCGAGCAGCAGGAACGCCCCGGTCAGCGCCGAATGGGTCAGCGGGATGCCGGTGGAGCGGGCCAGCCGGCGAGCGATCTGCGGGGCCGCCAGAGCCACGAAGGCGATGGGGCCGGCCGTGGCGGTGACCAGCGCGGTCAGCAGCACTCCCACCCCCAGGATCATCAGCCGCGTGGGCTCCACCTTCACTCCGTGGGAGGAGGCGACGTCGTCGCCCAGCTCCAGCTGCCGCATGGGCCGCACACTGGCCAGGACCAGCGGCAGAGCAGCCAGCACGACGCCGACGGCGGGCAGCACATCGGACCAGCTGGTCAGGCTCAGCGAGCCCGCACCCCAGATGGCGGCACTCATGGCCACCTCGGTCTCGGCACGGATCAGGATCCAGGAGTTCACCGCATGCAGCGCAGCGGTCACGCCGATGCCCACGATGATCAGCCGGTACCCCTGCACGCCCTTCCGATACGCCAACAGGTACACCAGCAGCGCAGTGCCCAGCCCGCCCAGGATCGCGCCGCCGGTGGTCCCCACGAAGGCTCCGCCGAAGACCACAGTGGCCAGGATGACGCCGGTGTAGGCGCCGGTGGAGAAGCCGATGATGTCCGGGGAGCCCAGCGGGTTGCGGGTCAGGGTCTGGAACAGCGCCCCGGCCACGGCCAGTGCGGCGCCGAAGACCACGGCCGCGGTGATCCGCGGCAGCCGCCACTCCAGCACCACAGTGGAGGAGAAGTCGGGGGAGTCGGAGACCAACGGACCCACCAGCGCACTGAGCACTTCGGCGGGGGAGAGCGGGTAGTCGCCCATGCCCAGCGCCAGGACCACCAGCGCAGCGGTGGCCGCGGCCAGGGCAGCTCCGACCACCACCGGACGGCTGGTGATCGGCGTGGGCGTATGGTGCGTGGTCAGCATCGGGGCGGAGGAGCCCGCCCCCGGTGACCGGGTGGCAGAGGATCGGGCGGCAGAGGATCGAGGAGTCACAGCCGCAGCGCCTTCCGCCGGCGGATCAGCAGCACCAGCACCGGGGCGCCCACCAGAGCGCTGACCAGGCCCACCGGCATCTCGCCGGGCCAGACCAGCAGGCGGGCCAGCACATCGGCGAAGATCATCAGCACCGGTCCGAAGACCAGTGAGAGCCGCAGCACCCAACGCTGATCCGCCCCGGCGATCCAGCGCGCCGCATGTGGGACCATCAGCCCGATGAAGGCGATGGGACCGGCGATGGCCGCAGCCCCGCCGGCCAGCACGGTGATCGCCAGGATGGCCAGCACCCGGGTCCGCACCAGGGAGACCCCCAACGACGCCGCCAGCTCATCACCCATGGCCAGGGTGTTCAGCGATGTGCCCAGCGGCAGCGCCACCAGCAGGGCCAGCAGGATCAGCGGCAGCACGGTCAGCGTGATCTCCAGGCCGCGGCCGGCCAACATTCCGGCCTCCCACACCTGCAGCGCGTTGAAGGTCTGCGGGTCTGATAGCCGCAGCGCCCCGATGATCCCGGAGAGCACGGCAGAGAGTGCGACGCCGGCCAGCACCAGTCGGATCGGATCGATGCGGCCGGTGCCCATCCCACCGATCAGCGCCACCGCCACAGTGGCGACCAGGGCACCGAAGAGCGCGAACCAGATGTAGCCGGCCGCACTGGTGATCCCGAAGACGGCGATGGCCATGGCCACCGCGAAGGCGGAGCCGGCCGAGACGCCCAGCAGTCCGGGCTCGGCCAGCGGATTGCGGGTCAGCGACTGCATGAGCGCACCAGCCACGGCCAGGGCGGCACCCACGACGGCGGCGGCGATGGTCCGCGGCACCCGCAGCCCCATCACCGCATGATGATCGGAATCGGCGGCCTCCCCGCCGGCGAGGATCTCCAGGACAGCGCCCAGCGGCACCGGCCGACTGCCTACGGCCACACTGATCAGCGCCAGGGCGGCCATCAGCACCAGGCCCGCGCAGAGGGCGCCCCAATGGCGCCGCGAGGCGCTGCGCTGGGCTGAACTGCGATGGGCTGAACTGCGCTGGGCTGATCCGCGCAGCGTTGAGCTGCGCGGACTGCTCGCGCGGTGGACTGATGGTGCGTTCATGCTTGGATTAGTCTAGCCTTACTTGATAGTCGCATCTTTCGCTGACGTTTATCTTCCCGAGGAGACCGCCCATGTCCGCTGAGCTGACATCCCATACTCGCCTGTCCACCGGCCTGGCCGCAGGTGCCGCCGGACTGCTGCTGCTCAGCGCCTGCGGCGAGGGCGACGCCGGCTCCGTCGACTCAGAGGACGCCTTCGCCACGGTCACCACCGAGTTCGGCGAGGTGGTCATCGAGGAGGAGCCCCAGCGCGTGGTCGCCCTGGGCTGGGGCGATGCCGAGATCGCCATGCAGCTGGGCGTGGAGCCCGTGGGCGCGGCCGACTGGGTCGGCTTCGAGGATGACGACGGCCTGGGCCCCTGGATGGAGGAGGGCTACTCCGAGTCTCCCGAGATCCTCGGCACCATGGAGCTCTCCTATGAGGCGGTGGCCCAGCTGGAGCCCGATCTCATCCTGGATGTGAACAGCTCCGGCGACGAGGAGCGCTACGAGCGCCTCGAGTCCATCGCGCCCACTGTCGGCGTCGGGCCCGGCGGTGCGAACTACATGACCGACCGTGATGAGCAGCTGAACATGATCGGTGAGGCGCTGGGCAAGACCGAGGAGGCCGAGCAGATCCAGGCCGGTCTGGACGAGGCTGTCGCCGAGGTGGCCGAGGCCCACCCCGAGTGGGAGGAGCTCGAGGTCACCGTGGCCACCCGCACCTCCGAGGGCTGGGGCGCCTACACCCATGACGGCCGCGTGGAGTTCCTGGAGGACCTGGGCTTCACCAACAACCCGGAGATCGAGGACCTCGGCGAGGAGGGCGAATGGAGCGTGGAGCTCTCCGATGAGCAGATCGATGTCTTCGACGCCGACCTCATCGTCGCCTTCCCCATCTGGATCGACACTGAGGAGATCACCGAGGACGAGGGCTGGAACACCATCGAAGCCGTAGAGGATGGGCGCGCCGTCGTCGTCGACGGCGAGATCTCCGATGCCTTCTCCCTGGGCACCCCAGCGGCCAAGGAATACGCACTCGATGAACTGACCCCGATGATCGAGGAAGCTCTGGATGACCAGTAGCGCCACCGCGACAGCAGTGACCCCCTACCGCGCCTACGTCACGCGCGTGACCGGGATCCGCCGTCTCTCCCCACACTTCATCCGCTTCACCCTCTGGGCCGAGGACCTCCACCTCTTCGACCCCGGCGGGATGGACCAGCGGATCAAGCTCTTCCTGCCCCGGCCCGACGGCACCGTGCCGGATGTGGGCTTCGGGCGGGAGCCTCAGCCCTCCATGATGGAGTGGTACCAGCAGTGGCGCCTGCTGGATGAGGCCGAGCGCAACCCCATCCGCACCTACACCGTGCGGGACATCCGGCCCGCGGACTGCGAGATCGACGTGGACTTCGTGGTCCACGGCACCGAAGGGCCCGCCTCCGCCTGGGCCCTCGGCGCCTCCGCCGGCGATGAGCTGATCGTCATCGGCCCTGATGTCCGCGCCGAGCAGGCCGGCGGCGGCATCGAGTGGAACCCCGGCACCGCCCGGGAGGTCCTGCTGGCCGGCGATGAGACCGCGGCCCCCGCCATCTGCGGGATCCTCGAAGGCCTGGCCGCCTCCGATGAGGCGAAGGTCTTCTTCGGCGAGACCTACATCGAGGTCCCCACCTCGGAGGACATCTTGGACGTCCGGGCGCCCTCCGGCGTGGTGGTCCGCTGGCTTCCCCGCGACGGCGCCCCGCTGGGTGAGATGCTCGGCCACGCCGTCCGCGACTGGGGCCGACGCCGCCGGATCATCTTTGAAGCCCGCCGTGCGGCCTGGGCCCCCGGGCTCACCCCTGTGGGCGCCCCCGCCGGATCCTCCGGCTATGAGGAGCTGAGCCCCGATGAACAGCTCTGGGAGGTGGCCGAGCCCGACGGCTTCCGCGAATACGCTTGGCTGGCCGGTGAGGCCGGAGCCATCACCGGCCTGCGCCGCCATCTGGTCAAGGAGATCGGCCTGAGCAGGAAGCAGGTCTCCTTCATGGGCTACTGGAAGAAGGGCCGCGCCAGCGCCTGATCCTGATCAGGCGTCGCGCTGCTGGGCCCGCAGTGCCCGCTGCAGCTCATCGCGTCCCTCACCCAGCATGCGGGCCAGCGAGGGGTGCTCGGCCTGGACCTCATCGATGGTGGTCTCCGCCAGCTTCAGCGTCTCCTCCGAGGCCGCCCAGGTCGGGAACAGAGCGGTCACCACGGTCATCGCCAGCTCCTTGGAGGCCTCGGCCCAGACCGTGGGCACCTGCTCGAAGAAGGCCGGGGCGTACTGCGCCAGCAGCTGCTTGTCCCGGACCCGCTTGAAGCCGGAGACGGCACGGCGCTGCTCCGAGTTGGAGTAGGTCAGCCCGACGGCGGCGGCCTCCCACACCTCAGCCTTCACCTGGGGCTGCGGGCGGGCGGCCAGCGCCTCCACCCGGGCCAGGTGTCCATTGGCGGTGGCGTCCTGCTCTGCGGCCTCGGCGATCAGCTCCTCGATGCCTTCAGCACCGTGGGAGGCCAGAGCGGTCAGCAGCTCCCAGCGCAGATCCGTATCCGCCTCCGGGCCGCTGAGCGTCCGCCCGGCGATCACCGCCTGGCCTGTGGCCAGGTCCTGCAGGAACTGCACCTGCTCGCCCTCGGCATGGATCATCAGCGTCTTCAGGTACTGCAGCTGACGGTCCGACTCCGGCTCGGCACCCTCCAGCAGCTCCTTCAATGCGGCGGAGAGCCGGCTGCGCACCTGCTGGGTCTTCTCCGGATGCACGTAGAGGCTCACCGCGGTCTCCGACTGGCGCAGCAGCGTGCGGATGGCCGTAGAGTCGGTCTCCGCGTGCAGGTGGCGGATCAGCAGCTCCACGAACTCGGTGGCCGACATCACACCGTCGCGCACCGCCTCCCAGAAGGAGGTCCAGAGCAGAGTCCGCGGCAGGGACTCGGCGAACTCGCTGAGCCGTGCCGCGGCCGTGGCGGCCGAGTCCTCATCCAGTCGGATCCGGCAGTAGCCCAGGTCGCCGTCGTTGGGCAGGATCAGCTCGCCGCGGTGGATGCCCACCAGTTCGCGGACCTCGGTGACCTCGCCGTCCACGTCCAGCTCGGCATAGCCGGTGCGCACCAGCTTCCCGTCCTCACCGTTGCCATAGATCCCGACGCCGACCCGGTGCGGGCGCAGCAGGCCGTCGGCGTCGTCGGGGAGCTGGCGCAGCCGCAGCGAGGTGATGAGACTGTCGTCGTCGGTCTCCACCTCGGTGACCAGGGTGTTCACACCGGAGGACTGCAGCCAGGCCTGGGTCCAGGTCTCCAGGTCGCGGCCGGAGGCGGCGGTGAGGTGGCGCATCAGATCCGACAGCTCGGTGTTGGACCAGGCGAACTCCTCGAAGTAGCTGCGCACACCGGCCATGAAGTTCTCCTGGCCCACCCAGGCCACCAGCTGACGCAGCACGGAGGCACCCTTGGCGTAGGTGATGCCGTCGAAGTTCACCGCCACATCGTCGAAGTCGCGGATCTCAGCCATGACCGGGTGGGTGGAGGAGAGCTGATCCTGCTTATAGGCCCAGTTCTTCTCCAGGGCGGCGAAGACGTTCCAGGCTGCGGTGAAGTCCTCGGTTCCCTCGGCTGCGGCCAGAGTGGAGGTGAACTCGGCGAAGGACTCGTTGAGCCAGAGGTCGTTCCACCAACGCATGGTCACCAGATCGCCGAACCACATATGGGCCAGCTCGTGGAGGATCGTGATCGCCCGGGCGTGGACCATGGCCTGCGGGACGGCGGAGCGGAAGACATAGTTCTCCAGGAAGGTGACCGCGCCGGCGTTCTCCATGGCCCCGGCGTTGAAGTCCGGGACGAAGATCTGGTCGTACTTCTCGAAGGGGTAGGGGACCCCGAACTGCTCCTCGTAGAAGGTGAAGCCCTCGCGGGTGACCTTCAGGATGTCCTCGGCGTCCAGGTGCTCGGCCAGGGAGGCTCGGGCGTAGACGCCCAGCGGGATCTCCCGGCCCTCGGAGTTGGTCAGCGAGGACTCCGTGCCCCGGTATGGGCCGGCGATGATCGCGGTGACGTAGCTGGAGAGCACCGGGGTGGGGGAGAAGTCCCAGCGGGAGAGGCCCTCGCCTGCGGAGGTGGGGGCCGGCGTCGGGGAGTTGGAGATGACCCGCCAATGCTCCGGTGCGGTGACCGAGAAGCGGAAGGGCGCCTTCAGATCGGGCTGCTCGAAGACGGCGAAGACTCGGCGGGAGTCCGGCACCTCGAACTGGCTGTAGAGGTAGACCTCGCCGTCCACCGGATCGGTGAAGCGGTGCAGGCCCTCGCCGGTGGAGGAGTAGAGGGCATCGCCCTCGACGGTCAGGGTGTTCTGCTCCTGCAGATGCGGCAGCTGCAGCCGGGCGCCGTCGTAGAGGTCCTCCGGGGAGAGGTCCTCGCCGTTGAGCGTGGCCCGGTGCAGGCTCTGGACGATGAAGTCCACCCACGTGCCGGCGGCCAGGGCCACGGCGTCGCCCTCGGCGCTGAAGCGGATGGTGGTCCGGGACCCGAAAGTGGTGGTGCCCTCGTCCTGGCGGCTCAGATCCAGGGCGACGTCGTAGTCTTCGACAGTGATGAAGGAGGCCCGCTCCTGGGCCTCATCACGGCGGATGTTCTCAGCTGGGCTCATGGCTTCATCCTATGACCGTGAGAGGTGGAAGCTCACGAGTCCGCCACAGGGTTCTCCAGATCTCCCACGTAGAGCAGCGAGCCGGCGGTGTCCTCCAGGGACACCATCTCCAGCGTGTTCCGCAGCTGCAGCCGGTTGTGGCAGGACTGCTCGAAGCTCTGCGGCTCCCGCAGTCCCAGCCGGCGGGCCCGCTGCGTACCCTCGGGCAGCTGAAGCTCCTCATAGGCGCGGATCTCCTGGGCGGTCACCGCCCAGAGCCGGTCCTCGGCAAGGATCCCGTCGCAGTGCAGGATGGAGGCCAGGTGCCGGAAGAAGCCGACGAAGACATCGGTGTAGACCGACTGGTTCGGGTCCGCCTGCTCCACGATCCGCCCGATGTTCTGCAGGCTCTGCGGCAGCATGGAGCCGTCGAACACGGCGATCTCCTCACCCAGGTCCTTCATGAAGGCGCCGGTGACCCGTCCCTGACGCACCCGCAGGATGATGTTCTCCCCGTGCGGCATGAAGGCCAGCTGGTGGACCTCCAGGCAGTGGATCAGCGGGACCAGATAGGCCCGCAGGTACTCCGCCAGCCAGGTCTCGGCATCCACCTCGGAGGCCCGGATCAGTTCCGCGGCCACGGACCCGCCTCTGTGGTCCAGATGCAGCAGCGCGGCCATGGTCATGGCGCGCTCGCCCTCGGCCAGCCGCGGCAGCGGGCTCTCGCGCCACAGCACTGAGAGCATCTTCTGCTGATCCGAGCGCACCTCGGTCCGGTGGTAGGCATCCCCGGTGTACCCGACGGCGGCGTGCTCACGCAGCACATCGAAGCCCAGCCCGCGCAGCACCTCATCGCCGCGCACCGTCTGGGCCACCCAGTCGCTGATCACCGGGGCGTGCTCCATGAACGCCGGTGACTGACCGCGCAGGAAGCCCATGTTCTGGATGGACAGTGCGGTCTTCACATAGGAGGCCTCGGGACGGCTCCGGTTGAAGGTGGTCCGGATGGACTGCTGCGGCTGGTACTCGTCCCCGGCCTCGCCCAGGGCGATCAGGTCCCCGCACGCAAGCTCCGGGGCGAAGCTCACTGCGATCCGATGCTGGAACTGCCACGGATGCACCGGCATCAGCAGATAGTCCTCCGGGTCCGCTCCGGCCTGTCGGATCCGCTCATGCAGCAGCTCCAGGGTCCCGACGCCGAGCTCCTGCTCCCAGTGCGCGGCCGCATCCACGCCCTCGCCCAGGTGCAGCTGGGCGCCGCTGCGGTGCGCGGCCAGCCAGACATAACGGATGCTGCGGCCTGCCTCCGGGGCGTAGCGCAGGTACTCATCCAGCCCGAATCCGATCCGCCCATTGGTGGCCACGAAGCAGGGGTGCCCCTCGGTCATCGCGGCCTCGGTGCGTTGGAAGTCCTCCGCAGCCCCCGCGGAAAGCCCGGCGGCGAGCTGGTCTGCCCGCGGCCCGCCGCGGTGCTGCTTATAGGCGGCACTGGCCAGAGTGGAGGCCAGCTCCTCCAGGTAGGTGCCCAGCAGCCGGTCCGGGACGCCGAGCGCCTCCTGCAGCTCGATGACCAGCTCCTGCAGGTCCAGCTGGGCGGACAACCCCTGGGCGTCGGTGCGGCTCAGCGTGGATTCCTCCACCGCCCAGTGCCGCAGCGCTCCGCGGACCGCACGGAAGCGGTAGACGCTGCCGGCGGGGACGCGCAGCACCCAGCCGCCGTCCTCCTGCTGCGCTGGGCTGGTCTCGCGTTCTGGGCTGATCAGACGCTCATGGGAGAACTCGGCCAGCGCCTTGGCCACCAGATGCCTCTGGGCGGGTTGCATATGCTCCGGGCGCAGATGAGGCACCGGCGCAGAGATCGCCGGAGCTGAGGCTGCCGGCCGTGTCAGATCCAGCAGGCTCAGCAGCGCCCGCTTGCCCGGCAGATCCACCTCGCGCAGCACCTCGAAGCCGACTTCCGCGTTCTTCGCGTGGACCGCCGTATTGCTCACGTCGGGCTCCACCACGATCCTGCGAGCGCCGCGCTCCATACAGATCCCGACGGCGGCGCGCATCAGGGCGCTGGTCAGGCCGGGGCGGCGCAGCTGCGGATCGGCCGGGGCGGGTGCGGCGAGCAGATGCATGCCGCGGTCGCCGGGTTCGGCGTCGAAGACTTCGCTCAGCAGCACCTGGGAGGGGTCGTAGGTCTCCACATAGCCCACCGGCCGGCCGTCCTGGTCCTCGATCATCCAGCCGTCCTCGGTGGAGGCGCCGATCACCGCCTCCACGTACTCCTCGGTCTGCTCCGGGGTGTGATGGCCCATCTGCCAATAGGCGGCCTGCGGGTGGGTCAGCCACCGGTGCAGCAGCGGGGCGTCCTGGGCCGTCAGCGGGCGGGTGCTCAGCTGCGGTGAGTCCGCCGGCGTCGGACTCTGATCTGCCGCGCCGGCCGTGCCGGAACCGGCGGCGCTCGCCGTCGTCGTGGTCTCGCTCATCGTCTGGCTCATGCTCGGGTCTCCTGAGTCTGTTCTGCGGGGCCGAAGTCCTGGAAGGCGATCCGCCGCTCCAGCGGGTAGACCTCTCGGCCGGTGAGGCTGGCGAGGATGCGGGCGCTGCGGTAGGCGCCCATCCCCAGGTCAGGGGCGGAGAGGCCGTGGGTGTGCTCCTCGCCGTTCTGCACGAAGATGCGTCCGCGGCCGGCCTCGCCGGCGCCGTCTCCTTGCTCCCTGGATCCGTTCTCATCTGATCCGCCGAGCGAGTCGATCCGGTAGTCGCGGGTGACATCGAGCCGCCCGTCGGGCAGTCGGCGCAGCAGCGGCTCCACCGGGGCCAGGAATTCGGGGCGGCGCGGCCGGTAGCCCGTGGCGGCGATGATCTGTCCCACCTGCCGCCGGCTCCGCTGTCCGGTCTGGCGGTGATGCAGGCTCAGCTCCACGCCTTCGGGGCCGGCCACTGCGGAGGTCACCTCGGCGTCGGTGAGCAGGGCGGTGTCCACCGCGCGCACGGCCGAATGCCGGTACAGGGCTTCATAGATCCGGTCCACCAGATCTGCGCTGATGCCCTTATAGAGTGTCTGCTGCTGGGCCAGCAGCTCGTCCCGGCGCGGGGTGGGCAGCCCGTGGAAGTGGTCGGCGTACTCCGGGGAGGTCATCTCCAGGGTCAGCCGGGTGTCCTCCATCGGCTGGAAGCGTGCCGAGCGGGTGATCCACTCCAGCCGGGCGCCGTGCTCGGGCTGGGACTCCAGCAGCTCCAGGTAGACCTCGGCCGCCGACTGTCCGGAGCCGATCACGGCCACGGATCCGTCGGCCAGGGCCTGCTGGCGCTCATCCAGGAAGCGGGAGGTATGCCGGATCCGTTCGGGGGCCTGTTCGGCCAGCTCCCGCAGCGGGGCCGGCAGGAAGGCCTCAGTGCCGATTCCCAGCACCAGGCTGTGCGCCCGGTAGGTCTCCACGCCGGAGCCCTCCATATCGGAACCTTCGCGCAGCGCGGTCACGGTGAACAGGTCGCTCTCGGCGTCGTAGTCCACCTGCTCCACCGTCCGGCCCCAGCGCAGCGAATTCAGCTGCCCGGCCACCCAGCGGTAGTACTGGTCGAACTCCGCGCGCAGGGCGTGGAAATCCTCCCGGATGTAGAAGGGATAGAGCCGGCCGACCTGCTTGAGCCAGTTCAGGAAGGAGTACTTCGAGGTCGGATCCGCCATGGTCACCAGATCGGCCATGAAGGGGACCTGGATGGTCGCGCCGTCCAGCATCATGCCGGGGTGCCAGCGGAACTCCTCACCGGAGTCCAGGAACACGCAGTCCAGCTCCAGCGGCTCGGCCAGCGCAGCCAGGCCCAGATTGAACGGACCGATCCCGACGCCGACCAGATCGTGGACGGTCTCCTCAGCTGCAGGGGTGCTCACAGTGCCACCTCCTGGAATCGGGGATCAGCAGTCTCCTGGGTCTGGGCGGTCGCCGGGGAGTGGGTCCCTGCCGGGGCGGCTTCCTCACCGGTGTCCGCGGGGGGACCGGGCGCGTCGGGGTCGTCGGTGGTCTCGGCGGTGCGCTCGGCGCGGTGGCTGCCGCCGTAGAGCTCGGCGTGGAGATCCTCCGCGCAGGAGACCAGGTCCTCCAGGGAATCGATGACCTGGGTGCAGCTGCCCTCCGGGTTCAGCAGGGTCAGCTTCAGTGCCGGGCGGCCCTCCAGCATGGTCTTGGCCACCCAGAGCCGCCCGGTGCGCTGCAGGGAGCTGCGGATCAGAGCGACCAGGGCATCGGCCTGCTCATCGGTGACGCCGGTGGGCTGCCAGCGGAAGAGCACTGTGGAGAGATCGGTGGGGGAGAGCAGCTGCAGCGAGGGGTGGGCCTCCACTGCGGCATGGACCTCCGCGGCCAGCGTCAGGACCTCGTCCACCGCATGTCCCAAGGCTTCTGCGCCGGCGCCGCGCAGTGTGGCGAAGAGCTTCAGCGCGTCGAACCGCCGGGTGGTCTGCAGGGACCGGTCGACCTGGTTGGGCTCCGGGGAGGACGCCGGGTTCAGGTACTCGGCGTTCCACTGGGCGTGGGCGAAGTGTTCCGGCTGGCGCAGCAACAGGGCGGAGGCCGGCACCGGCTGGAAGAACATCTTATGGAAGTCCACTGTGAGGCTGTCGGCGCGCTCCACTCCGGCCAGGCGTCCGCGGTGGGCCTGGGAGACCAGCAGTCCGCCGCCGTAGGCGCCGTCCACGTGAAGCCATGGCCGCTGGGCCATCTGAGCCTCGGCGGAGTCCACGGCATCGGCGATCTGTTCCAGCGGGTCGATGACCCCGCGATCGGTGGTCCCTGCGGTGGCCACCACGGCCATGACGGTGCGGCCGCGGCACTGGACATCCTCCATGGCTTCGCGCAGGGCGATGGGGCAGAGCCGGCCGTGGTCATCGGTGTGGACCGGCACCACGGCGAAGGAGGGCAGGCCCAGGATCATGGCCGATTTGGCCACAGAGAAGTGGCTCTCGGCGCTGCTCAGCACGGTCAGCTGGGGCAGCTGGCGGCTGCGGCTCTCCTCGGGGAGGCCGTCGAGGGCGCGCTCGCGGGCGAGCAGCAGTGCCTGGAGGTTGGACTGGGTGCCGCCGGAGGTGAACATGCCGTCGCCCTGATCGAAGCCGGCCCGGCCGCAGGCCCAGGAGAGCACATGACGCTCGATGAAGGTGGCCGCCCGGGACTGGTCGTAGGTGTCCACGGAGGTGTTCACCGCGGCCTGGACCGCCTCGGAGACCACGGCGGTGACCTCCACAGGGCAGTTCAGGTGGGCCAGATAGCCCGGAGTGTGGAACCAGACGGCCTCCTGCATGAAGAGCCGGTCGATCTCCTCGACGGCGGCCATGGGGCCGGCTGGGGGGCCGTCGAGATCCACGGCACCCACAGCGTCCGCGAGCTCCTCGGGGGAGGTGGTGGCGGCGGGATGCTCCGTGTGGGCGAACCGCGAGCCGATCCGGTCCACGGCCTGTTCCATCAGGGCGCGGTACTGGTCGGTGGAGGTGTCGGTGAGCAGCCTCAGCCGCTCACCCGGTCGGGTCTGTGTCATGACCACCCTTGTCTGTCGTGATGCTCTGGTCGTCGTGCAGGGGACGGTGCGGTGTGTGCTCGGTGTGCGACGTGTTCCCCGACAAGGATTTGCGATGTGATTCCTGCTGTAAGCGACTTAGGGTCGGCTTACAACGAATAAGAACGTACCAGATGATCTATTCGACTCGAACCCGTGATCGGCTCGCCCTGAGCGTGTGGGTGATCAATAGAAACCGGTTTTCGGGCCGACACGCCGGGTGAACGGGCCTCGGAGTGGGTTTTATCGATCACCCACGGGGAGAGGCGGATCTCAGGTGGTCCAGGCCATGTGTCCGCGCGGGACTGTGGTATTCGTGGGACACTGGAGGGGATGTCGACTTCGAAGAACCCGTCCCCCGAGCAGGGCGACGGCTCCCGGATCTCCGCGCCGAAGATGGCCGCCGCGCGCAAGGCCGCCGGCGCCCCTGCGCCCTCCTCCGCCTCCGGAGAGGACCGGCCGCAGGTCAGGCCGCAGGCCGAGGGGTGGACCCAGCCTATGGACGCTGAAGGTCGCCCCAAGCTGCAGTTCGCCCAGTCCAAGCGGGTCAAGCAGCCGCCGCAGCATCTGGCGGATATGACCCTGGATGAGCGGGTGGCCAAGGCCAAGGAGATGGGCATCCCCGGGTTCCGGGCCAAGCAGCTCTCTGTGCACTACTTCCAGCACTACACCACGGACGCGGGTCAGATGACCGATCTCCCGGCGGACACCCGTGAGCAGCTGGTGGAGGAGTTCCTGCCGCCGCTGCTGACCGAGGTGCGCCGGCTGAAGACCGACGACGGCGCCACCATCAAGTTCCTCTGGCGGCTCTTCGACGGCGCCCTGGTGGAGTCGGTGCTGATGCGGTACAAGAACCGCATCACCCTGTGCATCTCCTCCCAATGCGGCTGCGGCATGAACTGCCCGTTCTGCGCAACCGGCCAGAATGGGCTGACCCGAAATATGTCCGCCGCTGAGATCGTGGACCAGATCGTCCAGGCCAACCGCGTCATCGCAGCCGGTGAGCTGGATGCTCCCAACGCTGAGGAGATCGCCGAGGAGGTTGACCACTCCGGGCTGGGTGAGGAGGCCGACTTCGCCGAAGGCGAGGGTGCGGCGTCGGCGTCGGGCCCCACGCGCGTGGGCAACATCGTCTTCATGGGCATGGGCGAGCCGCTGGCCAACTATAAGCGCGTGATGAACGCGGTGCGCCGGATGATCGATCCCTCCCCGGAGGGGCTGGGCATGTCCGCCCGCGGCATCACCATCTCCACTGTGGGCCTGGTCCCGGCCATCCGGAAGCTGGCCGACGAGAACCTGCCGATCACCTTCGCGCTGAGCCTGCACGCACCGGACGATGAGCTGCGCGACGAGCTGATCCCGGTCAACGACCGCTGGAAGGCTGATGAGGCCATCGATGCGGCGTACTACTACTACAAGACCACCGGACGGCGGGTCTCCATCGAGTATGCGCTGATCAAGGACATGAACGACCACGGCTGGCGGGCGGATCTGCTGGCGAAGAAGCTCAACGCCCGCGGCCGCGGCTGGGTGCATGTGAATCCCATCCCACTGAATCCCACGCCGAACTCGGTGTGGACCTCCTCCGAGCCCGAGGTCATGCGGGAGTTCCTGCGCCGCCTCAACGATGCCGGCGTGCCCACCACGCTGCGCGACACCCGCGGCAAAGAGATCGACGGAGCCTGCGGCCAGCTGGCCGCAGCCGAAGACTGAGACACCAGACCGGCCTCTCTGCTGCGGCAGAGGCTGGCACCGAGCAGAAGGACTCCGATGACTGAGACTGTGACCGAACAGGCCCCTGCCCAGACGGACCATCCCGCCCGGAAGGCGCCGCGCGGCTCCCTGGGCTGGCAGAAGTTCATGCGGATCGCCTTCCACGTGGTGGCGATCATCGAGGCCATCACCTGGACCGGTCTGCTCTGGGGCATGTGGGAGCGCTACATCGCTGAGGCCGCCTATGACCCGGTGCCGCTGTGGGGCATGCTCCACGGCATCGCATTCATCGTGTTCTGCGGCGTGGTCGTGGTGGCGGCCTGGACGTTCCGTTGGAAGATCTGGGAGTTCCTGGTGGCCATCGTTGCCGCCGTCCCGCCGCTGACCACCATTCCGCTGGAGATCTGGTACTCCAAGACCGGACGGGTCAAGCCCCGGGCCTGATCAGGCCAGTTCAGAACTGAGATCGCCCCGGGCTTTTCCTGAACTCAGCGCCTGAGAGGCGCTGGGCGGGAGAAGCCCGGGGCGATTCGGTTTGAGCGCCCGAGGGGTTCAGCCCAACGTAGTTCAACCCTCCTCTGGGATGGCCTCGGCGCGCCGGATCTGCCGGCGGCGCAGATGCATCCAGAGGTTCAGCAGGAGCAGGAACCCCAGGAAGGTCCAAGTGACCGCCAGGTTCCCGAAGGGCTGGACTGCGGGATCCACCTCCACCGGGATCAGGGTCCGGTCCGTCACGAGGTGCACGGTCCAGATCAGGAAGAGGGTCGTGCACAGTGCTGTCACGGTCCATGCGATGAACCGACTTCGCTAGGGCGTGTCTCCTATATGTGAAGGGTTTTTGTCGAGACGGTGGAGGAATGAGCATTTCTTCCTCTTCTCGGTTCCGGTGCCTTACCGATGAGCAGTGGGCACAGATTGCGCCGTTGCTGCCATCGAATGCTGGCCGCAAGGGACACCCGTTCAGAGACAACCGCAGGATCGTTGAGGGCATCATCTACCGCTCCAGGACAGGGATCCCGTGGCGGGATCTGCCTCGGGAGGCGTTTGGCCCGTGGCAGACAGTGTGGAAGCGCCACCGCCGCTACGCTGCCGATGGCACCTGGGACAGGGTCCTGGCCCAGATCTTGGCTGAGGCCGATGCTGCTGAAGAAATCGACTGGCAGGTCTCGGTGGATTCCACGATTACCCGCGCCCATCAGCATGGGTCCAACACCACTCGTCCTGATCAGCCCACAGGGGGCTGGGTCGAATCACAAGAATCCCGGCACCGGGTGGCTTGAAGAGCCCGAAGGTCACGCGATGGGCCGTTCCCGGGGCGGGCTCTCCTCGAAGCTGCACGCAGCTGTCGATGGCAACGGTATGCCTTTGGCGGTGGTGCTCACCGGTGGGCAGCGAAACGACGGGGCGGTGCTGGTTGAGGTCATCGATTAGATCCGGGTGCCGCGCATCGGCCCGGGAAGACCTCGGACAAGACCGGATGTGGTGATCGCTGATAAGGCCTACTCCAATGGGGTCATCCGTAGCCTGTTGGCTTCTCGTGGGATCAAAACGGTGATCCCGCAGAAGTCCAACGAACGGGCCTCCCGCAAGCACAAGGGCACCCGCGGTGGCCGGTCTCCAGCCTTCGATGCCCAGGCCTACAGAGGCCGCAACGTTGTGGAACGCACCTTCGGTCTGGCCAAACAATGGCGAGGGATCGCGACCCGCTACGACAAACTGGCTATCACCTACAGAGCCACCGCTGTGCTCGGCGCGGTCATCACCTGGCTCCGGAAATAGACGACACGGCTTAATCATCTCCTCGGGTGAATAACCCGGGATACTCGATCACCAGACCATTCTCGTCTACCGTGATTGACCGGCGAAAATCGGAGTCACGGGACTCGTAGAGGTACTCGTTCTCGCCGGTGCGGGTGTAGCGCTGCGGGTCAGTCGTGACATCGAGTTGCGGGACCCGGATGTAGGCAGTGGTGATATCAGCGCTCTCCCCAACAGCAAGGCCGAGTCGTCGGATCGGCAACGTGTTGCTCAGCGGGGAAACAGAGATGTCGACCTCTCGCGCCGCATTGAGGTCAGGGCGTGATTCCCCGTCAACCTCCCACCCCTGATCAGTGAAGCGGAGCCTTAATTCGCGTCCACCCACGCGAACCACGAGATCAGTGAACTCCCAGGCCTCCGTAGTTCTCAACGTGTACGAGCAAGCGCCAGCAGCGCCTTCGATCTCGCTGTTGACGGCCACGCCTTCTGGTCCGCTCTCGATCCGGCACGACTCGCGCGAGGGCTCATCCAAGCCGATCCACACGATCTCAGTCATCGTCCTCCTTGACTCGATGGGGTGGGCCACTTGATTGAGCCTGCCATCTCCTACAAGGCAGAACAATCGTCGCCGCCGTCATCGCCGAACTACAAGTATAGGAGACACGCCCTAGATGTAATGCCCCGGAACGTTGTGAACAGGTGACGTAAAGAGGAGACCTCCGGTATCGATGTGGGTAATCACACTCACAAGTCGATAAACCGGAGGTCTCCATGACTCACCGTAATGCCCCGATGACCC
>NZ_BMIS01000010.1 GCF_014642675.1 Nesterenkonia cremea
ACGGCGGTCATAGCGTAGGGGAAACGCCCGGATCCCATTCCGAACCCGGAAGCTAAGCCCTACTGCGCCGATGGTACTGCACCCGAAAGAGTGTGGGAGAGTAGGTCGCCGCCGAACACACATTAGAGTCGACGCCCGGATCGAGAGCAATGGAGCTCTTGACCGGGCGTCGACTGCGTTAACAGGCTCTTCGACTTCGCCTCATTCACGCAGGGCGTTCATATTCTCGACGAACTCCTGCGGCGTGATGTTGCCGTGCAGCAGGTTCTCCAGGTTCTCGATCAGGGGCTGCTCCTCATTCGGCATCACGGCCTGGTCCCAGGACAGTTGGAAGTGGTTGGCCTCATCCACCAGAGTGTCGATGAACTCCAAGTAGTCGGGATCCTCCATCCCATCCATGTGATCGTCGATATCCGTCAGCGGTGGGACGCTCTGGGTCTCCAGCATGGTCTGCACCATCTCGTCGTTATAGACCCAGCTGTTGAGGTAGTCCAGAGCAATCTGCTGCTCCTCCTCTGTGGCATCAACGGAGACCGAGAAGAACTGCGTAGGGTTGCCGACCACGTTGCTGGGGTCTCCGGCTCCTTCTTCGAGCGCGGGGAAGGTCGTCCAGCCGAAGTCTCCTGATTCGGCGAAGTCAGGGTAGTCGTCGTGCATAGTCAGGAAGACCCATGATCCCTGCACCAGCATGGCTGCCTCTCCGTCGGCCAGGAGGCGAGCATCCTCGTTCTGATCCGCGGTCACGCCCATGAAGGTCTCATCGAAGGCGCCCTTCTCGGTCAACTCCTGCATGATCTCCAACGCGTAGAGGATGGATTCCTGTGACCACGCATCGGGCTCTCCATCCACCACGGCCTGGAACACCTCTTCGCCGCCATGGCGGTCGGTCAGATACTGCAGCCAGATCAGCGCCGGCCACACAGACCCTCCTGCCATGGAGAAGGGAGTGATGTCATGATCGTTGAAGACCTCGATGGCCTGCTCCACCTCAGACCAGGTCTCTGGAACATCCAGGCCTACCTGCTCGAAGAGCGCCTCGTTGTAGTAGAGCACTCCGGGAGCCACATCGGTTACCGGGACGCCGTACACACCGCCGTCGATCACGCCGTTGTCCCATACGGAGTCGTGAACCCGAGCCTGCAGCGCGTCCACCTCTCCGGAGAGATCGATGACCTGGTCCTGGTCCACATACTCGGCCAGCGGACCGCCGGACCAGGACATGATGAGCGTGGGCGCCTCGCCTGATCCGATGGAGGTGCGGATGCGTTCCTTATAGGACTCGTTCTCGAAGGTCTCGATGGTGAGCTGCTGCCCGTCCTCGGCCTGCTCGTTGTAGTTCTCGATGTCCTCGCCCACTCGGTCCCAGATGCCGCCGGTGAGGATCCAGACATTCGCCCCGTCCAGGTTCCCGCCTCCGCAGCCTGAGATCGCCAGCAGCGTTCCGGCTCCGAATCCTGCGATGGATGTGCGCGTCCTTCTCCTCATGCCCTCTCCCTTCGCCTCTGGCTCCACATCCCAACCGCGAATGCGTTGAATGTGACGTGCAGCACAATATGTATGACCCTAAGACTAAATAGGGCAGGGGAGGGGGTCAATGTGAACCGCACTGGGATTCTTGGAGACTCCATCGTTTGGAAAGGATGATGGAGACATGCCACAAGAGATCAAACCGGGCAACGCGACCACGCGCCGATACTCCGAGCAGGAGAAGGCCGCGGCGGTGCGAATGGTCCGCCAGCTGCGCCAGGAGCTGGGCACCGACCGCGGCACCGTGAAGCGGGTGGCTACTCAGCTCGGCTACGGCCCCGAGTCAGTCCGGTCCTGGGTCCGCCAAGCAGACATCGATGAAGGCCACGCCCCGGGCCAGAGCACCGAGCAGTCGGCCCGCGAGAAAGCCCTGGAACAAGAGAACCGTGAACTGCGGCGCGCCAACGAGATCTTGAAGCGGGCCGCGACTTTCTTCGGGGCGGAGCTCGACCGCCAGTCACCGAGATAGTCGCCTTCATCGACGCCAACAGAGACGACGTCATCGACGGTCGTCGACTCGGAGTCGAGCCCATCTGCACTCTGCTGCAGGTGGCTTACGAGCACCTACTACGCCGCAAAGAACCGCGCCCCCTCGGCCCGGAGCCTCAGGGATGCCGAGCTGATCCCGCAGCTGGTGGCCCTCCATGCCCAGAACTACGGGGTCTATGGAGCCAGGAAGCTCTGGAAGGCTGCGAACCGGGCCGGCCTGCAGATCGGCAGAGATCAGACAGCCAGACTGATGCGCCACGCTGGCCTCGAAGGTGTCCTCCGGCGCAAAAAGGTTCGCACCACCGCACCTGATCCTGAAGCCCCGCGGCATCCGGATCTGGTCAATCGCGAGTTCACCGCGATCGCGCCGAATCGGCTCTGGGTCACCGATCTGACCTACGTGCCGACCTGGGCCGGTGTGGCCTATGTCTGCTTCATCATCGATGCCTTCAGCAGGGCGATCGTCGGCTGGCGGGTCGCTTCTACGATGCGCACCGAGACGGTGCTCGATGCCATCGAGATGGCCCGCTGGTCTCGAGGCCCGCGGCATATGCAGCTACGGTGCCACAGCGATGCAGGATCTCAAGCCGTATTCAACTGGTCGTCGCAACACCTACCCGATGGAGGTGTTCGATGGGCACTAGTCCGAGGCAGAAGAAGATCAGGGAAGAGCGAGGGCTCATGTTCTCGCCAGGACGCCCCAGCATCGCGTGGCGTCAGGACAGAGTCCGCTTCTGGGAAGCTATCGCGGCCGGCGCGAAGACTCGAGAAGCCGCGGTCGCCGCTGGGATTTCAGAGCCTGTAGCTCACCGCTGGTTCAAGCATGCTGGTGGAGTGAATCCACGACTGGCACCCACCACCTCCGGACGATACCTCTCCTCAGCTGAGCGGGAGGACATCGCCTTATGGCGCGCCCAGGAAGTCGGAGTCCGTGAGATCGCAAAGCGACTGGGCCGCAGCCCGTCGACCATTTCTCGGGAATTGCGCCGTAACGCCTCCACTCGCACCTACCGCCTGGAGTACAAAGCATCAACAGCGCAGTGGCACGCCGAACGCCGAGCCAAGCGACCCAAGACCGCGAAGCTGGTCGCCCACCACCAGTTACGCCAGTACGTCCAAGACAAGCTCAGCGGTGAAATCGTCACCGCCGAAGGTAAGATCGTCGGCCCCGCCGGGCCGATCTGGGGTGGAAAGAACAAACCTCACCGCGGGGACCGGGAGTGGGTCACCGGCTGGAGCCCTCAGCAGATCGCTCGGCGCCTGCCCTTGGACTTCCCTGAGGATGAGTCGATGCGGATCTCCCATGAGGCGATCTACCAGGCGCTCTACGTTGAGGGCCGTGGCGGGCTTGAGCGCAAGCAGTCCTGGCACCTGCGCCGAGGCCGGGCCAAACGGACACCGAGAGCGAGAACCCGCCAACAAGCCTGGGCGCACGTGACTGCGGAGACGGTGCTTGAGAAGCGTCCCACGGAGGTCGAGGACCGCAAGATCGCCGGGCACTGGGAAGGTGACCTGATCATCGGGTTGAAGCGTTCGGCCGTGGCCACGTTGATCGAGCGCACCACCCGCTACGCGATACTGGTCCACCTGCCCCGCCAGGCCGGGTACGGGCAAATTCGACCAACGAAGAACGGCCCGGCACTGGCGGGGTATGGGGCGTTGACCATGAAAGACGCTCTGGCGAAGTCGATCACCCATCTGCCTGAGCAGCTGTGCCGTTCTTTGACCTGGGACCGCGGCAAAGAGCTCTCGGCACATGCGCTGCTGACGAAAGAGACTGGGCTGCCGGTGTACTTCGCTGACGCGAAGAGTCCCTGGCAGCGTGGCTCCAACGAGCACCTCAATGGTCTGCTTCGGCAATACTTCCCGAAAGGCACTGACCTCTCCAGGTGGAACGCCACCGAGATCGCAGCTATCGCCACCGCCATGAACAACCGGCCACGCGGGATCTTGGGGTGGCGCACTCCCGCCGAGGCGTTCGCCGATCAACTACGCTCAGTCCAACAACACACTGTTGCGACGACCCGTTGAATACGGCCAATTCACATCCATTCGCTACGGCGAGAGACTGGCCGAAATCGGGGCCACCCCTTCCATCGGCACTGTCGGGGATAGCTACGACAATGCTCTGGCCGAGACCGTCAACGGTTACTACAAGGCCGAGCTCATCCGAGGACCGGTGCGCACCCATCGCGGTCCATGGAAGACAGTCGAAGATGTGGAGCTGGCGACTCTNCCATGGGTACCTCGGTGACCGGCCGCCAGCGCAGTTCGAGACCCTGTTCTACGATGACAACACCAGACCCAATGAGCTGGTGGAATCCCTATAGACGGAGTCTCCATCCATCCCAGTGCGGTTCAATGGTTTCGTGAGCGCTGACCGGCGCGGTGGGGAGGCCCTCAGGCGCATCAGCCACAGATGTTTCACGTAGAACGCAGAAAAGCCCGGCACCAGAAGAGCTGATGCCGGGCTTCATCCCTGAATGATCAGGGATCTGTGGTCGGGGTGACAGGATTTGAACCTACGACCTCCTCGTCCCGAACGAGGCGCGCTACCAAACTGCGCCACACCCCGTGGCCTGCGATCTGGCCCAGAGGCTAGGAAACGCAGAGTTCAATAGTAGCGACTGCCCGGGCATGGAAGCAAAACGAAGGTCCCTTCGTCTGTCATGCTCTCACTGAGGTTTCGGGGATAGTCTTAATGACATGAACGAACGCCCTCAGCCGCACCGCTTGAAGCTCCTCGTCTCCGGAGCGGCGTTCGTGATCCTCTGCCTCGGGCTCACGCTTCTGCTGCTTCCCAACCCCTGGGCCATCGTGGCCGGCGTCGCGCTGGGTGCTGCGGGAGGTGCGGGCGCCTATGGTCTGATGCACGGCCGGGAACTGTCCCTGCAGCAGCGCGCCACAGAGGTCCGCTCCGAGCAGCAGGAGCTGCAGAAGCAGCTGGGCTCCCTGGACCAGACCATCCGTGGCCGCTCTCAGCAGCTGCCACCCTCTACGCAGGGTCAGCTGCGCATGATGGTGGTCGGCCTGGAGGAGATCGTGGAGCGCTGGTCCTCCCTGGACCGCGTCCCTGAACATCAGGAGGGCGTCCGCCGAACGGTGGAGCGCCAACTGCCCCAGACTCTGGAGGTCTTCCTGCAGCTTCCCGACGCTGAGAAGCCCCAGCACGCCTCCGAGTTCAAGTCGCAGGTCAGTCTGCTCGCTGAGGCTGTGGCCAAAACCCGCGACCGGGTGGTCCGTCAGGACCTCCATGCCCTGCGTACCAACCGCTGGCTGTTGGAGGAGTCCCTCACCGACACCGATGAGAAGCGTTTCCGGGACCAGGGGCTGTGATCACTGGCGGCTGTGACCACGCAGCGGGGGAGCGGTCATGTCCTTGAGCTCTGAGCGTATCGTCCGGGCGGCCCAGGATCTGCTCACCGATTATGGCCTCCACGATGTCACCATGCGCCGGCTGGCCTCTGAGCTGGGCGTGCGCCCAGGTGCCCTCTACTATCACGTGCCCCATAAGCAGGAGCTTCTGCGGCGCGTGGCGCACCAGCTGCTGGCCCCGCTGCAGAACACCGACGCCGGCCCCTTCGAGCTGATGCAGCAGTTCCGCGACCTGGTCCTGCCGCTGCGCGACGGCGGTGACCTCCTGCTCATCGCCTATGGCCTGGACCAGCGCATCCCGCCGGTGCCCGCGTTGGAAGCCTCTCTGCGGATCCATGGCCTTGATGACAAGCAGGCCCGTCAGCGCAGTGCGGTCATCATGCGCTTCGCTCTGGGTGCCGTGGCCGCGGAGCAGAACATCGCCCTGCTCGCGACGGCGGAGCAGCCCTCCTCGTTCGAGACAGCTTCGCTTCAGAGATCCTCGGCGCAGGTGTCTTCCGCCGAGGCATCCTCGGCCCTGACGACACAGAGCGCAGACCTCTATGCACAAGGTCTGCGCTCTCTGCTCGCTCACCGGAACTGAGCCTCAGCGGCCCATCCGGCACGGCCGATCAGCTCAGCTGACCGAACGGCTCACTGATCAGTCCATGTACTCGTAGGCCGGCAGCGTGAGGAAGTCCAGGTATTCCTTGTGCAGCACCAGCTTCCGGACCACGTCGGCGGCCGGCTCGAAGTACTTGCTGAAGGTGTCGGCGTCGTCGATCTCACCGCGGAGGCGCTCGACCTCCTCGTTCAGCAGGGTCTCCACCAGCTCGCGGGTGATGGTCTTGCCTGTGTCCGAGGTCACGGTGCCGTTGTGGATCTGCTGCCAGATCTGGGAGCGGGAGATCTCCGCCGTGGCCGCATCCTCCATGAGGTTGTGGATGGCCACCGCTCCGTTTCCGGAGAGCCAGACGGCGGTGTAGTAGATCGCCACGTACAGGTTGCCCCGCACGCCGGACTCGGTGACATCGCCCTCGGCTGCCTCGGTGTTCAGCAGATCGGCCGGGCCGATCTCCACGTCGTCGCGCTTGCGGCTGATCTGGTTGGGGTTCTCACCCAGGACCCTGGTGAACTCCTCGGCGCAGAGCTCCACCAGGTCCGGGTGTGCCACCCAGGAGCCGTCGTAGCCGTCGTTGGCCTCGCGGGACTTATCGTCGCGGACCTTCTCGATGGCCTTGGCGGTGACCTCCGGCTCACGGCGGTTGGGGATGAAGGCCGCCATGCCGCCCATGGCGAAGGCGTTGCGCTTGTGGCAGGTCTTGACCAGCAGCTCGGTGTAGGCCCGCATGAAGGGCTGGGTCATGCCCACCTGGGCGCGGTCGGGCAGAACCCACTTATCGCCGGAGCTGCGGAAGTACTTGATCAGGGAGAACAGGTAGTCCCAGCGGCCGGCGTTGAGCCCGGAGGCGTGATCGCGCAGCTCGTAGAGGATCTCGTCCATCTGGAAGGCCGCGGGCAGGGTCTCGATCAGGACGGTGGCGCGGACGGTGCCGTGAGGGATCCCCAGCTTCTTCTCGGCGAAGGTGAAGATGTCGTTCCACAGCCGGGCCTCGCGGTAGTGCTCCAGCTTGGCCAGGTAGTAGAACGGGCCCTCGCCGCTGTCGCTGAGCACCTTCGCGTTGTGGAAGAAGTGCAGGCCGAAGTCCACCAGGCCGCCGATGGCAGGCTTGCCGTCGATCTCGATGTGCTTCTCCGGCAGGTGCCAGCCGCGCGGGCGCATGACCACAGTCGGCAGGGTGACGTCATCGCGCATCGTGTACTCCTTGCCCTCCGCGGAGGTGAAGGAGAGGTTCCTGCGGGCCGCGCCGTAGAGGTTCTTCTGGGCGTCGATCAGGTTGAACCAGTTCGGGGACAGGGCATCCTCGATGCAGGCCAGCCACACCTTGGCGCCGGAGTTCAGCGCGTTGATCGCCATCTTGGCCGGGGCGGCGGGACCGGTGACCTCCACGCGGCGGTCCTTCAGCGACTCCGGCTGCTCGGCCACGGTCCAATCGCCTGCGCGCACCTCCGCGGTCTCCGGCGGGAAGTCCAGAGTGCCGGTCTTCGCGGCCTCGGCCTGAGCGGTCTTGCGGGCATCCAGGAGCTCGTTGCGGGTGCCGCCGAACTCGGCGTGCAGCTCCTCGATGAAGGCCAGGGCGTCCTCGGTGAGGATCGGCTCGGAGCCGGGAACCTCGTAGGGCTCCTTCACGGTGATGGTCATGCTGACTGCTCCTTCGCAGGTCATCGGTTCTGGTGACTGTTCCATCTTTGGCATAAGATTCGGATTATGGAAGATAAAGTCCACATTGCGGACTCTGGGGCGGCGGAGCCCACCCCTGCCAAACGTCCCGAGACGCAGCGGGTCCAGGTGTTGGAGCGGGCCTTCGATCTGCTCAACGCTCTGGTGTCGCTGGGCGGCACCGGTACGGCGGGTCAGCTCAAGGCCGAGACCGGACTGGCCGGCCCAACAGTCCACCGGCTCCTGCATACGCTGATCGCACGGGGTCTGGTCCACCAGCTCCCCGACCGCAGCTACGCCCTGGGCGCCAATCTGGTCCCCCTGGGGGAGGCCGCCACCCGTCAGCTGGGCGGGCTGGCCGTCCCGCAGATGCAGTCGCTGGTGGGGGAGCTCGGGGAGAGCGTGAACATGGCGGCCATGGAGTCCGAGATGGTCGTCTACATCGCCCAGGTGCCCTCGCCGCAGTCCATGCGGATGTTCACCGAAGTCGGCCGCCGTGCCTCTATGCACTCCACGGCGGTGGGCAAAGCCATGCTGGCTACGATGGAGCCCGACCGGGTCCGTGCCGTCATGGCCTCCACCGGGATGCCCTCGATGACCGCGAAGACGCTGACCAAGCCGGGTCCGCTGCTGGAGCAGCTGCCGGTGATCGGACAGCAGGGCTACGCCCTCGATGATGAGGAGCAGGAGCTCGGCGTCCGCTGCCTGGCCGTGCCGGTGCCGCAGGGGCCCACGCGGATGGCGCTCTCGGTCTCCGGGCCCACGGCACGAGTGGATGATGCCTTCGTCCGGCATGCGGTTCCGCTGATGAAGCGCACCGCGGCAGCGATCGGCCGCAGGTACAGCCGCAGCTGAGGTTGGGTCTCGCGCTCGCAGAGCTCCCGACGCCGGCCACCCGACGCTGGCCGCGTTGAGCTCAGCCCAGGCCAGACCTGTTCAGCCCAGCTCTGTTCGATCCAGGTCTGCTCAGCTCAGCCCAGCGGCAGGCCGTGCACCTCGGCCACGGAGGGGTGGTGCAGCCGGCCGCCCGCGGTGCTCAGCCCCTCGGCCAGTGCGGAATCGGCCGCCAGCGCAGCCTCCCAGCCGGCGTCGGCGAGCTTGAGCACATAGGGAAGCGTGGCATTGGTGAGCGCCGGCGTGGAGGTGGCGGGCACGGCGCCGGGCATATTCGCCACGCAATAGAAGAGCGCATCGTGGACTGAGAAGGTGGGCTCGTGGTGGGTGGTCGGCCGGGATCCCTCGAAGCAGCCGCCCTGATCCACGGCGATGTCCACGAACACAGTTCCGGGCCGGGCCGCGGCCACCATCTCTTCGGTGACCACTTTGGGCGCAGCCGCCCCGGGCACCAGCACGGCCCCGACCACCAGATCCGACTGCCCCACCTGCTGGGCGATCTCATAGGGGGTGGAGGCCAGCGTGCGGATGCTGCCGCGGAATGCCTCGTCCACCTGCCGCAGCCGCGGCAGCGAGATGTCCATGACGGTCACCTCAGCACCCAGGCCCTGAGCCACGCGGGCCGCGTTGACTCCGGCGACGCCGCCACCGATCACCAGCACCTGCCCGTTGCGGGTCCCCGGGACGCCGGGCAGCAGCACTCCGGCCCCGCCGGCGTGGGCGCGCAGATGGGAGGCGCCCTCCAGCACGGAGAGCCGGCCGGCGACCTCGCTCATCGGGGTCAGCAGCGGCAGGGAGCCGTCGCCCAGCTGGACGGTCTCATAGGCGATGGAGGTGGTGCCGGCCTGCATCAGGGCCTCGGTGAGTGCTCGGTCGGCGGCCAGATGCAGATAGGTGAACAGCACCAGGTCCTCGCGCAGGAAACCGTACTCCTGGGCCACCGGCTCCTTGACCTTGAGCACCATCTGCGCGCTCCAAGCCTCGGCGGCGGAGGTCACGATCTCCGCGTCCACCTCCGCGTAGTCGGCGTCATGGAAGCCCGAGGCCGCACCGGCCCCGGACTGGACGAGCACCGTATGTCCGCCGGCCGTCAGCGCCGCAGCCCCGGCAGGGGTCAGTGCGACCCGGTATTCGTGGTTCTTCACTTCTGCGGGGACTCCGACGCGCATTCTTCTCTCCGAACGATCAGCAGCTGGACACCTTCAATATCCCTCAGTCTTTCGTGCTGGTCGATATCTGCCGCATATAATTCTGTGAGAGGCCGCAGAAGTGCGGCTGACGTTCTGAAAGGGGTGGGCGGATGCCGCATCATGCCAACGATTCTGCTGCGGCCCTGGATGAGGTGGACACCGAGCTGCTGCGCCGGCTCAGCGAGAACGCCCGCACGGCCAACTCGGACCTCGCCCGGGCAGTGGAGCTCTCTCCGAGCGCCTGCCTGGCACGGATCCGCCGACTGCGTCAGAGCGGTGTGATCACCGGGTTCACCACCACGATCAGTCCGCGGGCCCTGGGCTATACCTTCCAGGCGCTGGTCAATGTGCGGATCCGCCCGGGCGCCCGGCACATGATGGGTCGGATCACCGAGGAGCTGCGGGCGCTGCCGGAGGTCTCCCAGCTCTTCGTGCTCGGCGGCACGGAGGACTTCCTGATCCACGTCCAGGTCCGCGACGCCGACCACGTGCGCCAGTTCGTGCTGGACAACCTCTCCAGCAATCCCTCAGTGGCGCTGACCGAGACGAATATGGTCTTCGAACATCACCAGGGACGCGGCGGACTGCCCAGCTAGTCAGACGGGCCCGGTTCAGACGCAGAATGCCGCGAGCTTGCGGCAATGCCGCGAGTTACAACTCGCGGCATTCCGTCAGGAGCTGCCGAGTTCGGCCCGAGTCCAGTCAGCTCAGCCCAGTTCAGCTGCGCAGCTGTCGCAGCGCCTCCAGCACGTCGGCCAGATCCGCCGGGGCGCCGATCCGGTGCTCCGCGGCAGTGCTGCCCTCGCCGACCTTCACGCCGACGTCGTCGTTCTCCAGCACGGCGAAGCCATGCTCATCGGTGACGTCATCGCCGGCGAAGAGCACAGCGCCGGGCTTCACATGGGAGCGCAGCTCGGTGATGGCCTCGCCCTTGGTGGAGAGCACCACCACGGATTCCACCACGGCCTTGCCCTCCTTCACATGGGCGCCGTCCACCAGGGCCAATGCGGCCCGGGCCTCCTCGAGGACCTTCTCGGCCGCTTCGGGATCCTCCACGCGGCGGACATGGATGGCCGCACCCGCGGGCTTCGGCTCCACCCAGGCGCCCTCGGCGGTGGACGCCACCTGCTCCAACGAGTCGATGATCGAGGTCCGCGCGATCTCCTCCTGGGCGCTGAGCTCCAGCCCCGGAGAGTCCGGACCCAGACAGCGCTCGGCGCCGTGGGAGCCGAAGAGCAGCGTGCCCTCCGGCGGGGAAGCCAGCCGGCGCAGAGTCGCCAGGGGCCGGCCGGAGACATAGGCCAGCGTCACTCCCGGCACCTCGGCCAACCGCCCGATGGCCTCCGCATTGGCCGGGACCGGTCGGGCGGCGTCGGCGTCGGGCACCAGCTCGGCCACACAGCCGTCGAAATCCAGGGCGATGAGGATCTGTTCATGGGCGGCCACCCGCTCCAGGGCGGCCTGCAGCTGGGGGTCCACAGCGTTCGGCGTGCTCACAGCTCCTCCAGGTGGTCGAGGAATTCGCGCGCCCAGCGCTTCACGTTGTGCGAGACCACCTGGCGGCGCAGCACCTCCATCCGGCCGCGGGCGTCCTCGCTGTCCATCTTCACCGCCTTGACGATCGCAGCCTTGAGCTCGTCGATGTCATGGGGGTTGATCAGAAGCGCCTGGCGCAGCTCATCGGCGGCGCCGGTGAACTCGGAGAGCACCAGGACGCCGTCGTCCCCCTGCCGCGCCGCCACGTACTCCTTGGCCACCAGGTTCATGCCGTCGCGCAGCGCAGTCACCAGCATGACGTCGGCGGCCAGATACAGCGCCACCATCTCCTCCATGGGGTAGGAATGGTGCAGATAGCGGATGGCGGTGTGGCCCATGGTGTCGAACTCGCCGTTGACCCGGCCCACCGTCTGCTCGATCTCCTCCTTGAGCAGCTGGTAGGACTCCACGCCCTCACGGGACGGGCTGGCCACCTGCACCAGGCAGGCCTCGCCCACGGTGAGCTTCTTCTCCTGCAGCAGCTCCTCAAAGGCCTTCATCCGGTGCCGGATGCCCTTGGTGTAGTCCAACCGGTCCACACCCAGCAGCACCGTCTCCGGGCTGCCGAGCTCGCGGCGGATCTCCGCGGCCCGGGCGATGATGTCCTCCCGCTGGGCCAGCTCGGTGATGGTCTCGGTGTCGATGGAGATGGGGAAGGACTTGGCCTCCACCATCCGGGCGCTGCCGGTGTCCGGAGCCGCCTCCTGGCGGGCCGCGGTGCCGCGGTCGGCGTCGGCGTCGAAGCCTGCCAGAGGGGAGCCCTCGTCATGGGCCCTGGTCTCAGTGGGCACGTGGATGCGGTCCTCGTCCACGTAGTAGCCCAGCCGGTTGTGCACCGCGCGCTGGAAGTTGGTGGCGTCGGAGCCGCGCTGGAAGCCGATCAGATCCGCGCCGAGCAGGCCGCGCAGCACTGAGTGGCGCCAGGGCAGCTGGGCGAAGAGGCCCGGGGGAGGGAAGGGGATGTGGTTGAAGAAGCCGATCTTCACATCCGGGCGCAGTTCGCGCAGCATCGCCGGGACCAGCTGCAGCTGATAGTCCTGCACCCACACCACTGAACCATGGGCGGCCACGGCCGCGGCGTTCTCGGCGAAGCGGCGGTTCACCCGGCGGTAGGCCTCGAACCAGTGCCGGTGGAAGTCGGGCCGGGCGATCACGTCATGGTAGAGCGGCCAGAGCGTGCCGTTGGAGAAGCCCTCGTAGTAGTCCTCGACCTCCTGGGCGCTCAGCGGCACCGGGACCAGGTGCATATCCTCATGGTCGAAGGGCTCCAGAGTCTCGTCCGGGGCGCCGTGCCAGCCCACCCAAGCGCCGTCGGAGGCGGCCATCAGCGGAGCCAATGCGGTGACCAGGCCGCCGGGGGAGCGCTGCCATCCGGTGCTGCCGTCCTCCTCGGTCACCCGATTGACGGCCAGCCGGTTGGCCACCACCACGAAGTCGTACCCGTCTTTCTTCGTCATGCCTTCAGCCAATGCGATGCACCCTTCCTTCCCGAACAGCGGTGAAGACGACGGCGGCGACGCCGGTGTCTGCTGTAAGCCTACCTGGGATCATTCAGCATCCGTCCGGGTGGGAAATGCACAAGCCCCAGGCTGAGGAGCTACCCTGGATGAGGCTTTTTCAGCTCTTCAACTAGTGCATATCGGAGATTTCCATGGCTCGGACTTCGCAGAACGGCAGCGCCCGCGAGCAGGCGCGGAAGATGCAGCAGGAGCAGGAGCGCAAGGAGCGCACGCGCTCGCTGCTGCTCCGCCTCGGCGTGGTGGCCGTTGCGGTCGCAGTGGTCGTCGGCCTGACCTTCTGGGTGGTCAACCGCGGTGGCGGTGGCGGTGGCCAGTACACCACCGGTCAGGCGCCCTCGGTGGCCAATGAGCACGGCGGCATCACGCTGACCTCCACCACGGAGCTGGCTGAGGGCGATGACCTCGGCGAGGTCTCCACCGACGAGGTCCCCGGCGGCGACCTGCCCGCCTATGTGGAGACCGAGGAGGGCGAGGTCCCCCATGTGGTCATCTACACCGATCCCTCCTGCCCGTCCTGTCAGCAGTTCGAGGCGGAGAACCACGAGCAGATTGGCGAATGGCTCGACGCCGGCCAGATCACCGTGGAGTATCGCTCGGTGAACTTTGTGGGCCAGTACGCCCAGCGCGCCAACGGTGCGATCGCCTGCGTGGCCGAGGAGTCCCCGGAACACTTCTACGACTTCCTCGGGCAGGCCACGGTGAACCCGGACCAGTCGGTGGATGAGCTGGTCAGCGCCGCCGACGGTCTGGGCGCGGACATCTCCCAGTGCATGGACGACAACGAGTACTACGCCTTCACCGGCTACACCACCGCTCAGGCGCAGGCCCAGGAGATTCAGGGCACGCCCACCATCTTTGTGGACGGCGAGCAGATCGAAGGCTGGCAGGAGGGCGCCTTCGCTGAGGCGGTGAACTCCGCCATCGAGGACCACGGCGGCGACGCCGAGCAGGATGGCGAGCAGGATGCCGCCGAGGGCGAGGCCGAAGAGGATCCTGCTCAGCAGGAGGCCCCCGCGCAGGGAGAGTGATAGACTGAGCAGTCGGCGTCGCAGTCCTCTGCGCGCCAAGCCTCCTTAGCTCAGCTGGTAGAGCAGCTGATTTGTAATCAGCAGGTCGTCGGTTCGAACCCGGCAGGGGGCTCTGATTCATGAATGCCCGGAATGCCCCAGCGCTTCCGGGCGTTCTCATGTTCATCTGCGGTTCGTCCTCTCAGAGACTTCCGCCGTTCGGCCTGCCCTGCGGCGTGCAGGTCGGCGGCCTTTCCAGAGGATTCCCGTCCCGCAGAACGTTCTGATCCCTGAGCCTCAGCCTGTGGACTGTGCTGAGCATCAGGGCTGATGGAGGCTCCAGATTGTCTGACACGACCACTGACGCGTCGCCGGATCTCGCTGAGGAGAAGATGCCGCGCGCGCATAAGCTCACGATCGGCTCGCTGCTGGTCGCAGCCTTCGTGATGATCCTCAACGAGACCATCATGAACGTCGCGCTGACTCCTCTGCAGGCGGAGTTCCAGGTCACCGAGACCACCATCCAGTGGCTGACCACTGCGTTCATGCTGACCTTGGCCGTGGTCATCCCGACCACCGGCTTCATCATCCAGCGCTTCAGCCTGCGCGGCGTGTTCACCGCCGCGATGGCCCTGTTCATCGCCGGCACCGCCCTGTGTGCGGCGGCCCCCGGATTCGAGTTCCTGGTGGCCGGCCGTGTGGTCCAGGCCGCGGGCACTGCGATCATGCTGCCGCTGATGATGACCACGGTGCTGACCCTGGTCCCGCTGCGCCGCCGCGGCGTGGTCATGGGCAACATCGCCATCGTGATCTCCGTGGCCCCGGCCACCGGCCCGGCGCTCTCCGGGCTCATCCTGCACCTGGCCGACTGGCGCTGGATGTTCCTGACCATCCTGCCGATCGCCGTGATCGCCCTGCTGCTGGGCCGCCCGCGTCTGGACCCGACGCCGGGCACTGTGGGCAAGCCGCTCAACATCCCCTCGCTGCTGCTGGCCGTCCCCGGCTTCGGCGGCCTGGTCTACGGCATCAGCCAGATCGGCGGTGGCCACGGCACCGAGGACCTCGACGCCGGCGCCGAGGGCGGCGTGGACCCGGTGGCGCTGATCGTCCTCGGCGTGGGCCTGCTGTGCCTGGCCGGCTTCGTGCTGCTGCAGATCCGTCTGCAGAAGTCCGAGTCCGCGCTGCTGAACCTCAAGCCCTTCAAGTACACGATGTACACCCGGGCCCTGGCGATGATGCTGCTGATGATGATCGCCCTGTTCGGCGCGCTCATCATCCTGCCGATGTTCCTGCAGCAGGCCCGCGGTCTGGGCACGCTGGAGACCGGTCTGCTCATGCTGCCCGGCGGTGTGCTCATGGCGCTGATGGCCCCGCCGGTGGGCCGGCTCTACGACAAGGTGGGGCCCAAGCCTCTGGTCACCCCCGGTGCGAGCATCCTGATCCTGTCCCTGCTGGCGATGAGCATGCTGGCCCCAGATACGCCGATCGCGATGGTCCTGGCCCTGCACGTGGTGCTCTCCTCCGGACTGGCGCTGCTGTTCACCCCGGGCTTCACCACGGCGATGAACCCGCTGCCGCAGCCGCTGTACTCCCACGGCTCGGCCGCGCTGAACACGCTGCAGCAGCTGGCCGCCGCCATCGGCACCGCCGCACTGGTGGCCGTGATGGGCATCGGCGCCGCCATGGCCGTCTCCCAGGGTGCGACGGCGGCCGAGGCCGAGCTCGAGGGCTTCCGCACCGCGTTCCGCACAGCGGCTGTGCTGAGCATCGGCACGCTGATCCTGGGCGCCACGCTGCGGGCCACCAAGGCTGAGGACGGCGATGAGGATGCCGAGGAGGTCGTGATCGAGGAGGCTCTGGAGAAGGAGCCCTCCTGATCGGCGTCGGCCGCTGACCCGGCTCAGCGGCCGACAGGTCCGGCCGGCCGGTCCGGGCGCCACAACAGAACACCACGGCGAAGGGCCCGGTGGGATGCACTGATCATCCCGCCGGGCCCTTCTGTGTGTTCAGTTCTGGTGGAGAGGAAGTCTGGCTCAGAAGCCCCTGCGGGCCTCTTCTTGGAAGCGGGGCCCGCCCGCACCAGGCGGGCCCCTGTCGCACCCAAGTGAGTACTACCTTACGGGCGCCATAATTAATACGCAAGCCCCATTTTGCGAAATCTCTGAAATTTCTGCTCAGGGGGCTGTGTTGTCCCGGGTGGATACGACGACGAAGAGAGGTTTCCATGTCTGAGAAGCGAGTGGTCATCATCGGCGGGCACGGCAAGATCGCCCTGCTCGCCGCACCCAAGCTCACCCGGGCCGGCTATGCGGTGGACTCGGTCATCCGCAATCCCGAGCACTCCGAGGACGTCTCCGCCGCCGGGGCCGATCCGGTGCTCCTGGACGTGGAGCAGGCCGATGTGGAGGCGCTCGCCGAGGCCTTCGCCGGAGCCGAGGCTGTGGTCTTCTCCGCCGGCGCCGGCGGAGGCAGCCCCGCCCGCACCAAGGCAGTGGACCAGGACGCGGCCATGCGCACCATGGATGCCGCGGCCCAGGCCGGAGTCAGCCGCTACGTGATGGTCTCCTACGCCCGCGCGGAGACCGACATCCACACGCTGGAACCGGAGAACTCCTTCTATCCCTATGCGGCGGCCAAGCACCACGCCGACAACTACCTGCGCGGCACCGAGCTGGACTACACCATCCTCGGGCCCGGCCGTCTGACCCTGGATCCCGCCTCCCGGAAGCTGCAGATCCTCGACGCCGACGGCGCCGCCGCGGCCAAGGAGGAAGGCGGCGAGGGGGTCACCCACACCTCCCGGGAGAACGTGGCCGAAGTCATCGCCCATGTGCTCAGTGAGCGTGTCGCGGTGAAGCAGACGGTGAACTTCTTCGACGGCGAGACTCCGCTGGAGGAGGCCATCCGCTGAAGGCTTTCAGCCGATCAGCGCCTCGAGGGGCTGGAATTTCATCTCCGGCCCCTCGAGGTGCTAATCTTCTATGGCACTCAGGCGCGATGCGCAGTGGTGCACCGAGGATCTGTAGCTCAGTTGGTTAGAGCGCACGCTTCACACGCGTGAGGTCGATGGTTCGAGTCCATTCAGATCCACCACAACTTCTGGCCTGAACTCATCAGGCACCACCGACCGACTTCACCACAAAATGACCCGGGACATCCCGGGTCATTTTGTGGTTGTATTGCAGGAAGGGAGGGGCTTTGTCGTCAGATCGCGATGAGAGCTACGAGCCGGAGGCCATCGATCCGATGATCTCCGCGCCCACAGCAGATGTCTCCGCGATTCCTGTGGTGCGTTCCTCCGCGGCATCCGACGATGAGGCCGAGGAGGAGTCCTCCGGCGGCTTCGTGAAGTCCCTGACCTCCTCCATCGCCTCCTCCTGGCAGGCCTCCACTGAGGCTGAGGCCGCCCTGGAATGGGAGGAGTACGACGCCGAGGCCGCCGACCGCGCGGTCGAGGAGCGCGAGGACGATTCCGGCTCGCGCCACGAGTTCACCCCGGATCCCGAGTTCCAGCGGACCTACACGGCGGTGAACTCCGCAGTCTCCGCCCCCTCCACCGAGGATCTGGACCACCACCTGCACACCTACGCCTATCCCGAGGTCGAGGCTCCGCAGACGATGGAGCCCAACCGCTACGCCTCCGACCCCATCCAGGGCGGAGCGCGGGACTACTGGGAGTCCTTCCCCAGCACCGGAGACTGGTCCCACACCGAGGCGCTGGGTCCGCAGATCCCCACCACCGGCAGCACTGAGGCCGTCTCCCCCTGGGAGCAGCGCGCCGCCGAGGCCGCCCGCAGCCAGCAGGAGGGGGAGCCGACGTCGGCGTCGGGAGTTCTGGACCTGTCCTTCACCTCCTCGATCGGCAACCTGCCCTCCACCCCGCTGGAAGCCGCACCGCTGCGCCGCCGCTCCGTCCTGCGGCCCAGCCGAATCCGCGAGAAGATCGGCCCGCAGCGCCTGAAGGGTGCGCCGATCTTCGACCGCACCGTCTTCGACCAGAAGCTCAAGCCCCAGCAGGTCCAGCAGGCCTTCCGGCGGATCATGCGCCCCGAGGCGCCCATGACTTCCGCCATGCCGATCCTCGACCGGCTGGAGGGCACTCCGTTCGCGAACCCGCAGCAGGCCGAGGCGCCGATGGAGTCGGAGGAGCCGGCCACCATCGCCTTCGTGCTGGACCTCGGTGAGACTCTGTTCCGCTACGGCGCCGGCGCCCTGGAGGTGGAGACTTCCATCATCGCCACCACGGCCGCCTTCGGGATGAAGAACACCGACGTGGACATCACCAACCAGTCCATCAGCCTCAACTGGGCCCCGGAGGGGAGGATCCCCTATTCGCGGGTCCGTGTGGTGCGCTCCTGGTCCGGGAACTATAAGGCTTTGGCGGCGGTCCACCAGCTGGTGGCCGACATCGTCGCCGGACGGATGACCCGCAGCGACGCCGCACAGCGGCTGGAGGAGATCACTCGGGAGCCCAAGCCGTTCCCGCGCTGGGTGGTCACGGTGGCCGGCGGCTTCTTCGCCAGCTTCTTCGCCAGCTTCCTGGGTGCGCCCCTGCTGGATGCCACGCTGGGCTTCTTCGGCACGCTGATCGTGCTGTGGCTGACCCGGCAGCTGACCACCTGGCGGGTGCCCGAATACTTCGGCCTGGCGGCCGGCGGATTCGTCGCGTCCTTCCTCGCCATGGGTGCCTTCACGATGGGCGTGGACATCACCCCGTCCATGGTGGTGGCCGGATCCCTGATGATCCTGCTCCCTTCGGCGCGAGTGGTCTCAGCCATCCAGGATGCGATCAACGGCTTCCCGATCACCGCGGCCGGCCGTCTGCTCTCCTCGATGATCGCCTTCGCCGGCATGACCTCCGGGATCATGGCCGCAGTGGTGATCTGGGACCTGATGGGCGCCCCGCACATCGTCATCGCCGATGGTCTGACGCGCATCTATCCGGCGCCGGTGCTGATCGTGCTGGTGTTCTTCGCCGGCTCCTGCGCGGCCATCGTGGAGCAGGCGCGCCTGCGGATGATCCTGCCCATCGGGGCGGTCTCCGCGCTGGGCTTCGCCGGCTTCTACGCCGCCGAGCTCATCGGTCTGGGGGAGCGGATCACCCCGATCATCGGCGCGACCATCGTGGGTGCGCTGGGCCGCGTGGTGGCGCTGCGCATGGGTGCCCCGCAGCTGGTGGTCGCAGTGCCGGCCATGATGTTCATGCTGCCCGGCCTCATGGTCTTCCGCGGCATGTACCAGATCGCGATCGAGAACCCCGAGACCACGATGGTCATGTCGATGATGGGCGGCCTGGCCGAGCTGTTCAACGCGCTGATCATCATTCTGGCCATCGCCTCCGGGATCGTGCTCGGCGACGTGTCCATGCGTCCGCTGACCTCCAGCCTGCAGTCCAACGAGCGCTCGCGCACCCGCAACCGCTGAGGTCGCGAGCTGTGCTGGGTGGCCGGCGTCGGACTCAGCGCAGCTGCCAGTCGATGGGCTCAGCGCCCAGACGTTCCAGCTCCTGGTTGGCCCGGGAGAAGGGCTTCGAGCCGAAGAAGCCTCGCCGGGCAGAGAGCGGAGACGGGTGGGGGCTGGTGATCACGGCCGTGTGCTCGCCCTGATCCAGCAGCGGCGCCATCTTGCGCGCATCGGCGCCCCAGAGGATGGAGACCAGCGGGGTGCCGCGCTCCACCAGGGCCTCCAGGGCGGTCCGGGTGATCTCCTCCCAGCCGATCCCTCGGTGCGAGCCGGGGCTGCCGGCGCTGACGGTCAGCACACGGTTGAGCATCAGCACCCCCTGGTGGGCCCAGGTGCTCAGGTCCCCGTGCTCGGAGGGGGCCAGGCCGAGATCGTCCTGACGCTCCTTGAAGATGTTCTGCAGGCTGCGTGGCAGCGGCCGCACGTCGGGGGCCACGGCGAAGGACATGCCGATCGGGTGCCCGGGGGTCGGGTAGGGGTCCTGTCCCAGGATGATGACCTTGACCCGGTCGAAGGGCTGACGGAAGGCGCGCAGCACGCGGGTCGGGGCCGGGAGGATGTCCTCGCCCAGCTCGCGGCGTCGGGTGAGCTCCTCGCGGATGGAGGCGAAGCGCTCGGCCTGGGAGGACAGTGCCTGCTCCCAAGCGGGCTCCAGGGGAGCCACGAGTGAGGGCGAGAGCTCCTGCTCCTGCTCAGAACGGCTCATAGTGCTCTTTCTGACCGGGTCCTTGTCGACTGCTGAACGTGTGAGGTCGTGGCCCCCTCATGCCTCTGTCCTCAGCCTAGCGACTGCCTCGGAGGGCGCAAAAACACAACGGGGCAGATGGCGGAGAACTCCCTCAGCTCCCCGTAGGATGGCACCGTGGACGTACGTAGTGGACTCTCCGCTGAGGAGGAGAAGATTCTGGCGCTGGAGCGCCAGTGGTGGAAATACGCCGGGGCGAAGGACCAGGCCATCCGCGACCAGCTCGGCATGACCTCCGTGGCGTACTACCAGACACTGAATCGCCTGATCGACACCGAAGAGGCGCTTGCGCACGACCCCATGCTGGTCAAGCGTCTGCGCCGCCAGCGTGATGCCAGGCAGCGCGCGAGGAGGATGAAACCATGAGCCAGCACCCCCATGACGAGTTCGATGATGTCCCGCCCTACCAGTCCGGTGAGGCCGGCAAGCACCGCGCCCCCGGGGCCGCCGCAGGCGGTGCCGCTGCGGGTGGCGGCGGGCTGAAATGGATCGGACTGCTGGCCGCCGTCGTGCTGGTGGTGGGCCTGTTCTCCTGGCTGGTCTTCGGTGATGACGATGACACTGAGACCACGGCCGGTGACCAGGGCGCCGCTGAGGAGCAGGGGGACGCCGACCAGGATGACGGCGATGACGCCGAGGGCGACGCCGCTCAGGATGAGGACGGCCAGGACGAGGCGGCTCAGGGCGAGGAAGGCCAGGACGACGCCGCTCAGGGCGAGGAAGGCCAGGGCGAGGAAGAGACTGAGGTCGATATGGAGACTCCCGTCCAGGTCTTCAACCACCAGGGCCCCGAGGGCACTGCCGCCAGTGCAGAGTCACAGCTGGAGGAGCAGGGCTACAACGTCACCGCTCTGAACAACTGGGAGTGGGACGCACAGACCACTCCGGTCATCTACCACTCCGCCGAGGACGCCGAGTTCGCCCAGCAGCTCGCCTCCGATATGGGCATCGACAACCTTCAGGAGAGCGATCAGTTCACCACTGTCGCCGTGGTGGTGGGCGAGGAGTACGCGCCCGGTCAGTGAGCTGATCCGCACAGCACTCTGAGAGCACATTCTGCCCAGGGGAGAGCAGAGCTTCGGCATCTTGCACTCTCCTGGGCAGAGTGCTAAATATTGATTAGCACTCTCCTGGCATGACTGCCAGCAGAGGGTGGACTGAGAACCTCATCAGGTGAGGCCACAACGCCCCGGTGACGCGGGGCAGGCCGTCCGTCGCGGGCACCTACGAGTCATCCATCACGGTTTATCGACAAGCCGAGTCCAGGAAGGACACGTGCCACCATGGCAAAGACTATTGCATTCGATGAAGAGGCCCGCCGCGGCCTTGAGCGGGGCCTGAACAGCCTCGCTGACGCGGTCAAGGTCACCTTGGGCCCCCGCGGCCGCAACGTTGTGCTCGAGAAGTCCTGGGGCGCCCCCACCATCACCAACGACGGTGTCTCCATCGCCAAGGAGATCGAGCTCGAGGATGCCTACGAGAAGATCGGCGCCGAGCTGGTCAAGGAGGTCGCCAAGAAGACCGACGACGTCGCAGGCGACGGCACCACCACCGCCACCGTCCTCGCCCAGGCCCTGGTCAAGGAGGGTCTGCGCAACGTGGCCGCCGGTGCTGACCCGATGGGCCTCAAGCGCGGCATCGACAAGGCCGTGGACGCCGTCACCGCCGAGCTCTTCAAATCCGCCAAGGAGGTGGAGACCAAGGAGCAGATCGCAGCCACCGCCTCCATCTCCGCGGCTGACCAGCAGATCGGCGAGCTCATCGCCGAGGCGCTGGACAAGGTCGGCAAGGAAGGCGTCATCACCGTCGAGGAGTCCAACACCTTCGGCCTCGAGCTCGAACTCACCGAGGGAATGCGCTTCGACAAGGGCTACCTCTCCGGTTACTTCGTCACCGACGCAGAGCGCCAGGAGGCAGTCCTCGAGGATCCCTACATCCTGATCGCCAACTCCAAGATCTCCTCGGTGAAGGATGTCGTCGGCGTCCTGGAGCAGGTCATGCAGTCCGGCAAGCCGCTGCTGGTCATCGCCGAGGACGTCGAGGGCGAGGCCCTGGCAGCCCTGGTGGTCAACAAGCTCAAGGGCACCTTCAAGTCCGTGGCTGTGAAGGCTCCCGGCTTCGGCGACCGCCGCAAGGCCATGCTGGCCGACATCGCCATCCTCACCGGTGGCCAGGTCATCGCCGAGGAGGTCGGCCTCAAGCTGGAGAACGCCACTCTGGACCTGCTGGGCACCGCCCGCAAGGTGGTCGTCACCAAGGACGAGACCACCATCGTGGAGGGCTCCGGCGAGGAGTCCGAGATCGAGGGCCGCGTTCAGCAGATCAAGGCTGAGATCGAGAACTCCGACTCCGACTACGACCGCGAGAAGCTCCAGGAGCGCCTCGCCAAGCTGGCCGGCGGCGTGGCCGTCATCAAGGCCGGCGCAGCCACCGAGGTGGAGCTCAAGGAGCGCAAGCACCGCATCGAGGATGCTGTGCGCAACGCCAAGGCCGCAGTGGACGAGGGCATCGTCGCCGGCGGCGGCGTGGCCCTGATCCAGGCCGGGGCACGCGCCTTCGAGTCCCTGAAGCTCGAGGGCGACGAGGCCACCGGTGCGAACATCGTGAAGTTCGCCGTGGAGGCTCCGCTGAAGCAGATCGCCATCAACGCAGGCCAGGAGGCCGGCGTCGTGGCGGAGAAGGTCAAGGGCCTGCAGGACGCCCACGGCCTCAACGCCGCCACCGGCGACTACGAGGACCTGCTGGAGGCCGGCGTCAACGACCCGGTCAAGGTGACTCGCTCTGCTCTGCAGAACGCAGCCTCCATCGCTTCCCTGTTCCTGACCACTGAGGCAGTCGTCGCCGATAAGCCGGAGAAGAACCCGGCCGGCGCAGGCGCCGAGGGTATGGACCCCATGGGCGGCATGGGCGGCATGATGTGATCCTCTGATCACCTCGCCCCCAGGCGACAGCAGAGAGCCCCCGCAGTCTTCGAGGCTGCGGGGGCTCTCTGCATCTGCGGCTGACTCGCGTTTTACCAAGCTGTTCTCGTCCTACCTACGCATATATGCAGGGGTAATCTGAGAATGCCTTGGTAAAACGAGGGTGTCAGCGCTGGAACAAGGCCGCTGCGGCGGTCTCCGTCTCCTCGTACTGGGTGGAGGCCTGAGCCATCGCCTGCCGGACGCTCATCAGGGACTGCTCCACCTGCATCTGGGTGGAGCGCCACTGGGTGAGCACCTCCTGGAAGGCGCTGCCGGCCGAGCCCTTCCAGGACTCCTGCAGCTGGCGCAGCTGAGTCTCCATGGAGTTCACATCGGTCTGGATGCGCCCGATGGTGGCCTCCACGGTCTGGCTCTTGGCCATCAGGTCAGCGGTGTCGATCTGAAGAACGGGCATGATCTGTGCTCCTTTGTCGCGTCGAAGATCCTTCTGTAGGACATCTCCGACGCTACGGAGCCGGGAGCCGCTGTGGACACGGCTGAGGCGCTTCGGTGGAGTGCCGTGCGTGTCGGCGGCACCGGGGGGTCAGCGTGTGGAGGAATCCTCGCCGGCGTCGGGACCCTCATCCTCTGTGGGATCCTCCAGCGGGGCCTGCTCATCGCCCTGCTCCTGCGCCTCTGCGTGCGCCTCAGCCTCGGCCAGCTCGTCGGCCTCCGCCTCCGCGGCCTCATGCTCGTCGGCGTCGGAGACGTGGTCGGACTGGTCGCTGGGCTCCACCATCGGCAGGCGCACCACCATCGTGGCCCCGCCGCCCTCGGTCTCCCGATGCCGGATGGTGCCGTCATGCTGGGCGGCGATGGCCGCGCAGATCGCCAGCCCCAGGCCAGTGCCTCCGGTCTCGCGGTCGCGGGCCTTATCGGCGCGGTAGAAGCGCTGGAAGATCTTCTCGGCGTCGTCCTCCGGGATGCCTTCGCCGTGGTCGCGGACCTCCAATACGGAGTCCGGACGGCCCTCGATGAGAGAGCTGGTGCCCACTGCGAGGTCGATCGGCGTGCCCTCCGGGGTGTAGCGCAGCGCATTGGTGACCAGGTTGGTCACGATCTGGCGGATCTTGCCCTCATCGCCCACGGTGGGGGCCGGCCGGGGGCTTCCGCCGTCGAGTCCGATCACCCGCACCTCGCGGTCCGGGGCGTTGACGCTCATATCCATGGCGGTGTCATGGGCGATCAGGTTCAGGTCCACCGGGGCCAGCTGCAGCGGCCGCTGCTCATCCAGGCGGGCCAGGGTGAGCATGTCCTCCACGAGGTTGCCCATCCGTTTGGCCTCGGACTCGATGCGGTCCATGGCCGTGCTCACGGCCTCCGGGTTGTCGCTCACGCCGCCCTGGCGGTACAGCTCGGCGAAGCCGCGGACGGTCACCAGCGGGGTGCGCAGCTCATGGGAGGCGTCCTGGATGAACCGGCGCATCTTCTGCTCGGAGGCCTCCTTCTCGGAGAAGGCCTGCTCGATATGCTCCAGCATCACGTTCAGCGAGGAGGAGAGTCGGCCGATCTCCGTCTCCGGGGGAGCGGAGGTCTCCACGCGCTGGGAGAAGTCGCCGCCGGCGATCTGCCCGGCGGTCTTCTCCACGCGGAACAGCGGGCGGAAGGCGCGGGTCACCACGGCATAGGCGATGGTGGAGGCGCCCAATGTGGCCAGCAGGCCGATGGTGGCCACCAGGAAGGTGGCGCGCTCCACCGAGGTCTCCACCTGCTCCATGGGCAGGGCGATGACCAGCGATCCCTCACCGGACTCCAGTCGATAGACCTGGGCCCGCCATCCGCGGGAGTTCTCCTCGGTGCCGGGGACGTCGAAGGATTCGCCGGCCCGCTCCATAGCCTCATCAGCCGGGATCGGCTCGATATCCGGCAGGTCCTGGCCCTCGAACTGGAAGTGGGTGGCCCGCAGGCCGCCGTCATCGTCCTGGGAGGGGTGGCCGTCGTTGTCCAGGATGACGCCGTAGAAGCGCACGATGGCCAGCTCGTTGCCATAGTCCTCCACCGGCTGACGCTGGGTCAGATAGATGGAGACGTTGTTGCGGTTGGTGATCAGGTCCTCATCCAGGTTCCTGATCAGCTCCTGCCGGAACAGCGAGGCGGAGACGAAGGTGGTGACCGCCAGGGTCAGCAGCAGCAGCCCGGCGATGATCACCACCAGCTGGGTGCGGAGGCTGGACCCTCTCCACACGCGGGAGAGGGCGAGGAACGGGCGAAAGCTCATCACACCCAGGATACGGCGCTCAGCATGCCCGCAGCAGAGACGGTGTCATCGCAGCGCGGCCGTGCTGGGCGGAGCACTGTGGCCTCAGAGGCCCTGGGTGCGCTGGCGGCGCTCCCAGGTCTGCAGCACGTAGCCCACGCCGCGCTTGGTCTGGATCATCGGAGCGCCCTCGGCGCCGGAGTCGATCTTCCGGCGCAGGTAGGAGATGTAGGACTCCACGATGGAGGCGTCCCCGTTGAAGTTGTACTCCCAGACATGGTCGAGGATCTGCTGCTTCGACAGCACCCGGTTGGGGTTCATCATCAGGTAGCGCAGCAGCTTGAACTCAGTGGGAGAGAGGTCGATGACATCGCCGTCGCGGCGGACCTCGTGGGCGTCGTCGTCGATCTCCAGGTTGTCGAGCCGCACCACGGCGTCCTCGTCCTCATAGGGCGCCGTGCGGCGCAGGACAGCCTTGATGCGGGCCACGACCTCGTCCAGGGAGAAGGGCTTGGTCACATAGTCGTCGCCGCCCACCGTGAGCCCGGTGATCTTGTCCTCCGTGTCATCCCGGGCGGTGAGGAAGAGCACCGGGAAATGCTTGCCGGCGGCCCGCAGCTTCCGGGTCACGGAGAAGCCGTCCATATCGGGCAGCATCACGTCGAGCACCGCCAGGTCCGGCTGGAACGTCTCAGCGGTGTCCAGGGCCTCGCGGCCGTTGGAGGCTGCGGCGACCTCGAATCCTGCGAAGCGCAGGGAGGTGGCCAGCAGTTCACGGATATTGGGCTCGTCGTCGACGACGAGCAGCTTTGCTTCCGGAGTCTTGTCAGTCACGGCGTCCAGTGTCCCTCCCAATTCTGGGAGTTTCCTGGACGGATGCTCTTCATATGGTGGGCTGACTCGGGATGCCCCAGCTCAGCCGGAGATCAGACTGTCGAATAAGTTCTGACCCTCAGAGTGTGAGGTTCAGACGATGTCCTCATCGCTGAGGATCGTATAGCCGTACCCCTGCTCCGAGAGAAAGCGCTGACGCTTGGCGGCGTAGTCCATATCCACCGTGTCCCGGGTGACCACGCTGTAGAAGTGGGCGCGCTTCTGCTCAGCCTCCGTATCCGGGCGCAGCAGCCGGCCCAGCCGCTGGGCCTCCTCCTGCCGGGAGCCGAAGGTCCCGGAGACCTGGATGGCCACCGAGGCCTGCGGCAGGTCGATGGAGAAGTTCGCGATCTTCGAGACCACCAGCACATCCAGCTCCCCGCGGCGGAACCGGTCGAAGTGCTCCTGACGCTTGGCGGTGGAGGTCTGCCCGGTCAGCACCGGGGCCTCCAGGGCCTCGCCGATGCGCTCCAGCTGCTCCACGAACTGGCCGATCACCAGGATCTGCTCGCCCTTGGCCTCATCATGTTCATGGCGATGCCGCGCCACCAGACGCTTCACGACGTCGTCCTTCACCTCCGAGCCCGCGGCCAGCCGGTGCTTCTCCCGGTCCGGGGCGGCGGCATACTCCATCCGCGCCCCGCGCGGCAGATCGGTGCGCACCTCGATGCACTGGGCCGGGGCGATCCAGCCCTGGGCCTCCATCTGCTTCCACGGAGTGTCGAAGCGCTTGGGGCCGATGAGCGAGAACACCTCGCGCTCGCGGCCGTCCTCGCGCACCAGCGTGGCGGTCAGGCCCAGTCGGCGTCGGGCCTGGAGGTCTGCGGTCATCCGGAAGACCGGGGCCGGCAGCAGATGGACCTCGTCATAGATGATCAGGCCCCAATCGTGCTCGTTGAGCAGGTCCAGATGCGGGTAGAGCTCCCCGCGCTTGACCGCCAGCACCTGATAGGTGGCGATGGTGACCGGGCGGACCTCCTTGCGGTCCCCGGAGTACTCCCCGATCTCCTCCTCGGTCAGCGAGGTCCGGCGCAGCAGTTCCGCCTTCCACTGCCGGGCCGAGACGGTGGAGTTCACCAGGATCAGCGTGATCGTGGCGCTGGTGGCCATCACTCCGGCACCCACCAGCGTCTTGCCCGCGCCGCAGGGCAGCACCACGACGCCGGACCCGGAGGCCCAGAAGGTGTCCACCGCCTGCTTCTGGTACTCACGCAGGCTCCAGTCCTGCTGATCCAGATCGATGCGGTGCGGGGTGCCGTCCACATAGCCGGCCAGATCCTCGGCGGGCCAGCCCAGCTTCACCAGTTCCTGCTTCAGCTCCCCGCGGGCCTGACCGTGGACGGCCACTGTGCGCTCATCCAGCTGCGGGCCCAGCAGCGCAGCGATGGTCTTGGTGTGCAGGATCTCCTCCAGCACAGCCTCTTCGTCCTCGGTCTCAGCGGTGCGCAGCACCAGCCCGTGGACCTCATCCTTCTCCAGGCGCAGGCGGCCGTAGCGGCTCATCGTGTCCGCGATGTCGATCAGCAGCGCGTTCGGCACCGGGAAGCGGGAGAGGTTCAGCAGGGTGTCCACCACATACTCGGCGTCGAAACCCGCCGCCCGGGCGTTCCACAGCCCCAGCGGAGTGATCCGGTAGGTGTGCACATGCTCCGGGGCCCGCTCCAGATCGGCGAAGGCGGCCACGGCCCGGCGCGCGGCATCGGCCTGCTCGTGGTCCACCTCCAGCAGCACAGTCTTATCGGACTGGACGATCAGCGGTCCGTTGTTCATGCCGAGCTGGACTCCTTCTCCGTGACGGCGGTGATGCGGTGGATCAGCAGCAGGGACTCTTCCTCTCGGTCCTCATGGCGCAGACGCAGCCGGCCGGCGTTCATGGCCGTGGGCACTCCGACCGCAGTGTGCTCGGTGCCGCCGCTGCCCGCCCGGGTGATCCGGACGGTGCGACGCCGGCGGATGGCCTCGCGCAGCGTGCCCACCACATCAGCGCCGGCCAGGGCCGAGTCATTCCCCAGCTCCGAGACCTTGGTGCCGGTCCCGCCGGAACGCAGGGCGGTCAGGGCGCGGTCGATCACCTCTGGATTCCGCGCCAGCATCTGTGGGGTCACCGTGCGCACCGGGGACTGCTGCCAGGGCGAGGCGGTCAGCTGCCAGGCCGCCGCCGCGGCCGGCGATGAGCCCGGGCTGTCGGCGGCCGTCATCCGCACCGCGCTGTTCGCGGCGGCGCCTGTCGAGGCGGGTGGCGCGCTCGCCGTGGTCTGCGCGGCAGGGGCGGGGGCGCCGTCGGGATGTGAGGTGCGGACCCCGGCCCGGCGCAGAGCACTGCGCAGCTGCTCCGCCGAGGCCTCGCAGACCAGGACCTCCCCGCTGAGATGCTCCAGACCCAGGCTGCTCAGCTCCGGCTGGGCCAGCAGGGCCGCGCGCAGCTGCGGATCCGGCTCCACGATCCAGGCCCCTGCGGAGCCCATGCGCACGCTGGGTGTGGTGCGGACGGCGTCGTCGATCAGAGTGCTCAGCGGAGAGGGCATCTCACTGAGGCTGTGCTGGGTGAGGAACTCGCGGATTCCCTCGGGGCTCCAGCCGCACTCGAGGGCGCCGCGCAGGGTCTCGGCGCTGAAGCGGTAGGTGGGCACGTCGCCGCGGGTCTCCTTGGCGGCCAGCTGACCAAGCGCCTGGGCGGTGCCGGGGGAGAGGGTGCCGGTGGCCACCGCGGTCAGATCTGACTGCAGATGCACCGTCTCCACCAGCGGCGGCAGGGCCGCTTCCAGATGTGAGCTCAACGACGACGGCGGTTCCCCGGCGGCCAGCAGATCGGCATCCTCGACGACGGCGCGGCCGGCGGCGCTCAGCGCGCCCATGGCCAGCAGACCCAGACGCTCAGCCTCCCGGACCATGGGCAGCAGCACATGCCGGGTGCGGGCGGTCAGCAGCGGTCGGTCCCAGGCCAGCTGCTCCAGCAGGGGGCCGGAGAAGGTCTCCGGGCCGGGCTCGGCGTCGTCGGGCCAGTCCAGGGTGTAGAGCTCAGCGGGCTTAGGCCCGGTCAGCGCCTCAGCGGTGCGCAGCAGCCGGTCGCGGAGGGCCGGGGCGTCGCCGCGTTGGCGTTCCGGAGTCAGCACCGGGGCCAGCCGGGCCGAAGGGTGCGGGCCGCGCAGCAGCAGCGGAGAGCGTGGGGCCAGCAGCCAGCCGGAGACCAGCAGCTGCAGACGGTGATGGCGGCCGGCACGGTGCCACTGGGCGGCCAGACGGGTGGGAGCCCAATGGCCGGAGTCGGCGTCGGGCTCGATCAGCCCGGCCGCGGCGGACAGCTCGACCAGCCAGCCGGTCTCACCCACCTCAGGGTCCTTCGGGGAGCTGGCCCCGCTGCGGGCCGAGGTGATGCGCTTGAGCTCACGCATTCCCACCCCGCCGGTGCGCAGCGTGGCCGCCGGGCTCTCCTCCAGAGTGGTCAGGAGATCCTCCACCTCGCTCAGCAGCTCCGAGATCGCCGCCAGAGAGGCGTTCTCCACCAGTGCGGACATCACCGGCTTCGCACCCGGCCGCGGTGGGGCCGGCGGCCCGGCCGGGACGTTCTCCAGGACATGGGGGAGATTGGCCGGAAGGGCAGGTTCGCCGGCGACCTCCAGCAGGACGCCCGCCCGCTCCAGAGCGGCGGCGGCCTCAGGAGCCGCCTGGGCGGAGTAGGGCTCTCCACGGTTCAGCGCCTGGAGCAGATGCAGCGTGCCGGCGTCGAGATGCTGGACCAGATGCCGCAGGCTCATCTCCGACTGGGCACGGGCGGCCAGGCTGGTCATATCCGCCGGGGCAGGGTTCAGCAGATCCGGGCGGACCCGCAGCAGTGCGGCCAGGCCGGCGTCGTCCAGCTGCGCGCAGTGCGCGCTCAGCTCAGTGAGCCCGAAGGTGGTGGTGCCGCTCATCCAAGGGCGGTGCGGCGACGGCGGCGCCGGCTCATCGCCATCAGCATGTAGACGATCATCAGCGTGAAGCCCACCGGGAAGCCCCACAGCGCAGTGAAATAGAGGCTCGGATGCGGATCGGCTCCAGCGAAGTAGAGCCCCAAGATCGCCAGCAGGGCCAGGAAGGAGGCCGCAGTGATGGCCACACCGGCCAGGAGCATCGCACGGGCAGAACGGGACATAGCACCGATTCTATCCCTGACGCGCCACAGCGGTAGTCTTAGAGGCCCATCATCATCCCCCGCCGCCCTGGCGGGAGACCGACCAGAACGAGGTAGAACGAACGTGCCGACCGGAAAAGTGAAGTGGTTCGACGCCGATAAGGGCTTCGGATTCCTGACCTCCGACGACGGGCAGGAAGTGTTCCTGCACTCCTCGGCCCTGCCCTCCGGTGTCACCGTCAAGGCGGGGACCCGGATGGAGTACGGCATCGCCGACGGCCGTCGCGGCAAACAGGCCCTCTCGGTCCGAGTCCTCGACAGGGGCCCCTCCGTGGCGCGCGCCAAGCGCACCCCCGCAGAAGATATGGCCACCCTGGTCCAAGACCTGGTGACCCTCCTCGACAACACCACCGGCCAGCTCCGCAACGGCCATTACCCCCAGTCCGCGCAGTCGAAGAAGATCGCCGCGATGCTCCGCCGCGTCGCCGACGACTTCGACGCCTGAGCGCCGAAGGAACACCATGCCCAAGCCCAAGAAGGACGCCGTCCTCGCCGAAGCCACTCAGCTGGCGCTGGACGCGCTGAAGGAGATCGCGCCGATCGAACAGATCGGACCGCATGTGTCCGCCGTCCCGGAGGAGGACCGGCTGCTGACCCACCGGTTCGCCGCCGATAAGCCCGGGTACCGCGGCTGGGAGTGGTACGTGACCGTGGCACGCGCCCCGCGCACCAAGAAGGTCACCGTCTGCGAGCTGGGCCTGCTGCCCGGCGAGGACTCGCTGCTGGCCCCCAAATGGATCCCCTGGGCCGAGCGGATGAACGAGAAGGAGAAGGAGAAGCTGGGAGACGTCGTCCCCGACGCCGAGCCGGCTTCTGCTTAGTTCCTGGTTCTGCCGAGTTCTTCGTCGTGCCGGGGGAGTTCAGCCGCCGGCGCCGTGAGCGGAGGTGTGATCAGATCAGGCCGTCATATCGCCCGATTCGGCGCTGATAACGCGCGTATCTGATCACACACCCGGACCTCGTGCGGGCGTCGATCGGCACGTCTGGGTGGGGCCGGGCGCAACCTGACGACTCATCCGTGCCGATCGATGGTGCTTCGGCCGGCAGCCATGCGCGGCTTTTGGGCAGGGCCGGAAAACGCCAGGCGCGCGAGAGACCGGGCCCTCCGACGGGCTCAAGCCACGGTCAGCGCTGGCGCTCCAGGACGAAGTCGATCGCCTGGAGCAGCTGGGTGATGTCCTCAGGCTCGATGCTGACGAAGGTGGCGATGCGCAGCTGGTTGCGGCCCAGCTTGCGGTAGGGCTCGACGTCGACGATCCCGTTGGCGCGCAGCGTGGAGGCGATCTCGGCGGCGTCGACGTTGTCGTCGAAGTCCACGGTCACGATGACGTTGGAGCGGTCCTCGGGCCGCTGGACGAAGGGCGTGGCCAGCTCGTGGCCCTCGGCCCAGGCGTAGACCCGGCCGGCGGAGTCGGCGGTGCGTGCTGCGGCGAAGTCCATGCCGCCGGAGTCGTTGAGCCAGCGGACCTGCTCGGCCAGGGTGACCAGAGTGGCCAGGGCCGGGGTGTTGTAGGTCTGGTTCTTCTGCGAGTTGTCGATGGCGGTGGTCAGGCTCAGGAAGTCCGGGATCCAGCGCTGGGCGGCGAGCTTCTCGGCGCGCTCCAGGGCTGCCGGCGACATCATGGCCAGCCAGAGGCCGCCGTCGGAGGCGAAGTTCTTCTGCGGGGCGAAGTAGTAGGCGTCGGTCTGGCTGATGTCCACGGCCAGTCCGCCTGCGGCGGAGGTGCCGTCGACCAGGACGAGCGAGCCGGCGTCGGCGCCCTGGACCCGTGTCACGTCGGCGGCCACACCGGTGGAGGTCTCGTTGTGCGGCCAGGCGTAGACGTCCACGCCGGGCTCTGCCTGGGGAGCGGGGCGTGTGCCCGGCTCAGCCTTCAGAATGCTGGAGGGCTGCAGATGCGGGGCGTTGTCGGTGGCCTTGGCGAACTTGGAGCCGAACTCGCCGAAGCTCAGGTGCTGGGCCTTCTGCTCCACCAGTCCGAAGCCGGCGATGTCCCAGAACGCGGTGGAGCCGCCGACGCCGAGCACCACCTCGTAGCCCTCGGGCGCGTGGAAGAAGGTGTGGAGCCCCTCACGGATCTCGCCCACAAGGTCCTTCACCGGGGCCTGCCGGTGAGAAGTGCCGAGCAGGGAGCGTCCGGCGTCGTTCAACGCCTGCACCTGCTCGGGCCGGACCTTGGAAGGGCCGGCGCCGAAGCGTCCGTCGGAGGGAAGCAGTTCGCTCGGGATGGTGACCCGCTCAGCAGGCATCGATACTCCTTATATATATGCTGGTCTCGTGACCGATCTTATCGATACTACGGAGATGTACCTGCGCACCATCCTCGATCTCGAGGAGGAGGGCATCGTGCCCCTGCGTGCGCGGATCGCCGAGCGCCTGGAGCACTCCGGCCCGACGGTCTCCCAGACCGTCGCCCGCATGGAGCGCGACGGTCTGCTGAACCTGACGGAGGAGCGGCGCCTGGAGCTCACGGAGGACGGCCGTGATCTGGCCGTGCAGGTGATGCGCAAGCATCGGCTGGCCGAGCGGCTGCTCTCCGATGTGATCGGTCTGGACTGGCCCTATATCCATGAGGAGGCCTGCCGCTGGGAGCACGTGATGTCCGAGCGGGTGGAGCGTCGTCTGGTGGAGATTCTGGACAGCCCGGTGGAGTCCCCCTACGGCAATCCGATCCCGGGGCTGGAGAAGTTGGGGCTGCCGCGCAGCGCCGACGCGGCTGCGCTGGCTCTGACAACGCTGCGCCAGGCGGCCGAGGACAGCGGCCACGGATCCGGGCGGAGGCTGTGGGTCGTGCAGCGCCTTGCTGAGTCCATCCAGGTGGAGCCTGAAGTCCTGGAGCAGCTTCTCGACGCCGGCCTGCGTCCCGGCGCTCAGGTGGAGCTCGGTGAGCTCTCCGAGGCCTATGTGACCCTGGTGGTCACCCCGGCCGAGAACGGCGAGGAGGCCGGGGCCCTGGAGGTGGAGCTGCCGTTGGAGGTCGCTCAGCACATCTTCGTGGCCGAGCAGGCCTGACCGTCCTTAGGTGACATTGTCCGGCCACGGGAGCTGGAGCTGTGATTCAGCTGTGATTCAGCTGGGTCTGCGTGCCATGTGCCTCCGAAATCGGGGGAGATCGGCCCTCCAACGGCCCGTTGTGATCCTTTGTAACGAGCCGTTATCCAAGCACTGCTCGTTGAAACCGCAGGTCAGCGGCCTGCGGGGAGGACTGGGTGTCCGTGGATCACGGCTCGGTGACACGCTCCGTGATCTCAGCGTGACATTTATATCGATCCGTTATACAGTCGTATCCGTGCTCAGGACAGACATGGCGCCTGGGCTCCTCCGGTCAGGTATTGCCACCTGCCGCTGATCGGAGCCGTTCGCAATAACTACCGCATAAGGCAGGGGACGAAGCCAGCGGTCATGACAGGACCTGGAGCAGACGAGCTTCCCAGCTCGGAACTCCACACCGGCAGCTTCGTCCGAACAGGGAGAGGTTTTCTAGAAGTGACAGACATCCAGACTTTCGTCTCGCGCCGTGAGCGTCGCCGCCAGGCCAAGCCGTCCATCGCACGCGCTGTGGCCAGCAACGCCGGCACCGTCGGCCGCGGCGCAGCCGTAGCCATGGCCACCTCCGGCCTGGTCATCACCTCCGGCGCCGCAGCCAACGCGGCAGCTGACGACTCCCAGGGGCGCGAGGTCACCACGCTCCAGGTCGCACAGTCCGACCTGAACGTGGAGCGTGCCAGCAGCAGCTCCAACGTCGCGGTCACTGCGTCCAAGGGCGCTGAGCTGACCTTCGACCGCCCGGTCGTCTCCTCCACTCCGGCGCCTGAGCCTGAGCCCGAGCCGGCTCCGCAGCCCACCACCCAGGAAGAGGCTCCGGTCCAGGAAGAGGCTCCCGCACAGCAGGAGGCTCCGGTCCAGGAGGCCCCTGCTCAGGAGGCCCCCGCACAGCAGGCTGAGCAGACCCAGCAGGCTCCCGCTCAGCAGGAGCAGCAGTCCGAGCCCGCAGCTGAGACTGAGTCCCAGCCCGAGCCGGCATCCGCTCCGGCCGGCGGCGGCTCCATCGTCTCCGCAGCCTACGCCGGCGTCGGCACCCCCTACTCCTGGGGCGGCACCACCACTGCAGGCTTCGACTGTTCCGGCTTCATCAACTGGGCCTACAACCAGGCCGGCAAGTCACTTCCGCGCACCACCTATGGCATGGCTTCCTCCCTGACCTCCGTCAGCAGCCCTGAGCCGGGCGACATCGTGCTCGCCAACGGCGATTCCCACGGTGGCATCTACGTCGGCAACGGCCAGGTCATCTCAGCCACCCCCTCCGGCGGCGTGCGCCTGCACGGCCTGCACGAGGGCTGGCACAACCCGACCGGCTACTACCGCGCCTGAGTGCTTCAGCCGGATAGCGCATAAGGCATAACAGAAAATCTCGGGCCGCGAGCCTGGTTCCTCCGGGAGCCGGGCTCGCGGCTTTCTCTGTGCCCGGACGGCGGTTCCGCCATGCTGTGGATGTCATGAGAATTTGGCTGTGAGCGATTTCGTCCTATTCTTGGTCCAGAATGACGGAGGGTGCCGCACCGGCCCCATCCTCGGCCTCGGCTGAGGGTTCCGGCTGGTTCTGGCTCCCATGTCAGGGAGGACCGGACATGCGCACATTGGTGCTCAATGCCGGCTACGAGCCGCTGAGCGTCGTGTCTTCACGCCGCGCCGCCCTATTGGTGATGCGCGGTAAGGCCAGTGTGCTCGCCGAAGAGGGCGCACCGATCGTCTCTCCCTCTGCCCTGATCCCACGGCCGGCTGTGATCCTGCTCCACCGCTATGTGCGTGTGGCCCGTCATCGGCCCAGCTCACCCTCGCGCCGCGGCGTCCTGCGCAGGGACCACAGGCTCTGCGTCTACTGCTCCCGCCCGGCCGGCACTGTGGACCACGTGGTGCCCCGTGCCCGCGGCGGCCAGTCCAGCTGGGAGAACCTGGTGGCCTGCTGCAGCCCCTGCAACGTCAAGAAGGGCGATAAGACCCTCGACCAGCTCGGCTGGAAGCTCACTACGACGCCGGCCGCACCCACCCAGCACATGTGGCTTCCGCAGGAGCTCGACGCACCCTACGAATCCTGGAGGCCCTTCCTTGACCACACCGCTTTCGGAGCCGGCGCTGCAGCGGCCTGAAGGACACCGCGAGGCTGACCGGCTGACCGCAGTGCTGTTGGCCGGCGGCGCCGGCCGACGGCTCGGTGGCGCTGATAAAGCGCGGCTGCGCCGCGACGGATCCACTCTCATGCAGCACTGGACCGAGGCCTTGGCCCAGCGGGGGGTTCCCACCGTCGTCGTCGGGCCTGAGAGTCTGCGGGCGGACCTGCCGGCGGGCACGCTGCTCACACGGGAGGATCCGCCGCTGGGAGGGCCGGCTGCTGCGGCCCGAGCGGGGGTGCTCGCCCTGGAAGAGGCAGGGCTGCTGACTGAACGTCCGGGACGAGTCCTGCTGGCCGCCGTCGACGTGGTGGATCCGGTTCCGCTGCTGGACTGGCTCTGGGCCCAGCTGGACCAGGCCGGTCAGCGGGCGGTGATCCCGCAGGACGGCACCGGAGCGTTGCAGCACCTGGCCTCGCTCATCCCGGGCTGCCCGCTGCGTGCCCGCGCGAGGGAGATCACCGCGCAGGAGGCGGAAGGCAGACCGCTGCGCATCCTGTTGGAGGGCATCGACGCACTGCACCCGACGTTGCCGGAAGGGCTCGGCGCCGACGTGGACACACCTGAGGATGCTCGTCGTCTGCACGTCCACAGGCCTGGATGAGGCCGAAGCCTCTGCCAGGCTGCCGTCCGTGGGGTCGGACTGCTGGCAGGGACTCCGGCCTGAACGCAGGGGCGAGTGGTCAGTGCAGGAAGAGCTGGACCCCGTTGATGAAGGTGTACGTCAGGCCATAGAGGATCGGGATCCCCACTATGAGCCAGGCTGCCGGCACCGGGACGATCGGCTTGCCGGTGGGCTCCGCCACGGGCTCCTCCGCGTTGCCGGAGTCGGCTGAATGCTCATCAGCGCCCCTGGATTCGTTCTCCATGTGGTGCTCCGCCGACACGGGGCGGACCAGCAGGTTGGCGATGAACCCGACCACCAGCAGACCGACCATCGTGTACAGCGCCGGGCGGTAGGCATCGGCGGTCAGTGTTCCCGGCTCGCCGCCGGCGGCGTCGAGGAAGCCGTTGACGATCAGTGGGCCGGCCACGCCGGCGCAGGCCCAGGCTGTCAGCAGGCGGCCGTGGATCGCGCCCACCTGGAACGTGCCGAAGAGGTCGCGGAGGTAGGCCGGGATGGTGGCGAATCCGCCTCCGTAGAAGGACAGGATGATGCCGGCCAGCACGATGAACAGCGCCATCGAGGTGTTCCCCCACGTGGCCAAGGAGAAGTAGAGCAGAGCGCCCAGGCCCAGATAGATCATGTAGATGGGCTTCCGCCCGATCCTGTCCGAGGTGGAGGCCCAGATGAACCGGCCCAGGGTGTTGGTCAGGGACAGGAAGGCCACGAAGCCGCCGGCGGCGGCCAGCGCTACGGCGGTGTTGCCGTCGCCGTCGCGGAAGAAGTCGCGCACGAACGCGTTGGCCTGCTCCAAGATGCCGATGCCGGCTGTGATGTTCACGAACAGAACGGTCCACAGCAGCCAGAACTGCGGGGTCTTCATCGCGGTGTTGACCCGCACATTGTTCTGGGAGACGTTCTTCTTCTGCGCGGCGGGTTCGAAGCCGGCAGGCTTCCAGTCGGGGGCCGGGACTCGCACGATCAAGGCGGAGAAGAGCATCATGCACAGGTAGAGGGCGGCCAGGGTCAGGAAGAGCATTCCTACTGAGGATCCGGAGTGGACCTCTCCGTCCCCGGGGGCACCGCCGTTGTAGATGTTCATGAAGAAGTTGGACAGCGGGGTGGCGATCATCGCGCCCACGCCGAAGCCCATGATGGCCATGCCGGTGCCCATTCCGGGGCGGTCGGGGAACCACTTCATCAGTGTGGACACCGGCGCGATATAGCCGATGCCCAGGCCGATGCCCCCGATCACGCCGTAGCCCAGGTAGAGCAGCCACAGCTGCTCGGCGAAGATGCCGACTGATCCGATCACGAACCCGGAGACCCAGCAGACGGTTGAGGCCAGGATGGCGCGCCGCGGCCCGTTGCGGTCCACCCAGCTGCCGAAGAGTGCGGCGGAGAGCCCCAGCATCACGATCGCCAGGGAGAAGATGATCCCGATGGCGGTATGGCTGGCATCGAAGTGGACTTGGATGGCATCGCGGTAGACCGATGTCCCGTAGACCTGCCCGATACACATGTGGATGCCAAGTGCTGCGGGCGGGATCAGCCATCTGTTGAAGTCGGGACCAGCGGTGATCTTCTGCATAGGAGCAGAGCGCGGTGGTGCCGCAGCGGACATGAGTCCTCTCCTTCTGAGACGAGTCCGTGAGTAGCGTCACAACGCTAGCACTATCATCGATGGGGATGGGCCCTGTGGCTCCGACCTGTGAGAACCTGAGAGCAGAACCCTCTCGAATCCACCTGTGAGGAGACCGACGATGGCTGAGAGCAACCCGCTTGCCGAGGGCCCGCAGAAGACCGAGCAGCAGGCCGCCCGTGAAGCCATCGATCTGTGGGTCAGGGAGCTGACGCACCATCTGGAGATCGAGGACGTCGAGATCGACATCGACGCCCTGCTCAAGCTCGCCGGCCAGGCAGCCCACACCATCGTGCGTCCCTCGGCCCCGATCACCACCTTCCTGGTGGGCTACGTGACCGGACTGGCCGAGGCCTCCGGTCAGGCTGACTACACCAAAGCCGTCCGCGCGGCCTCCCGCGTGGCCGAACAGCTGCTGGAGCGCCGCTCCCAGGCGGTGGGATGAGCTCCCGACGCCGGCCGCGGACCCTGTGATGGCGAGCTTCGACCAGGCGCGCAGCACTGCAGCCGCCCAGCCTGCCCTGCCGGCTGAGCCGCTGCCGCTGCACCAGGCCACCGGCTGCGTGCTGGCCGGGGCCCTGCATGCCCAGCTGGATGTGCCCCATGCCGCCACCTCCGCCATGGACGGTTGGGCGCTGGGAACCCCGACGCCGGCGCTGCATCAGCAGAACCAGCCGCACAGCCACGACCGACAGAGCCACCCAGCACCCTCCTGGCGCGCCCGTCCCGACGGCGCCGGAGGGCCCGGCACACTGCTGGCCCCGCTGGCCGAGGGGGAGGCGGTCGGCGTCGTGACCGGCTCTCCGGTGCCTGCGGGCACCGTCTCCGTGCTGCGGTCCGAACGTGCCCAGTTGCAGGACGGGACGCTGTATGCCGCCGAGCAGACTCCGGATCTGGAGCCCGGGCGCAATATCCGCCCCGTGGCCGTGGAGGCCGCCGCGGGGGACCTGATCCTCCCCGCCGGGGAGCGACTCACCGCCGCCGGTGCCGCCGCGGCCGCCGTGGCCGGCTATGACACGGTACAGGTGATCCCGCGCCCCCGGGTGAGGCTCATCCTCACCGGCTCCGAGGTCATCACCTCCGGGCTGCCCGGCCCCGGCGAGGTCCGCGACGTCTTCGGCCTGGCCCTGCCGCCTATGCTCCAGGAGGCCGGTGCGCAGGTCGAGGACGTACACCGGATCCAGGACGATCCCGCCGCGCTCCGTGCGCTCATCGACCAGCAGCCCGCCCCGGATCTGATCATCACCACCGGAGGCACGGCCGCCTCCCGCGCCGATACCCTTCGCCCGGTGCTCGCCGAACTCGACGCCGAGATCTTGGTCAGCCATGTGGATATGCGCCCTGGCCACCCGGCGCTGCTCGCCCGCATCCCCGGGGCGGACCGCACTCGCCCCGGCACCTACATCCTGGGCCTGCCGGGCAACCCGCTGGCCGGATTCGCCGCGCTGACCGTCCTGGGCCTGCCGCTGATCATCGCCCTGGGCGGCCGCCGTCCTCCGGAGCCGCTGCAGGCCCAGGCCGCTGGGGAGGTCTCCGGAGCTCCCCGCCGCGGCCGCGGGGGAGTGCGGCTGGTGCCTGCCCGGCTCAGCGCCGGTGTCGGGGGTCCTGTGGTCCACCTGTCGGAACACACCCAGGCCCATATGATGCGCGGACTGGCCCAGGCCGAGATCTTCGCTGTGGTGCCCGCCGAGGGCCTGGCCGCCGGAGACCCGACGGAATGCCTGGAGGTGCTGGGCCGTTCCGATGTCAGAAGCCCGATGCCGCACAGCGGCCCGCCGAGGAGGAGCTAGCCAGATGGGACGCGTCACCCAGCGCCGCAGGGTCACCCGCATGATGCGGGACCAGGAGACCGGCGAGGTCACCACGCGCAGCCGCGCCGATACGCTGGCCGTCGAGGAGCCCTTGGAGATCCGGCTGGGCGGGGAGTCCTTCACCGTCACCATGCGCACCCCCGGCCACGACTTCGAGCTGGCCGCCGGTTTCCTGGTCTCCGAGGGGATCGTGCGCAGCCCCGAGGAGCTGCGCGGGCTGCGCTACTGCGCCGGCACCGATGAGCAGGGCAACCAGACCTATAACGTCCTCGACGCCGACCTGGACCCGCTGCTGGCCCCCATGCGCACCTCCGTCAGCGAGCGGCGCAATGTGGTCACCACCTCGGCCTGCGGCATCTGCGGGACCACCAGCATCGACGAGGTGGAGAAGACGCTGCCGCCCGCGCCGGACGCCGGGCCCCAGCTGAGCATCAGCGCTGAGACGCTGCTGCAGCTGCCGGATACGTTGCGCGAGAGCCAGAAGGTCTTCTCCAAGACCGGCGGAGTCCATGCCGCCGGGCTCTTCGACGGGGAGGGGAATCTGCTGTGCCTGCGCGAGGATGTGGGCCGGCACAACGCTGTGGACAAAGTGGTGGGCTGGGCGCTCACCGAAGGCCGTCTGCCGCTGACCGGAACTGTCCTGCAGGTGAGCGGGCGGGCCTCCTTCGAGCTGGTGCAGAAGGCCGCGCTGGCCGGCATCGAGATGCTCAGCGCCGTGGGGGCGCCGTCGTCGTTGGCCGCAGATCTGGCCGAACGCTCCGGGCTGACCCTGGCCGGCTTCTCCCGGGGACGCAGCGTGAACCTCTACACCCATGAGCACCGAATTTCAGCCGAGGACCCCTCCCTCCAGCAGGCCGCCGGCCGGTAGAATCTAGGTATGGATGACCAGGGACGCAACCAGGATGACGTGCGGGGACACACGGTTGAGCTCGAGGACATCGACGAACGGAAGCTGAAGGTCAGCGGGCCCAAGGACTATGCCGCCGGGCTCAAGGCCGTGACGGTCTCCTTCCAGCGGGGCCTCACCCAGGGAGGGTTCTCCCGGACGGTGCGCTCCATGTTCAGGGTGAACCAGGACCGGGGCGTGGACTGTCCCGGCTGCGCCTGGCCCGAGTCGGTCACCGGAGACCGCAAGAAGGTCGAGTTCTGCGAGAACGGCGCCAAGGCGCTGGCCGAGGAGAACACCAAGCGTGTGGCCACCCCCGAGTGGTGGGCCCAGCACTCCATCGCCGAGCTGGAGCAGAGGACCGAGTACTGGCTGGGCCAGTCCGGCCGGATCACCCACCCGATGATCGTGCGCGAGGGCGAGACCCACTACACCCCGATCAGCTGGGCCGAGGCCTTCGAGACCATCGGTGAGCACGTCCGAGCGACGACGCCGGAACGCTGCACCTTCTACACCTCGGGCCGGACCGCCAATGAGACGGCGTTCATGTACCAGCTCTTCGCCCGCAGCCTGGGCACCAACAACCTCCCCGACTGCTCCAACATGTGCCACGAGTCCTCCGGCACGGCGCTGAACCCGACCATCGGGATCGGCAAGGGGACCGTCTCCCTGGAGGACATCGAGCAGTCCGAGCTGATCTTCGTGGTGGGGCAGAACCCCGGCACCAACCATCCGCGCATGCTGGGCTCCCTGGCCGAGGCGCGCAAGAAGGGCGGCAAGGTGGTGGCGGTCAACCCGCTGCCCGAGGCGGGGCTGCTGCGCTTCAAGGACCCGCAGACTCCACAGGGCATGCTCAAGGGCGACCGGATCTCCGATGAGTATCTGCAGATCAAGGTGGGCGGAGACCAGGCGCTGTTCCAGGCGCTGGGCCACATCCTGCTGCGCAAGGAGGAGGAGAACCCCGGCAGCGTGGTGGACCGCGAGTTCGTGGCGTCCTCCACCAAGGGCTTCGAGGAGTACCGGGCCGCCCGCGCCGAGCTGGACTGGGACGAGATCGAGCTGGCCACCGGCCTGCAGCGGGACGAGATCGAGGAGATCGGCGAGCTGCTGGCCAAGTCCAAGGCCACCATCTTCTGCTGGGCGCTGGGGATCACCCAGCAGCCGCATTCGGTGGACACCATCAAGGAGATCATCAACCTGCTCCTGCTGCAGGGGAACTTCGGCAAGCCTGGCGCCGGCGCCTGCCCGGTCCGCGGCCACTCCAACGTCCAGGGCGACCGCACCTTCGGCATCTGGGAGAAGCCCGCCGAGTGGTTCCTGGACAAGCTCGACGCCGAATTCGGTATCGAGTCCCCGCGCGAGCACGGCTTCGACTCCACCGAGTCCATGTATCAGATGGCCGAGGGGAACGTGGACGTCTTCGTCTCCTTGGGCGGAAACCTGGCCATGGCCAACTCGGACACCGCCCTGATGGAGTCTGGGCTGAAGAAGACCGGGCTGACCGTCCACATCTCTACCAAGCCCAACCGCTCCCATGTGGTCCACGGCAAGACATCGATCATCCTGCCTACGCTGGGCCGCTCGGACAAGGATGATAAGCATCCCGGCGGGGCACAGTTCCTCTCCGTGGAGAACTCCATGTCCGTGGTCAGCTCCACCCAGGGACGCCTGGACCCGATCTCCGACCACCTGCTGGCCGAACCGGTGATCATCGCCCGCATGGCCGAGGCGGTCTTCGGTCAGGACCACGCCGTGGACTGGAAGGCCATGGCAGATGACTACGACGTCATCCGCGACCACGCCTCCCGTGTGGTGTCCGGCACCGAGGACTTCAACGAGCGGGTCCGGGACAAGTATGGGTTCGTGCTGCCCAACCCGCCGCGGGATCAGCGCTCCTTCGCCACGGCGGACGGGAAGGCCGGATTCACCGTGCGGGACCTGGAGTACCTGGCGCCGCCCGAGGGCCACCTGGTGCTGCAGACCATGCGCTCCCACGATCAGTACAACACCACCTTCTACGGCCTGGACGACCGTTACCGCGGGATCTCCGGAGGCCGCCGGGTCATCCTCATCCACCCGGACGATCTGGTCCAGACCGGTTTCTCCGACCGCGATGTGGTGGATGTGGTCTCCAGGTTCCGCGGCGAGGAGCGCCGGGCGGCACGGTTCCGCCTGGTGGCCTACCCGACGGCGCGCGGCTGTGTGGCCGCCTACTACCCGGAGGCCAACGCCCTGGTGCACCGGGACCTGGTGGCCCGGGAGTCCAACACCCCGGGCTTCAAAGCCATGATGGTCAGGTTCGAGCCGGCCTCCGAGGAGGCCCGTGAGGAAGAGGAGCAGGGCTTGGAGTCAGCGGTTGCAGTCTGAGGCGGTCCAGCAGCTGCTGCACGACGACCCGATCGTCGCCAACATCAAAGATGAGCACGGGCTGGAGGCCGCACTACGGTCCGATCGTCAGGTGCTCTTCCTGCTCTACGGCTCCGTGCTGGACATCGCCCGCACAGTGACCCGGGCCAAGGAGGCCGGCCGTGTGGTCTTCGTCAACGTGGACCTCATCGACGGCTTCTCCGGCCGGGACGTGGTGGTGGACTGGCTGGTGGAGAACACCCGGCTGGACGGCATCCTCTCCACCAAGACCTCGATGATCCGCGCCGCCCGACGGCACGGACTCTGCGCCGTGCAGCGCTTCTTCCTGGTGGACTCCATGTCCTACGGCCAGCTGCCCCGCGTGGTCGGCCAGGCCCAGCCCGATCTGCTGGAGATCCTGCCCGGCTGTGTGCCGCGGGTGCTGACCTGGCTCAAGGAGGATACCGAGGTCCCGATGATCGCCGGCGGCCTGGTCTGCGACCGCACCGACGTGATGGAGGCGCTCGCCGCCGGAGCGGTGGCCGTGGCCTCCTCCAGCCGCGAAGTCTGGGAGATGTAGGCGGGAGCCTTCAGCCGGCCGGAGCGGCCCAGCCTCAGCTCACTCCAGCTCGAGCTCGGCCAGCTCCCGGTAGAGCTGATCCGTGTGATCGGTGATGCGCCCGTGCAGCGCGCCCAGCCGCCGGTAGAGCGCATGCCGCTGCGGGTCCGGCTCCCAGACCTCGGCACTGGGCACCATAGCGGCCGCGGCCTCCTCGAAGCCGGCGGTCACTCCGGTCCCGACGGCGGCGCAGAGGGCCGCACCGCGGTCGGCCCCTCCGGCGGCTCGCTCGGTGGGCAGCCCGAAGACATCGGCCATGATCTGCATCATCAGATCCGACTGAGCCCCGCCGCCGGAGACTGTGGCCCGGGTGAAGCGCCGCTGCCCACCTGAGCCCAGCGCTTCCTCCATGGCGCGGCTGTGCCGGTGCATGGTCAGCGCGATGGCCTCCAGGATGGCCCGGTGGATATGCCCGCGGCCGTGCCGGGCGTCGAAGCCCACCAGGCTGCCGCGCCGGTGCGGTGCCTCCTCAGGAGCCAGCCAGTCCAGCACTGCCATCAGCCCGTCGGAGCCGGCCGGGACCTGCTCGGCCTGCGCGTTGAGCGTCTCCACGGAGGCCTCGCCCACCAGGTCACGGAACCAGCTGACGGTCCACATGCCCCGCCGGATCCCGACGCTCTCACAGAGATGACGCCCGGGCTCGGAGGCGAAATTCGTCCAGAACTCACCCTCAGGCGCCTCGACCGGCTCATCCTGCACCGACATTGCGGTGATGTAGGTGCCCAGGGAGATCAGCAGCTCGCTGTCCTCCCGCAGTCCGCAGCCCAGCGCCTCCACCGCCTTGTCATTGGCGGTGGCCACCACCGGAACACCCTGCGGCAGACCGGTGTGCGCAGCGGCCTCCTCGGTCAGTTCGCCGAGCACCTCACCGGGCTGGACCAGCTCGGGGAGCTGCTCGCGGGCCATGCCTGCCGCCGCATAGTCCTCCGGCTCCGTGCTCCAGTCCCAGGCGGCGGTGTCCATGGGCCACAGGCCCTGGCAGTTCGCCGCAGTGTCCCGGAACCGTCCGGTCATCCGCTGGCCGATGTAGCCCGAGGAGGTGGTGATCCAGGTGGGGTGGGCGGCGTCGGCGTCGGGGTAGTCCTGCGGATCATGGGAGCGGGAGACCCGCGGATCCATCCAGCTGAGCACCGGATGAGCCAGCGTGCCGTCCGCGCGCAGCAGCGCCCGGCAGAACCGGATGGTGCACAGTCCGACGCCGGCGATCTCCTCCGGCGCGCCGGGGAACGCGGCCATGGCGCGGCGGCAGGCCTCACCGATGGACTCCCAGAGGTCGTCCCCGGGGTGTTCAGCCAGGCCGGGAGCCGGTGCCTGCAGCGGATGCAGGGCGACGGCGGCGCGGCTGACCACCTGTCCCTGCTCATCGAAGATGGTGACCTTGGAGCTCTGCGAGCCGTTGTCGATGCCGACCAGATAACGCATGCGGTGAAGCCTAGTCAGTCGAGCTGGGGCTGCCCGAGCTCCGGCTTCTCAGCTTCCGGCGGGATGGCGCCGGCGGCCGGGAAGATCGTGCCGCGGTTCATGATGCCCTGCGGGTCGAAGGACTCCTTGAGCTTCTGCAGCATCGGGTAGGCGCTGCCATGCTCCTGCTCGGTCCACGGAGTGCGGTACTTGCCGATCCCGTGGTGGTGGACCATGGAGCCGCCGTGGCGCAGGGTCTCCTCCACGATGATCGCGTTGATCGGAGCGTGGTAGACGCCCAGCTCCTGCTCCGGCTCGCAGCCGATCGTGTAGTCGTAGACGAAGTACAGATTGGTGCCGGTCTGGTAGCTGTGCGAGGAGTGGGCGCCGAGCATGGTCAGATCCTCCGCACGCGGGAACTCCTCACGGATGCGGGTCATGATGCTGTCGTACAGGCTGACCACCTCGGACCAGTTCACCGAGATCTCCGTGGTGAAGCCCAGATGCGCGGTCTCCAGCATGGCCCGCTTCTCCGCCTCGATCTTCTCGGCGCCCCAGTTGAGGTTCTCGAACCACTCGCGGATCAGCTCCGGATCCACCCGGGTGTGCTCATGCTGGGCGGCCACCCGCTCGATCTCGGCGCTGGTGGCGGCGGCCAACGACGCCGGCCCCTCCGCCACGAACACCACCACGCACCGGTCCTCGGAGAAGTGCGAGAAGTGCTGGTCGGCATCCTCAGGGGAGTAGAGGCGGGTCACTGAGGGGCGGAAGCCGTTGACGATGACCTCGCGCAGGATGGCGGTGCCGGTGGCCATGTCATCCACCAGGAAGCCGTGGAAGGCGTAGTTCTCCGGCTCGAAGCGGAACACTTGGACGGTCGCCTCGGTGATCACTCCCAGGGCGCCCTCGTTGCCGATGGCGATATGCCGGATGTCCGGGCCGGCCGCACGGCGCGGCACCGACTTGATGCGGCTGACCTCCCCGCCGGGGAAGACGATCTCCAGGCCGGTGACCATATCCTCGATGGCCCCGTAGAGCGTGGAGAACTGACCGATGGAGCGGGTGGCCACCAGGCCGCCGTACTGGGCCAGGGGCTTGGACTGCGGGGAGTGGCCGGTGGTCAGTCCCTGGGCGCGCAGCGTGTCCTCCAGGCGCTGCAGCGGTACGCCGGCCTGGACCGTGACCTGCATGTTCTCAGGGTCGATGGAGAGGATTCCATCCATGGCGGAGCAGTCCAGCACGATGCTGTCCTCCACAGAGGTCTCCAGTCCGCCCTCGGTGCCGGTGCGGCCGGTCCGCGGCACGATGTTGGTCCGGTGCTCCTGGGCGAAGGCGAGGATCCGGGAGACCTCTTCGGTGGAGCGGACGCTGACCACGGCCGCCGGCCGCGGCGCGGTGTAGAGGCCGTGGACCGACTGGTACTTCTTGAAGCGGTCCACTCGGGCCTCGTCCAGCACCTCCTGGGCGGTCTCCACCTGATCGGCGGGCAGCAGCTGCTGCAGCTGCTCGGCGATCTGCTCGCGGCTCAGGGAGCTCAGGGACTCGATCATGAGGGGACGGTTCCTTTCACAGGGTCGTGAGGGTGCCGGCGGCACAGGCCGCCCGCATCAGGGGTGTCAGCGGACGAGGTATCCGCCGTCGACGGTGAGCACGTGGCCGTTCACGTAGTCGGAGGCCGAGGAGGCCAGGAAGACCAGAGCTCCCATCAGGTCCTTCGACTCGCCCCAGCGGCCGGCCGGGATGTGCTCCAGGATCTTCCGGTTGGCCCCCGGATTCCGGCGAGTCTCCTCGGTCAGGGCGGTGGCGAAGTAGCCCGGTGCGATCGCGTTGACCTGGATGCCGTGGCCGGCGAGCTCATCGGCATAGGCCTTGGTCAGCCCGGCCACGCCGTGCTTGGTGGCGGCATAGGCGGGGGAGCGCTGTCCGCCCAGGAAGGAGAACAGCGAGGCGATGTTGATGATCTTCCCGCTGCCCTGGTCGATGAAGTGGCCGGCTGCGGCCTGCGCCAGGGCGAAGGGAGCGGTCAGATTTGCCGCGACCATCGGGTCCCACTTGGAGCGGTCGAACTCCTCGACGTCGCCCAGCCGGTTGATCGCCGCGGAGTTCACCAGGATGTCCAGACCGCCCAGGCGCTCGCGGGCCTCATCGATGACCCGGCGGGGTGCCTCCGGAGTGGTCAGGTCGATCTCCAGGAACTCGTAGGAGTGTCCCGCCTCGGTGACAATCTGCTCCGTGGTGCCATCGTCATCGGTGATGCTCGGGACAAAAATATCAGCGCCAGCCTGCGCGAGCGCATAGGAGAAAGCTCGACCTAGCCCGGAATTTCCTCCGGTGACAATTGCCCGTTTCCCTTTCAGGCAAAACATATCTGTTGAAAAATCATAGCTGTTCATCCCGTGCTCACCACCTCGCGTGCAACAAAAAAGAGAACAGTCATCCCCTCTGGTCAAGGGGTCACTGTTCTCTCGTGTCTGAGTGACCGGGCGCCCTGGCCCTGTCGATATGAAGCTTTGGCTGCGGAACAGCTTACATGATGTGCGCTGTGTGTCACGTGCCGAGAGTCGTGCTTCTTCACAAAATCCTGGTCAGGCGCGAATTCAAGCAGCTCCTGAAAGTCTTAGATTATCCATCGGCTTGACTTATATCAAGACTGCGTTAGCGTTTACTGCGTCTGATTCGCCCGCATTCTGGAGAGGAGCTCATCTGATGATCGAGTTCATCGACGCGCGCTGGGCGGACATACTCTTCCGCTCGTACCAACACTCCTCCCTGGTCATCCAGTCGCTGCTGCTGGCCACCGTCATCGCGGTGGCGCTGGCCGTGCTGGTGACCAGCTGTCGTCGCCTGACCCCGGTGGCCAACGCGGTCTCCGCCGTCGGGCTGACCATTCCCTCCTTCGCGCTGCTCGGTCTGCTGCTGCCGATCGTGGGGATCGGAACCGTCCCCTCGGTGATCGTGGTGTCCTTCTACGCCGCACTGCCGGTGCTGCGCAACGCCGTCGTCGGCCTGCAGGGTGTGGAGGCGAGTCTCATCGAGTCCGCAAGAGGCCAGGGCATGAGCGGCGCCGCCGTGCTCTGGCGCGTCCGCCTGCCGCTGGCCTGGCCCGTGATCATGACCGGCATCCGCGTCTCGGCGCAGATGGCCATGGGTGTGGCCGCCATCGCCGCCTACGCCCTGGGTCCGGGGCTGGGCACCTATATCTTCACCGGACTGACGCAGGTCGGAGGGGCCAACGCGCTGAACTACGCGCTCGTCGGGACCCTCGGCATCATCATCCTGGCGCTGATCCTGGATGCCCTCCTCGTCCTGCTGTCCCGATTCACCACATCCAAGGGGATCCGAGCATGAACCAGACCACCGCCACAGCACCTGACGGCTCCGGAGCTCAGCTGGAGCTCGTCGACGTCGTCAAGAAGTACCCCGGGCAGAGCAGGCCGGCGGTCGACGGGCTCTCGCTGACCGTCCCGGCCGGGCAGACCGTCATGTTCGTCGGCCCCTCCGGCTGCGGGAAGACCACCTCGCTGAAGATGATCAACCGGCTGATCGAGCCCACCTCGGGTCAGATCCTGATCGACGGCGAGGACATCACCGGCCAGGATGCCACCCAGCTGCGGCGCTCCATCGGCTATGTGATCCAAGGCGGCGGCCTGCTGCCGCATATGTCCGTGGCCGAGAACATCGGGCTGGTTCCCGGACTGCTCGGCTGGGACAAGGCCCGCACCAAGGGGCGGGTGGAGGAGCTGCTGGAGATGGTCGGGCTGGACCCGGCCGTCTACCGTGACCGCTTCCCGCGGGAGCTCTCCGGCGGGCAGCAGCAGCGCGTGGGCGTGGCCCGCGGCTTGGCCGCAGACCCGCCGGTGATCCTGATGGATGAGCCCTTCGGCGCGGTGGACCCCATCACCCGCCAGCGCCTCCAGGACGAGCTGATGAGCATCCAGGAGGAGCTGCAGAAGACGATCGTCTGCGTCACCCACGACATCGACGAGGCCATCAAGCTCGGCGACCAGATCCTCATCCTGCGCGAAGGTGCGGAGATCGCCCAGTACGGCGCCCCGGAGGAGATCCTGGCCGCGCCGGCCGATGACTTCGTGGCCGACTTCATCGGCTCCGGCTCCAAGCTCAAGCAGCTCTCCCTGCTGCGTGTGGGCGATCTGCCGCTCAGCCAGCCGCAGACCTGCCGGGTGGGCGAATCCGTGGATGAAGTGGTCCGCCGCGTGGAGGCCGCCGGTGAGCGCTCCGTGGTCATCCTGGATGCGCAGAACCGCCCCAAGGAGTACCTGTTCCTGCGCAGCCTGAAGCGGCACCAGACGGTGCCGGTCTTCAGCCACGAGCTGCAGACTGTGGTGGACCAGCGCTCCACGCTCTCCGATGCGCTGGACGCCATGCTGGTCTCCAGCCACGGCGGCGCCATGGTCACCGGAGGCTCCCGGGGCGACTACTTGGGCGTGATCAGCTATGACACGGTGACCGAGCACATCCGCACGCTGCAGACCCAGACCGGACAGATCAGGGCAGTGCCCTCGGCAGGCTGGGAGGCCAGCTGATGAGACAGCTGCTCTCTCGGACCGCCGGGCTCTCCCGCGAGGACAAGGGCCTGCTCTGCGGGCTGCCGATCTTCGTGCTCACCGTGCTGGCCGGCTGGGTGGTGTGGCGGCTGACCGCAGACCTCGACTCCATCGAGGCGCGGCTGATCACCGCCGGCAACATCACCCAGATGACCTGGGACCACGTGCAGATCGTCGTGGTCAGCTCAGTGCTGGTGGTGGGACTTGCTGTGCCGCTGGGCACGCTGCTGACCCGCCCGGCGCTGCGCTTCTTCTCTCCGCCGGTGATGGCCGTGGCCAATGCGGGACAGGCCGCACCGGTCATCGGTGTGCTGGTGCTGCTGGCCCTGATCATCGGATTCGGATTCGGCACCGCCGTGCTGGCGCTGAGCCTCTACGCCTTCCTGCCGGTGCTGGCCAACACCATCACCGGTATGCGGGGCGTGGACCAGGCCGTGGTGGAGGCCGCCCGCGGAATGGGGATGTCCTCCTGGCAGGTGCTGCTGCGGGTGGAGCTGCCCATGGCGCTTCCGGTGATCATGACCGGTGTGCGGACCTCCCTGGTGCTGCTGGTGGGTGCCGGGGCTTTCGCCACCTTCATCGACGCCGGCGGACTGGGCACGCTGATCCAGACCGGCATCATCATGTTCCGCTATCCGATCTTGGTCTCCGGAGCGATCTTCGTGGCCCTGCTCGCGCTGATGGTCGAGTGGGTGGGCCGCATCCTGGAGCTCTTCCTCAAGCCGAAGGGACTGGCATGACAACGTCTGCGCGCACACGTATCGGAACCCTGGCAGGAGGCCTGGCCGCCGTCGGGCTGCTCTCCGGCTGCGGGTTGGGCACCGCCGCGGGATATTCGCCCTCCGGCGAGCTGGCCGGCCCGGTGGAAGGCATCGACCTGGAGGGGGTGAGCATCGACGTCGGGTCCAAGGACTTCACCGAGCAGATCATTCTGGGCGAGATGGCCGTGATCCTGATGCAGTCCGCCGGGGCCGATGTGCAGAACCTGACCAACATCCCCGGTTCCAACGCCGTCCGTGAGGCGATGCTGCAGGGCGCCCTGGACTTTCAGTGGGAGTACACCGGCACCGCCTGGCTGACCTACCTGGGCCATGAGGAGCCCATCATCGACGAGTGGGAGCAGTACGAGGCGGTCCGCGACCAGGACCGTGAGCACGGCATGGTCTGGCTGGAGCCCTCCACTGTGGACAACACCTACGCGATGGCGGTCACCCAGGAGACCGCGGAGCAGGGGATCACCTCGCTCTCCGACATCGCCGAGCTGGATGAGGCTGAGCAGACCTTCTGCGTGGAGGCCGAGTTCGCCGCCCGCAACGACGGCTTCGAGCCGATGATCGAGCACTATGACCTGCCCGTGCCGGAGGGCGATGCCCAGCGGACCATGGACTCGGGTGCGATCTACCAGGCCACGGCCGACGGTGCCTGCACCATGGGCCTGGTCTTCGCCACCGATGGGCGCATCCCCGCCCTGGACCTGGTGGTGCTCGAGGACGATGAGGACTTCTTCCCGCGGTACAACCTCTCAGCCGTGTTCGGGGAGGAGATCCTGGAGGAGAATCCCGAGCTGGAGGACCTCATCATGCCGCTCACCGAGCGGCTGGACAATGACACGATGGCCGGGCTCAACGCCCAGGTGGACGTGGACGGTGAGGAGCCGGCCGACGTCGCCTGGGAATTTCTGCTGGAAGAGGGTTATGTGACCGAGGGTCAATAGCGTAGGCTGAAGCATGTACGTCATGCATCTCCAGAGGGCGCATGCCCTCTTCAAGTTGGTGGCCGCACAGAACTCCGTGCCTGCCCGGCCAGGTCGGGCACGGAATAAGCATCGTGAGATCGGTGCAAAGTAAGTAATAGTAAGGAAACATCATGGCCACTGGCACCGTTAAATGGTTCAACGCTGAAAAGGGCTACGGCTTCATCGCCCCCCAGGACGGCTCCGACGACGTGTTCGTGCACTTCAGCGCGATCAACTCCTCCGGCTTCCGCTCCCTCGAGGAGGACCAGCAGGTTGAGTTCGAGACCGCCCGCGGCCCCAAGGGTCTGCAGGCTGAGAACGTCACCCCCCTCTAAGTCTTCTAGGCTTTCTGAGCTCGGCGAACCAGCGTCTCCGCTGGACCCGGAGCTCGTGGGTTCTGTCTGAACCGACACAGGCCGGCCCCCGGACTCGCTTCACTGCGAGACCGGGGGCCGGTTCTGTCTGTGCCTGTCGCTTCAGAGGGAGCCCTGCTCCTGGGTGCCGCGGGGCAGCGGGTGCATCCGAGTCACCGTGGGAGCGCCCTCCACCAGGCCGTCGATATCGGCCAGCAGAGTCTTCACCGGCTCGCCCTCGCCGTGGGCGTCCAGCTCCTCCGCCGAAGACCACTTCTCGATCATGGTGACGGTGCCGTCCTCGGCGTCGTGGATGGAGTAGAGCTCGCAGCCGGATTCGGTGTGCACGGCCTCGATGCCGCGGCGCATGGCATCGGCGAGCTCCTGCTTCTTCCCGTCCTTGGGGTGGAAGACGGCGGTGACGATGACGGCAGACATAGCGATCCTTCCGGTCAGACACGATGAGCGGGAAGGACGAGATCGCCCTTCCCGCTCAGCCTATCGCGGCCGGATCAGCCGCCGACGCCGACGGCCTCCGCCCGGCCGGGCTCAGATCTGCCGCCTCAGGATCACTTCGCGGCGGCCGAGGCCTTCTCCCGGTCCCCGCGCAGCAGTACGAAGACGGTGGCCGCGGCCAGTGCCATGATGCCCGCGGCGATGCCGCTGGTCAGCTGGACGCCGTCCACGAAGGCCGACTGCGCGGCCGCCAGCAGCGCCTCGCCGGCCGCCGGTTCCAGATCCTGCGCGGCGGCGGTGGCCGTGCCCAGGGTCTCCGAGGCGCTGTCCAGGGCAGATCCGCTGACCCCCTCCAGTTCGGCGCTCTGCACACCGGTGCGGTAGCCGAAGGTCAGCACGCTGCCCAGCACGGCGACGCCGAGGGCGCCGCCGAGCTCGTAGGCGGTCTCGGAGATGGCCGAGGCGGCGCCGGCCCGCTGCGGGGGAGCAGCGGTGAGGACGGCGTCGTTGGTCAGAGTCTCGGCCAGTCCCATGCCCAGCCCCAGCAGGGCGAAGGCGATGAGCACCAGCAGGATCCCGTCCGTCGTCGGCGTCTGGGTCAGCAGCACGAAGCCGGACATCGCGATCAGGATGCCGGCGCTGATCACGCCGCGCAGCGAGCAGCGCTTGGCGATCGGGATGACCGCGAAGCTGGCCAGCACCGAGATCGCCAGGCCGGGCACCAGGGCCAGGCCGGCGTCGAAGGGGTTCATCCCATAGCCCAGCTGCAGCAGCTGAGAGAGGAAGAACAGCGAGCCCACCAGGGCGAAGACCAGCATGAAGTTCGCGGTGATCGCCGCGCGGAACCGGCGCACGGCGAAGAGGCTCAGGTCGATCAGCGGGTGGGTCAGGCGGCGCTGGCGCTGGACGAAGAGCACGCCGGCCAGCAGACCGATGACCAAGGAGGCCCAGCTGGTGGCCGCCAGTTCACCCTCGGCCAGCTTCTTGATGCCATAGACGCTCAGCAGCATGGCCGCCAGGGAGAGCAGCACGCTGAGCACGTCGATGCGGCCCGGATTGGGGTCCTTGGACTCGCTGATCAGCAGCGGCGCGCAGACCAGGATCAGCGCCATCACCGGCAGGTTGATCAGGAAGACCGAGCCCCAGAAGAAGCGCTCCAGGAGCAGGCCGCCCAGGATCGGGCCGAAGGCCGCACCGGCGGAGAAGGCCGAGGCCCAGACTGCCACGGCGATCATCCGCTGCCGCTGGTCGGGGAAGAGGTGGCGGATCAGCGAGAGCGTGGAGGGCATCAGGGTGGCACCGGCCACTCCCAGCAGGGCGCGGGCCAGGATCAGCATCTCCGCGGAGACGCTGAAGGCGGCCACTGCGGAGGCGGCGCCGAAGGCCGCCGAGCCGATCATCAGCAGACGACGCCGGCCCATCCGGTCGCCCAGCGAGCCCATGGTCACCAGGAGACCGGCGATCATGAACCCGTAGATGTCCACGATCCACAGCAGCTGGTTGCCGGTGGGGGAGAGGGCTTCGCTCAGGTACGGCACGGCGAAGCCCAGCACGGTCATATCGATGGAGATCAGCAGTACCGGCAGCACCAGGGTGGCCAGGCCCAGCCAGGGCTTGATGCCGGTGCGGCGCAGCGGCCGGTTCTGGTCGGCGTCGGGCGCAGACGCAGGGGTGGGCTGTTCGACAGAGTCGACGAACTGGGAGGACATCGTCCCCTCTACCTTTCTCGATCAGCTGCGCGGGACGGTGGGGCGCAGCGCATCCGAGGAGGAAAACCTGCTGCCTGGGGCATATCGGCAGCGAACCGTCCTGCCGGGAGATTCCCGGGTGTTCCCCAGCGTAGCACTCAAACTATACATGTGTAATGTTTAGTGATGGAGGCCTCCGGATTGATGGAAACTACGTTTCATCGTCAGTGATATGGTATGAAACGTGGCCGATGGCGACTCCTTCCTCCTCCAGCTGCGTTCCCAGCTCCCCGGGCTGAGGCCCGGGCATCAGCGCGTGCTCGGACTCTGCCTCGAAGACCCCGGCTTCGTGCTCAACGCCAATGCCCAACAGGTGGCCGCCCGGGCCGATGTCTCCGCGGCGACAGTGGTCCGCGCGGCCCGCGCGGCCGGCTTCACCGGGCTGCCGCATCTGCGCCTGGCGCTGGCCCGGTCCTCCGCAGCAGGAGAGGAGCCTGCGGCGCAGATCAGCCGGGCCGGATCACCCCAGGAGGTCATCGAGCTGATCAGTGCCAGCCACATCCGCAGCCTGCGGGCCGTCCGCTCCACACTGGAGACGACCGACATCGAGCGCGCCGGGACTCTGCTCACCGGAGCGCGCCGGGTGCTGCTCGTCGCCTCCGGCACCTCGCTGGCCGTGGCCGCCGACGCCGCCTTCCGCCTCACGCTCAACGGGATCACCGTCCAGCACTCGGCCGACAGCTACTCCGCAGTGCTGCTGGCCGGACAGCTCGACGCCGAGGATGTGGTGATCGCGGTCAGCCACTCCGGGGAGACCCGCCAGACCCTGGAGACCGTCCAGGCCGCACAGGGCAGCGGGGCACAGATCATCGCGATCACCAGCTTCAGCAGCTCCACGCTGTCCAAGGTGGCCGATCTGCCGCTGGTGGCCATGGGGGTCTCGGAGGCCCAGCATCTGGTGGAGTCCTCCAGCCGGATCGCCCATCTGGCCGTGGTGGACATGCTCTGCGCCGCACTGGCCCTGCCCGGAGGTGAACAGTGAGCACGCTGGCGCTGCTGATGGTCCTCGGCGCGTCCGTGGCCCATGCGCTGTGGAACATCGCGGCCAAGAGCTCCAGCGGGGACACCACCGTGTTCGTCTGGATGTACTACACCGCCGGTGCCATGCTGTGCCTGCCGGTGGGGCTCACGCTGCTGGTCATGCGTGGGGACAGCTACGGCTGGGAGCTGCTCTATGCTGCGATGATCACCGCCCTGCTGCACATCACCTACGCCATGCTGCTGCAGACCGGCTATCGAAAGGCTGACCTGGGGGTGGTGTATCCGGTGGCCCGCGGAGTGGGCCCAGTGCTGACCATCGTGGTCGCCGTCGCGGTCTTGGGGGAGCGCCCGGAGACGTTGGCGCTGGTGGGCGGTCTGGTGATCATCGGCGGGATCCTGATCGTCACCGGGCGCCGGCTCTTCCAGAGGGCCTCCGGGTTGGGCGCCGGGCTGCTCTACGGCTCGGCCACCGGTGCGGCCATCGCCGCCTACACGCTGTGGGACAACTACTCGGTGAACGATCTGGCCATCGAGCCGATCCTCTACTTCGGGTTCAGCGGGGCGGTCCAGTGCCTGATCATGCTGCCCTGGGTGATCCGCAAGCGGGCGCTGATCAGGCCGACCTGGCGCTCCGACCGGCGACAGGTCGGCATCATCGCGGCCCTGTCGCCGCTGGCCTATGTCCTGGTGCTCTACGCGATGACCACCACCTCGGTGGCGCTGGTGGCGCCGGTGCGCGAGTCCTCGATCGTCATCGGGGCGCTGCTGGCCTGGTGGCTGTTCAAGGAGCCGGATCCGGTGCGGCGCGTGGCCGGGGCGCTGGTGGTCGTCGTCGGGATCAGCCTGGTGGCGGTGAGCTGATCCAGCAGTTGTTTGGGCGAAGAGTTGCCGTCTCAGCGCCTCCGAGGCACTGAGACGGCAACTCTTCGCCCAATCGACGTGAGGGGTGGAGGGTTCGAACCCTTCAGCCCTCGTAGAACGGGTAGTCGGTGTACCCGCGTTCACCGCCCACGTAGAAGGTGGCCGGGTTGGGCTCGTTCTCCGGAAGGATCTCCTGCCAGCGGCGGACCAGGTCCGGGTTGGCGATCACCGCGCGTCCGACGCCGACGGTCTCGGCCACCTCCTGCTCCACCAGGGAGATGGCCTCCTGGCGGGTGGTCTGTACGCCGAAGCCGGAGTTGGCGATCAGCGGGGTGCCGGAGACCTTCCGAATCATCTGGACCAGCTCGGAGGCCGGTTCCGCGTGGAGGATGTCGATGTGGGCCAGGTTCAGCGCAGCGAAGCCTTCGGCCATGGCGCGGTAGGTGGCCAGTGCGTCGTCGTAGTCCTCCTCCAGCGCGCCCTGGATGTTGTGCTGCGGGGAGAGCCGGATGCCGGTCTTGTCCGCGCCGATGGCCTCGGCCACTGCGGCGGCGATATCCACGGACAGCCGGGCGCGGTTCTCCGGCGTGCCGCCGTACTGATCGGTGCGCTCATTGGAGGCCGGGGCGGTGAACTCGTGGATCAGGTAGCCGTTGGCGCCGTGGATCTGCACACCGTCCATGCCGGCGGCGATGGCGTTCTGGGCGCCGCGGACGAACTGCTGGATGGTCTCGGCGACCTCCTCAGTGGTCAGCGCATGTGGCACCGGATGCGGCTGTTTGCCCTCCGGGGTGCGGATCTCGCCGGGTGCCGCCAGAGCGCTGGGTGCGGTGACCCGGCCGGTGGTGGACAGCGTGGAGTGGCCGATGCGCCCGCCGTGCATGATCTGCATGACGATCTTGCCGCCCTCGGCGTGGACCGCCTCGGTGACGCGCTTCCAGCCCTCGACGTGCTCTTCGGCCTCGATGCCGGGCTGGCCCAGCCAGGTGCGTCCCTCGCCCACGGGCCAGGTGCCCTCGGTGACGATCAGGCCCATGGAGGCGCGCTGGCGGTAGTACTCGACGACGTCGTCGGTGGGCACGCCGTTCTCATCGGAGCGGATGCGGGTCAGCGGCGCCATCACCAGACGGTTGGCCAGCTCGGTGGATCCCAGCGTGGTGGGGGAGAAGAGGGGGGTCATGCAGATCCTTTCGCGGTCCTCGCGGACGAGTTGTTCCGTGGGGGAGAACCTGCAGCGCTGGCAGGGGATTCCTGGGTGATGGGAACGTCACATCGGCGACGGCGGTGGTCCCCCCGGCAGGATTCGAACCTGCGACACCCGCTTTAGGAGAGCGGTGCTCTATCCCCTGAGCTACGGAGGGAGGCATGTGCACTGCTAGGTGCGGTGCACCGGACCATCGTATCGTCACACGGCAGACTGGCCGAGTCAGCGCTGCCGCACCGAGGACTTCACGATGCTCATGATCACCGCGCCGATCACCGAACAGCCCACCAGGATCAGCAACACCCAGGAGGCCACGGTGAGGGTGGAGGAGATGGTCACCAGTCCGTCGTCGAGGGTCTCCATGGTCAGGATCCGGTCGATCAGGAAGTTCTCGGTGATGTCCAGGACGGCGAACAGCGCGGCGGCCGCCACCAGCACCCAGCGGAAGGCGCCGCGACGCATCACCAGTCCGGCCACGGCCCAGGTGGCCAGCCCGAAGGAGATGGGGAAGATGATCCCGGCGGTCTTATGCAGGAAGTTCAGCTGACCAGTGCCGGAATCGTCCATCACATTGCGCAGTCGGTCGATGTCGGCGGCGTCGTATCCCATCAGCCGCGCATCCGGCATGGAGAATCCGCCGGCGAAATAGGTCATCTGCGGCAGTGCGTAGAGGTGCACATAGATGAACATGAACACCGCGACGCCGAGCAGCGCGTAGACCAGCAGTTTGGGATTGGACGTGGTCCCCTCGGCCGCACGCTGGTTGGCCTCGGTGAGGAAGCCGTCACGGACAGTGGGGCGGGGCGGCTGGACGGGGTTGCCGCGTGACTTCTTGCGCCGTCTGGACATGGGGCCAGTCTCCCATGGCTGGCCTGAGTCGACTGCAGCCAGGAGCTGGGGTCCTCCTCAGGGACGCATCACTGCGGGGCGGCCTGGCGCGGCGCCTTGGTGGTGAAGGAGATGGTGATCCAGGCGTGAGGATCATCAGCGTCCAGCCGGGCGCGGGCGGCGTCGCGGATGCGGTCCCAGTCCTCCAGTGGACGTGGGTCCTGGCCTGTGGGTACGTAGAACACCACGTCCACCGTCCGGGCCCGACCCTGCTGGGAGGCATAGACCCGGAAGTCGTCGAAGCCTTCAGCGGAGGTGATCTCCTGGGCTGCCCGCCAGGCATGATCCAGCAGCTCCGGCGGGGTGACCAACGAGATCTCCGCCAGGGAGCTGCGCAGCGTGGAGAACGGAACCGGCAGCAGCACCAAGGCGACCAGGGCCAGCACTGCCGGATCCACATAGGGCATGAGCCAGGCCAGATCCGTGCCGTCGAGGAGCATGCCGATCAGGAAGGCCACCAGCAGCGCGCCGGTGACTCCGCCGGCCATGATCCAGCCCTTGACATCGATGGCTACGAAGCCGGAGGCGATCCGTCGGTTCGCGCGGTGCTCCACCACGGCGATCACCGTGCTGAGCGCGACCACTGCGGCGGCGTAGACCACCGCCGGGCCGAACTCCATCTCCCGGCCGCCGGAGAGCAGAGATTCCACCGCTTGGAAGAGCGCGTAGATGGTGACCGCCATCATCAGCAGTGCGTTGACGGCCAGCACGATGGGCTCGAAGTGCCAGAAACCCATGGTGAAGCGATCCTGGGTGCGCTGGGACAGCTCATTGGCCGCGGACTTCGCGATCAGCCCTGCCACTGTGATGGAGATGATCGACATCACAGCGTCCACCAGGGAGAAGACCCCGTCGAACAGCACTGCGAAGGAACCTGATGTGATGCCGAAGCCGATGCCGAGTGCAGACACGGACAGAATTCCGGCCAGAGAGAGTTTCAGGGCCTGTTGCTCGGTGCGCATGAGGCCACTGTAGGGCCGTACCATCCTTGTGGGGCAGAGCCACGCTCACCGCAGCGGCCTGCGGAGGCCGCGGGCGGCGTCGTCGTGTCCCCGGCACCTCCTACACTGGTCGCATCATGGATTTTGTCTTCACGCCTCCCTCGGAACGTTCCGGCCCCTCCGTCCGCAGCTCGGCTCCGGGTGGGCAGGAAGCTCAGCGCGGCCAGGATGCCGACGACGCCGGCCCCGCTGTTCTGCAGGAGGCCCCGGCCGCACCCTCGGTCCCGGCGGACCCGGCGGCCGGACTGAACCCGCAGCAGCGGGAGGCGGTCCTGCACCATGGGAGTCCGCTGTTGATCGTGGCCGGCGCAGGCTCGGGCAAGACCAGTGTGCTGACCCGGCGTATCGCGCACATGCTGCAGTCCGGGATGGCCCGGCCGCACGAGATCCTGGCGATCACCTTCACCAATAAGGCCGCCCGGGAGATGAAGGAGCGCATCGCCGGTCTGGTGGGTCCCACCGCTGAGCGCATGTGGATCTCCACCTTCCACTCCTCCTGCGTACGCATCCTGCGCGCCGAGGCCGCGCATCTGGGCCGCAGGTCCACCTTCACCATCTACGACGCCGCGGATTCGCTGCGGCTGATCACCACGATCGCCAAGATGCATGACCTGGACCCCAAGCGGTTCGCCCCGCGCGCCATCAAGAACAAGATCTCCTCGCTGAAGAACGAGTTGGCCGACGCCGACACCTTCCAGTCCACCGCTCCCAACGAGCCCTTCTCCGAGGCCGTGGCCACCGTCTACCGCGAGTACACCGAGCGGCTGCGGGCGGCCAACGCCTACGACTTCGACGATCTGTTGGCCGAGACCGTATGGATGTTCGACGCCTTCCCGGCGCTGCTGGACAACTACCGCCGCCGCTTCCGCCACGTGCTGGTGGATGAGTACCAGGACACCAACCACGCCCAGTACCGCCTGGTCCGCCAGCTCACCGGCGGCCGCGAGGACGTGCAGACAGAGCCCGCCGAGCTGACCGTGGTGGGCGACTCGGACCAGTCGATCTATGCCTTCCGCGGCGCCGACATCCGCAACATCGTGGAGTTCGAGCGCGACTACCCGGAGGCCACCACCATCAAGCTGGAGCAGAACTACCGCTCCACGCAGACCATCCTCGACGCCGCCAACGGGGTCATCTCCCAGAACCCGGGCCGGCAGGAGAAGAAGCTCTGGACCGATGAGGGCGAGGGTGAGCCGGTGCGGCTGCACGTGGCCCCCTCGGAGAACGACGAGGCCGACTGGATCGCCCGGACCATCGATGAGCTCGGCGACTCCGAGGGCATCAAGCCCTCCGACGTGGCGGTGTTCTACCGGACCAATGCGCAGTCCCGCTCCCTGGAGGAGCGGCTGATCAACCGCGGCATCCCCTACCGGGTCATCGGCGGCACCCGCTTCTACGACCGCAAAGAGATCAAGGACGCGCTGGCCTACCTGCACGTCCTCAACAACCCCGACGACGACGTCAACCTCCGCCGTATCCTCAACGAGCCCAAGCGCGGGATCGGGGACCGGGCCGAAGGCGCCGTGGCCGCACTGGCCCAGCGGGATCGGACCACCTTCTTCGAGGCGCTGCGCCGAGCCGAGGAGGCCCCGGCCATGGCCACGCGCTCGCTGAAGGCCATCAACTCCTTCGTGCGGATGATGGACGACCTCGCCCAGCTCAACCAGGACGAGAAGCCCTCGGTGGTGCTGGAGGCCGTGCTGGAGCAGTCCGGGATGATGGAAGCCCTGCGCCAGTCCAAGGATCTGCAGGACGAGTCCCGCGCCGACAACCTCGGCGAGCTCGTCGCCGTGGTCAAGGAGTATGAGGCCAACGCGGCGGGGGCACCCGGCGCTGAGGAGCAGGAGGAGGAGTCGGCGTCGTCGTCTGCTCAGGGCAGCGGAACGCTGGCCGACTTCCTGGAGCAGGTCAGCCTGATCGCCGACGCCGATGCCATCCCCTCGGCCGGTGACGAGGAGTCCGAGAGGATCGCACGCGAACAGGGGCAGGTCACATTGATGACTCTGCACACCGCGAAGGGCCTCGAATTTCCTGTGGTCTTCCTCACCGGCATGGAGCACGGGATCTTCCCACACTCCCGGTCCATGTCGGATCCGGAGCAGCTGGCCGAGGAGCGTCGGCTGGCCTATGTGGGCCTCACGCGAGCCCGCAGGCGGCTCTACCTCTCCCGCGCGGAGTCGCGCCATCTGTGGGGTCAGCACCAGTACAACCCGCCCAGCCAGTTCCTCTCCGAGATCCCGGAGGACCTGCTCGAGCACAGCGGATCCTCCTCTTCGGGTGCGCTCAGCGGAGGCTTCACCGGATGGGGGTCCGGATCCATCTACAGCGGCGGATCCGCAGGCTCCCGAGGATCACGTGGTTCGGCACCTACCGCCTACGGAGCGGCCGACACCACTCACCGATCCTCCTCCCTGCCGGGTGCCTCGGCCGGCTCGGCCCCCCAGCAGGTCAACCCTGACCGAGAGGTTCCCAGTCTCAGCCCGGGTGACCGCGTCAGCCACCCGAAGTTCGGCCAGGGGGAGGTCATCGCCGTGGAGGGCGCAGGCCTGAAGACAGTGGCGAAAGTCAGTTTCTCCGGGCAGGAGAAGAGGCTTCTCCTGCGATATGCTCCAGTGGAGAAGGTCGGCTGAGTCCTGCCTTCGCACAAGAGATGACTTCAACGCAGAAGGACACAACCCGTGGACCTGTATGAGTACCAGGCGCGCGATCTGTTCGAGGCACACGGAGTTCCCGTGCTGGCCGGAATCGTGGCGCAGACCCCCGAAGAGGCGAAGGCGGCTGCCGAGCAGATCGGCGGCACCGTCGTCGTCAAGGCCCAGGTGAAGGTGGGCGGCCGCGGCAAGGCCGGCGGCGTGAAGCTCGCCAAGAGCGCCGATGAGGCCTATGAGCACGCACAGGCCATCCTCGGCATGGACATCAAGGGCCACACCGTGAGCCGCGTGATGATCGCCCAGGGTGCCGAGATCGCTGAGGAGTACTACTTCTCCATCCTGCTGGACCGGGCGAACCGCAACTACCTCGCCATGTGCTCCAAGGAGGGCGGCGTCGAGATCGAGCAGCTGGCCGAGGAGCGCCCCGAGGCGCTGGCCCGGGTGAACTTCGACCCCAACACCGGCGTGACCGCCGAGGTGGCCAAGGACATCGCGCAGCAGGCCGGCTTCCCGGCCGAGCAGCACGAGGAGCTGGCCCAGGTCTTCCAGCAGCTGTGGACCGTGTTCTCCGAGGAGGACGCCACCTTGGTGGAGGTCAACCCGCTGGTGAAGACCGGCGAGGGCAAGATCATCGCCCTCGACGGCAAGGTCACCGTCGATGAGAACGCAGACTTCCGCAACCCGGCCCACGCCGATCTGGTCGATGAGTCCGCTGAGGACCCGCTGGAGGCCAAGGCCAAGGCGAACGACCTCAATTACGTGAAGCTCGACGGTCAGGTGGGCATCATCGGCAACGGCGCCGGTCTGGTCATGTCCACTCTGGACGTCGTCGCCTACGCAGGCGAGGCGCACGACGGCGTGAAGCCGGCGAACTTCCTGGACATCGGCGGCGGCGCATCCGCTGAGGTCATGGCCAACGGCCTGGACGTCATCCTCGGCGATGACCAGGTGGAGTCCGTGTTCGTCAACGTCTTCGGCGGCATCACCTCCTGTGACGCCGTGGCCAACGGCATCGTGAAGGCGCTGGAGATCCTCGGGGACACCGCCACCAAGCCGCTCGTGGTCCGCCTCGACGGCAACAACGTGGAGGAGGGCCGCCGCATCCTCGCAGAGGCCAACCACCCGCTGGTCACCACCGCCGACACCATGGACGCCGGTGCCGACAAGGCTGCTGAACTCGCCAACTCTGCGCTGGCCAACAAGTAAGGACCTCTACACTCATGTCTATCTACCTGAACAAGGACTCCAAGGTCATCGTCCAGGGCATCACCGGCGGCGAGGGCACCAAGCACACCCGTCTGATGCTGAAGGCCGGAACCAACATCGTCGGCGGCGTGAACGCACGTAAGGCCGGCACCACGGTCGAGCACCAGGACAAGGACGGCAACGACGTCGAGCTGCCCGTCTTCGGCTCGGTCTCCGAGGCTATGGAGAAGTCCGGCGCCGACGTGTCGGTGGCCTTCGTGCCGCCGAAGTTCGCCAAGGATGCGGCCATCGAGGCCATCGAGGCCGGCATCGGTCTGCTGGTGGTCATCACCGAGGGCATCCCGGTCCAGGACTCCGCGGAGTTCTACAACCTGGCTGCTCAGAAGACCGGCCCCGACGGCAAGCCCGTCACCCGGATCATCGGCCCGAACTGCCCCGGAGTCATCACCCCGGGCGAGGCCCTGGCAGGCATCACTCCGGCCAACATCACCGAGTCCGGCCCCATCGGTCTGGTCTCCAAGTCGGGCACCCTGACCTACCAGATGATGTACGAGCTGCGGGACATCGGCTTCTCCACCTCCATCGGCATCGGCGGTGATCCGGTCATCGGAACCACCCACATCGATGCCCTCGAGGCCTTCGAGAACGATCCGGAGACCAAGGCCATCGTGATGATCGGCGAGATCGGCGGCGACGCCGAGGAGCGTGCCGCTGAGTACATCAAGGCCAACGTCACCAAGCCGGTCGTCGGCTACGTGGCAGGCTTCACCGCCCCGGAGGGCAAGACCATGGGCCACGCAGGCGCCATCGTCTCCGGCTCCTCCGGCACCGCTGACGCTAAGAAGGAAGCGCTGGAGGCCGCAGGCGTGAAGGTCGGCAAGACTCCGTCTGAGACCGCAGAGCTGCTCCGCGAGGTCTTCAAGGGCTGATGCTCTGACCCGGTGCGCTCAGCATGCATCTGACTGTGGCCCGCCCTCTCCCCAGCGGAGAGGGCGGGCCACATTCGCCTCTGGGCGGCGGCGCATCATGACGCTGGGCTGCAGGGGCCGTATGAGGCGCGCTGGGTAAAAGGCACCTCCACCGGCGGGCGCTCTCCTCCTGTGACCGGCTGCCGCAGGAAGCGGCACTGCCTAGCAGGATCTGCGGCTCAGCACTCGCCGTGGCCGCCCATGGGCAGGGTCTCCATGGCGAAACGGATGTGCTCCTCCACCAGCTCAGCGCTGCGCTGAGGGTCCTGCTCCCTGATCGCGGCATGAATCCGGTGGTGCTGCTCCTGAAGGGTGATCTGCACCTCGGAAGGGGTTCCGTGGGAGTGGAACGCCTCCAGAATGGTCTGCTTCAGGGAGCTGCGGATGGCTGTGGTGAGATCAGCGACCAGCCGGTTGCCGGCCGCTTCTGCGATGGCGACGTGGAAGGCGGTGTCGGCCTCGTTGAACTCCTCCACAGTGGAGGATCTCTCCATCGTCTCCAAGGCCTGGTCGATCTCCGCGAGCTGGGGCTCCTCCGCCTGCTGCGCGGCGAGCATGGCGCTGGCCCGCTCCAGGGCGATGCGAGCCTCCGCGACATCGTCGAGGGGGAAGTTGGACAGCCCGATGTGCATGCGGAGCAGGCGGGTCAGCCCCTCGCTGGGGAGCGCGGTGACGCGCGTCCCGGCCGAGCGGCCGGAGCCTACCTGGGACTGCAACGCCCCTTGGGACTCCAGTATTCGGATGGCCTCACGGACGCTGGCCCGGCTCACCTGCAGTTGGGAGGCCAGCTCCCGTTCCGGCGGGAGCAGGTCCCCCACGGCCAGCCGGCCTGCGGTGACCTGCTCCTCGATTGCGTCGAGCACCAGCTCATGGGCACGGCTGCGCGGGATCGGGTCCCAGGAGATCGGCGTGCGGCTGGATTTCTCTGCTGAGTCAGGCATAGTCCTTTTCTATCACCGCAGCTGCGGTCCTTCCGTGTGCGGTCCTCATCGCCGGCCGGCAGTGGGAGTCTCCACGCGCGGGGCGGCGGAGCTGCGGCGCACTACGACGCCGGCGGCCAGAGGCAGGATCAGGGCCAAGGCCCCGAGGACCAGGGTGCCCAGGTTCAGCCCGGCGCCGTGGGCGACGATGTAGCTGATCGCTCCGGCGGCGGTGCAGTAGTACAGGGTGACCGGCAGGACCCGGCGCAGGAGGTCGCCCTCCCTGCCGAGCAGGCCCACAGTGGCGGAGGCGGCGACGATGTTGTGCACGGAGATCGGGTTGCCTCCGGCTCCGCCGACGGCCTGGGCAGCGACCACTGTCTCCGGGCTGACGCCGATATGGCTGCCCGTGGACCACTGGAACTGGGAGAAGGTCAGGTTGGAGATGGTGTTGGAGCCCGCGACGAAAGCACCCAAGGCCCCGAGGAACGGGGCGAGGAACGGCCAGTATCCTCCGGAGACTGCGGCGGCCCCCTCGGCGAGGATGACCGGCATGCTCTCCAGGCCGGAGTCGTTGGTCCCGGACTGCAGCAGGACCCTGACCAGGGGCACGGCGAAGAAGAGCGCGGCGGCGGTGCCGGCGAGCTGTCGGCCTGCGACCTGCCAGGTTCGGAGGACCTGGGAGCTGGACATCCGGTAGATGACATACCCACACGCCACCGCCGTCAGAAGCATGAATCCGGGGAGATAGAAGGGCTCCACCGTGGGGCTGATCCCCTCAACTCCCAGCAGATCGCTGAACTCGAACAGGGTGACTCCGGGGGTGTTCAGGAGCTCTTCGAGCGGCTCCAGCACGCGGGTGGCGACCAACAGTCCGGCCAGCACCAGGTAGGGGGACCAGGCCCGGGCCATCCCGATCTGCCGGCCTGAGGCGAGCGCTTTCGGCTTCTCCTGCGCGATCCGACCGGTCCAACTGGTCTCCCAGTTGCTGCGGGGCCCGAACTCGAAGGCCCTGTCGGGCATCAGGAATCCCTTGGAGGAGGTGACCATGACGATGACAAGGCCGGTCAGTCCACCCAGCATGGCAGGGAACTCCGGCCCCAGGAACGTGGCGACCAGTGCGGAAGGAACGATCACCGCCAGGGAAGCGTAGAGGGCGAAGGGGGTGATCCGCAGGCCGTCTGCAAAGCTCCGCTCCGGGCCGAAGAACCCGGTCAGGAGCGTGACGATGATCAGCGGGATGAGCAGCCCGACGACCGCATGTATCAGCGCCACGTTGAGTCCGATCTCCGCGATGTACTCAGCGTAGGTGATGTTCTGGTCGAGCAGACGCGCCTGCATGGCGTCGGAGTTCTGGTCCAGACCGTTGCCCACACCGATGAGGATGGGGGTGCCCACCGCGCCGAAGCTCACCGGGGTCGTCTGTACGATCAGGCCCACCATCACCGCCGCCATCGCCGGGAACCCCATGGCCAGCAGCAGTGGAGCGACGACGGCGGCTGTGGTGCCGTAGCCCGAGGTTCCCTCGATGAAGGAGCCGAAGCACCAGCCGATGATGATCGCCTGGACCCGGCGGTCGGGGGAGATGCGGTTGAATCCGGCTTTGATCGTCTCCATGGCCCCGGAGGCCATCACTGTGGCCAGCAGGAGCAGCGCTCCGAAGATGATGTAGAGCATGGTGCCGGCGATGATCAGCCCCTCCACGGAGGCCGCGGCGATGGCGACGGGCGCCATGTCCCAGCTGAGCCATGCGACGCAGACGGCGACCAGATAGCCCACGGGCATGGCATATTTCGCCGGCCACCGGAAGCCGGCCAGGAGAAGGCCGACCGTGATGATGGGCGCGATGGCCAGCATGCTGTACCAGGCGATGGAGTCCATGGGGCGCTGTTCCTCCGGGGCGGGCTGAACGACGACATGTGGTCGGCGTGGCGTGTGGTCTGACCATTGGAGGCTAGTGAGAATTGTGATCTGCGTCAACAAGAATTTTCGGCCCCAGGTGGAGAGGGGATTCGTTGACGATGTGATCTCCGTCGACCTATCCTCTATGAGGTCAGACCACAGGATGGTGCAGTATGTCCCCGAGGAGCAGGTTTCATGGTCCAGCGTCAATTCCCCAAGCCGCGCGACCTTGCGCCGCTGATGCAGTTCAAGAAGTTCGACTTCAATGCCACCCGGCGTCGGCTCAGCGCCGCGCTGACCATCGAGGATCTGCGGACGATCGCCAAGCGGCGCACCCCCAAGGCGGCCTTCGACTACACCGACGGTGCGGCGGAGGGTGAGTTCTCCATTCACCGGGCGCGCGAGGGCTTCGAGGATGTCCAGTTCAACCCGTCGATCCTGCGCGACGTCTCTGCGGTGGACACCTCCGTCAGCATCTTTGGCGGCCCCTCTGCCCAGCCCTTCGGCATTGCCCCCACCGGTTTCACCCGCCTGATGCAGACCGAGGGGGAGACCGCAGGGGCGGGTGCCGCAGGCGCCGCCGGGATCCCGTTCACTCTCTCCACGCTGGGGACCACCAGTATCGAGGATGTGAAGGCCGCTAATCCGCAGGGGCGCAATTGGTTCCAGCTCTATGTGATGAAGCAGCGAGAGGTCTCCTACGGCTTGGTCGAGCGCGCCGCCGACTCCGGCTTCGACACCCTCTTCTTCACTGTGGACACTCCGGTCGCAGGTGCACGGCTGCGGGATAGGCGCAACGGCTTCTCCATCCCTCCGCAGCTGAGCCTGAGCACTGTGATCAACGCGATTCCGCGGCCCTGGTGGTGGTACGACTTCCTGACCACTCCGCCGCTGGAGTTCGCCTCCCTGTCCTCCACCGGCGGGACGGTCGGTGAGCTGCTGGACGCTGCGATGGACCCCTCCATCAGCTTCGAGGACCTGAAGATCATCCGGGAGCTCTTCCCCGGCAGGATCGTCGTCAAGGGTGTTCAGAACGTGGAGGACTCCCGCACGCTGGCCGATCTGGGCGTGGACGGCGTCGTGCTCTCCAACCATGGCGGCCGGCAGCTGGACCGCGCGCCTGTCCCCTTCCATCTGTTGCCGGAGGTGGCCCGTGAGGTCGGGGACGACCTTGAGGTGACCATGGACACCGGCATCATGAACGGTGCTGACATCGTCGCGGCGCTCGCCATGGGGGCGAAGTTCACCTTCGTGGGCCGCGCCTACCTCTATGGGCTGATGGCCGGAGGTCGAGCCGGGGCAGACCGGGCGATCGAGATCCTCAGCGATCAGATCGAGCGCACTATGAAGCTCCTGGAGGTCTCCACGGTGGAGGAGCTGGAGCCGAAGCACGTCACCCAGCTGCAGCGGCTGGCTCCCCGTACGCAGGTACGGCCGGAGGCGGCCCGGGCCGCCCCCGGCGCCTGACCTGGCCCGTCGGTCCCGGGTCAGGCTGGGAACTGAGGCTGATCCTTCAGCCGCGGGTCCGGAAGCTCGGGGACGATCATCACCGGCCCGGCGGCTGCGGTGAGCACCGAACGGGACGTGGACCCCAGCAGGGCGCTGCGGAGGCCTCCGCGCCCGCGCGTTCCCACCACGGTCAACTGGGCCTCAGCGGACCTCTGCGCCAACACGTCCTCGGCGGCACCGACCTCGACGGCGCCGCTGACCTGGGCCCCCGGAACCCGGCTCTGCAGCCAGGCCGCCTCGGCCTGAGCATGCTCCTCGAGCTCTCGACGGCGCTGCTCGGCGTAGGAGCTGTCGAAGCCGATGCCCGGATACCAGCCGGTCACATCGTCCAGCGGCAGCAGCGCGATGATCGCGTGCAGCGGGGCACCGCGCTCCGCGGCGGCCTCAGCGGCCTGCAGCGCTGCGACGCGGGAGATTGAGGAGCCGTCCACGCCGACCACCACGGGCCGCGGGTCCTGCGCGGGGGAGAAACGTCCTTCGTCGGGGCCGACGCCGGCCTGCGGGTCGTAGGAGTCGGGCACGATCACCGTCGGGCAATGGGCATGGGCAGGCACTGCGGTGGCGACCGATCCCACGATCCGTCCCACGAAGCCGCCACGGCCGCGTTCGCCGAGGACCACCAGCTGCGCTGAGCCTGAGAGCTTCACCAACACTCCGGCGGCGTCGCCTTTCACCGAGTGGGTGACCACGTGGCCGGGATAGTTCTTCAGGTATTCGTGTGCCTGCTCCAGCACAGCCTCGGAGTCCTGCCTCGGGAGGTCGGCTTCGCCCTCCGGGGGCAGTGCGGCCAACGTGCTGTAGAAGTGGGCGGGGAGCCGGTACGCGTTGACCACAGTCAGCTGCGTGTTTCGGCGCTGCGCCGCCCGAGCGGCATAGTGCAGGGCCAGGAAGCTCTGCTCGGATCCGTCGAAGCCGACCACCACGCCCAGCGTGCGTTCGGTGTCGGTCAGGGGCGTCAGGGTGTGGGGGTTGGGAGTCATGGGATGTTCCTCTCTCCCGCCGGGATGCTGAAGTGCCCGGGGTTGCGAGTCTACGCCTTCGGCCGCGGTGGGTCTGCGGCTGGGCAGAATGCCGTTCCGCGCGTCGTTGAGGTGAGACTTCGGATCAGGCGACCGAAACGCCGAGGACCGAGCCCAGGGCGTAGGTCAGTGCCGCCGCACCCAGGCCGATGGCCAGCTGGCGCAGACCGCGGGAGAGCGGGCTGGCTCCGGAGAGCAGGCCCACCACGGCACCGGTGCACATCAGCGCTGTGCCCACCAGCGCGGTGGAGATCGCAACGGCGGCCCAGCCCACGGCACCGATGAGATAGGGAAGGATCGGGATCAGCGCCCCGACGGCGAAGAAGCAGAAGCTCGAGCCGGCCGCGGTCCACGCGGAGCCGACCACTTCGTAGCCGCCCCAGGCCTCGGTCTCGTCCTCGGGATCCTTGGGTACGGAGAGCTCGGGCCGGCAGTCACACTCGAAGGCCCCAAGACGTTCCAGGGCACGGTGCTCGGCGTCCTCTCGGCTCAGTCCCCGCGCTCGGTAGACCAGCACCAGCTCGTTATGATCCAGGTCCAGGTCGGGGGCGGCACGCAGGGTGGCATGGGTGGGACGTGTGGCATCGAGCAGCTCACGCTGGCTGCGCACCGAGATGAACTCGCCGGCGGCCATGGACAGTGCCCCGGCGAGAAGCCCGGCGATGCCGGTCAGCAGCACCACAGTGGCTCCCACGCCGGTGCCGCCCATGCCCATGATCAGCGCGAAGTTGGAGACCAGTCCGTCGTTGGCGCCGAAGACCGCCGCGCGGAACCCTCCGGAGAGCTTCTCGCGGCCGCGGGCGGCCAGCGCCCGGACGACCTCCTCGTGGATCTCCTCATCGGCGGCCATGCCGCGGGTGGCCGACTCGTCATGGGCATAGGGGGAGTCGCCCTCCGCGCGCTGAGCCAGGGCCAGGATGAAGACCGAGCCGAAGATCCGTGCCATCCAGCCCAGCAGCACACGGTGGGCCGAGGGGGAGGGCAGCCGTTGGGCATGCTCACCCAGCAGATCGCGCCAATGCTGCTCATGCCGCTTCTCCGCGGCGGCCAGGCCCAGCAGGATCTGCCGCTCCTCACCCTGCTTCCTCTCAGCCAAATCGGCGTAGAGGCGCCCCTCGGCGATCTCATCGGCGAGGTACTTCCGCCACCGCCGGATCTGCTGTCGGCTCGGCTCAGGGGCCTGGGCACCAGCGCTCTCAGGCGCGCTCTGATCCGTCGACTCGGCGGAGGAGGCGGAGGACGCGGCGGGGTCGGCGTCGTCGGGGTGCTGCTGCTCGGAGGAAGGGCTCACCCTCCCATTGTTCAGTGGATGGACCCCTCAGCAGTAGGGGCGCTGAGAACTGTGACGATCCTTCGGCGCTCCTAAACCTGTCTGACCCTCGCTTTACCAAGCATTCCTCAGATTACCCCTGCAGATCCGCAGGGGTTTTCTGAGAGTGGGTTGGTAAAACGAGGGTGAGAGTGGGGAGCGGGTCAATCCTGGCCGGCGAACTTCGCGAAGGCGCGCACCGCTGTGGGCGCCTCCACCCCGGGGCCCAGGCCCACATAGCCCGGAGCCAGATGAGCGTCCTTGACCTCCGTGCCGTCCCAGGAACGTCCGCCCCGTGAGCCGAAGGGCAGGTACCGTCCGCCGGCCCGGCGCAGGATCAGCTGCCCGGCAGCCACATCCCAGGGGCTGGTGTTGCCGCCGGCGGCCACATCGGCCCAGCCGGCCGCGGCATGGCAGAGCTCCAGCGCCCCGGAGATCACCCGGCGCACCGAGGAGTAGGTGGTCACCAGCTCGCCGAACTGCTCCAGCGCCTCCTGACCGCGGACCTCCAGCATCTCCGCGGAAGGGAAGCTGGTCACCAGGTTCAGCCGCTCCTCCGGTGCGGTGACCGGCTGGGGCCCCAGCGGCTGCTCCTCGCCCTCGCCCGTGCGGAGGTAGGCTCCGGCGTCGTCGGCGGAGAAGGTCAGCCGGTTCACCGGATCATGCACGACGCCGGCCACCACCTCGTCCTCCACCGCTGCGGCGATGGAGATGCTGAACATCGCGAAGCCGTGGGCGAAGTTGGAGGTCCCGTCGATCGGATCGATGATCCACTCCAGGGTGCCCTGCCCCTGGGTGCCGCCCTCCTCGCCGGTGATCCGCGAGTCGGGAACCGCCGCGGTCAGCGCAGTCACCAGCCGCTCCTCGGTGGCGGTGTCGTAATGGGTCACCAGGTCGTGGGTGCTGGACTTGGTGGAGACCTCCATGCCGGAGCGGAAGGCCGAGGCGAGTGAGCCCCCGGCCTCCTGGGCTGTGGTCACAGCGATCCGGCGGAGCTGGGCGGGGGAGGGGTGGGATGAGGTGTGATCAGGCACGGACCCAGACTAGCCACCACCGCCTCCACGGCGCCCATCGGCACATGGCCGCAGCGGCAGGTCTTCAGAGGTTCCCCGTCAGTTCACCCTGATGTCACGGCAGCGTCGGGTGTTCGGCACCTGCGCCTGTTTACTGTGGACTGTGCGCGTTGCAGTGGTCGCCGAATCGTTCCTCCCACACATGAACGGAGTCACCAACTCCGTTCTGCAGGTGTTGTCCCATCTGCGCCGACGCGGGGATGAGGTCACCATCATCGCCCCCAGCGACTCCCTCTGGTGGGAGCCTGCCGTGGCCACTGAACAGCCCGAGCTCTGTGTGGGCTTCCCCGTCATCCGGGTCCCCTCCCTGCCGCTGCCGGACTATCCCAAGGTGCGGGTGGCCGCTGGCTTCACCCTGCGGATCCGCAACATCCTGGAAGATATCCAGCCCGACGTCGTCCACCTCGCCTCTCCCTTCGTGCTCGGCTGGCGCGCCATCCAGGCCGCGAACTCCCTGGGCCTGCCCACAGTCTCGATCTACCAGACCGAGGTTCCCGCCTACGCCTCCCGCTACCGGATCCCCTGGGCGGAGGAGCTGCTGTGGCAGCACGTGGACCGCATGCATAAGGCCTCCACACTGACCCTGGTGCCCTCCTCCTTCTGCAAGGACCAACTGCGGGCCCGGGGCATCAAGCGGTTGAAGACCTGGCGCCGCGGTGTGGACATGGACCGCTTCGACCCCGCCCGGCGGGATGAGCGGCTGCGTGCGGAGATCGCCCCGAACGGGGAGCGGCTGATCGGATTCGTGGGACGCCTGGCCGCCGAGAAGCAGATCGAAGACCTCCGCGTGCTGGACGACCTGCCCAGCACTCGCCTGGTGATCATCGGCAACGGCCCGCAGGAGGAGAACCTGCGCAAGGCCCTGCCCAACGCCCACTTCGCCGGATTCCGCGGCGGAGATGACCTCGGCCGCCACGTGGCCAGCCTGGACGTCTTCGTCCACCCCGGGGAGGCGGAGACCTTCTGCCAGACCATCCAGGAGGCCATGGCCGCAGCCGTTCCGGTGGTCGCCGTCGGACGCGGCGGCCCGCTGGATCTGGTGGACGTGGGCCAGACCGGCTGGCTCTACCAGCCCGGGGATCTGAGCGGCCTGCGCTCAGCGGTCCAGCACCTGGCAGGTGACGACGCCGCCCGCGCCCGGTTCTCCGCGGCCGCCTGGTCAGCAGTCCAGGGACGCAGCTGGGAGGGCATCTGCAACCAGCTGGTCGGCCACTACTCCCGCGCTGTGGAGGTCAACCGACGCCGGCTGGACCGCCGGGCCAAGGACCTGCTGCGCGGCCCCTCAGGTCGAGGAGTCCCTGGCCCCTGAGCTGGGAGGAGATGGCCTTCCCGTCAGGCCCATAGATCCACGGGATCCTGTGCTCGCCCACACGCTGATAGCCATGGGCATGCTCGCCCTCCTGGGCACCGTGAAGCATATCCTCACCCACCGGATCCTCAGCACGGCCACCGGCCAGCACCGCCTCCGAATAGGTGAGCTCACGGATGATGACCGCCTTGACCTTCTCCGGGTGGCGGCGGGCGAAGTCGGCATAGATCTGCGGATCGTGCTGGCCGTCATCGCCGATCAGCACCCAGCTCATCTCAGGGAAGTCCCAGGCCAGGCGCTCCAGCTGCTGCTCCTTATGCAGCTGCCCGGAGCGGAACCAGCGGTCCTCGGTGGGGCCCCAGTCGGTCAGCAGCAGCGGGCCGCGCGGATACAGGTTCCGGGAGAGGAAGCGGGTCAGCGTCTGGGCCACGTTCCACGCACCGGTGGACAGGTAGAACACCGGTCCGTCCTGGCCGTGCTCGGAGCGCCACCGGTTCAACAGCCGCTCCATCATCACCGCCATCCCGGGGGTGGGGGTGCGCGCATGCTCATCCAGGACGAAGGAGTTCCAGGCCGCCAGCAGCGGACGTGGCAGCTTGGTCACCACCACTGTGTCATCGATGTCGCAGACGACGCCGAACCGTGCGGACTCATCGATGATGTCCACTTCGGCAGTGGTCGGATCCGCACCCTCCGCCGTCAGGGTCACGCTCTGCCAGCCGGGCTCCAGGCGTCCGCCCCTGGCCCGCAGGTCCACCACCGTGTCGATGATGCCGCCGCGGTCCGCGGTGACCTCGAAGGTATGTCCCGCCACGGTCAGGGTGACCTCGGCGAAGGGCACCGGGGCGGAGACGAAGTTGCGCCAGCCGCGCACACCGTCGGCGATGACCTTGGCCACGCGGCGCCCGTTCTCGAACTGCGAATCCGGGGCCATCACGATCCGGGAGAAGACCCGGACCCAGTGCTGGGTGCCGTAGCCGGTCAGCGAGAGCACGGTGACGTTCTGCCGGCGTCGTCGTGCCATGTTCAGCCGCAGCTGATGCCAACGGTCCTCGGCCTTCATGGCCCGGTTTCTGGCCCGGTCCGAGAGGTGGTGTCGGAGTGCGGCCCGGTCCTGGGCGACATGGGTGCGAGACTGCTCTGCGGCGTCGTGGCTCATCAGGCCCCATCCTAGTAGAGCCGCCCGAACAGCCCCCTGACAGCGGCTCAGACTGTGCGGAATGAGCGGGCGCACCACGACGCCGGCCCAGCCGGCACCCCACCCAGCAGCCCAACCGGCACCCCAGCCGGGCGCAGCTCACAGTTTCCTGAAAACGGCTGTCGGTTCGGGCCAGGCGCAGCGCCGGCTGGCACCATAGAGACGATGGCCAGCACCGATGACCCCAGCGACACCTCCGCCGATCACGACGGCGGAGACGTCGGCAGCGCCGAGGGGCGCACCGCCGATTCGGCCCGCTCCTGGAGGCAGCGGCTGAGGATCCCGGCCATGCCCCTGTGGCTGCTGGGCATCCTGGAGGCCTTCCAGGTGCTGCTGGCCACTGCGCTGCTGGTGGTCCTGCCGGTCATGGCGATGAGCCTGGCCGGCGGCTTCGAGCAGATCGATCCCGGCTTCATCAGCGGCCTGGCCGCCCAGATCTGGATGGTCATCCACGGGGTCCCCGTGGAGCTGATCATCACTCTGGACGACGGCGCCCTCGGTGAGGGCGTGGGCATCCCCCAGGGTGGCTGGTTCCACCTGGTCCCACTGGGTCTGACCATGATCCCGTTGGCCCTGGCCTGGAGGGCCGGAAGGCGGATGGCTCAGGGTGCCTACTCCGATCAGCTCTGGCACGGCCTGCTGCCGCTGGTGCTCAGCTACGCCGGTGCCGGCGCCGGGCTGAGTGTGCTGGCTCAGGACACCGCCTTCGAGGTCCACCCGGCCTTCGCCGGACTCTGCTCCGCAGCCCTGATGGCGCTGGGCTCACTGGCCGGCTGTTACGCCGAGGCCCGCAGCTGGACCCGCATGATCGGTGTGGACCTGGAATCCCGGATCGAGGAGTTCTCACAGCAGCTGCGCTGGGCCGGTTCCTATGCCTGGGCCATCCTGCGCGCCGGCGCTGTGGCCTGTGTGGTCGCCGTCGGGCTCTCCGCGCTGCTGCTGGCCGGGCAGATCGGGGTGCGCTGGATGGACGTGGTCAACGTCTACCAGCAGCTGGATCCCGGCTTCTGGGGCGTCCTCGGCCTGACCCTGCTGCACCTGGGCCTGCTGCCAAATATGATCCTCTGGACCTTGGCCTATTCCACCGGTGCCGGGTTCTCCATGGGCACCGGGACCACAGTGGCTCCCTATGCCGTGGAGCTGGGCCCCCTGCCCGCCGTCCCGATCCTCGGCGCCCTGCCCGCCAGCGCCCCAGAGAGCGTACTGGCCGTGCTGCTGGTGCCCGTGCTCGCCGGTGCGGCCGCCGGCTGGTGGCTGATGCGCGAGGGCGAGAACCACCTGGACGACTGGTTCGCGCTGCGGATCGGCATGCGCCCGCTCTCCCTGGGCGTCTCCACGCTGGCGCTGGGTGTCTTCACCGGCATCGCCGCGGCCGTGCTCGCGGTCGGGCCGCTGTGGCTCTCCCATATCTCGCTCGGCGTGGGGCGGATGACCGACATCGGTCCCGATGCCGGCCTGGCCGCCGCCATGCTGGGCGGCTGGGTGGCCCTCGGTGCGATCATCGGATACCTGCTGGCCCCGGCCGCGCACCAGGTGCGCCGGCGTGGGGCTGCTGATGCCGATGATGAGGAGGAGTTCGAGGAGGACCGCGAGGACGCCGTCGCCTCGGTCTCTGCCGGCGTCGAGGATGAGGAGGAGCTCACCGCCTCCGAGCCGACACGTCCGAAGCGCAGGGCCAGCCCGGTCCGCCCGGTTCGCAAGCGTGCCCGGGCCGTGAGCGCGGAGAGTCCGGAGAGCGTCGAGGCAGAGCGGGCTGAGAGCGCTGGGTCGGTTGAAATCGCAGGGCGGCCTGAACGCTCAGTGCCGGCCGATAACGCTGAGGGTCAGGGCGGCGAGCCTCAGAAGGGTGAGTCTCGGGAGGACGTGGACGAGTTCACCGCTCGGATGCGTGCCCGCCAAGAGGGCGGTTCGGGCAAGAGCTCACCGCTGCGCCCGCTGCGCCGCGACTGAACCGTCCACCGGCGGCCCGCCTCCTTCGAATTCTTCGCCCAAACAACGGGTGGGGATCAGCCCAGCCGGATCTCCCCGGCGGCGATCCCCTCCAGCGTCTCCACCAGCAGGCGACGCTCCTGAACCTTGATCCGTTCGTGCAGGGAGTCCTCCTGCTCGCCGGGGTGTACGCGCACCGCCTCCTGGGCGATGATCGGGCCGGTGTCCACGCCGGCGTCCACCTGGTGCACTGTGCAGCCGGTGATCCGCACGCCGTGGGCCAGCGCATCGCGCACGGCATGGGCGCCGGGGAAGCTGGGCAGCAGCGCCGGGTGGGTGTTGATCACCGGGACCTCGACGCCGTCCAGGAACTCCTTGCCCAGGATCCGCATGAATCCGCTGGAGACCACCAGGTCAGGGGAGTGGGAGCGCACGGCATCGCAGAGCTCGCGATTCCAGGCCGCGCGGATCCGGGCGGCCTCCTCCGGGTCCTTCCGGCCCAGCCCCTTCTCCAGCGGGACGGCGAAGGTCTCGATCCCCACGGCGGCTGAGCGCTCCAGCCCGCCGCATCCGGGGATGTCCGAGCCCACGGCGGCCAGCTCCACCTGAAGCTGACCGGAGGAGACGGCGTCGATGACGGCCTGCAGGTTCGTCCCGGAGCCCGAGACCAGCACCACGATTCGCATGGGCTACAGCCTATAAGAGGTGATGGCGGCCCCGTGTGCCTCTAGAGTGGTCGGGATGAGTGACGAGAAGCAGCGGGAGGCCCAGCGGCCCTATGCACGAATGACCCTGTGGCTGCTGCTGGCGGTGATCGTGTCCTATGCGGGACTCCAAGCGCCCCTGCCGTACCGGTTGGTGGCGGTGGCGGCCGGACTGGCCGGCGTCGCAGGCGGCATCATCCTGGTGGTGCAGTCGCTGCGGAGGAAGCTCTCGGTGCTGATGCTGATCAGCGGCATGGTCTCCGTACTGGCCTGTGGGATGTTCGCCGGCACGGCCTCGGTGCAGGCGTTGTTCTGGAACGCCACGGTCGAGTTCGACGAATGCCAAGCGTCGGCGCTGACCGAGCGCTCGATGAACCGCTGCTTCGTCGAATACGAGGAGAACATGCTGGACTCCATCCCAGCCCCGTTCTGACGGCCCGGACCACCCCGTCCTCTTCCTGAGAATCGGCCGTCTGTCTGCGGGGAGAGACCGGGGTGATCAGAGCTCACGACCCCGGCCCCTGACCTGAGCCGGGCCGTCGCACCTCAGACTCGCTCCAGCTGGAGAAACCCCACACACAGAAGCCGCAGACACAGGAGAGGGCCCCGGCAGCCTCCCACGAGGCGGGCCGGGGCCCTCTTTCTGCTCAGCCCCTCAGGGCCGCAAGGTTCAGGCGCGGTTCTTCTTCTGCACCTTGGTGTAGGCCTTGGTCTCAGCGATGAACTGGTTGCTCGGTGCCAGGAAGAGCAGCACCAGAGTCAGGATCGCCACGGCCACCAGAGCCAGGTTCTCCCAGCCGAGCACCACAGTGCCCACCGAGAGGACCAGCACGACGGCGGCCAGGGAGCGGAAGAGTCCGCTGCCGGCGGTGCCCTGGATGGCGAGCACGATCAGGATCGCGGCGATGACGGTCGCGGCGATCACCCAGAGCCAGCGCAATGTGCTGGGCTCCATGCCGATCGAACCGAACAGGGTCTGAGCGCGTTCACCGGAGTCTGCGTTGCTCATCTCCACGAAGGCCAGCAGGGACAGGGCGAAGACGCCCACACCCATGACGATCATCAGGAGCATGGCGGCCCACATGGTGATCGGGCGGCGAGGCTTCCTGCCGCTGACGGCAGCGGCCTCCACAGCCTGCTTCCGCTTGGCCTTCTTCTCCTGCTTAGCCTGTTCCTTGGCCTGCTGGGGGTCCTGCTGGGGCTGTCCCTGCTGAGGGTAGCCCTGGGGCTGCTGGCCGTACTGCTGCTGCGGGTAGCCCTGCTGCTGACCCGGTTGGCCGTAGCCCGGCTGCGGGTAACCCTGGGGCTGTTGGCCGTACTGACCGGGCTGTCCCTGTGGCGGGTAGCCTTGCGGCTGCTGGCCATACTGACCGGGCTGTCCCTGTGGCGGGTAGCCTTGCGGCTGCTGACCGTACTGGTCCTGCTGGGGGTAGCCGGGCTGGTCCTGCTGGGGGTAGCTCTGCGGCTGCTGGCCGAACTGCTGACCCTGCGGCGGCTGCTGGCCATACTGCTGCTGAGCCGGGGCGCCCGGGATGGGGCCGGCCGGGCTGGCGGACTGGGCTGACTGAGCCGATTGCTGCGAGGGGGCAGAGTGCTGGGAGGGGGCCGAAGGCTGCGACGGAGCCTGGCCTGCCGGCGGTGCGGGCTGGCCGAAGCCCTGCTGCTCCTGACCCTGCTGCTCCTGACCGTGCTGACCGGGGACGGGCTGCTGCTGTGCAGCGCCTTCCTCGGGGGCGTTCTCTTCGGGGGAGTTGCTCATGTCCCTCATCCTTACGTCTGGTGTCCGTTCGTCTTCGGCCAGCCTACCGGCAGGAAGGCCCTTGTGGCAGGGCGGACCAGGCATTTCGGTGGGCCGAGAGGAGACGTTCAGTCATTGCTCGGCGGTGATCCCCGACGCCGGACCCGCAGCCGCCGCGCCGAAGATGCAAGACTGGGGCCATGGCTTCTGAGACCGCAACAGTCCATCTTGTCCGCCACGGCGAGGTCCACAACCCGGACCGTGTCCTCTACGGCCGCCTCCCCGGCTTCGGGCTCTCCGAGCTCGGACATGAGATGGCCGAGGGGATCTCCGAGCACTTCGGGCAGCGCGCCGAGAACGGTCAGCCCGTCCACCTGCTGGCGGCCTCCCCGCTGAAGCGCGCTCAGGAGACCATCGCCCCGCTGGCCCAGCGCCTGGGTATGCCGGTGACCACTGAGGAGCGGGTCCTGGAGGCGGAGAACAAGTTCGAGGGACTCTCTGAGGTCAAGCGCCAGCTGCGGAACCCGCGCATGTGGCCGCTGCTGGCCAATCCCTTCCGCCCCTCCTGGGGCGAGCCCTACACCCAGCAGGTCAGCCGCGTGCTGGCCGCGGTGAAGGATCTCGCCGATCAGGCCGTCGCAGAGCACGGCGACGGCGCCGAAGTCGTGGTGGTCTCCCACCAGCTGCCCATCTGGGTCACCCGCCTGTGGGCTGAGGACCGCCCGCTTTGGCATGACCCGCGCAGTCGTGAGTGCACACTGACGTCGGTGACCTCGCTGCACATCGGCCCCGCCGGAGTGGAGTCGGTCACCTATGATGAGCCCAATGAGGCCCTGTCTCAGCAGGCCCTCGCGCTTCCCGGCGCCTGAGTCGAATCGGAGGGGTGGAAAAGTGCGTCGTCACTTTTCTACAACTTGTAGAAGGCGTAGAATCGACTGCTGATGATGACTACTGCCACGAGTCACTCCAGACTGCGCCCCTCCGCCCTGGCCGCCGCAGCGCTCGCCGGGATCTTCGCGCTGACCTCCTGCGGCACCGACCAGAACGACCAGCTGGCCGAGAATGCCGCCAACGACGGCACCAACTACGTCGCCGGCGACGGTTCCATCCAGGAGTACGCCCCGGAGGACCGCGGCGAGCCGGTGGAGTTCGAGTCCGCGCTCTTCGACGGCACCGAGATCGGCCCGGAGACCTGGCAGGGCGACGTCACCGTCCTCAACTTCTGGTACGCGGCCTGCGCCCCCTGCCGTGTGGAGGCTCCCGACCTCGCAGAGATCCATGAGGAGTATGAGGAGGAGGGCGTCCAGTTCTACGGGGTCAACACCCGGGACACCCAGCCCACGGCTGAGGCGTTCGAACGTCGCTTCGAGATCGGCTACCCCTCCATGGAAGACCGCGGCGGTGAGGTCATGTTCTCCATGACCGACTACGTGCCGCCGTCCGCTGTGCCCACCACACTGGTGCTGGACGAGGAGGGCCGCGTCTCCGCCCGGATCATCGGCATCGCCGAGCCCGGGAACCTGCGGGCCCTGATCGACACTGCGCTGAGCGAGACCTGATGCCCCCCGGCATCCTGTCTGCGGCCGAGTCCGCGGTCCCGGTGGCGGCGGTGAACAACCGCTTTGCCGAGATCGTCCTGGACGGATCCTTCCTGCTGGCCGCCCCGATCGCGCTGCTGGCCGGTCTGGTCAGCTTCCTCTCGCCCTGCGTGCTTCCCCTGGTGCCCGGCTACCTGGGCTATGTCACCGGTCTCTCCGGCACGGCTCTGCAGGAGCGCGCCCGCTCCCGGATGGTCCTGGGCGCGGCGCTCTTCGTGCTGGGCTTCTCCGTAGTCTTCGTGCTGATCGGTGCGGTCTTCACCTACGCGACCACCTGGCTGCGGCTGGAAGGCGGCTGGGTCACCCAGGTGCTGGGCATCCTCGTTGTGCTCATGGGTCTGATCTTCATGGGCGCCTTCAGCTTCTTCCAGCGGGAAGCGAAGATCCACCGCAAGCCGCCGGACGGACTCCTGGGCGCCCCGCTGCTGGGAGCGACCTTCGGCATCGGCTGGGCGCCGTGCATCGGCCCGGCCCTCTCTGCGGTCCTGCTGCTGGCCTACGGCACCGACGCCGACGCCGCCCGCGGGGCCCTGCTGATGTTCATCTACTGCCTGGGTCTGGGCATCCCGTTCATCCTGATCAGCATGGGGCTGCAGCGGGGGATGCGGGCCTTGGACTTCTTCAAGCGGCATAAGGCCGCAGTGATGCGCGTAGGCGGCGGCATGCTGATCGCCGTCGGGCTGCTGATGCTCTCAGGTATCTGGAACACCTGGGTCTACGCGCTGCAGGACTGGTTCGCCAACGAGATTGTGATGCCCATCTGATGAGTGAGAAGAAGGACCGGGGCAAGGCAGCCAAGCGGGAGAAGGCCGGCGACTACATCCCCGCCGACCATAAGGACGCCAAGGCGGACCGTTCCGATGTCACGCTGCCCTCGCTGGGCTTCGTCGGCATGCTGCGCTGGGCCTGGCGCCAGCTGACCTCCATGCGCACGGCGCTGATGCTGCTCCTGCTGCTGGCCGTGGCGGCCGTGCCGGGCTCCATCTGGCCTCAGCGCGTCCAGGACGCCTTCGCGGTGCAGACCTGGATCGACGACAACCCCACTGTGGGCCCGGTCCTAGACTTCTTCCAGCTCTTCGACGTCTACTCCTCGGTCTGGTTCTCGGCGATCTACCTGCTGCTGTTCATCTCGCTGATCGGCTGCATCCTGCCGCGCACCCGCAAGCACTGGCAACACATACGCTCCGCCCCGCCGCGGACTCCGCGCCGGCTGGAGAAGCTGCCCGAATACGGTGCCCTGGAGCTGGAGTCCAAGGCCGCAGGTGACGACGCCGACGCCCCGGACACCGAGCAGGTCATCGAGGACGCCCGGCGCGTGCTCAAGAAGCGCGGCTACCGGACCGATGTCCGCGAGGCCGGCTCCGACGCCCGGGGCAGACAGGTCCCGGCCTCCATCGGCGCGGAGAAGGGCTACTCCAAAGAGGTCGGCAACCTGCTCTTCCACATCGCCCTGGTGGGCGTGCTGGTCTTCGTGGCGCTGGGCTCCATGTTCAGCTACCGCGGACAGAAGATCATCATGGAGGACGAGGCCTTCGTCAACGCCCTGGTGGCCTATGACAACTTCTACCCGGGCACCTACTTCGACGAGGACCAGCTGCACCCGTTCTCCATCACGCTGAACGACTTCGACCGCGTCTTCGACCGCCAGTCCGAGGAGTACTTCGGCCAGGCCCTGGACTTCACCGCCGATGTGACCGTCCAGGAGGGCACCGATGAGGAGCCCCGCCAGGAGGAGCTCAGCGTGAACGATCCGCTGACTCTGGGCGGCGCCCGGCTGTTCCTGGTAGGCAACGGCTACGCCCCGGTGGTCACCGTGGAGGACAGCAACGGGGATGTGGCCTTCTCCGGTCCGGTGGTCACCCGCCCGGAGGACTCCGTCTACACCTCGATGATGGTGATCAAGGCACCGGACGCTCAGCCGGAGCAGCTCGGCTTCCAGGGAATGTTCCTGCCCACCTCCCACGAGGTGGAGGACGGCCTGGCGGTCTCCATCGACCCGGAGCTGGGCAACCCACAGCTGCAGCTGGACTCCTACTACGGCGACCTCGGCCTGGACGACGGCACACCGCAGAACGTCTACGTGCTGGACACGGAGAACCTGGAGGAGCTCAACTCGCGCAGCGCCGAGGCCGGGGGCATCGTGCTGGAGCCGGGGCAGACCTATGAGCTGCCCGACGGCATGGGCTCCATCAGCTTCGACGAGGTCATCGACTATATGGCGGTCGACATCCACTACAACCCCGGCCAGGTGGGGGTTCTGGTCTTCGCCCTGACCGCGCTGGGCGGGCTGATCATGACCCTGTTCATCCGCCGGCGTCGCGCCTGGGTGACCGTGGAGACCACAGAGGAGGGCCGGGTGCTGGTGCGCTACGGCCTGCTGTCCCGAGGCGAGGACTTCTCGCTGCGGGATGAGAACATTGCACTGCGCTCCGATTTCGAGAAGAAATGGCCGGTCCGCGCTCCGGAGGAGAACTGATCATGACGTTTATGCTGACCCTGCGACCCATCGATGAGCAGCTGGCGGAGTACAGCGAGCTGTTCATGCTGATCGCCGCCTCGATCTACACCATCGCCTTCATCGCCTTCACCATCGATATGGTGCGCAGCTCGGCGACGATCCGTCGGGTGGAGGCCGAACTGGCCACTGAGCGGGACCGAGAGTCTGCCATGGCCGGCGTCGGGGCCGCCGGCTCAGGCAGTGGCGGCGCTGGGACCGGCGGCTCTGAAGGTGGCGGCCCAGAGAGCGGTGGCGGCGTCGAGCCGGTGGAGCTCGTGGACGATGAGATGGCCTACACCGGCACGAAGCGGCCGATCGCCAATGTGGCGGTGGCGCTGACCGTGGTGGCCGCTCTGGCCCACGCCTTCGCGGTGATCACCCGCGGCATTGCAGCCAATCGCGTGCCCTGGGCCAACATGTTCGAGTTCCTGACCTCGGCCGCGCTGATCGTCTCCCTGGTCTACCTGGTGGCACTGATCCGCCGCGACCTGCGCTTCCTGGGCGTCTTCGCCGTCGGCCTGGTGGTCATCATGATGGTGGGCGCCACCATCGGTTTCCCGACGCCGGTGGGCCACGTCCAGCCCGCGCTGCAGAACCCGTGGATCTGGATCCACGTCTCGCTGGCGGCCATCGCCATCGGCCTGTTCGCCCTGACCTTCGCGATGAACATCCTGCAGCTGATCCAGCAGCGGCGTGAGCGGGCCATGACAGCCGCCGGCCGCGGAGAGGACGCCGACGGCGAAGCCTCCAGCCGAGTGAGCCGCTGGCAGTTCCTGCGCCTGGTGCCCTCCTCTGTGGCGCTGGAGAACTGGGCCTACCGGATCAACGCCATCGGCTTCGTGTTCTGGACCATGGGACCGCTGATCACCGGTGCGATCTGGGCCGAGGAGACCTGGGGCCGCTACTGGGGCTGGGACACCAAGGAGGTCTGGACCTTCGTGATCTGGGTGGTCTATGCGGGCTATCTGCACGCCCGGGCCACCCGCGGCTGGACGGGCAACCGTTCGGCCTGGCTGTCGATCATCGGCTTCGCCTGCATCATCTTCAACTATGCCGTGGTCAACGTGTACTTCCCGGGTCTGCACTCCTACGCAGGCCTCCCTGAGTAAGTCGGCCCCAGCCACCTACGCGAAATAGCCCGCATCGGCGTCCCTGGTCAGGATGCTGATGTGGGCTCTTTCGCCTCTGGAAGGTCGGATGCCCCTGAAGCGGGGACGCCGATCCGCAGGGGAGGGAGAGCTCAGCGCTCCGGGTGATCCTCCGGGGACTCGGGCTCGTGGAAGTCTTCGGCCAGTGCGTCCTCGGCCTCGTTGTCCTCCTGCTCGGAGAGGCTGCGACGCCGGCCGGAGCCCACCTTCTGGGCGAGCTGCGCGCCGGCCTCCAGGCGCAGCCTGTTGAAGAAGAGATAGGCCACAGCCCATGCGCCGACCAGTCCGGCGATGAGGGCGAAGAGCATTCCGACCTCCATCAGCAGGCAGGCGCCGAAGATGATGAAGAAGGTCGCAAGGCGGAGCAGGGTGTACTTCAGAACGGCCATACCTCCATTTTCGCACGCGTGGACGGCAGACTACGCTGGGAGGACAGTGAGCCGGAGTCCCGGCTCAGGCAGTGGACGTGACGGGAGCGAGCGAACGTGTTGCGAATCCTGATCCCAGTGGGAATCGTGGGTCTGGGGCTGATGATCTACAGCCTGGTGGAGAGCATCCAGACCCCGCGTCACCGTGTCCGCGTGATGCCGAAGACTGCATGGATCGCAGTCATCCTGCTGGTGCCTATCATCGGAGCCGGGCTGTGGCTGGGCTTCGGCCGGATCCGCGAGCCCCGCACCCGCGGCAACCAGGTGCGTTCCGGCCCCTCAGCGCCCGACGACGACCCGGAGTTCCTCCGCAAGGTGGAGTTCGAGCGCCGTCAGCAGCAGCGCCGTGAGGAGGAGGCCCGCAAGCGCGCCGAGCAGGAGCGGAAGAAGCGGGCCCAGTCGCAGGGCCAGCAGTCCTCCGACCAGTCCCAGCAGGAGCCTCAGCAGTCCCAGGAGGGCCCGGAGCAGAAGGATTCCGGTGAGGGATCGGGGGAGAAGCCTGGCGACGATGTCGAGGGCGGCACCGGCTCAGGCTCCGAGGATCGCCCCGCCTGAGCACGATCCTCAGCTGAGCAGCAGCGCCGCCGAGTAGGTGGCGGCGAATGCCAGCCCGATCGTCCCGGTCTGCTGCAGCACCGGGATCAGCTCCGGGCCGCGGGCCGGCTGCGGCCGGCGGACCATGATGCCGATGGGCCGGATGCACAGCGGCCAGGAGGCCACCACCAGCAGGAACCACAGGCTCTGCGGGCCCTGCAGCATCAGCGCCAGCGGCAGCGTTACGGCGATGACCACCATCAGCGCGTAGCTGGAACGCGCCCGGCCCTGGCCAAGGCGCACTGCCAGGGTCATCTTGCCCGACTCGCGGTCGGTGGGGATGTCCCGGACGTTGTTGGCCATCAGCAGGGCGCTGGCGATCAGCCCGTGGGAGACGGCGCCGATCAGTGCGCCGGCCAGCGGGAACTCCATGCTGACGCCGCGGGTCTCGGCCACCTCCACCATCGCGTAGGAGGTGCCCAGCGTGGCCACCAGGCCGAAGAAGATGAACACCATGATCTCGCCCAGACCCAGGTAGCCGTAGGGCTTGGAGCCGCCGGTGTACCACCAGGCCGCCAACACGCAGATCACCCCAGCGCCGAGCAGCCACCACTGGCCGGTCAGCACCACGATGATCAGCCCGGCCAGTCCGGCCACGCCGAAGCTTCCGAAGGCCGCGGCTCTGACCTGGTGCGGTTCGGCGGCGCCGGAGCCGGTCAGGCGCATAGGGCCCACGCGTTCGTCGTCGGTGCCGCGGACGCCGTCGGAGTAGTCATTGGCGTAGTTCACGCCCACCTGCAGGGCCAGGGAGACGATCAGGGCCAGCAGGGCGACGACGATGTGGAGGGCGACGGTGCCGGTGAAGATCTGCTCCGGAGCGTCGTCGTGGCTCTCCAACCAGCCGAAGGTATATGGCCGCGGCTGCCCGAAGACCGCCGCAGCACCGATGAGCACCGGCGCCACCGCCATCGGCAGCGTGCGCAGACGTGCTCCTGCGGTCCATTCCTTCAGCGTGGCCATAAGTCTCCTAGGGGGCAGGCGGTGCGGGTGGGCTCTGGACGAGCCTGAGCAATTCTTGCCGGTCCGGCTTGCCGTTGGCCAACCGGGGCAGCGCCTCCAGTTCGCGGAACTGCTTGGGCGCGGCGGCGGGCCCAAGCGCCTCACGTACCCGCCGGCGCAGCGCCTCCGTGTCCAGCCCCGCGGAGAGCACGACGGCGGCCACCACCTGCTGGCCCCATTCGGGATGCGCGACGCCGGCCACAAAAGCATCGCTGACCTGCGGGTCCGCCTCCAGGACCTGGCGGATCCGCTCCGCAGATACCTTCACTCCGCCGGTGTTGATCACGTCATCGGCCCGCCCGGTGATCGAGAGCCGGCCCTCGGGGCTCAGTCGCCCCAGGTCATCCGTGCGGTACTGGGGCTGCCCCTGGGCGTCGGTGCCGAAGCGTGCCGCGGTCAGCGCCGGGTCGGTATAGCCCAGGGCCACCATCGGCCCGGAGAGCAGGACCGGCCCGACGCCGGCGTCGTCGGTTCCTGCGGAATCCTCGGCAGCCTCAGTCTCCACGGTCACCCCGGGCAGCGGCACGCCGTCGTAGACGCAGCCGCCTGCGGTCTCGCTCATCCCATAGGTGCGGATCACGGTGAGCCCCAGCTGCTGGGCCCGGCCGAAGAGTGCGGGGGATGTGGCCCCGCCGCCCAGCAGGATCGCGTCGAAGCGGCGCAGCACGGCCAACAGCCTGTCCTCGTCTGTCCCCGCCTCAGTGGAGACATGTCCCAGCAGCCGCTGCAGCTGGGTGGGCACCAGGGAGACATAGCGCCGTTGATGGGTCAGCTGCGCGGCCGCCTCGGCGAAGGATTCAGAGTCAGTGGTCTGCTCCAGCAGCACAGCGGGCTCGGTCCCGGCCTGCAGGGAGCGGCTGAGCACGGCCAGCCCAGCCACATAGCTGGGCTGCAGGGTCAGCAGCCACTGCCCGTGCCCGCCCAGATGCTCAGCCGCAGCCTCGGCGGAGGCGCGCAGATTCTCCGCCGACAGCAGGGTCTCCTTGGGCGTTCCGGTGGATCCGGAGGTGCGCACGACGGCGGCGGCCCCGCTGTCCGCGAGCTCGGGCCGCTGGACCCAGCGCGGGGCGTCTCCTTCGCCAGGGAGGAACTCAAGGGGAGGGCTCGCTCCGGAGAGGGCCGCCTGGAGATCCTCCAGAGCGTCCGGAACCCAGGCGCTCACCGAGCCTCACTCTCGGCATGATGACGGCCGGTGGCCATGCTCACCAGCTGGGCGAGGGTGAACATCACGATCGCCACGATGGCGATTCGAGCGAACCAGGGCATCGGTGATCCTCTTCGGCGGGTGGTCAGGTGCGATCGTCTCCGAATCAGTGTAATCAGTGCAGTTCTTCTCTACGATGGCTCTAGGCGGGTGACCTGCCCGTCTGACCAGGGAACTGAACGGAGGATGCCCCTTCCCGATGAGCCGTGCACAACTGCTGCTGATCGCAGCCCGCTGCGCTGTGGTGCTGATCGCAGCCCGCTGCGCTGTGGTGCTGAGCCTGGCCTCCCTGGCCGGGCTGTTCCTCACCGCCGGACAGCTGGTGGACAGCGGCGACGGACTGGATCTGCATGGGACTGCGGCCGTGGTCCTGCACATCACCACAGGCCTGCTCGCGCTGCTGCTGGTGCTGCGCGCCGTGCTCACCCGCACCGGAGTCTGGGCGGCGGCGACCGCCGTCGTGCTCTTCGCTCTGACCTTCTTCCAGGCCGCCCTGGGCAGTCCGCTGACGGTGGACGCCCATGTGGCCGGATCCCTGGCCGCCGTGGTGCTGTGCACCTGGCTCTGCGCCTGGACCTTTGCCCACCACGGCACCGCCTCCGCAGCCGCGGAGCCCGCTGGCAGCCGATCCGAACAGGAGACGACCGCACCATGACCCGCACCCAGAACACTCTGTCCTCCGATTCCCCTGTCTTCCGCCGCGGCCTCTTCGCCCCGCTGGCCGCGGCCGGTGTGCTCGCGCTCGGCGCCTGCGCCCTCAACGATCCCGGCGATGTCGATGCCGAGGAGGATCCGGCGCAGCAGGATGAGGACGGCCAGGATGAGGCCGCTGACGATGACGCCGACGTCGCCGGTGAGGACGATGCCACCGAGGATGACGTGGTCACCATGGAGGACGTCGAGCAGAACGACAGCCCCGAATCCTGCTGGGCTGCGATCGACGGTGTGGCCTATGACCTGACCGAATGGATCGAGGAGCACCCGGGCGGCGCTGACCGGATCGAGGCGCTCTGCGGCACCGACGCCACCGAGGACTTCGAGGGTCAGCACGGAGGCGAAGAGGACCCTGAGGACCAGCTGGCCGAGTTCGAGATCGGCGAGCTCGAGGACTGAGCGGATCACCGGCGGAGGGGAGAGCCCACTATGTCGCTGCCGCTGAACATCGCGATCCTCGGGGCTGAGGACCCCGCGGCCGCCCAGGAGTTCTATGCTGCGGTTCTGGCCCCGAAGGTGCAGGACTATGGGGGCTTCTTCCGGTCGGACCTCCACGGCGCCGGGGACCTCGGTGTCACTGACGTCTCTGCTCTGGCCGCCGAGGCTGGGGTCTCAGCCGAAGGTTCCGGCTTCGGCGGATACATCATCTTTTATGTGCTGGAGCAGCCCAGCGAGGTGGTCGCCGTCGTTGAGGCCGCCGCGGCCGCCGGGGCGGAGATCCTCAAACCGGCGAAGAAGGCTCTCTTCGGTTCATTCTCCGGAGCGTTCCGGGCACCTGACGGAGCAGTCTGGAAGGTCTCCTGCGAGAGGAGGAAGGAGACCGCTGCCGCGAGGAGTCCCGCCGTGCCGGTGGAGACCGGCATCCTGCTGGGAGTGCAGGACCCCAGGGCCTCCACAGCGTTCTACACCGCCCTGGGCATGGAGGCCGATCGCGACTACGGGGCCAAGTACATCGACTTCACCGTGGCCGCCGGCCAGCTGCGGCTGGGCCTGATGCAGCGTAAGGGCCTGGCCAAGGATGTGGGGATCGCTCCTGAAGGCTCCGGATTCGGGCGGCTGGTGCTCAGCCATGACGCCGCCTCAGCCGAGGAGGTTGACGCCGTGCTCTCCCGGGCTGAGCAGGCCGGCGCTGTCATCACTGTGGCACCTGCCGCGCAGGAGTGGGGCGGGCACGTGGGCTGCTTCACCGACCCTGACGGCATCGCCTGGAAGATCGCCTCCGCCTGAGCCTCAGGTGCCGGAGGGCTCTGGCGGCACACGAGGCTATCTTCTTATTACCTTTTCTGCATAATGGGGTGCTATGCTTATTTCGTAATAGTTTATGCTTATGCGTGTTTCGCAGTAGGAGGGTCTCATGGTGCGGGTTACGGCAGCAGTCCAGGCGCCTGCTGATCTCGGCCTTGCTCTGCAGCAGGCCCGAATGGAGCAGGGGTTGTCTCAGATGCAGTTGGCTGAGCAGTTGGGTATCAGTCAGCGATCCGTCAGTGAGATCGAATCCGGCAAACCCACGATCTATATCCGCAAGGTCTTCGAAATGATGCGGGCTACCGGAATGGAGCTCACCGCCAGCTGGGACGAGGAGCCTCCTCATGCGTCTGGCGGTTGAGCTCTATGGCGTCCTCGTCGGACATCTGGAAGGTGAGGGTTCGCGCAGCTTCGACTTCACGCCCACGCCTGAGGGGCAGGAGGCCTTCGGGAGGAACAGCAGTGTGCTTTCTCTGGTCCTTCCACTGGCTCCTCGGCTTCCCCGTCAGCACGCTGGGCGCCGCCGAACATGGTTCGGCGAGCTGCTGCCGGAGGGGGATCAGCTCGATCACATGCTTGCCCAGTCGGGCCTGCGTCGGGGCGATGTCTTGGGGTTCCTCGCCCGTTATGGGCGTGACGTCGCCGGAGCTGTTCAGATCTGGGACCTGGATGACCCTACGGAGCCCAAGGTGCCTGCTGCAGTGCCGCTGGGGGAGGCCGAGGTGCGCGAGCTGATGGAGGACCCTATGGGCAGCCCCCTCGGCAACCGGCCGACGCTCGGCAAATCGAGTCTACAAGGCGTTCAGCCCAAGATCGTCCTGGCTCGCGAAGGCGAGCAGTGGCTCCAATGCTTCGGCGGGCATCCCTCCACGCACATCCTGAAGCCTGAGGTGGGGCGGAGGCCCGCTCTCATCTTCGACGAAGAGTATGGGCTGAGGCTGGCGCGACGGCTGGGGTTGAGTGATTTCGGCGCTGAGGTTCTATCCTTCGATGGTCTCAATGCACTGGTCATCGAGCGGTACGACCGTGAGGGCGGCCGTCGTGTGCACCAGGAGGACCTCAGCCAGGCGCTGGGGGCGGAGCTGAGCCAGAAGTACCAGGAGATCGGCGGCGTCGTCAGTCTGCGTCGAGCTGCTGAAGTGGTCCGGCGGCATCTCTCCGACGGCGATCTGCGCATGCTGGCCCGTCTGGTCCTATTCTCCGTCGCCATCGGAAATCTGGACCTGCATACGAAGAACATCAGTATTCTGCATCCCATGCGGGCTCCCGCTCGGCTGGCGCCGGCATACGACCCAGTGCCCATGTCTCAGTACGCCGACGCGGACGGCAGGCTCGCTCTTGCCGTGAACAAGAAGTACGACCTGAAACGGGTCGAGTCAGCCGACCTGATCGCAGAATTCAGCAGTTGGGGTCTGCGTGGAGCAGAAGGAGTCGTGTGGGAGACGCTGGAGGCGTTGGCTGTAGCGGTACATGAGGAGAGCCCGTTGGACGGTGCGTCACCGGGGATTCAGGGCCATATACAGGGACTGATCCGACGGCTGCACGGCTGATCGAAGGCGTTCCGGATGATCGGGTCACGGCCTGTCCTCGGAGCCGAGGATGGATGGTGTCAGGAGGATGACCGCATGATCCGCACACTCAATGCACTGATCAGCACCGTGGAGCAGGAGCTCACCGGTGAGATCGACTGGGCCGGCTTCGCCCGGCGGCACGCCACCACCGAGTACCACCTGCGCCGGATGTTCTCCGCGCTGGCAGGCATACCGCTCTCGGAGTATGTGCGCCGCCGCAGGATGACGCTGGCGGCGGCCGATCTCACCTATACCGGTGAGGGGCTGCTGGAGATCGCTGTGAAGTACGGCTACGGCTCGGCCGAGGCCTTCGGGCGGGCGTTCCGTGCAGTGCACGGCGCCGGCCCGTCTGAGGTGCGGCGCAGCGGGGGTCCTCTCCGCACGCAGTCCACGCTGAGGTTCAGCCTCAGCGTAGAAGGGAATGGCCTCATGGATGTCACCATCACTGAGAAGCCCCAGCTCACCCTGGCCGGCCACGCCGCCGAGGCGCCCCTGATCTACGAGGGTGCGAACCCTCATATCCAGGAGCACGTCGAATCCATCACCGATGAGCAGAATCTCCGCCTGAAGGAGATCAACGACGCCGAACCCTCCGGAATCCTTTCGGTCACCTCTGGCTCTGAGCCCGATGCCGCAGAGGGGTCTGTGCTGACCTACCTGCACGGCGTCGTGCTCTCCGAAGGGACCGAGGTTCCGCAGGGACTGGACTCGATCACTGTGGGGGCCGGTCACTGGGCTGTCTTCGCCTCCGAGGGACCGCATCCGCAGGTGCTGCAGAAGCTGTGGGCGGCCACGGCCACCGACTGGTTCCCCTCGAACCCATGGCGGCTGCGGCCGGGGCCCACGCTGCTGCGTCATCTCAGCTTCACTGGAGATGAGGCCAGCTGCGAGCTCTGGATGCCGGTGGAGAAGGACGGCTGAGTCAGACGAATAGGGTGGGCCGAACCTGTGGGGATTTCTCACATGTTCGGCCCACTGCTCTGACAGGTCGCAACTTGTCGATATCTCCGACAGGTTCGGTCGGAGTTCGGCTCAGCGCACGGTCGACCGCGCTGTGGACTACACCTTCGAGCGCCTCGGCTTCTATGCGCTCGACGAAGGGCTGCTCGAATCAGCTTTGGCCCGCCCGGTGACGACTGGCTACGGCACTCCTGTCTACCCCAGCCTGGCGCAGGCCGCCGCCGCGCAGAGCGAGTCGCTGGCAGGACTGAACTTCGCCGCCCCCGCCTGATCAGCTGCGGGGGCCGAACTGCTCGGCCACCTGGTCGCCGATGGTTCCGATGATGTCCTCATCCGCCGGACTGAGCCGCTCGGAGGCCATATCCGCCTGGTGCCAGTGCGGGTAGATGATGCCGGGGCGGCCGGCCTGATCGATGGTGCTCAGATCCTCTGCGGTCAGCTGCAGATCGGCACAGCCCAGCAGGTCCTCCAGCTGCTTGAGGTTCCGGGCGGCCACTGCGGTGTTGTGGACTCCGGGGCGGGTCAGCGTCCAGGCCAGGGCCACCTGCGGAATCGTGGCGCCGTGGCGGCCGGCCGCCTCCTCGAGGGCGTCGACCACAGCGTAGAGGCGCTCCCAGTCCGGCACCCGCATCTCCTGGCCGGTGCCGTCCTTCAGGCGGGAGGGGCCCTCGGGCTGCTGGTCGCGGCGCCACTTGCCGGTGAGCAGACCCATGTTCAGCGGGCTCCACGGCTGAGTGGAGATGCCGGCGTCGAGCGCGGAGGGGATCTGCTCGTACTCGGCGGTGCGGGTGTAGGCCGAGTAGAGGATCTGCTGGGATACCGGTTTGATGAAGCCGTTGCTCTCGCAGACCCGCAGAGCCTTCTGCAGCTGCCAGCCCATGTAGTTGGAGACCCCGTAGTAGCGGATCTTCCCGGAGCGGACCAGGGTGTCCATCGTCTCCAGAGTCTCTTCCAGCGGGGTCTGGCCGTCCCACTGGTGCAGGTAGAACAGGTCGATGTGATCGCGGTCCAGCCGAGCCAGGGAGCGGTCCGCCTCACGGAGCAGGTGCCAGCGGGAGGCGCCGCCGTCGTTGGGTCCCTCTCCGATGACCATGCGGGCTTTGGTGGTGACCAGGAAGTCCTCGCCGTAGTCGAGCTTCTTCAGCGCCCCGCCGAGTACCTCCTCGGCCACGCCTCCGCCGTAGAGATTGGCGGTGTCGATCAGGTTGACGCCGGCCTCATGGGCGCGGGCCAGAAGCTCTGCCGCCCCCGCGGCGTCCAGTTCGCCCATATGGTTTCCCTCACCGCCGCCGAAGGTCAGCGTGCCCAGCGCGATGGGCGAGACCCGCAGCCCGCAGGTGGGGGAGAGCTGGCGGTAGAATGGTTCGGATCCGGACGGCGCGTACGGAGTGGGGGTGCTCATACTGCTGCCTCCTGCAGATCGGCGTCAGAGTGTCCACGAGGCGAATCTATAGCGTCGGCGTGCTGAGGTGAACCCTGGTGATCACCAAGTGATGAAGCCTGATGGGCCGACTGCGCTTCCCGCTAGGATGACGCCCATGAGCCTCGCCGCGCTGATGGACCTGGAGCACCAAGGCTGGAAATCGCTGTGCAACAGCACCGGAGCCGAGTTCTATGGGCGGGTCATGACTGAGAGTGCGGTCATGACCCTGTCCCCTGGGTTCGTCCTGGACCGCGATCAGGTGGTCGCCTCCCTCAATGATGCCCCGCCCTGGAACTCCTATGAGATCTCCGAGGAGCGGCTGGTGCATGAGGGCGGCGACTCCGCTGTTCTGGTCTGTCGAGGCAGGGCCTGGCGGGGTGGGGATGAGCCTGCCTTTGATGCGTGGATGACCAGCGTCTACGTGGAGATGGACGGCCAGTGGCGTCTGGCCTCGTATCAGCAGACGCCCATCCCGCAGGGGTGATCGCGGAGATTGGAAGGAACCGATGGGCGAGCAGGGCGCAGGACCGCAGGGAGCCGATCAGAGGAGCGCAGCTCCTGATGTCAGCGATGAGCGGATCAGGGAGAGCACCGGCCGCGGCTGGGACGACTGGGTGGCAGTGATCGACGCCGGCCCCGGCCGGGAGGCCAGCCACCCCACCATCGCCGCCTGGCTGGTGGAGGAGCACGGCGTCGACGGCTGGTGGGCTCAGGGTGTGACCGTGGGTTACGAGAGGCTCACCGGTCGCCGTCTGCCCGGCCAGATGCAGGACGGGACCTTCAGCGTCTCCCGCTCCAAGACTCTGGACCTGGATGGCGAAGAGTTCCGCGAGCGTCTCCACGACGACGCCGCACGGGCCGCCCTGCTCCCGGGGATCAGCTCAGTGCCCCGGTCCAAGCCCGCGACCAGGGCGCCGAAGTTCTCCCTGAGCGACGCCGAGTCAGGTGAGGAGCTGGGCGTCCTCCAGTTCCGTCTGGAGCAGGGGTCGGCGGGCGCCAAACTGGTGGTCACCCACGAGAAGCTCCCGGACCCGGATGCCGCCGAACGCTGGAAGCAGCACTGGGGCGACTGGCTGGAGTCCCTGGCGGTCTGACCCTCCGTCGGTTGGCACGTCTGAGTGGTCAAAATGCCCTGGACCCCACCCAACCGTGCTGATCGAGGCAGCCTGAGGCCGGCGTCGTGCTCAGTGCTCGATCTCGGCCAGCTGCTGTGAGGTGACCTTCCGCAGGGCGATGCTGGCGAGGATGCCTATCGCCAGGACCAGGACTCCGCCTGTCAGTGCGGCGATGTTGAAGCCCTGGCTGTAGGCCTCGAAAGCCTCGGACAGCAGCGGTCCGGCCAGCTCTGTGGGTGCCTGCTCGGCCACGGCGACTGCCCCGCCCACAGTGTCCTCGGCTGCTGCGGCTCCGGAGTCGCCGAGCTCCGCGGGAACGCTGCCCTGCATCTGGCTGGTGTAGACACCGGCGGCCAGGGTGCCGAGCGTCGCGATGCCCAGCGCTCCGCCGAACTCTGCGCTGGTCTCGGAGATGGCCGAGGCTGCGCCGGCCTTCTCCGGTGGGGCGGTGGAGAGCACCAGTGAGGTGGCCAGTGTGGCGGTCATGCCTACACCCACGGTCAGCAGGGCGTATCCGGCGATGAGCGTTCCGATATGGGACTCGGTGCCGATGCCGCTCACCCAGAAGAAGCCCGACGCCGACACCGCCAGTCCCACTGCGATGAGCCAGGCCGGCCGCACGAATCGTGCGCCGATGGACGCTGCGGTCACGCCGGCCACGCTGCCGCCGACAGCCGGCAGCATCCAGAGGGCGGCGTCGAAGGGTCCGTAGCCCAGCACCGTCTGGATGAAGGTGACTGCCAGCAGGCCCATGCCGGCCGTGGCGAAGACAACGGTGGCGTTGGCGATGATCGAGGCGCTGAATGAGGCACGGGCGAAGAGTCGGACGTCGATCATCGGCGTGGGTGCCTTGAGCTGACGCAGCATGAACAGCGCGACGAAGGCGATGCCCACAGTGATGCTTCCCAGGTGGAGACCGCCGACGCCGTCCTCCACCATCTTCTTGATCCCGTAGATCACCGGCAGCACGGCCGCCAGGGAGAGCGCGGCACCGAGCAGATCGAAGCTTCCCTGGTTGGGATCCTTGGACTCGCGGATCAGCAGGGGAGCGGTGATCAGCAGCAGCACCATGATCGGAACATTGATCAGGAAGACCGAGCCCCAGTGGAAGTGTTCGAGCAGCAGCCCGCCGATGATGGGACCGACGGCGAAGCCGCCGGTGAAGGCCGCAGTCCAGATGCCGATGGCGGTGCGGCGCTGATCCTCATCCAGGAACATTCCGCGGATCAGCGACAGCGTGGACGGTGCCAGTGTGGCAGCCCCGACACCGAGCATGGCCCGGGCTGCGATGAGCATCTCCGCGCTGGTCGAGTAGGCGGCCACCACGGAGGCCAGGCCGAAGGCGACGGCGCCGATCAGCAGCATCCTGCGCCGCCCAATGCGGTCGCCGATGCTGCCCATGGTGATGAGCAGCCCGGCCATGACGAAGCCGTAGATATCCATGATCCACAGCTGCTGGGCAGCACTGGGTGCCAGTTCGGCGCTGATCCACGGGGCGGCCATGAAGAGGACCGAGAGGTCCATGGAGGCCAGCAGTGCCGGCAGGACCAGAACAGCCATGCCGAGCCACTCGCGGGGCCCGGCTTTGATGGGTGTGTGCAGTGAACTCATAGTTGAATCATACGTACGTATGAAACGTTTGTGCAAGACGAGCGTCTGATGTCTTCTCTACGATGGGGATATGAGTCAGCGCGAGGATCTTCTGCAGGGGGCTATCACCTGTATTGCCGAGAAGGGCTACTCCCGGACCACCGCGCGGGACATCGCGGCGGCCTCGGAGGCCAATCTGGCGTCCATCGGATACCACTTCGGATCCAAGGAGGCCCTGCTGAATGCCGCGATCATCGCGGCCTTCGATGAGTGGGGCAACGCGGTGGAGGCTGCGATGGTCGGAGTGGAGGAGGCGCCCCCCATGCGGCGCTTGGAGAGTTTTCTGGTTCGCTTCGCCGAAAGCCTGCCGGAGCGCGGGTCGTGGGTGGTCTCCAGCCTTCAGGCCTTCGCCGAGGCGGACTATGCACCCGAGATCAAAGAGCAGCTGGCAGCCTCCATGGAGGAGGGGCGCAGGTCTTTGGCGGCAATGGTGCTCGGCGTCGCTCCGGAGGAGATCGAAGAGGAGGACCTCCCGGTGGGGGCGATGGCCCTCTCACTGATCAACGGTTATGTGCTGCAGTGGTTCGTCTCTCCGGGGCGGGTCCCTTCTGCGGCTGGCATGGCCGCGGCCGTCCAGCGGGTGGCCCGGCAGGGGTGAGGCTCCCGGGTGGAGCCGCAGTCCTGATTTGCACGTGTATGCTCCGGCGAATAGTGTTCAACTGAATATATCTGCCGCGCTGCGGCTTCCTGCACAGCATCTCGGAGAGGGGCGCAAGTTTGTCCGTGTACGATCAGACCGCTCGGCCGGTGACGGCCCGATGACAGACCTGACGTTCTCCATCGAGAAGACCCGGTTCGACGAGGACTACAAGCCTGTGGGCGAGACCCGTCTCACCACCAACTTCGCCAACCTCGCTCGGGGTGAGGGGCGGCGGGAGAATCTGCGCGGTGCCCTGCGGATGATCGATGACCGCTTCAACGCGCTGGCGGGCGTTGAGGACGGCGGCCGCTATTCGGTCGAGCTCGACATCATCTCGGTGAACATCGATCTCGAGGGCGACGGCGGCCTGGAGTCCTTCCCCCTGATCGAGATGCTGCAGACCGGCATCGTGGACCGACGTCTCGGGCAGCGGACCGAGGGCATCGTGGGCAACAACTTCTCCTCCTACGTGCGGGACTACGACTTCAGCATCCGGCTGCGCGAGCACGCCCAGAACCACCCGGACTCCGGCCTCCCCGAGGACTTCGGGGTGCTGCACGGAAACCTCTTCAAGGGCTTCCTTCAGTCCGAGGCCTACACGCAGCACTTCGGCAAGCCGCCGGTCATCTGCATCAGCGTCTCCAGCAGCAGGACCTACCACCGGACCGAGAACAGTCACCCCGTCCTCGGCGTCGAATACCAGCAGGACGAATACTCGCTGACCGATGAGTACTTCGGGAAGATGGGGATGCGGGTCCGGTACTTCATGCCGCCGGGCAGCGCCGCCCCGCTGGCCTTCTACTTCCTGGGCGACCTCACCGAGGACTACACCGATCTGGAGCTCATCGCCACGATCAGCACGATGGAGAGCTTCCAGAAGATCTACCGCCCGGAGATCTACAGTGCGAACACTCCCGCCGGCCAGTCCTACCGGCCCAGCCTCGACCATGCCGACTACACGCCCACCGGGATCGTCTACGACCGGGAGGAGCGCGCCCGCCTCGGTGCGGAGCAGGGCAGATTCGCCCAGGAGACGCTCATCGCGCCGCACCAGGAGAAGTTCGAGCAATGGTCTGCCCGCTTCTCGGATCACCACCACGCACCGCAGGGAAAGACGTCATGAACAAGCTACTCCCCACCTCCACTGCCGGAAGCCTGCCCAAGCCCTCCTGGCTGGCGCAGCCAGAGACCCTCTGGTCGCCGTGGAAGCTCGACGGCGAGGAGTTGGCAGAGGGCCGGAGGGACGCTCTGCGGCTGTCCTTGGCAGATCAGCTGGAAGCCGGCGTCGACGTCGTCAGCGACGGTGAGCAGACCCGCCAGCACTTCGTCACCACCTTCATCGAGCACCTCGACGGAGTGGACTTCGAGAACCGGAAGACGGTGCGGATCCGCGACCGCTACGACGCCTCCGTGCCGGTGGTGGTCGACGAGGTGACGCGCAGGGACCCGGTCTTCGTCGCCGACGCCGAGAACCTGCGTCAGCACACCGACGCTCCCATCAAATGGGCGCTTCCCGGCCCGATGACCATGGTCGACACCCTCTACGACGACCACTACGGCAGCCGGGCGGATCTCGCCTGGAAGTTCGCCGAGATCCTCAACCAGGAGGCCAAGGAGCTGGCTGCCGCGGGGGTGGACATCGTCCAGTTCGACGAGCCCGCCTTCAACGTCTTCTTCGACGAGGTCAAGGAATGGGGCGTCGCCGCCCTGGAGCGGGCCGCCGAAGGACTGGAGTGCGAGACCGCGGTCCACATCTGCTACGGCTACGGCATCGAGGCCAACACCAGCTGGAAGAGGACCCTGGGCTCGGAGTGGCGCCAGTATGAGGAGATCTTCCCCGAGCTGCAGCGCTCCAGCCTGGACATCATCTCTCTGGAATGCCACAACTCCCACGTCCCCGCGGAGCTGATGGAGCTGGTCCGCGGTAAGACGCTGATGGTGGGGGCGATCGACGTGGCGAGCACCGCCGTCGAGACTCCGGAGGAGGTGGCCGCCACGCTGCGCACCGCACTGCAGTATGTCGACGCCGACAAGCTCTGGCCCTCCACCAACTGCGGTATGGCCCCGCTGGCCCGGGAGGTCGCCCGGGGCAAGTTGGAGGCCCTGAGCGCCGGCGCCGAGATCGTTCGGCAGGAGCTCGCCGCGGGATCCCGCTGAGGGTGCCCGTCGGTCTCAGCCCGCGGCCAGATGCTCGTTGACTCTGGCGTTCTGGTCGTTTTGAGCGCGAAAACGTGCTCATACCGGCAGAAACGCCAGAGTCAACGTCAGTAGTAGTACGGGTTCCCCTCCGCCTCCACCGGTTCCTCTTCTCCGAAGAGCAGCGCCGATGTCTCTCCCTCCTCGGAGGTCACCATGGGGGTGGTGCCCATAGAGCTGGGCTGCTGCCCATCCTCCAGTTCCCAGGTCTGGCCTTCACCCTCGGCAGTGATGGCGACGAACTGCTCGCCCGTATAGACGCCTGCGGCAGGAACACCTTCGGCGAGGAACTCGACGGTGTATTCGGCGGTGCCTTCCAGCGGAACGCGGGCTTTTTCCTGGCCGGTTTCGGTGTCGAGAAGGACCAGGTCGTCATCCTCGCTGTCAGCAAGGAGGACGCCGGCCTCGAGCCAGGGGGCCTGATCCTCTGGATCGAGGCTGTGGCTCCATAGCTCCTCGGTGTAGTTCTCGGTGAGGGCTTCTTCCGCAGAGGTGACTTCTGGGGCGGAGGATATCCAGTCTTCGCTGCCGACGGTGTGTTCTGCCGCGCCCGTGCTGTCCGAAGTTTGCCAGGTGAAGATTCCAGCGCCCAGGGCCACGGTCACAAGGGTCGCGGCGGTTAGGGTGCCCGAGGGGAAGCGCCGCTTCGGCGCTTTCTCCGGGCGGTTCGGCTGTGTGCGGCTGCGGACAGCGGCATCTGCCAGGGAAGGTCCGGTGTGTGTTCGGGTGGAGGAGCTTCGTGCGCGTTGGGGGAGTGTTTTTCCGGGTGCCTTCAGAGGGCCGGAGAACTGTGGGGCGCTGCGGCGTCCGCGCTGAGGCGCTGGTTCCGCGCGGTCGGCTGTTTGAACTTTTTGGGCGGGGGAGGGGGAGGGTCTTTGCTCTGGGCGTAGTGTCTCGTCGCTGAAGCTCAGGGTTTTTTGGCGACGACGGCGACGCTCTGCTGGATCTGCTGGTGTCATCCCGTTCCGATTCCCCGTGTGCTGCATCTGCCGTTCTGGCCTCAGGATAGGCACAAAGACAGGACCTTCGCGAGTCTGAGACACGTGTTCGGCGTTACCGCTGTCCTGGTTGCGCCCGAGTGTGGCGCCAAGACACCTCCACCGCGGCCGCGCCGAGGACGAAGCTGACCCGACATGCGGTGCTGTGGGCACTGAAGAGTCTGGTGATCGACA
>NZ_BMIS01000011.1 GCF_014642675.1 Nesterenkonia cremea
TTGCGCCCGGTGGGCTTGGGCAGCTGATCAGCGATCAGCTCCCACTGAGCATCAGAAAGAACCTGGAGACGAGACATGTCTCCAGGCTTCCAGGCCACCCCTCACATAATTCTCAGACACGCTCTAGCCGAGCCAACCACGATTCGTTCAAAGCAACAAAAGCCCCGGAGATGGTGGATGGCCCTGTTTCGACGCCGATCCAACAAATAGGGACACCCACACTGAAGTTCGGGATACGTCATCTCGATCTGTGAGGGGCTGAGGATTATGACAACTTACTGAGAAAACCAGCTGCTCCGCGTCTGTCAAACTCCAGGTCAGCGCGCTGCCATCCTGACAAGTTCGGTGAGAACCTACAATGATCCGGGACAGACGGATGGGCCGCACACCAGGTCGCGGAGTCACTGGGCGGCAAGATCATCAGCGCAGCCTCGCAGGCCGGCCACAAGGGCAACAAGGGGATCCCGCTCTGTTCTGCCACCAAGTTCGCCGTGCGCGGCATGAGCCGGACCGTGGCGCGTGAGCTCGCCCAGTTCGGCATCACAGTGAACACCTACGCCCCCGGCATCGTGCGCACCCCGCTCATGGAGACCCTCGCCGAGGAGACCGCCGCGGCCGCGGGTCAGCCCGAAGAGTGGGGGTGGGAGCAATTCACCACGGATATCCCCCTGGAGCGACTCGCCGAAGCCGACGACGTCGCCTATGTCATCTCGTTCCTGGCCGTCTCAGCTCCGGAGAGCCCACCGGATCAATGGCACCTGGAGAGGCAATCGCGCGATCGCGGCAGCACGCACTGCCTGACGCCCAGGAGTCGATCCCTTCCGGCCGATCACGCGATGAGCGTCTATCGCCATCTGCACATTCGCGGGAAAGACGGCGACGAGCAGGGCCGCAGAGGCCACTGCGGCAGACTTGCGGGTCTGCGGGATGAGCAGGCCCGCAGCACAGAAAAGCTCTGCCACCCCGGAAGCGTAGACCAGCTGGCGCTTGCCCGGCAGCGCAGGCGGCACGATCGGCTCGAAGACCTGCGGACGCACACAGTGGATCACCCCAGAGACGAGGAAGGAACCGACGAGCACCTTGGGACCTGCGGCAAGAGACCTCATGGCAGGAATTATCGCATCAGGGCGACTTCGCCAGGTGAGTGCCATGTCTGATTTCCGCCAGTGCAGCAGAGCGGAGCGTGCCATGCTGACTGCATGACGCCAGCCACCATGAGCTTCGAAGAACGCTATCGTGCCGTCGAGGCGCGCGATACGCGATTCGACGGTCAGTTCATCACGGCCGTGCGCACCACAGGCATCTACTGCCGACCATCGTGTCCGGCGCGTACGCCGAAGCAGTCGAACGTGACCTTCTACCCCACCAGTGCGGCAGCACACGATGCCGGATACCGAGCCTGCAGACGATGCCTGCCTGAGGCGACGCCGGGATCACCGCAGTGGAACCTGCGCGGAGACACCGTCGGCCGCGCGATGCGGCTCATCGCCGACGGCGTCGTAGAACGCGATGGGGTGCACGCTCTGGCGTCCCAGCTCGGCTTCTCCACACGGCACCTCACCCGGCTGCTCACCGCCGAACTCGGGTCAGGCCCCCTCGCCCTCGCCCGCTCACAGCGTGCCCACACCGCCCGCATGCTTCTGACGGGCACCGACCTCTCTGTCGCCGAGGTCGCGTTCGCCTCCGGGTTCGGAAGCATCCGGCAGTGCAACGACACCATCCGCGAGGTGTTCGACATGACGCCGACCGAACTCCGAGCGCGCTGCCGAATCACCGGACCTGCACCCGGCGCGACAGATCTGGCGCTGCCTGTGCGTGAACCGTTCGACGCCGACGGGATCTTCGAATGGATGACCGCACGGGCGCTGCCCGGCATGGAGGACGCAACAGAGGCCAGCTTCTCGCGCACCCTTCAACTGCCGGGCGGCACCGCATGGTTCGAGCTGCGCGCAGACTCGGGCAAGGACGCAGGCAGCGCAGGGCGCCTCCGGCTGCGCGCACACGTCACAGAGCTCTCAGACCTCGGGGCCCTGGTAACCCGGGCCCGCCGTCTGTTCGACCTTGATGCGGATCCTCTTGCCATCGACTCCGCGCTTTCGCATCATCCCACCCTCGCCCCGCTGGTCGCCCGCGTCCCCGGCATCAGGGTTCCGGGAGTGGCAGATCCTCACGAGATGCTGATCCGCGCGATGGTCGGACAGCAGGTATCGGTCGCCTCCGCACGAACCGCACTCGCCCGGCTCGTCCACGCCCTCGGGCAGAGGGTCGATGCCCCGGAGGGTGAACCGCATCTGCTCTTCCCGACGATGGCGGCGATCGCAGAGCGCGGTCACGAGGTGCTCCGCGGACCGGCCGCCCGCATCCGCGCCATCACGCAGACCGCGGCGGCCCTGGCGGAGGGCTCACTGTCACTCGGAACCGCGGATGACGGCACAGAACAGCGGGCCGCGCTGCTCTCCAGGCGAGGGATCGGGCCATGGACGGCTGACTATGTGCGCATGCGAGTGCTCGGTGACCCCGACGTGCTGCTGCCCGGCGACAGCGCCGTTCGCACAGGCGCGCTCAGGACCGACATCCCGGCTCACGCGCGCTCTCTCGAAGAGTGGGCGACCCGCGCAGCACCCTGGCGCAGCTACCTCACGGCTCACCTCTGGCGAGCGGCAGCCGCCTCACCTCAGCCCGAACAGCCAGCGCCATCGACACCAGCGACTCAGGAGGACCTATGACACAGACAAGACATATAGGGACGAGTAGAGCAGCCGTGCAGACCGTCGACACCCCGGACGGCGCATTCACCCTGATCGCCGACGACGACGGGCAGGTTCTGGCCTCGGGGTGGAGCGACGATCGCCAGGCAGTCTGGGGCCGCATCCACCCGGCGTTCCGCCCACACACACTCGTCGAGGAGACCACGGAGGCAGGAGATGCGGTCTCCGCCTACTACTCAGGCGACCTCGACGCCGTCACAACCATCCCCGTCAGGCAACGGGGCACCGAGCTGCAGCAGCGCGGCTGGGCAGCGCTGCGCGAGATCACGCCTGGTGAACCACTCACCTACACCGATTTCGCACAACTGGTCGGCCGGCCTGGCGCAGTGCGGCCGGCGGCGTCGATCTGCGCCCGCAACGCGCCCGCGCTGTTCGTTCCCTGCCACCGCGTCCTGCGAAGCGACGGCACTCTCGGCGGCTTCGCCTGGGGCACGGCGGTCAAACGGTCACTCCTCGATCACGAACGTCGGGAACGCAGGCGGGCCGCCCCTACCCCGTGAAGGCCACTGGTGGCATGGGGCGATGCACTGTTTCAGGCAGCCCAACCGCCACATCCTCTTCACGGCATCTGGTGCCGGTGATCACTGGCCCTGGCCGGGCGCCACCGACGAACCTCGGTGCTGGGCTCGTAAGCCTGGGAGGACGGATAGGTGACCAGCTCCATGGTGCTCCCCCAGGGTGTGCGAGCGTAGAGGTAGCGATTTCCGCTTCCCGCGTCACCGCCGGGCAGATCATTGGGCTGGCTCAGAAGAGTCCCACCGGCGCTTTCCAACCGGGCCGCCGCAGCATAGATATCGTCGACGTAGACGCAGAAATGCTGGATGCCATAGTCACTGGGCCGGACAGCTTGGCGTTGCGCAGTCCCGGAGTAGGAGAAGAGCTCGAGGTTGGGCCCCTCGCCGAGGCGCATCATCCGGATCGCTTCGATCGTGGCTCCTTCCGGAATTCCAAGCCCGGCCTCCACGGCAGGACCGGCAAGCGGCTCGTCGAGCATGTCGTAGATCTTCTCAGCACCAAGCGCTTCAGAGAAGAACTCGGTCGCCTGCTCGATATCTGGAACAGTGATGCCGATATGTTCGATCGCTCTGATACTCATCGTTGTGCTCCTCTTCAGAGAGTGGATGCCGTCCAGAATCCGGACTGCGTGGCTTCATACATGCGTCCCCCACGGGCCCGGGTTCCGATGACGCGGACAGTATCGCGGTTCGCAGATGCGGCGAGGGCGTCATCAGCCCGGCGATCTTGGGCCCACACCACGGCACCCTTCTCCGGTGGCACCTGGCCTGTACGGATGGTGACGCCCGAGGATTCGAGCAGCTGGCAGAGTCTGTCGCGCTCCATGTCGTTGGTGTCTGCACCTGGACTGTCTCCCGGAGAGCTGAGCGTGACGTCCCGTCCCTGCTCTGCGAGCCATAGGGCGGCGAACATTGCGACCTCCGTGTCCCCGTAGACCGTGATCTCCGCAGCTTCAGGAACTGATCGGGTGGTCAGCAGATCCACTGCATCGAGGGCGCCCCCGGCTTGTCATCAGTGACAGTTCCCGTGGCGAGCAGGACCTCATCGTAGTTTTCGAGGTCAGCCTCCGAGGCTTCCGTATTCAGCTGAACCTCAACCTTCAGCCGCTCCAACTCGACTTTGTAGAAGTTGATCATGTGCTCGATCTCAGTGTTCAAGAAGCTCGCCGCGGACCAGGCCCGCAGCTGACCACCGAGCTCACCGTCGCGCTCCATGACGGTGACCGCGTGACCACGTTCGGCCGCGACCATCGCGGCTTCGCATCCGGCCGGCCCTGCTCCGACGATCAGAACCCGCTTCTGCTCCGCTCCTGTGCGAAGGGAGGCCTCGGCACGGGTCTCCTGAGAGAGCTTCGGGTTGATCACGCATTGGGTGCGCTGACCGTTGAACATCCACCGAGAGATGCATTCGTTGACCGCCAAACACCGGCGAACGTGTTCATGCTCGCCGCGTCGAGTCTTGGCAACGCCTTCGGCATCAGCCAGCTGGGCTCGCCCCAACGCCACGAAATCAAACTCTCCGGCGCCGACCGCGTCATTCATCTCCTGGAGCAGCCACGTCAGGCGACCGACCGCGATCACTGGCACACTGACCGCTTCCTTCACCGCACGGGCGTAGTGCACCAGATTCCCCGGCGGGTACATGGGGAGCAGAACATCAGCAGTGTCGTAGTTTCCGGCGGAGACGTCGATGGCATCGACCAGTGGATCCAACATCTGGGCGAATGCGATCCCATCCTCGAACGAGAGGCCTCCCTCATAGGGCTCTTCGACACTCATCCGGTACATCACCGGATAGTCGGGACCAACGACTTCGCGGATGCCGTGGATAACCTCAAGCGCGAATCTCGCCCGGTTCTCCAACGAACCGCCGTACTCATCTGTCCGCTTATTCGTCTTGGGTGACAGGAATTGGCCCAGGAGGTAGCCATGGGCGCCATGCAGTTCCACAGCGTCGAAACCGGTCTCGACCGCACGGCGTGCCCCTGCACGTAGTAGTCGACCAGCCCCTTGATCTCATGACGTTCGATCTCCCTGGGGGCGGTTCCGAAGGCACTGGTGATACCTGCAGTGGGAGCGATCGGAGGTTCGTTGCGCTCGGTGTTGCCTTGGGAGTTCTGGCGCCCTGTGTGGTGCAGCTGCACTGCGATCTTGGCGCCTTCGTTGTGGACGGCCTCAGTCAGTGCCGCCAGGCCCGAACGAAACCTATCGTGATCGATCCGCATCGGGTGACCAGCGGTACGCCCCACCATCCAGTCAACCGACGTGTTCTCCGTGATGATCAGCCCAACACCACCGCGGGCACGGGCTCGGTGATATTCGATGAGACGATCGCTCACCTCACCGAAGGCCCCGGCGTACTGGGTGAAGATAGGAGACTGCACCATTCGGTTCGGCAGCGCCATACTCCCGATCCGTCCAGGCGGAAAGAGGTTTGGGTAGGCCGGGTCCAGCTGAACTGGCTGGGCTGTCATCTCGGATCACCTTCCATGGTTTGACGTGATGTGTATCACCTCAGTATGGAAGGGCTCTCCTCCGAAAACTTTCCCGGGGGTGCACAGAAGTATCCCGTGTGTGCGCAGCCTCAGGAGCCGGCACGAGCACGGGCGTCCCTGGGCGTGACTCCATAGGCCTCTCGGTAGGCTCGACTGAATGCTGATGGAGTGCTGAATCCACATCCGGCCGCAATCGCCGTGATGGCACGCTCAGGCCTGGCCGCGAGCTGGGAGTGCGCCTCCTCCAGTCGCCGCCGCAAGATGTACTGTCGGCAGGATTCACCGGTGCCCCGGAAGAGCTGGTGCAGGTAACGCACCGAAATGGCAGAAGCTGCAGCGATGTCCTCGATGCTCAGCCCAGCCTGACCAAGGTGCCCATCGATGAACGACCGGACCTCCATCAACCGGATGGCCTTGGCGTCCAAGACGGTCTCCGACGAGGCGCTGACGGCGGAGGCCAGCAGATCGACGGCCGTCCGCCCCGCTGTGGCTGCCGCGCCGACATCAAGGTGCGGAGCGGCCACAGAGGTTTCGACCCACGAGTGCAGCAGGCTCAGGGAGGGCGTGGGGGCCAACGCCTGTCCCACCAGGGAATCGAGATGAGGCAGAACCTGCCGCCCGATGTCGCGAGGAAGGAAGAGCGTCAGCTTCTCCAGGGTCCCGCCGCTGAAGCATTAGGCAGGCAGGACCCCGTCCCAGAGCAGTGCTGACCCTGGCGTCACCACTGCCTTGTGCCCCTTCTGGGTGAACACTTCGCGACCGCGCCGGACCAGCAGAACCGCCAGGAACTCACCTTCGGTCCGCCGAATCTCGCGCGTGCTGCGCTCGCCGACCATTCCTCCGAGCCTCGACGACACTGCCCAACAGTCCCCCAACACCGTGGTGGAGTGAGACAGCTCGGAGGTCCTGCTCACGTCAAGACTCCACGGGAGGTGGGTGGCGGCGAACTCGTCGACCGCCATGTTGTCGATGAGGGTGCTGCTCATAGACCTGGGGCTCTCGGGTGGATTGGGCGGACAAAACTGTGATGTGCATCACCATTCTAGCCGCAGAGGCGGGCCGGCGATGCTCAAAACACCATCGACGGCGCCCTCAGGTGCGGGCCGCCCCACGCTGCAGCCTCGACTCTCAACCGCTTGAGACCGGAGGGACGCCGCTCGAACGGGGCATGGCGGGCGGAATCGCCCCTATGCCTTGATGTCGGAGGGGTGGGCAGCCAACGGGGTCACATCGATCGTCATATAAGGGAAGAGCGGGAGGCCCTGGAGCAGCTCGTGCAGCTCATCGTGACTGCCGACGTCGAAGACGGAATAGTTCGCATACTCGCCGACTACGCGCCAGATCTCGGGCCAACGGCCATCCCGCTGAAGCTGCTGGGAATACTCCTTCTCCCGAGCGATCACCGCGCTGCGCTCTTCGGCGGGCAGGTCGCGGGGAATGTCGACCTCCATATGGACCAGATACTTCATCAGTGCTCTCCTCTCATACAGTTCTCTCCGAGATTCGGGGGGGGGGATCGGCTCAGTCCGTCCGGTAATGAGCCAGCTTGTCGGCGTCGACGGAGTTTCCCACTCCGGGAGCCTCACGGGCACGCACGTGCCCCTCGACGATCTGCAGAGGATCTGCCATCAGGTCATCAGCCATGTCCAAGAAGTTCGACAGCTCCGCAGCCCGCCGAGAGGTCGCCTCAAAAGCAGCCCCGAAGGCCACCGATGCTGCAGTTCCGACTTGGGTGTCGATCTGATTGCCGAGGTAGAGTTCGACGCCGAGCCCCTCCGCCAGCCCCACGATCCTGCTGGACTCGGTGAAACCGGTTCGGGCGGTCTTCACCGCCACGAGATCGGCCCCGGAGGTGACCAACTCTCGCGCCGCCGACGCCAGATCCGGCGCAGACTCGTCCGCCGCGATAGGGATGGGAGATCGCGAAGTCAGCCACCGCCGACCGAGATGCTCAGCGGCATCATTGGGCTCTTCGAGGAACTGCATGCCCAGTTCAGCGGCCTCGGCGAGAACCGCGCCTGCTTCAGAAGCGCTCCAACCGCGGTTGGCGTCCAGGTAGAGCTCAGCACCCTCGCCCAACGCCTCGCGAAGAGCCCGGGCTGCCCCCATATCCAGCGAGGTGGGCGTTCTGCCGACCTTCAGCTTGAATGCCGTGATGCCGTAGCGGTCCCGCATCTGCTGGGCCTCATCCACCAGGGCCGCGGCTTCTTTGAAGCCGAGCATATGAGAGACGCGAAGTCTGTCCGTAAAACCGCCCAACAGGCGGAAGACCGGAGTCTCCAAGGCTTGACCGACGATGTCCCAGAGAGCGATGTCCACCGAACCCTTCGCGGTCGCGTTGTTCAGCGTCCGCCCCATGATCGATCGTGCCGCCTCGCGAGCGAAGGGGTCCATGCCGATCATCTGCGGGGCGAAGACGTCCTTCACCACGGAGATGATCGAACCCTGCGTCTCGCCGTAGGTGTAGGGCCGCGGAGGAGTGTCCGAGACCCCGGTGATCCCCGCATCTGTATGCACACGGATCAGCACGTGGTCAGCCTCCGTCACCTCTCCGGACGCGAATTTCAACGGACGCCGGTAGGGAATCGTATATGGAATCGCCTCTATGGCGGTGATCTTCATCAGCGTGCCTCATCGTCCTTCCGAAGGGGAAGCGATGTCCGGATGACATCGAGCAGCGAGTGGAGCAGGGGACGGTCATCGGCACTGCGCCACGCCATGGCCAGGTCCACGGCTGGCCGCTCGGCAAGCTGGCGGAAGACCACTCCCGGGGTCCCCAGCGCGGAGACCGGGGCGGGGACCACCGCTGAGCAGCCGCCCCCGGCCACCAGCGAGACCAAGGTGGAGGTCTCGCTGACGACCTGCAGGATCTGCGGCTGAAAACCTGCCCGGCGGCACAGCTCGGCGGTGAGCATCGCGACCGCTGAGTCCCGGGGGTAGGAGACCAGAGGTTCCCCGCGCAGATCCTCCACCGAGACCTCATCCTCGGCGGCCAGCGGATGGTCCTCTGGCATTGCCAGATGCAGCTCATCGGGCTGAATGACCTCTACGCTCAGCTCTGCCGAGGACACGGGAAGACGCAGAAGCGCGACATCGAGCTGATGGCACAGCAGCCCGTCGACGATTTCGGGGTTCAGGATCTCTCCACGGATCTCCAGCTCCAGCCGCGGCATTCTGCGCCGGGCCTCGCGCAGCACACGCGGCAGGACCTGGTAGGCCGCAGATCCGGTGCTGCCCATCCGCAGAATTCCTTGGGCACCCGCATGGACCCTGCGCACATCCCCTTCCAGCGCCTCAAGCTCCGTCAGCAGCACCTCAGCCCGCTGCAGAAGAAATTCTCCCGCAGCGGTGAGGGCGACGCTGCGCGTCGTGCGCTCGAACAGCTTGACCCCAAGCTGGGACTCGAAGGCCCTGATCTGCTGCGAGAGGGGCGGCTGGGCCATCTGCAGTCGCCTGGCAGCGTTGCCGAAGTGCCGCTCCTGTGCCACAGCAACGAAGTAGGTCAGGTGACGAAGCTCCACCAAGCACCACCTTCCCTTCTTCACATCGGAACCGCACAGATTCGAAACGGCAGGCATCTGCCCCTGTCCGCACTTCATCATGCACTATGACATTGGAAGTCTCAATCAGTACACATTGAGCTCACTCGAAGACTAACTGTGCCAGAAGGGACGAGAGCTGGGCCGACCTGCCGCTGCCCGATGCATTCACCCGTGGACCAGGTATTGATATTCACTGCATATCAGTAGCCGATGACAACGTATTTGTCGTGTCACAATCGGGGCTTTAAACTTGTCATACGTCACAGTGGCGCTGGGTGCACACATGGGCTCAGCTCCTCGCACACAAGGAGAGGATCATCATGACCAGTGAGGTTGAAGCCCGCGCAGCGGACTCCGGCGCGGGAGCCACCGATACGTTCCGCCAATCCGGCAAACTCCAGGGCGAGGCCGATATCCCGCCGGAGCGGGTCAACCTGTTGGCCGGCGAGCTGATCAAGGCTGCCAATGACGTCGCTGAGAAGCACGAAGTCACCTACGAGGAGTTCAACATCCTCAAAGCCTGGCTGATCCAGGTGGGTGAGGACGGTGAGTGGCCGCTCTTCCTGGACGTCTTCCTCGAACACACTGTTGAGGATGTCAACACCCGGCACCGCGAAGGCACGAAGGGTTCGATCGAGGGCCCCTACTACGTGCCGGACGCCCCGACGATCTCTTCTCCGGCCACATTGCCGATGCGTCCGGACGAGAAGGGCACCCCCCTGACCCTGAAAGGGTCGGTGACGAGCACCGGCGGTGAAGCTCTGACCGACGCGAAGGTCGAGATCTGGCTGGCCGACGACGAGGGCTTCTACTCCCGGTTCGCACCTGGGCTCCCCGAGTGGAACCTGCGGGCGACGGTCCCTGTCGACTCTGAGGGAAACTACGAGATCCACGGCATCAAGCCCGCCCCTTACCAGATCCCCACCGACGGGGCCACGGGAAAGCTGATCGCCGCAGCGGACTGGCACGCCTGGCGCCCGGCCCACCTGCACATCAAGGTCTCCGCACCCGGCCACGAACTGCTGACCCAGCAGCTCTACTTCCCCGGAGACCAGCACAACGACGATGACATCGCCGCAGCGGTCAAACCTGAACTGCTTCTGGACCCCCAGCCCAACGGCGAAGGCGGCGAGACCGCAGTGTACGACTACGTCCTCGACGCGCAAGCCTGACGAGGAAATCAAGACGGCATGTCGCCATGGAGGGCGGCCCGGTCTCACGGCATCCGAACTGCCGTGAGACCGGGCCGCCCTCCGGCTGTCGCCTGCACTTCGCTGAAGGACCCAACAGACGATGACCCGATCACCTGGACTGGAAGAACACCCCGTGATTGCTCCCAAGCTGGCCGTGACCGTCCTGCGCGCACCCGCCGAACCTGCGCGAGTGGTGGCCCTGATGCCCGGGTTGGGCACTGCGGTCTCCGGCACGTGGGACACAACGGCTGAACACCTGGCCGCCGACTCCCATGTGATCGCACTGGATCTGCCCGGGCACGGTCGTTCGCCCGCCTGGGATGCTGCCGGAGAGGCCCCCTCCATGGAATGGCTGGCCAGGGCCACGGACGCCACCATCGAAGCAGAGTTGGAAGAGGCCGGCCTGAACGGACTGCCGCTGCACTTCGCCGGCATTTCATTGGCTGGAGGTCTGGCGCTTCAGCTGGCGCTGGACCATGCCGGACGGTTCTCATCCACAGCTGTCATCTGTTCAGCAGCGGCGATCGGCCAACCATCGGCCTGGACCCAACGTGCCGAAGCTGTGCGCTCGGACGGAACCGCGTCACTAGCGGAAGGTGCTGCCAGCAGGTGGTTCGCCCCCCGCCTTCCCCGCCGCTGAGCCCGGGGCCGTCCACCAGCTCACCCAGACCTTGCGCGAGGCTGACGACGAGAGCTATGCCCTGCTCTGTGAGGCCCTGGGCAGCTTCGACCTGACCGGCAGGCTGGACGAGATCAGCATCCCGGTGCTCGCGGTGGCCGGGGAGCACGATGCGGTCACCCCAGCCGAACAGGCCGCAGCCATCGGCGCCGGAGTGCACCTTTCAACAGTCCACGTCCTCAGCGACGCCGCCCACCAGGCCCCGACCGAGAGACCCGCCGAGACAGCGAAGCTCCTCAATGACTTCCTCGACTGAATAAGACCTCGGATCACGCTGCTCCACCCACGGGCCGCAAGGAACACTCAGCTCGGCTTCAGCACGAAGTGAGCAATCGGCAGATACCGCTGGTGGACCTGCACGGCTATGGACTCGTTGGCCTCCGGCCCCAGACGATTCCGGCGGGACTGGAGGAGAGAACACAGGCAGCGGTGGCTGCTGTGCCCTTCACCCCCGGCCCCGCCGGACATTATTCGATGATCACCCGGTCGGCATCATCCCACCGGCCTGTCAGCGCCGCCCGCTGAGATTCATGTTCACGTCGTCGCCGCTGAAGAGGTCAGGCACCGTCCAACCGTCCAGGTCATATTCGGACATGCACTGCTCGACCATGCCGTCCATCTGTTGAGTGACACCGTTGTTCATCGCGTTCATGAGCATCTCAACGCGCACATTCTCATGGTTTCCCGAGTAATTGCGCTCATAGAGCTCATGGCGGCCTCCGAACTCTGAGCCGATGGCATCCCACAGCAGCTTCATCAGCTTCACGCGGTCCACCGCCTCAATACCGTCAGAACCGCGGAGATACCTGTCCAGATAAGGCCGAATCTCCGCATTCTTGAAGTCGAACGCGCCGGACGGAAGGTAGATCAGACCGGCGGCCACATCCTGTTCGATGATCTCCTTGACCCGAGGGTAGCCCTGGGCCATGAACATCCTGTAGGCCAGTCCGTAATCCATATTCGGCAGCACAGAGCCGTGAGGGCCCTCATCAGGATTGTGCATCATGGTATCTGCGATCGCCCAGAACATGTTGCGCCAGCCGATGACCTCGCCGGCTCGCGCCTGAACCCCACGGAAATCCTTGGTGCCAGCGATCTCCAAGGCCTTCAGAAGCAGCCCGGCGATGAAATCCAGCTTGACGGCCAGACGGATGCATCCCTGGTAGGTGAATCGCTGGATGAATCCAGTCTTCGGCATGAATCCGTTGATCTGGTCGGGATCCCCGTACGCGAAGACGTTCTCCCAAGGCACCAGAACCTTGTCGAAGATGAAGACGGCATCATTCTCATCCATCCGAGACGACAAGGGGTAGTCGAAGGGGGTCCCTGTCACGGCCGCATTCTGCGCGTAGGAAGCCCTGGAGACCAGCTTCACCCCAGGCGCGTCCATCGGAACGGTGCAGATGATCGCGAACTCTGGCTTCTTGATGGGAAGACCATAGTGAGAGATGAAGTTGTAGTTCGTGATCGCAGAGCCGGTCGCTACGACCTTGGCACCAGATACGACCAAGCCGTTATCCGTCTCCTTCTCCACCTTCATGAAGACATCTTCGACCTGATCCGGGGAGAGATGACGGTCTACCGGTGGGTTGATGATGGCGTGGTTCCAATACAGCGCCTTCTCCTGCGACTCCTGGTACCAGCGCTTGGCGTTCTCCTCATACGGAGAGTAGAACTCAGGCATGGCGCCCAGAGTGCCCAAGAACGCCGCTTTGTAGTCCGGTGACCGGCCGAACCATCCATAGCTCATCCTGGCCCAGGTCTCGATCGCCTCTCGACTCTCCTTCAGGTCTTGGACAGAGCGCGGAACCTTGAAGAACGGATGGGTCTTTCCTCCGCTTCCCGTATCAGTCTCCGACAACAGCTGCCCCGAGGTCTCGGGGTCATGAAATCCGTCGTACATGCGGGCCACCATGCGTATCGAGTTTCGGAACGCCGGGTGCGTGGTCACATCCTCGATCCGCTCACCGTGAAGGTAGACCTCACGTCCGTCGCGCAATGACTCGACATACTCTTCACCGGTCATCGGCAGCTTGGGGTTCGCCTGCGAAGTCCTCTCGGACATGCTGTCTTGCTCATGGGTCGGTTCTGCAGTCATCAGTATCGCTTCCTCCTGCTGATTTGTGTTCAGATCTGGGCTGTCAGGCCTCTTCTCTCACGGCGACGCGCCGAAGGTGTCGAAGGCGGTGGACCCTTCGAACCACCCCATCGCCAAACTGTCTCCTGACCCATGCCACGGGGCACCGCCGCTGAACGGTCCCACCTCTCGGAATTTTCCCGAGACGAAGAGCCGCGGGTCGACGTCGTTGACTTCCAGGGACTGGACCTCTCCGATGACGATGACGTGGTCCCCGCCGTCGTATGTTCGCCAGGGTCGACACTCGATCGTCGCGGCGTTGTCCGACAGCACTGGAATCTCTCCGTCATCACGCCACTTCGGGGTCTTCAGCATCGGCTTGCCGGCGAAATGCAGGCAGACCTCCAGCTGAGACGCCGACATGATGTTGATGGCGAAGGGGGCCTCCTCAAGGTATTCGGACGCCTTGTTTCCCCGAATCAGAGTCACCTGCGCCAGGGGAGGGTCCAACGACACCGCAGTGAACGCGTTGACGGTGGCCCCATGGGGCTGACCGTCAGGAGTGCGGCACGTCACCACAGTCACACCAGTGGCGAACTTGCCGAACGCATTGCGAACCTCCCTGGGATCAATGGCAACGGACATGTCGTGCCCGTCAGACGCTGTCTTCTGTCCCATCTCGCCGTCCTCCTTCGAACCTCGATCCGGATGGCATCTTCATCGACTTCCGAACCAAGATTATGTGCCGTGCATCACACAGTGGTGTCTCATATTGGGACAGAAGGAGTCATTGACACAGTGCTCCGACTATGCGAGCAGCACCGGCGCCGCCGGACTGATCTCAGCCAGCTGTGTCGATGCCATGGAGGCGCATCTTGCGGTACAAGGTTGATCGGGAGATTCCCAGCAGGCGGGCCGCCAAGCTCTTGTTTCCCTCACAGCGGCCGAGCTCATCCACGATGGCGTGATACTCCGCATGCCCCAAACCTTGAAGCTTCGCAGCGGCACCTGTAGGAAGACGCAGCGCCCAGGGCTCAATACGATTTCCCCCAGAACGCCGGTGAGCGTCCAGCAGAACCTCCTCCAGCTGCGCCACGTTGCCCGACCAATCCGCAGAGGCCAGCAGCCTCACCACGTCGGGCGACATCCAGGGGCCCTCCACCTGACCCAACCGGGCCTTCCAGATCGCCCGGGCGACATCGTAGATATCTTCCCGACGGGCGTTCAGCACAGGCAGTTCGACAGCGTCCCGGAAGGCCCTGCTCCACATGCGTTCCGCGAACCCCTGGACCTGCAGGGATTCGGTGGCGACCACCGGCACCTTCGCCTGCCGGGCTTTGAGGAGAGACGGGAGAAATCTGTGGACCCGATGCTCCGGAATCCTGTCCAGGTCATGGAAGAGGACAGGCCGCATCTGATCGACAGCATCACTGAGGCGGGACAGCCACACCGGATCTCGGAACGCTTGGTCACCACGGAGGACGAGCGGGTCCATATACCGCAGCGAACCCAGCGAAAGAGACAGCTCGATGAAGCGCCGTGCGAGGAAGTCCTTTCCCACGCCCGCTGCTCCCCTGATGCGCAACGACGGTACACCCCGCAACAACGACCTCAGCTGACCACGAATGCTCCAGGCCAAGTCGCTCTCACCCGGAAGCATCTCTTTGAGGTCGTCGCTGACCCCACTGCTGATCGTAGGTTCCTCTCGACTTGCCGGGCTCCTCCCCACCCCGACGACGGCACCCGAGATCGTGCCTGTGGCAGTCGTCGTGATCCAGTGCAGCCGAGATGTCCGCCCATCGGGAAAGGGAAGGGGCTGCCAACCGACTACCGCCTGGCTCTGGTCGTGCGCCCATCGCCACAGTTCCTGATGGGAGAAGACCCGCAGCAGGGGAGCCGCCAGCGCGTCGGCCATCATCACGTCAGGAGTGACGGCGAAGATACCCCCGTCCTCCCGGTCCAAGAACCACTGAAAGGCCTCGGTGATGGGAGCGTCCCGATGCAGAGGAGCTGTATACGGGTCAGCGGAACTAGGCATGGAAGACCACCGGCCTCAGGTTGCGGAGCGCCCTAGGCGAAGGGCGCTGCTGCCAACTCGATCGGGGGAACAGAGCACATTCCCCGCAGGTGAAGCGTGCGATGGCACAGTATCACCTCCGCCCGCCGCGCCCTCAGAGCGGCTCTGCCTCATGAAGAGGCCAGTCGTCAATCACACGCTCACTGTGCTCAGTGCGAGACTGGCTCCATGATCAGATGCTGCGGAAGGGTGCTGCGTGGGCTGTGGGCCTCCGCCCACCCCGGCCCCACGATGGTCGTCACCACGCTCGCCGTCGCCCTTTCTGCGGCCGCCGGGCTGGGCCTCTGGCGGATCCTGCTGCTGACCGCGGCCGTCTTCATCGGCCAGCTCTCGGTGGGCATCTCCAATGACGCCATCGACGCCGACCGGGACCGTGTGACAGGTCGGGACGACAAACCGATCGCGCGGGGAGAGGTCAGCACCCGTACGGCATGGATCGCAGCGACCGGCTGCCTGCTCCTGGCCCTGCTACTGTCCGCTCCCCTGGGCATCGGGCTGCTCGCGGCTCACGCCCTCGCCCTGGCATCGGCCTGGTCCTACAACGCAGGCCTTAAGGCGACCCTCTGGTCCGTCGCACCATTCATCATCAGCTTCGGGCTCTTCCCCTCCTTCGCCACGCTCTCGGCCCCCGAGCCGCAGATCGCCGCGCCATGGACGTGGCTGGCCGGTGGGACGCTGGGAGCGGCCATGCACCTGACCAATGTGTTGCCAGATCTCGACGACGACGCCCGCACCGGAATCAGAGGCCTCCCCCACCGGATCGGCGGCACACCGGCGGCTGTGCTGGCCGCGGCATCCGTGTTGGTCGGCGCGGCCGCCGTCCTCTATGGCTCCGCGGCGGACGGGATCCAGGCAGCCTCCCCCGTCTCCTGGTGGTTCTTCGGGCTCGTCGTCGCCGTCGTCCTGACCACCCTCGGCCTCACCTTCGCCGGGCGCTCCGGGCGAGTGCTGTTCCGGCTGCTCATGCTCGCCGCTCTGCTGCTGGCCGCCCAGCTGGTGGCGACCGGCGGCTCACTTGCGGGATGAGGCGTCGGCGTCGAAGCCCATCGCATAGGCGTGGGCGAAGAGCTTCCCGGGGCCCGGAGCCAGCATCAGCCGCAACCCGTTCCGGCGAGCCGCGTTCACCCGCGCAGACGCCGGGCGCCCCAGCCGGGTGTTGAGCCCCGCCAGCCTGGCCGCCTGGCGCGCCGAGGCGACACGCCGCCGCTCCCACCGCTTCAGATCGGCCTCCGGTGCTGTCCCCGTGCCGGCCCACTGCGCCAGCAGCGGCGCCAGCGTCACGGCGTCCAGCAGCCCGAGGTTCATGCCCTGCCCGCCGATCGGGCTGACCTCATGGGCCGCATCACCGATCACGAACAGGGCTCCGCTGCGCATCCGCGGGGCCACAAAGCGGCGCACTCCGAACTCAGTGACCGCTCCTCCGACCGGCTCTCCCCGGGCGGCCACGGCACGCTCGAAGCGGAGCTGCCGCTGCGCAGAGGCCGTGGAGGCTCCGGGCGGATCCCACACGACGAACCGCCTGTGCCGATCCGGCAGCGGGAATGACTCCATCACCCCGTTCTCATCGAGGTGGACGACGGCGGCATCGGAATCGCTGCGCTCTGAGACCTCCACATCGGCCATCAGGTACCGGTCCGGATAGGAGCGGGCTCCCGGACTGCGGTACACCAGACCGCGCGACCGGGATCCGCCGGCGAGGACGACCACGGGAGCGCGCCGTGATCCGGCATCTGTGTGCAGCTGCACGTGTTCTCCGGCGGGACGGATCACAGTGACACCGACTCCGCGTTCAGGCTCCGGTGCCGACTGGGCGAGCACCGCCTCAGTCATCGACTGCGGCAGCGTGGCGACGAACGGGAAACGGCACGAGAGGCGGTCGAATCGCACTGTGCCCAGCACCCGTCCCTGAGAGCGTGCCTCACCGCGGGGCACACGCCGGGCCCAACTCAGAAGCTCAGCCGTCAGACCGGACTCCTCCAGTGCGGCGAGCACGGGCGCATGCACACCGATGGCACGACTGTCGGGGCTCGACCGCTCACGCTGCTCGAGGAGTTCGACGCCGACGCCCCGGCGGCGAAGCTCCGCGGCCAACAACAGGCCCACCGGCCCGGCTCCGATGACGATCACCTCAGGCTCAGAGCTCCTATGCACTGCCGACCCCCTCAGCGATCAGCCGAAACGCAGCCGGGGACGAGACCTTCCACTCCGTGCCCAACGCGGCAGAGAGCTCCTCCTTCCGGTAGCTGCGCCGGATCGAACGCAACCCATCGGTCCGCAGGAAAGTGCCGGGCGACAGCGGCAGGATTCCGACCGCGTAGAGCCCGTAGGCGAGGCGTCCTCGGGCGATGTCGCTGTGGAACACGGCGGTGGAGGCGAGCGCGCGGGACGCGCTGGTGAAGTCCAGCAGCTCGGCGTCGTCCAGGTGATGGAGGACATGGTTGGAGATCACCACGTCGAAGGCATCGCCGTTCTCGATCAGGGCATCGGTGTCAGTTTGGAGAAACGTGACTCCGGGTCCCTGCCGGTCCAGAGCAGCCTGGTGGGCTCGCGGATCAGGGTCGGCACCGGTCCAGCGCACCTCCAGTCCGTCCTGCGCGGCCAGCCGCGCCAGCCGCGTGATGACGTCACCGCCGCCGGAGCCGAGGTCCAGCACACGCGCCGGCCGGTCGAGCTCGGCCAGAATATGCCGCAGCCGAGTGCGATAGATCCTGTCCCAGCCGGAGATCAGCCGGTTGACGATCCCGAACCGACGCAGCGTCGCCTGCAGGCGCTCGGGATCACAATCGGGGTCGTCCATGATCTCGCGCAGCTGATGGTCGCGCTCGGAGAGATTCATCGGCACCCCGGGCTCACTCGGTCTTTCGCATCCGAGCGAATTCGACGGTCAGACCAGGGCCGAAGGCGAGAGCCGCGATACGGCCGCTGACCTCCGGGTCCGCCAGGAGCCGGCGCAGAATGAACAACACGGTTGAGCTGGACATGTTGCCGTAGTCGCGCAGCACCGAGCGAGAGGCTGCGAGCGCCGGGGCGTCCAGGCCCAGTCCGGTCTCCACTCGGTCGAGCACGCTGCGGCCGCCCGGGTGCACCGCCCAGATGCCGGGGGGTTCCTCCTCCCCCAGGAAGCCGCTGACCGCCTCGCGGATCTCGCGCCCGATGATGCGGGGAACCTCTGCTGAGAGCGTCATCTGGAATCCGTGGTCCCCGATCGTCCAGACCATGTCGGACTCTCCCTCGTCGGTCAGTGCTGTGGCGAAGCCGTCCAACACGATGCCGCCGTGGGCGCCTGCGGCCTCATCTGCGGTGACGACCGCCGCGGCGGCCCCGTCGGCGAAGACCGAGGCGGCGACGATCTGCTCGGAGTCCGCCATGTCCCGGATATGCAGCGAGCACAGCTCCACGCACACCACCAGCACGACTGCCCCGGGGCGGGCTTCGGCGATCTGGGACGCCAGGCGGAGAGCCGGCAGCGCCGCGGCACATCCGATGAACCCCAAGTGGCTGCGCTCCACGGTGCTGGGCAGACCGAGGTCCCTGATCAGGCGGTAGTCGATGCCGGGCGCAAAGAATCCTGTGCAGGAGACGGTGATGAGATGAGTGATCTGGCCGGGGGCGACCTGGCCGTCGGCCAGCGCGGAGCGCGCCGCCTCGGCTGCCAGTTCAGGCGCCGCCTGACGGTAACGCTCGTTGCGCACGCCAGTGGTCGGTCTCAGCAGAGCCCCGTCATCGGCCACGAACGTCCCGTCCGGGGATCCGCCCAAGCCGGTGAGCACCGTGTGCCTCTGCCTGATCCCCGCCGCGCTGAACGCTGCCGAGACATGCCGCTGGGTGAGCCTGTCCAGGCCCGGCTGCTCGGCGAAGAAGGAACGCAGGTCATCCTGAGGCACAGCGGTGACCGGCACTGCAGTCCCGATAGATGCGATGCGCGCAGGCATACCCTCAACCTAATCATGCCTGCGATCCCTCACGACAGAGCTGTCTCCACCGCCCCGACACAGGCCGCTCCCGGAACAGGCTCAGAAGGGGCGGCAGCCATCGCAGCTCTCCGCAGCCCGGCATCGCGACCAGCCGATCCTGCCCCCCATCAGCAGTGCTGGTCCGGAGATCCATTAGTATTGCTCCGTGCTCTATCACCTCCGCGGGAAGAACGTGCTGATCACCGGTGGGGGCAGCGGGCTGGGGCGCTCCATCGCGCTCGAGGCCGCATCACGGGGCGCCCAAGTCATGATCTGGGACATCTCGGCAGAGGCCGGAGAGGCCGTGTGCACAGAGATCCGACAGACAGGCGGCGAGGCGCGCGCCATGGAGGTGGACGTCTCCGACCGGTCTGCGGTCAGGCTGGCGGCGAGCCGCTGCGAGTCCGTGGATGTGCTGATCAACAACGCCGGGGTGATCGTCGGCAAGCCGCTGCTCGAAACCTCGGAGGACGAGATCGCCGGCACCTTCGACGTCAACACCCTGGCCCTCTACTGGGTCACCCGGGCGTTCCTCGGCGGCATGATCAGCCGCGGGCACGGCACGGTCGTGACCATCTCCAGCGCCTCCGGCCTGTTGGGCGTGGCAGGACAGTCCGACTACGCCGCGAGCAAGTTCGCAGCCTTCGGATTCGCAGAGGCCCTGCGCGCCGAGATGCGCCGGGGCAGAACCGGCGTGACCTCGCTGACCGTGTGTCCCTCTTACCTGGAAACCAGCATGTCCCACGGCGTCAGCACACGTTTCCCCCTCCTCCTTCCTCCGCTGCGGACGGAGAAGGTCGCCCGGAGGATCGCACGCGCCATCGAGAAGCGGCACGCCCAGCTGATCATGCCGTCGCTGGTGCGGACCCTGCCCGTCGCCCGCGCCATGCACGTGCGGCACTTCGACCGCCTCATGGATGCCTTCGGCGCCTCCCGCGCCATGGACACCTTCCGGGGAAGCGTGCCGCCCGCCCCATGACAGAAGATTCCGCTCCTGCCGAAAACCCTGGACGTAACGGCGCAACCGGGACTTCAATGGGCACATGAGCACTTTCGCAGTCACCAACCCGAACACCGGCCGGGTCGAGGAGACCTTCGACTCGGTGCCCACCCAGGAGCTCCCCTCCATCATCGACGAGGCCGACGAGGCCTTCGGCAAATGGCGCAGCACCCCGGTGGAGCAGCGAGCCTCCATCCTGCGCTCCGCTGCAGACATCTTCGAGTCCCGGGCCGATGAGCTCGCCGACATCATCGGCACGGAGATGGGCAAGCCGCACAAGCAGGGCCTGTCGGAAGTGAAGAAGGTCGCCTACACCGCACGGTGGTACGCCGACAACGCACCTGAGCTTCTGGAGCCCACGGAGCTTCCCGACGCTCAGGGCGCTGACCGGACCTACGTCAAGCACGATCCACTGGGCGTGCTGCTGGGCATCATGCCGTGGAACTTCCCCTATAACCAGATCGCCCGCTTCGCCATCCCCAACCTGATGGTGGGCAACGCCGTGCTGATGAAGCAGGCGGCCATCTGCCCGCGATCCTCCCAGGCCTTCCAGGAGATCCTCGAGGAGGCGGGACTGCCCCGCGGCGTCTACACCAACCTTTACCTGAACAGCAGCGACGCAGAGAAGGTCCTGGAGGACTTCCGGGTCAAGGGTGTCTCCCTGACCGGGTCGGAGACCGCCGGCGCCTCCGTCGCGTCCATCGCCGCGAAGCACCTGAAGAAGTCCGTGCTGGAGCTCGGCGGCAACGATCCCGCCGTCGTGCTGGACACCGACGACGTCGGCGCCCTGGCCCAGAAACTGGTCACCCTGCGCACAGCCAACGCCGGTCAGGTCTGCACCTCCCCGAAACGGCTCATCGTCGTGCAGGAGCTCTACGACGACTTCGTCTCAGCAGCCCAGGAGGCCGTGGAGAACGTCACCGTGGGCGCCTACGACGACCCGGAGACTGATATGGGGCCGCTCTCCTCCGAGGGTGCCCGCGACGAGGTGGTCGAGCGGATCCAGCAGGCCGTCCAGGACGGCGCCACCCTGCACACCGGCGGGGAGAAGCTCCCCCGGGACGGCTGGTTCATGTCCCCGGCCCTGCTGACGGACATCGACCTGGACAGCGATCTTGGCTGCAACGAGCTCTTCGGCCCGGCCGTCATGGTGTTCAAAGCCGAGGACGAGGCCGACGCGCTGAGGATCGCCAATCGGACCCAGTACGGGCTGATGGCCTCGGTATGGACCCAGGACACCGAGCGAGGCCAGCGCTTCGCCGAGCAGATCGAGGCGGGCATGACCCTGGTCAACACGCACATGGACTCCAGCCCGGAGTTCCCCTTCGGCGGCATCAACAACTCCGGCTACGGCCGGGAGAACGCCGGTTGGGCGCTGCGGGAATTCACCAATGAGCGCCTGGTGCGCATCAACCAGCACAACCTCACCGGGTGAAGCACACCGTCGACGGCGCCCGGGAGGCCTTCAGCACCGGGCGCACGCTCCCGCTGACCTGGCGCCGTCAGCAGCTCGAGGGACTGGAGCGGATGCTGAGCGAGTGTGGCGAGGAGATCCGGGAGGCCCTCTCCCAGGATCTGGGCAAGAGCAGCGCGGAGAGCCAGCTGACTGAGGTCCTCTCCGTCCGCTCCGAGATCCGACACACCGCGAGGAGCCTTCGGAAGTGGACCAGACCGCGGCGGGTCCGCACCCCCTTGACCCTGGGTATGGCCAGCGCCGCGGTCCAGCGGGAGCCGCTGGGGACGGTGCTCATCATCTCGCCGTGGAACTACCCGGTCCACCTGCTGCTGATGCCGCTGGTCGGAGCCCTGGCAGCGGGCAACACGGTGGTGCTCAAGCCCAGCGAGATGGCACCGGCGGTCTCTGCCCTCATGGCCCGCAGAATCCCCGAATACCTGGAGCCGGAAGCTGTCGTGGTGGTCGAGGGAGGAGCCGATGAGACGACCCGCCTGCTGGAGCAGCCCTTCGACCACATCTTCTTCACTGGAGGCAGCGGCGTCGCCTCCATCGTCATGTCCGCGGCCGCCAAGCACCTCACTCCGGTGACCCTGGAGCTGGGCGGCAAGTCCCCGGCCTGGGTGGACGGCTCAGCCGATCTCAAGGAGGCCGCGGAGTCCATCGTATGGGGGAAGTTCACCAACAGCGGGCAGACCTGTGTGGCTCCCGACCATGTCCTGTCGACCCCTGAGCTGGCCGAACCGCTCGGCAAGGAGATCTCGCGGGCCATCATCAGGGCCTACGGCACCGACCCTCAGCAGTCCGGGGACTACGGCAGGATCGTCAACGAGCGCCATGCCCGGCGACTTGCTGCCCTGCTCGAGCAGGACTCCGGCAGAGCACTCATCGGCGGCGACGTCGACGTCGCCGGCCGCTACGTCTCCCCGACGGTGCTGCTGGATGTCCCGGAGGATGCGGCCGTCATGGAGGAGGAGATCTTCGGGCCGATCCTGCCCATCGTCACCGTGGCCGACCATCGCGCCGCGATCGAGGTGATCAACAGCCGGCCCAAGCCTTTGGCGCTCTATGCGTTCACCCGGGATGCCCAGGTGCGCGCCGACTTCGTGGAGCGGACCTCATCCGGCGGCCTGGCCTTCAACACCGTGATGACCCAGCTCGCCGTGCCGGCCCTGCCCTTCGGCGGTGTGGGCCCAAGCGGCATGGGCCGATATCACGGGGAGTACAGCCTGCAGACGTTCAGCCACGAACGCGCAGTGCTGCGCAAACTGCCCGGACCGGACCCCACGCGCCTGGTGCGCGCTCCCGTGGGCCGCCGGGTGCGGCGGCTGCTGGTGAAGCGCTGAGATTCCTCGCGGAGACTGCAGTTCACCGGCCGAAGGGCTCAGCGCTCAAGAGTGGTGGCCAGGGGCTTCTCCTCCAAGAAGAGCAGCAGCACAGTGCTGATCAGGACCAGCGGCACCATCCAGAGGAACAGCGGGACCAGGGCGTCGTTATACCCCTCGACCACCACGCTGTGCAGCGAGGCTGGCAGCTCCCCCACCGCTTCCGGGGTCAGCGAGCTGGGATCCAGGTCCGCCTCCGCGGCAGCGCCTTCGGGCAGCCGTTCGGCCAGCAGGCTTCCCAGCCGGGAGGCGAAGAGCGCGCCCACCACGGCTGAGCCCAGTGTGGCGCCCACCTGTCGGAAGTAGTTCTGGCCCGCCGTCGCAGTGCCCACCAGCTTCTGGGAGAAGGAGTTCTGCGCTACCAGGGTCAGCAGCTGCATAGTGCAGCCCAGGCCCAGTCCCATGATGCCCATGTAGAGGCATTCGAGGATCACCGGGGTGTCGGCGTGCAGCGTGGAGAGCAGCGCCAGGCTCAGCGCGGTCAGCAGACTGCCGACCACCATGATCCGCTTATACCGGCCGGTCTTGGCGGTGCGCCGGCCCATCACGATGGAAGCGGTGAGCATCATTCCCATCATCGGGATCATCAGCAGCCCCGCCACCGCCGGGCTGTAGCCGGTGACCATCTGCAGATAGGTGGGCATATAGCTGAGCGCCCCGAACATGGCCACACCGGTGATCAGCCCGGCGAACATGGTCAGCACAAAGTTCCGGTTCCGGAAGAGCAGCAGCGGCATCACCGGCTCCTGGGCGCGCCACTCCACCAGGATGAACAGTCCGCCGGCGACGACGGCGACGCCGGCCAGTCCCAGGATCAGCGGGGAGGTCCAGTCATATTCCACCCCGCCCCAGGTGGAGAGCAGCACGGCCGCGGAGGTGGCCAGGCCCAGCAGCATCATGCCCGTCACGTCGATCCGACCGTGGCCGCTGCGGCTGCGGGCGGGCAGGCGCAGCAGCAGGACCACCATGACCAGGGCCAGCAGGCCCAGTGGGACGTTCATCCAGAGAGCCCAGCGCCAGCCGGGTCCCACGGTCAGCCAACCGCCCAGCAGCGGTCCGGCCACTGAGGAGAAGGCGAAGACTCCGCCCATGACGCCCATATAGCGGCCGCGTTCGCGGGCGGGCACGACGTCGGCGATGGTCGCCTGGGAGAGCAGGATCAGTCCGCCGCCGCCCAGGCCCTGGACCACACGGGCGGCGATGAGCTGGTTCATCTCCTGGGCCGCGCCGCCACCGGCCGAACCGAGGATGAACAGGGTGATGGCCACGATGAACAGCGGCTTGCGGCCGTACATATCGCCGAGCTTGCCGTAGATCGGCATGGTGATGGTCGAAGCCATGATGAAGGCGGTGATCACCCAGGCCATATGCTCCACACCGCTGAGCTCACCCACGATGGTGGGCAGCGCGGTGGCCAGCACCGTCTGGCCCAGGGAGGCCATGAGCATGGCGACGATCAGGGCGGCGAAGATCAGCGTCAGGCGCCGCCGGTCGGTCTCCCCCTCCTGGGAGACCACCGGTGAGGTCCCGGTGACGGGCTGGGTCTCGGTGCTCATCTGCCTGCTTCCGTTCTGCCCGAGCCGCCGGTGGCCAGGACCACGCGGCGGAACTGGTCGATGGACCCCTCCAGGAAGTCGTCCATAGCCGCGCCGTGCTCGGCAGCGGCCTGCCGCTCCCCCTCGAAGTACTGGGTGAAGGCGTGCTTGATGATGACTCCGGAGAGCATGAGCAGCACCTGCTGGGAGGCGGGGTCACCCGCATCCTCCCTGCGCTGCGCGGCAGCTCGCATGGCCTCGCGCACCAGCTCCTCCACCGTGGTGATCAGCTGGCCCAGTCGGCCGCGCAGGCTGGGGTGCTGGGTGGCGATCTCTCGGCGTCGTACTGCCGTCTCTTCGGTCAGGGCAGTGCGCAGCACGGCCACGAAGGCGTGGACGGTGCGGGTGAGCTCGTCCTCCTGCGCAGTGGCCAGCCGGTCCACCACGGCCTGGTCCAGCCAGGGCAGGCGGGTGCCCAGGATGGCGTCCTCCTTAGTGGGGAAGTAGTTGAAGAAGGTGCGCCGGGAGACGCCGGCCCGCGCCACCACGGCCTCCACAGTGGCCGCCCCGAGGCCCTCATCCCGGGCGAAGGCATAGGCCGCCTCATAGATGGCGTTCCAGGTGTCTCGCTGGTTGCGTTCGCGCTGGGTCAGGACTTCCGAAGCATTTTCTTGCACCCGTGCATTTTATGCACTTGCGCGGAATCTGCACAAGTGCACGTTTTTGGTATCGTGGTTCACCCCGCGTCGATCGGCACGTCAGGGTGGCGTCCGGGGCGCTCCGACGACCATCCGTGCCGATCGACGGGACAGGCTGCAGCCCAAGATCCCCCGCAGAATCCCCCGTGAGGGGGAGGTCTCAGCCGCGCTCCTCCGCAAGAATGAGGGCATGATCGAAACACTGCCCGCCCTGAGCGACTCCCTGACCACTCTCACCGCCGTCACACCGGAGGAGACCTTGGTGGACGACACCTGGGTCGGCTCCATGCGCGACTGGGCCGACGGACTGGGCCCGGCCGTCCAGTGGCTGGGTGTGATCGCCATCGGCGCCATCCCCTTCCTGGAGGCCTACGCCGGCGCGCTGGTGGGCGTGCTGATCGATATGCCCTTCGCCCTGGCAGTGCTGCTTGGCGTGATCGGCAACTTCCTCTGCGTGGCCGCCCTGGTCTTCGCCGCCCACGGGACTCGCACTGCGGTCACCGCGCGCAAGGAGCCCAAGCAGATGAGTGAGCGTCAGCTGAAACGGCGCGAGAAGGCCAAGCGCAACTTCGACCGATTCGGCGTTCCGGGTGTGTCTCTGCTGGGACCGCTGGCGCTGCCCAGCCAGTTCACCGCACCACTGATGGTCTCCTTCGGCGCCAACCGCAATGCGGTGCTGATCTGGATGTTCGTCTCCATCGTGGTGTGGGCCGTCATCGGTGCCTTCCTCGGCATCGCGATCATCAACCTGGCCGCCCAGTAGTCGACACCGACGCCGCCAGCGCGGCAGGCGCTGGCGGCACGACATCACTGCCCCCCCCTGCACAGCTGAGCTCAGCGCTGCTCCTCATCGCGCGGGTAGCGCTGAGCCTCACGGGAGCCCTGGGTGAGGTTCTTCAGGTCAGTGTCGTCATCGAAGTTCGACCCGATGGCGCCGGCGACCACTCCCATCGACGCCGAGAGCCAGGCGATGTCCAGATAGTTGCCGAAGGCCGCCTCCTCGCCGATCTCCTGAGTCATGAATCCGGGATCGATCAGCAGGAGAGCCATCACCAGGATTCCCATGAACAGCAGCAGGTAGAGCACAGAGACGCTCACCAGCAGGCTGGCCACAGTGGAGGCGTTATACATCAACGCCTCCTTCTTCCCTCCGGCCCCACTCGTATTCGAACGGTCCCACAGGCGATTCGCAAGGATCAGCCAGGTCACTACCATGCACACCGCGATCATCGAGACGACCGCCAACCGCCAGGAAGGCAGAAAGGTGGCCATCTCCCAGATGGTGCTGAAGAAGACACCGAACGCACCAGTGGCCCCTGCGGCGGAGAAGACTCCGGAGAGCTTAGGCATGGACCAGAAAGGCTCATTCGAAGCCACCATGCCCAGGGTGACCCACAGGCGCCCGGGAAAGAGCTTCGCGGAGGTGGAATAGGCGGCGCTTCCGCCGTTCTGCTCCTCCACGCGGTTGGCGATGCGACCTGTCTGACGGGCCTCCTCCAGCGAGTCATAGACCAGCGCATCCACCGCACGCCGCAGCTCACGCCGCATACATCCGCGGATCCGAACAGGTCCGAGCGTGGGCAGGGAGATGACGGCAAGACCCTCCTGAAAGTGCATCTCCGTGCGCTTGGGCCTCCTGCCTGCCATGCGGGGAACCTCCGTGAGGATCACGGAGATGTCGGCCTCATCCTGGCGGGCCCAGCCCAGCACAGCGTCCAGATCCACAGTGGAGTCTCCGCGCAGCGGAACCAGCACCTGCTTATGGGTCAGCTCGGCGCCGCGGCTCCACCCCTTGCCCCGCTCCTCGAGCAGGCGGCGCACCCACATCGAGGTGCGGCCTGGATCCGAATAGATCACGATGGTCAGATTCTCGGCGTCATCGTTACGCTTCGATACATCCTCGCTCTCCCTGACACTCGTCTGCTGCCCCTGATTCGCCGTGCCCTGGCTCCGCGAGGCGCGCTGCCGAGTCTCCAGCAGTTCATCCTGCTCACGCCGCTGGCCCTGACTCTGGTGCTGTTCCTGCATGGCACTCCCTCACGTCTTCGATGCTGCCCACCAGCATAAGCATGATGCCTGAGGCTGACTGAAGGGTTCTCCGCGTCGGAAACTATTTCAGTTTTGAAGGAATTGCTGGAGGGTCTGTGAGGTTGTGATCGCCATGACCACCTCGCACCCCGCATCCATCAGCACTGAGCGCCACACCGAGCAGTTCGAGTTCGGCCTGCACACCTTCGGCGACGTCACCTCAACCCCCGACGGTGAGCGCCAGCTCTCCCAGCCGGAGGTGCTGCGCAACGTACTGGCCGAGGCCACGCTGGCCGATGCCTCCGGCGTCGATGTCATCGGCATCGGCGAACATCACCGGCCCGACTATGCGATCTCCGCGCCCGACGTCGTGCTCTCCGCTGTGGGTGCGGCCACCGAGCGGATCAAGCTGATCTCCGCGGTGACCGTCCTCTCCTCGGATGACCCGGTGCGGGTCTACCAGCGCTTCGCCACCATCGACGGGCTCACCGGCGGTCGCGCCGAGGTCTCGCTGGGCCGCGGTTCGTTCATCGAGTCCTACCCGTTGTTCGGCTACGACCTCTCCGACTACGAGACCCTCTTCGAGGAGAAGGTGGACCTGTTCACCAAGCTCCGCTCCGAGGGCCCGGTGACCTGGTCCGGCAGCACCCGCGCCGGGCTGAAGAACCAACAGATCTTCCCCACCACAGGCCACGACGCCGGCCTGCCCACCTGGGTGGCCGTGGGCGGCACCCCCAACTCAGTGGTCCGCGCGGCCCGGCACGGGCTGGGTCTGGAGCTGGCGATCATCGGCGGCGCCCCGCAGCGCTTCTCCCCGCTGGTGGACCTGTACCACCGCGCGCTGGCCGAGTTCGGCGTGGAGGGTGAGCGCCGTGTGGCCTCCCACTCCCATGGGTTCGTGGCTGAGACCGATGAGCGGGCTGAAGAGCTGTTCTACCCGTCCTGGGCGGCGTCGATGCACCAGTTGGGTCAGGAGCGGGGCTGGGGCAACGGCTACCCGAGCCGGGAGCAGTTCCAGCAGGAGATCACCCAAGGTGCGCTGTTCGTGGGCTCGCCGGAGACCGTGGCCAGGAAGATCGTCCAGACCAAGAGGTCCCTGGGGATCACCCGGTTCGGCCTGAAGTACGGCAACGGCTCCTTGGCGCATGAGCACATGATGGAGGCCATCGAGCTCTACGGCACCCAGGTCAAACCCCTGGTGCTGGACATGCTCTCCGATTCCTGAGGGTCGGGGCCTGAGGTCCCGGGCAGTTGTTTGGGCGAAGAACGTGACTCTGAGTGGCTTTTCGGCGCTGAGACGGCACGTCTTCGCCCAAACAACTGGAAGGGTGGCGCGTGACGCCGCGGTTCAGCGCATACGGGCGGCGGCGCGCTCCACGGCCGCGGAGAGGCGGTCCAGGGCCGGCGTCGTGGTGGTCCAGTGCTGCCAGTGCAGCGCGGATTCCTCCGCCCCGATCTCCCGGATGATCCGCAGGTCCGGGTGGGTGCCTTCCATGACGCCGGCGGGCATCATCCCCTCCGGGATCATGCCCCAGCCGAGCCCGTATCCGACGGCGGCGTTATAGGCCTCCACCGACGGGATCAGATGGGTGACCCGCGGACTGTCCACGCCCACCCGCTGCAGGGCAGTGCGCTGCAGCGAGTCGCGGATGGAGTAGTCCACCACGGGGATCTCCTGCCAGTTCGGCGAGCCGTCATCAGCCCGATGCCGGTCCAGCAGCTCCGCGCTGGCCACCGGCCAATAACGCATGGTCCCCAGGAGCCGGGAGCGGCAGCCGGAGACCGGCGTCGGGTGCTCCGCGACGGCGGCCACCACAGTTCCACTCCGCAGCAGCTCGTGGGTGTGCTCCTGGTCCTCCGGGTAGAGGTGAAGCTCGACGTCGTCCCAGGTGGCGGCCTCCTGGAGGACGCGGATGAACCAGGAATAGAGGGAATCGGCGTTGACGGCCACCGAGAGCGTGATGGTCGGTGTGTAGTTCTTCGAAGAGCCGCGGAAGCCCAAGCTGCGGCGGGCCTCATCCTCCAGCAGCACCATCTGCCGGGCCGTGCGCAGCAGATCCTCACCGGCCGCAGTGGTGCGCACCGGGACCGTGCGGGTGACCAGGACCTGGCCGACCTCCTTCTCCAGGGCTTTGATGCGCTGAGAGAAGGCTGAGCCGGAGACGCGCAGCAGCGCCGCGGCGGATTCGAAGGTGCCCTCGTCCACGGCCATCACGAAGGCACGCAGATTGTCCGTGTTCATATCGCGCCCCTTCGAAAGCTGCTGCCTCCGCCATCATAACCACTCTGAAGCAATCCTTCAGATGTTGAAGGATTATGCGATGGACTTCATCCCAGGGGCCCCGAAGAATAGACGGCATGACCGTTCTGCTCACCGGACTCCTGACCTGCCTGGCCCTGATCATCGCCATCGGGCCGCAGAGTGCGTGGCTCCTCCGCCAAGGCCTGCGCCGCGACCGCGTGGTGCTGGCCATCTCCTGCTGCCTGGTGGGCGACATCCTGCTGATCGCGCTGGGCGTGGCCGGCGTCGGCGTCGTGCTGGACCGCGCACCCTGGCTGCTGGAAGTCATCCGCTGGCTGGGCGTGGCATATCTGCTGTGGTTCGCCGTGGGCTCCTTCCGCAGCGCCTTCGGCAGCCGGCAGAGCCTCAACCTCACCGAGAAGTCTGAGGCGGAGCAGGACTCGCCCAGCACTGCCCCGCAGCGCACCATCCATGTGGAGATGAGCTCACAGGAGGCCCCCGACGCCGGCTCCGCCGCACCGGCAGACACCTCCACCGGCGGAGGCCCCGCCACCGGCACCCTGCCGGCCGTGCGCGTCACCAAGGTCTCCTCGGTGACCTCCATCGCGGCCACCGGCCTGACCGTCTCCGTGCTGAACCCGCACGCCTGGGTGGACACGATGGTAGTCCTGGGAACGATGGCCAACACCTTCGGCGACGAACGCTGGCTCTTCGGCATCGGCGCCATACTGGCCTCCACCATGTGGTTCGCCGCCCTGGGCCTGGGCGCGGCCGGGCTCTCCCGCTTCCTGAACAGCCCACGGACCTGGACCATCATCGACATCTCCGTGGGCGTGACCATGGTGGTTGTGGCAGGCCTCCTCGCCGTCGGCGGCTTCTGATCAGGCGTACTCCCTGAGCACCCGCTGAGCCGCGTTGTAACCGCCCATCCCGTGGGCGCCGCCGCCGGGAGGCGTGGATGAGGAGCACAGATAGATCGCTTCCATCCCCGTGCTGTACGGGTCCAGCGGAGCGGCCGGCCGGGAGACGAACTGGCGCAGCGTGGGCGCACCCCCGGAGATCGCACCGCCCACGATGTTCGGGTTCCAGGACTCCAGGTCCTCCGGAGTCCACACGCGCCGGGAGAGCACCTCGCGGCGGAAGCCGGGGGCCTGGTGCTCGATCTCCGCGTCGATGAGGCTGGCCGCCCGCTGCGCGGCGGATGCGGAGAGTCCGTGCGGGACATGGGCATAGGCCCACGCCACGTGCCGATGGTCCCCGGTGCGGCTGGGATCGGCCACTGAGGGCTGGGCGAGCAGCACATAGGGCCTGCCCGGCAGCACGCCCTGAGCCACGGCGGACTCCGCACCGGCCAGCTGTGCGGCCGAACCGCCCAGATGCACGGTGCCGGCACGCCGCATCCCCTCATGGGCCCACGGGATCGGCCCATCCACCAGATAGTCGACCTTCACGATGGCGGGCCCGTAGTACCAGCGGCGCATCGCCCGCCGGTAGCGATCGGGCAGCTGCATCCCCTCCATGGCCAACACCTGCTGGGGCGTGAGGTCCAGCAGCACCACATCGGCCGCCTCGACGGAGCTGCGAGGACGCCGGTCCGGCCGGGAGGCGCTCTCACGGCCTTCGATGCGGTAGCCGCGCGGCTTCATATCCTTCCGCACACCACGGCGCCCGGCAGTCAGCGCCGCCTCTCTGATGCCGGTGACCTCGACCCCGGTCCGCAGCTCTCCACCATGAGCTTCCAAGTCCTCCACCAGCACCCGCGTGACCTCCCCTGAGCCGCCCCGGGCGAAGGGCCATCCGGACATATGCCCTGTGGCACCGAAGATCACGCCGAACGCGCCGCTGAGCGGATTGCTCAGCGGCATCATGGCATGACCGGCCAGGCCGGCGAAGAACGCCTTGGTCCGGTCCTCCCGGAAACTCTGGTTCACCGCGGTGGCCGGCCACGCACCCCGTCCGCCCAGCTGCAGGTATGCGCGGATCCTCCGCATCGGCGAGGAGCTGCCGCCGTTGGAGAAGGGTCGAGTGGGAGGAGCCAGCGCAGCGCGGCCCACCTCGGTCCAGTTCTCCAACAGCGGTTCGAAGATCTGACGCCAGCGGTCGCCGTCGACCCCCAGCGCCTCAGCGGTGAGATCCAGGTCCTGGTGCAGCAGCACCGGCTCCTGGGGCGGACCGGAGCCGGCGCCGTCGATCCCCTGGGCGGCGGCCACCTCCGGCATCGCCCACTCCAGCCCATAGTCCTCCAGCGGCAGGTCCCGGAAGGCCAGGGAGCTCTCGTGGAAGGTGAACACGGAGGCCCCGTAGTCGCTGAGCACGCCCTCAGTCAGCAGCTCACCGGAGCGCACCGCTCCTCCGGGCGCATCAGCCTGCTCGTAGACGGTGACCTCCCAGCCTGCTCGGGCGAGCAGACAGGCGGCCACCAGACCGTTGGGACCGGAGCCGACGACGGCGGCGCGGACTGTCATGAGGTCTCAACCTCCTGAGAAGACGCAGAGAACTGAGCAAGCATCGCTGCGATGTGACGGATGAACACGATGAGCCATGAGAACAGGATCCCCGCAGCGATCAGCTCCAGAGAGGTCAGGTTGTAGTAGCCGATGGGCCGCCACAACGAGCCGGCGAAGATCAGCGCCGCCGCCGAGAGCAGACACATCAGGTAGAAGGTGCGGGGGAAACCGGGCAGCCAATACGGCATCCCGATCAGCAGGACCAGGAAGAACACCCCGAAGGCGGCGGTGACCAGTGTGTGCAGCTCATTGTGCACATTCACCGGCACCATCCCGACGCCGGCCAGAGAGGCTCCCATGCCGATCATCGTCACCCGCACCGCCAGCACGCGGGGCCGGCGGAAATGCTTGAGCCGTCCGTGGCGCTCGGTGAGGTGCTGCACCCAGATCTCCAGATCCCGGGCGATGAAGGCGGTCAGCGTGGTGATGATGACTCCGGAGACCACCAGCGTGGTGTTGAAGGTCCAGAAGCTGGTCAGTCCGGCCTGGCCGGTTCCCAGTTCGGAGAACATCACATGCCACCAGAACGGATTCTCCGCGAAGAGCATGGAGACCAGCACGCCGGAGGCCATGAAGATCGCCAGCAGGGTGGACAGTGAGAAGGCGTTGATCCGTGCACCGGAGTTGAAGCTGAAGTAGGCCGCTCCCCCGCCCACGATCCCCAGCAGGATGGAGCCGGCGATGTAGTCCACCGTCAGGCCCACGAACGCCTCCTGGAACACACGGAAGAGACCCAGGCAGACCATGACCGCGATGGAGGAGTGGACCACCAGCAGGGCCACTGTGTCCAACAGCTGCCGAATCCTGGGGCGCTGACCCAGCCACAGGTTCGCCATCCGGGTGTTGAGCGAATAGCCCAGCATAAAGGCGATCCCCGCCGTCACCCCGCCCACGACCGAGGAGTAGAACTGGATGGACTCATCTCCGGCCAGCGCCGGACGGGAGCCCGGGAAGAACACGAAGCCGACCGCCAGGCCGATCATTCCGCCCAGGATCGCACTCCAGATCGCCCGGGACTCGATCAGGATCTGCAGCCGGGCCTGAGACCGGACCTGGTCCGGCGTCGTCGTAGTGGGGTGCCCCGCCTCTTCGAGGGCAACACGAGCTGCCAGACGGCGTGCCTGGCCGCGCCTGCGCATCATCACCATGAAAGCTCACCACCCTCTTCGCCTCGATGCAGTGGATACCCAAGTTACCGAACCCTGAGCCGTTCCGTAGACTGCCCACTATGGGAGACACACCACAGAGGCTTCAGAAGGGCGCCGACATCGTGGCCTACACGATCACCGTGGACGCCCCGGCTCGGCAGCTCTGGGAGATCGGGGCGAACCCCCACCGCCACCATGAGCTGGACGGATCCGGCACCGTCCGCTCCTCGGCCATCGGCCCGCGCGAGCTTCAGACCGGAGACCGCTTCCGTGTAGACATGAAGAAGTTCGGCCTCCCCTATGCGCTCACCGTCCGGGTGACTGAGTCACACCCCCCGCAGAGCCCCGATGCCGGCTCCGCGGCCCCCGGCGTGGTGGAGTGGCGTCAGCCCACCGGGCACCGCTGGCGCTGGGAGTTCGCACCCGTGGCCGGACCTGAGGGCACGGAGCAGACCGAGGTCACCGAGAGCTATGACGCCTCCGGGCAGCAGCCGCTGGTGCGCCGCTTCCTGAACACGGTGAAGGTCGCTGAGGCGAACGCGAAGGGCATTCGGGTGTCTCTGCAGAAGCTCCACGACCGTTTCTCCTGAGCGGGTGACTGCCTGCTGGAGCGCTGGTGGTGGACCGCCGGCCGACCCAGTGGTCGTGGAGTGCCAGATGTTACGGTGCCTCAGATGATGACCTCCCAAGTGTGAACGGCGCAGATATCCGAAGAAAGTTTCGGGTAATGTGCCGAAACTCCCGCTAGACTGTAGGTGACGAGGAGGATCCGCAGGCTTCGCGCACCGAACACCTGACGGCTCTGCTCACGTTGCACCAGAGCGCCACCGTTGCCGTTCCGACGGGGGCGCACCTTTATTCCTGTCAGGAGATGACTGCATGTTCGACGCAGAGATCAATCGCGCCCTGGCCGCGGCCGTAGACCTGTTGAATACGGCTGAGGGACAGCACAGCGCCAAACCGAGCCCCGATGATCTCACCAGCATCGAGGCGCTGAGGAAGTTCGTGGCAGCACGGGACAAGGGCCTCGGATGGACCTCCTCGGGCGCCGACCGCGATGAGGTCGACCGTGTCCGGGACCTGCGCCGCACTGTGGCGAGCATCTGGACCGCAGAAGAGGGCCAGGCCCCCACCGAGAAGCTGAACTCCCTGCTCGAGGGCGTGGGGACCAGGGTGGTCCCGGCCGCTGAGGGCAGCGGAACCGAGTCCAGCTACCGTGCAGCGCCCATCCCGGTGAGCGGCAGGCCCGCGGATGTGATGACGGCGAGCATCGCCCATGCCCTGCAGTTCCTGGTGGTCCAGGGAGAGACCGGCCGCATGCGCACCTGCAAGGGCGCCGACTGCGACGCCGCGATCGTGGACCTGACCCGCAACCGCTCCAAGCTGTTCTGCGACTTCGGCAACTGCGCCAACCGCGCCCACGTCCGGGCCTACCGGGCACGTCAGGCGGCACTGCGCCAGGCCAGCAAGCAGGGTGGCGGTGCTTCCACGAAGAAGGCTGCCACGTCCGAGGCTGCGGCTGAGGAGAAGCCGGCGCGCAGCAAGCCTTCCTCCGCCGAGAAGGCGGCCGAGCTGGAGGAGCCGACCTCGGTGTCCTCGGTGGCGGCCAAGGAGTTCCGCGACCGCATGCGCGATGATCTCATGGAGAAGCGCGATAAGAAGGACAAGAAGTCCAAGAAGAAGGGGAAGAAGAAGTCTAAGAAGTAGGATCAGGAGCTGCAGGCGAGGACTGACCCGCCTGGACCGTGGTCCCCACATCGATCTGCGCGCGCTCCTGAGCCAGCTGGGCGAGCGCCTCCTCCTCAGAGACGGTGGTCGGCGGGGTCAGCAGGCTGACCACGACGCCGGCCGATGCGGCTGCCAACAGCGACGGGATGGCCGGGCTGCCCCAGAACTCGCTCCAGGAGGAGACTGCCTCCACGGTGAGCGAGGTGGCGGATCCGGCCACGATGGCGGCGACGCCGCCCAACGCGGTGGAGCGCTTCCAGAATCGTCCGAGCACCGAGGCGACAAACAGTCCGGTGAGGATCGTGGAGATCATCGTGGTGATGTAGCCGATGACGGTGTCAGCCACCAGCGCCCCTGCCAGGGCGAGGCCGAGGACGCCGAAGAGGCCGATCCTCGAGTAGAGGACCATCTTCTCCTTCTTCGGCATCCTGCCGGTGACCATATGGACCACGTCGCGCAGCAGGATCGTCACCGCGGTCACGGCGTCGGAATCCCCTGAGGACATCGTGGCCGAGAGACCTGCCACCAGGAGGAAGGCGCCCAGTGCCAGCGGGAAGACCTCAGTGGCCAGATATGGGAAGGCCATATCCGGCGACTCGAGGTTCGGGTTCAGGCTGTAGGCGGCCATCCCCACCATCGCGGGCAGCACGGCGAAGAAGCCGAACAGACCCGCAACCCAGAGGAAGCTGTGCCGCACCACCGCGGTGCTCGAGGCCGAGTAGATCCGCTGCCGGAATGAGGGCGTGGCCAGCACGCCCACGGCGATCACCACCGCAAAGGAGATGCCCTGCAGCGGTCCCATCGCTTCGAAACCGAGGAAGCTCATGGCTTCCTCCCCGGACTCGGCGCTGAGACCTTCGAATCCGCCCAGGGTCACCACGGCCAGCACGGCCAGGACCGTGAAGCCTACGAACAGCAGCGTGCCCTGGATGGCGTCTGTGATGACCACGGCCAGATATCCCCCGACGATCGTGTAGATTCCGAAGCCGAAGGCCACGATGATCTTGGCCAGGTCCACATCGATGCCGGTCAGGTAGGTCAGATAGATCGCCCCGCCCATGATGTGGGCGCCGAGCCAGCCGATGCTGGCCAGCAGCAGGATGATCGCGACCAGCCCCTTCACCTTTCGGCAGGCCCCGTAGTAGAAGCTGACCTCTTCGGAGTAGGTCATGAAGCCGTAGCGGCGCACTCCGGAGAAGAGCAGCATCAGCAGGAGCACGCCTGTGGCACCGCCGATTCCGTAGAGAGCGCCGGCCCATCCGTTCTCATATCCGAAGCCCACGGCGCCCAGGCTCGACCCTGTCCCCACCAGAGTGGCCAGGGTGGTGGCCAGCAGCAGCGGAGTGCTCAGATTGCGCCCGGCCAGCAGAAAGTCCTCACCGGTCTTATTCCTGCGGGCGATCAGGATCCCGACGCCGAGCATCAGGATGACGAAGCCGATGAAGACTCCGAGATAGATCGGATGCGGGGAGATGTCCATGGCTGATCACCCCTCTGAGGTGGACGGGGAGCAGAGGACCACATCCACTTCGATGGCGAATCCGGGCAGGTCCGCCTGCAGCGTGGTGCGGGCGACCTGGCCTTCGCCGAAATATTCGGAGAAGAGCTCGTTCATGCCGGCGAAGTCGCCGAGATCGCGCAGGTAGACCCCCACACGCACCGTCTCGTCCAGGCTCGCGCCCGCTGAGGCGGCGACCAGGGCGAGGTTGTCGAAGGTGGCCCGGGCCTGAGCCTCGAAGTCTCCCTCAACCAGGGTCCCGTCGGGCCGGTGCGGTGTTGCGCCGGAGAGGAAGACGAAGTCTCCGGCACGCACGGCGTGGGCGTAGGGGCCTCCGGGACGTCCGGCCTCGGGGGTGAAGATGGGCTGCTTGGTCATAGACTTTCCTTTCGTGGTCGGTCCCGCCCCTGCCGGTCGACAGGCGCGCAGATGCAGGGTTCGAGGTCTTCTCGGGTCAGAAGCAGGTGCGGAGCACGGCGTCCCAGCGCAGCTGATGCGGCGAGGTGCGGGTCACCAGCAGGATGTCGCGCCATTTGTCGGCGATGGTGCAGGGGTGGGCCTGTCCGAGCTCGACGAGGTCGCCGACCTGCAGCCCCTCACCGTGGCAGCGCAGGTATCCGTGCTGGTCGTTGGAATCGAAGATCTCCGCCTTCGCCAGCTCCTCGACAGTGCCGTCGGCCCGGTGGACGCGCAGTGGGCGAGGCAGGGTGATGTCATAGGCGAAGTCGCGCTTGCCGGCGTCGAGGATGGCCAGATCCTCCTCCGGCCGGGAGAGCACCCGTGTCCACAAGATGGCTGCGGGCGTCAGGCTCGGGCCGTCGCCGCGGGTGACCCGCGGGGTCAGCCGCTCATAGTGGAGATGGTCGTGGAGCAGATAGGCCCCCGAGCGGACGATCACCCGGGCATCCCCACAGCGCTGGGCCACCGGCGTGAGCACCTCTGCGACCAGGTCGAAGTAGAGTCCACCGCCGGCGGTGACCACCGGAGTCTCCGTCTCGATCTCCTGCACGAAGCGCTCCAGCAGGGCCCCCATCCGCTCGAGGAAGCTGCGGACCTCGTCGACGCGCTCTTTGGGGAGGACGCCCTCGAAGCCGGAGAACCCGGCGAAGGACAGACCATCCGCCTCACGGATGGCGTGGACGATCGGGGAGATCTGGGCATCGTCCCGGACGCCGGCTCGGCGCCCCGGGATGCCCAGCTCCACACACACCTGGACCGGGCGCCCTGTTCCTGCGAGCGCCTGACCCATCAGCTCCACCGCCTCGAGCGAGTCGACCCAGCACATCACCTCGGGACCCGGGGCAGCGGTGATGTCACGGAGCCAACGCAGCCCCGGAGGCGTGAGGAATTCGTTGCCGACGATGATCAGCGGCACCTGGTGGGCTGCGGCGACGCGAGCCTGAGCCGCATTGGCCACGGTGATCCCCACGGCACCCGTCGCCAGCTGCGCCTTCCAGAGATCCGGGGTCATCGTGGTCTTTCCATGGGGCGCCAGCAGCACCCGCTTCTCCGCCGCCCAGCGGGCCATCTCTGTGATGTTCGAGACCAGACTGTCTGTGTCCCAGGTGAGCATCGGCGTCGGGAGCTGCTCTCGGATCTCCACCGTGTCTCCGGGCAGGTGTTCGCCCAGATGGGATTTTGAGAGCGGATCGATGCCAGCTCGGTCGGCGGTCACCTTGTCTCTGATGTCGTACATGAGGTTCTCCTCCATAGGTCTCTCCAGCTCAGCGGGAGCTGGTCACAGGGTCCGGCCGCTCTGGGCAGCGCGGATCAGCCGTCCGGCCCCGGCCGATCGGCCCATCTCAGGCGCTGGCCAGACACGGCCGCCGCGCATGACGACCGCATCCAGCCCGGCGGTCTCCTGCCGAGGGCTGCGATAGTCGGCTGAGTCTCGATAGGCGGTCGGGTCGATGATCTGAAGGTCGGCAGGGGCCCCGACGACGAGCCCGGAGGAACCTGCTCCGAACCGTGCGACCGGTGCGGTGCTCATGCGGCGGACCGCCTCCTCAGGCGCCATCAGCTTCTCCGCTCGGGCAAACTCGCTCAGCGTCTTGGGGAAGGCCCCGAAGAGCCGTGGGTGGACATAGCCCTCCTCTCGCGGCAGGCCGTCGGAACCGATGAAGGTGAAGGGCCAGGAGAGCGCCTCGCGCAGCCCCTCCGGACAGGACTGGTGGATGACGATGGTCAGGACCCCGCCTTCTGCAAGCAGCAGATCCGCCAGGCATTCCGCGGGCTCCTGGGACTGTGCGGCCGCGATGTCAGCCAGGACGAGACCCTCCAGCTGCGCGTGCTCCGGGCGTCCGAAGCCTGCCAGCAGGATGGATCCCGGTCCTGCGGAGCAGTACTGGTTCTCCAGCGGGCCGCTCCAGGGGTGCCGCATCTCCTCGAGGGCACGCCTCCGCAGGTCAGAAGTGGAGAGGACCTCGAGCAGGGAATCGGTGCCGCGCTCTGTGACCCAGCTGGGCAGCAGCGTCGAAGCTGTGGTGCTGCCGGCGGTGTAGGGGTACACATCCGCGGTGACGTCTGTTCCTTGGGCCCGAGCGAGGTCGAGGCGCTCGATGATCACAGGCATCGTGCCGAAGTTGGCACGCCCGGTCACCTTCAGATGGCTGATGTGGACGGGGCAGCCTGTCCGACGACCGAGAGCGAGGAGCTCGTCCACGGACGCCTGAAGGCCACCGCCCTCATTGCGGATATGAGCGACGAGGAGTTTTCCGTGCCGGGCGAGGATCTGCGCCAGAGCGGTGAGCTCAGCGTCGTCCGCCGCACTGCCCGGGACATACATCAGACCCAGTGACAGGCCTGCCGCACCGGCTCTGAGCGCCTCATCCAGCGCACCGGCCATCTGCTGGATCTCTCGGGAGTCAGCGGCTCGGGCCTCGGGACCGATGACATGTGCACGCAGCGGCGCATGGGGCACCAGAGCAAGGGCATCGATATCCAGCGGCATGACATCCAACGCGTCCAGGTAATCGGTGAAGCGGGAAAAGCTCTGAGGCGGGAGAGGCCCGAGCACAGGGACCGAATACTCCTGCAGTCCGGCCCCGCCGACGGAGGGAGCGACGCCGTGGCCGCAGTTGCCGACGACTGTGGTGGTGACGCCTTGGGAGAGCTTGGGATCCACTGCGTGGGGGCGGAAGAGGGCGGCGTCGTCGTGGGAGTGGACGTCGATGAATGTGGGCAGCAGCTGGTGACCCTCGAGGTCGATCGAGGCCTCCCCCTCGGACCGGGCGAGCCGGGTCCCGATCTCGACGATCCCACCGTCCCGGATGCGCATATCGGCGGAATATCCGGCGGCTCCCGTGCCATCGAGGATCTCAGCGCCGCGCAGGAGCATCCGGCCGGATGCACTCCCCCGGCCGAAGCTCTGCCGTCCCGCGTCTGCGGTGATCATCCCGTCTCCTCTCGCCTAGGATGTGATGCCGAACACGTCAGAGCACCATTGATGAACGACACTAGCGAGAGGTTTACTGAATGTCTATACGGTTAATATAACTTTTACATACACTCCGGCGGACCGCAGCTCGCATCGGGGTACCGTAGAGATCCCAGGACCCAGAGGGAGGGACGCCCTTGAGCGATGTGACTGTGAGCTCGCCCAGATTCGAAAGCATCGAAGGTCTCCATGCCGTGATGGCGCCGGTGATGAAGGCCGTGGCCGTCGCCGTCGGAGAGCACTGCGAGGTGGTGCTCCACGACCTGAGCAGCCGTGAGATGGACCAGACGATCTACGCCATCGAGAACGGGCACATCAGCGGTCGCACAGTGGGCGGACCGTCCACGGACCGTGGCCTGGCACTGATCAAGGACGAAGCCGCCGACCACAATGCCTTCGGCTATCGGGGCCGCACCCCGGACGGCCGCGAGCTGCACTGCTCGTCGGTCTATTACCGCAATCAGGCCGGATCGGTCATCGGAGCGCTGTGCATCAACGTGGATCTCACCGCCTTGGAGAACGCCCGCTCCATCATCAGCTCGCTCCTGCCCGCCGATGAGGAAGGGCCGGAGGAGGTCGTGGGCCCGAACATCGACTCCGTGCTCGACGGCATGATGGAGTCCGCGATCGGCGAGATCGGCAAGCCGCCGCCGGTCATGGTGAAGGAGGATCGGATCGAGGTCCTGCGGATCCTGGAGGAGCGCGGCGCCTTCCACATCAAGCGTGCCGTGGACCGCGTGGCGCAGCGCCTCGGCATCTCCAAGGTCACCGCCTACAGCTATCTCGACACCATCAGGAATCCATGAGCGCAGAGCATCTGAACGCAGAGACCCCGCGGCGGACCACGGTGCTCTGCGCCGGCGAGACGATGGCCCTGGTCACCCCCAGCACCTCGGAGCGGCTGCGGGACGCGCAGACGTTCCACGTGGAGGCCGGCGGGGCCGAGTCCAACGTCGCCGCCCATCTGGCACAGCTGGGACGCATGAGCCGCTGGTTCAGCCGACTCGGCGACGACCAGCTCGGTCACCGCGTGGCAGAGCACATCCGGAGCCGCGGCGTCGACCTCACCGGAGTCAGCTACGACGCCGACCTCCCCACCGGGGTCTACTTCAAGGACCCCGGACACGGGGTTCTCTACTACCGAGCTGGTTCGGCGGCCTCGGCGATGGGAGCCGCTGACGCTCAGGAGCTCGATCTCCAGGACGTCGGCCTGGTGCACCTCTCCGGGATCACGGTGGCCCTGTCGGAATCCGCAGCCAGGTTCACGCAGACGCTGATGGAGCGGGCGGCCGCAGCGGGCATTCCCGTGAGCTTCGATGTGAACCACCGGACAGCGCTCTGGGACAGACACGCCGCCGGAGCGAACTGGCACCCGGGAGCAGCCGCCGACGTGCTGAAGAGCTTCGCCGCCCGCGCTGACATCGTCCTGGTCGGAATGGACGAGGCCGAGGGGCTCTGGGGCACCAGCACGGCCGAACAGGTCCGTGACCTGTTCCCACAGGTGAGGCACCTTGTGATCAAAGACGGAGATGTGGGCGCCTTCGAGCTCTCCGAGCAGCAGGAGCACTTCGAACCGGCGATTCCCACTGAGGTGGTCGAAGTCGTGGGAGCCGGGGACGCCTTCGCCGCCGGATACCTGCATGAACTGCTGCGCGGTTCAGGGCCCGGCGAGCGCCTGCGCGCGGGACATCGTCGTGCATCCCTGACGCTGCAGACCACCGCCGACCTTCCTTCCGAGCCCGCCCAGACCCGTCCCACCCCCTCTGAGCCCGCTCAGACCCATCCCACTGCCGAAGGAGCAGCACCATGAGCACTGTGAGCAACACCTGGTTCGACGAGGCATTCAGCGGTGCCCCGGTGATGGCCATACTGCGCGGCATGGGCGTGGAGAAGTCGGTGGAACTGGCCACCACAGCATGGGACCTCGGCATCGACTCGGTGGAGCTTCCCCTGCAGACACCGCAGGACGAGGAGGCGCTGCGCGAGGTCTCCGCCCTGGCACGCGAGCGGGGACGCTCCGTCGGCGCAGGGACCATCGTGCGGGCCGACCAGATCGCGGCCGCCCATGAAGCAGGTGCTGAGTACCTGGTCTCCCCCGGCTACGACGAAGCGGTCATCCGCGCCGCCGACGAGCAGTCCCTCCCCTTCCTGCCGGGAGTCTCCTCCCCCACCGAGATCCAGGCGGCAGCCGCCCTGGGGCTCACCTGGCTGAAGGCCTTCCCGGCCAACTGGCTGGGCCCTGCCTGGTTCCCCCTGATGAAGGGCCCCTTCCCCGAGGTGAAGTTCGTCGCCACCGGCGGCCTCAACGCCCGCAACGCCGGCACCTTCCTCGAGGCCGGGGTGCGCGTCGTCGCCGTCGGGTCCGCTCTCGAGGACCCGGAGCAGCTGCGTCTGATGGCCGAGGAGCTGCTCAACGCACCGCGTTGAGATCGACCCCACGAGTCTCCGGCAACAGCTTCACCGCGATCAGGGTGACCACACAGAGCACCACCACGTAGGCGTTGGACATCCACTGCATGCCCACGCTGTTGAACAGCTGGTTGAGGTACGGGGCGAATCCGCCGAACACCGCCACCGACAGCGAGTAGGCCAGTCCGATGTTTCGTGTCCGCTGAGCCGTGGGGAAGACCTCCGACATCACACAGGAGAGCAGAGCACCGGCAGCGCCGACGATCAGCAGAGCCGCCATGGAGGCGACCAACAGCGTCCAAGGCTGATCCGAGATCAGCCCCATGAGCGGGAACTGGCCCAGCGCCATAGCGATGGCGAAGGTGTACAGCACCGGCTTTCGGCCGATCCGGTCCGAGAAGCGCCCCCACAGCGGCAAGGCCGCCAAAGCGACGATCTGGGCCACCACCGTGACCCAATAGGCGCTGTTGGCGTCCATCCCCTGCTCCACGATCGCGTAGGTCGAGACATAGGACGTCCAGGTGTAGTGCGCACAGGTCACTCCCGAGACCATCGCGATGATCAGCAGAATCGACTTCACCGGGCTCTTCCGCGCGACCGCGGCAGCCACTTCAGGCTCCGGCTCAGTCTGCGCGGCGACCTCATCGGCGGTGATCTCGTCCCGCGTCACCTCCTCGAAGGTGGCAGACTCAGCCATCCCCAGCCTCATATAGAGCGCGACGACGGCGAGCACAGCACCCAGCCAGAACGGGATGCGCCAACCCCACTCCAGGACGAAGGAATCCTCAGCATTGAAGGTGATCACGCCTCCGACCGAGTAGGCCAACACAGAACCGCCGAAGATGGCGATGAAGACGACGCTTCCCCATTGGCCGCGCCGATGGGGCGGAGCGATCTCAGCGACATAGCTGTTGGCCGCAGCCGACTCGCCTCCATGAGCGAAGCCCTGCACCACCCTCAGCAGGAGGAGCATCACTGAGGCCCACACACCCACTGTCTCGTAGGTGGGCAGCAGTCCGATGAGCACAGAAGCGATGGCCATGCTCATCATGGTCGTGATCAGGACGAACTTCCGCCCCTTACGATCAGCGATCTGGCCGAAGACGATGCCGCCAAGTGGGCGCACGATGAAACCGACCGCGAAGACCGCCAAGGTGGACAGCAGCGCCGACACCGGATTGTCCGGGTTGAACATCACCTGGGCGATGAACGGCGCGAACACCGCATAGGCGCTCCACTCGTACCACTCCAGCACCTGCCCGGCAGTGCTGGCTCCCAGAGATCTCCTCTGAGCCCGCTGCTGCTTGCGCGGCATGGGCGCGACATAGCTGGCCTGTGTCATATCTGGGTCTCCTTGATCTTCAGCCCCCGCGGCATCTGCGCGGAGTGCTCACGGGCGCGCTCCAGAAGCTGGGGCACCCCCTCCTCAAGCTGTTCTGCGAAGGTGTCTCCCGGACGCTCGCCGTTGAGCCAGCGGGTGTACATCGCCTCGCAGAAGATCGCGGCCTTCCACAGCGCCATGGTCTGGTACCAGGGCAGCGCGTCCAGCTGCAGATCCGAGTTCTGCGCATAGGCCTCCACCAACTCCGCCCGGCTGTGGAAGCCCTCCATGCGTGTGACCGAGGTCAGCTCCAGCACGGTGCTGGACTCCCCCGGCTGTGCGTAGGTGGCGGTCAGATACCCGAGATCGGCCAACGGGTCCCCCAACGTGGCCATCTCCCAATCGAGGACTGCGAGGACCTCCCCTGCCTCGGAGGGCGTCTCCGACGGCGCATACATGACATTGCCCATGCGGTAGTCCCCATGGATGACGGCGTGCCGCTGAGTCGGGGGAAGGTTCTCCCAGAGCCACCGCGACAGCTCCTCGACGAGCGGGATCTCCCGGCGTGTGTTGACCGGCCACAGGCCTGCGAAGCGCCTGACCTGGCGCTCCAGGTAGCCCTCGGGCCGGCCCAGCGCGCTCACCGACGGATCACCGACATCGATGTCATGGAGCTGCACCAGGGTCTCCACCAATGAGGACGAGAGCCGACGCCGGTCCGCATCAGCCTCGACGAAGCGCAAAGGCAGTTCGTCAGTGATGACGTCGCCTTCGATATGCTCCATCACGTAGAAGGGGACTCCGAGCAGGCCCTCGTCCTCACAGACGGCCCGGATCCTGGGGACGGGGAACCCCTGTGTGGCCAGAGCCTGCTGCACCCTGGCCTCTCGGAGCATGTCATGGGTCGACTTGGGCAGCGGCGGCCGCGGCCCTCGACGCAGCACCAGGTCAGCGCCTTCACGCAGGACACGGAACGTGACGTTGGACTGGCCTTCACCGATGCGACGGACTTCAAGTGCACCCCGGCCCAGAGCGTGCCCATCCAGGAACCGGCGGACCTCCTCGACGACGAACAGCGGAGGCATGCTCATCTCTGCCGCCTGCGCTGCCGTGTCCACGATCTCTGAACTGCGAGTCATCGTGACACCTCCTCAGCCCGACGGCGCTGCCTGGCCGCCGCCCGGCGGGCGATCGCCCAACGGTGCGTCTCCGAGGACCCGTCATAGATCCGGAAGGGACGGACCTCGTTCAGATACTGCGCCAAGGGCAGGTCATCAGAGACACCGTCGCCTCCGCAGAGCTGGATGGCGCGATCGATCACCCGGAAGACCGCCTCCGAACAGTGCACCTTGGCCACCGAGGAGAGCTTTGACCCCGCCTTGGGATCAGTGACCAACAGATCTGCTGTGCGCTGGATGAGCGCTCGGGAGGTCTCGAGGTCGATCTCACTGTCAGCGATCATCGTCTGCGCGATTCCCTGATCTGCCAGTGCCGCACCGAAGATCTCCCTACGGTTGGCCCGGTCCAGGGCGATCTCCTGTGCTCGGGAGGCCAGCCCCAGCCAACGCATGCAATGGGTCAGGCGGGCTGGGCCCAGACGGACCTGGGCATAGCGGAACCCTTCGTGCGGCTCCCCCAGAACGGCATCATCACCGACCTGCACCTCCTCAAGGCGCACATGAGGATGGCCTCCGCCGATGGCTCGATCCACGGTGTGGATCTGCCTCGGGATGCTCATTCCCCCGGCCTCCATGGGGACCAGGAACATCGTGGCCGCGGCCTCGCCGCCGCCCTCCTCCTGCGTACGTGCCATCACGATCATGTAGGACGCGACATTGGCCCCGGAGCTGAAGCGCTTCTCCCCACGGATCACCCACCCGTCCTGGGTGCGTTCAGCCGTGGTCCTCAGCTGCGAGGGGTCGGAGCCGGCACCCGGATGCGGCTCAGACATGCCGAAGCAGGAATTCACCTCCCCTGAGGCCAGAGGAGCCAGAAAGCGCCGCTTCTGCTCCTCAGTCGCGATCTCACTGAGCATGTGCATGTTTCCCTCATCGGGAGCCATGCAGTTCAGCGCGGTGGGACCGATCGGTGAACGACCTGCCGCCTCGAAGACTCGGGGCCACTGGGAGATGGGCAGCCCCAGTCCTCCCCATCTCTGCGGCACATGGGGGGCGAAGACCCCAGCCGAGCGCGCTGCCGCCTGAAGCTCTGCACGCACAGCCTCCGGCAGTGACTCCCCCGGAGTCGGCTCACGAGGGACCACCACGTCGTGGATGAACTGCTCGACCCGCTCCACCAGCTCGTCGAGAGCCGATGGGCTCAGAGTCTCGGGCACCTGCGTCTCGACTGCTCCCATCAGGCTGTCCCTCCTGCCGTGACCAAGCCGCCATCTGTGGTGAGCACGTGACCGGTGATCCAATCAGCTCCGTCTCCCACCAGGAAGGCCACCGCTCGACCCACGTCTTCTGGAGTTCCCAGGCGTCTGAGCGGGTAATCCGCAGCCACCTGCTCCTCACGCCCCTCATAGAGAGCACGCGCAAAGTCCGTCTTGACCACAGCCGGAGACACGGCATTGACGCGGATCTCCGGCCCCAGCTCCACCGCCAGCGTGCGCGTCAGATGCGACACCGCCGCCTTGGTGATCCCATAGAACCCGATGTTCGCGGAAGGGATCTCCGAAGTCACTGAGGAGAGGAAGACCACGCGGCCGCGATGCCCGCGCAGATCCAGCGCCTCAGCGGCCAGAGCCTGCTGAACCCAGCTGAGTCCAGCCAGTACGTTGACGTCGAACATCTTGCGACCGGCATCGATGCTGAGTTCCTCCAACGGCCCGTAGACCGGATTGATCCCGGCATTGTTGATGAGCATGTCCAGCCGTCCGAAACGCTCGGCAATGATGCCGAGCACTTCGTTCTGATGTTCTGCTGAGTCAGCCTTGCCCGCCACCCCGACTGCAGAATCAGGCAGAGAGCTCAGCGCCTCATCGAGGCCCTCCTGCTGACGGGCAGTGATCACCACATCTGCCCCCTGATCAGCGAGGGACCGGGCGATGGCCAGACCGATCCCGCGGCTGGCACCGGTGATCAGAGCGACCTGGCCGCTCAACGGCTGCTGACTGTTTCCTGTTTCCGACATCACTGCCCCTTTCTGAGCTTGCGTCGCTGAATCTTGCCCGTGGCGGTCTTCGGCAGGTCATCGATGATGGTGACCTCCTTGGGGCACTTATAGGAGGCGACCCGGCTGCGGACGTGGGCCTTCAGCTCCTCGGGATCCGCACCTCGGCCCTGCTGCAGGGAGACGAACGCCGCCACGCGCTCCCCGCTGTAATCGTCGGGCTGTCCCACCACCGCAGCCTCCTTCACCGCAGGGTGCTCATAGAGGACGTCTTCCACCTCTCGAGGCCAGACCTTGTAGCCCGAGACGTTGATCTGGTCCTTCTTCCGATCCACCAGATAGATCCATCCGGCGTCATCGATCAGGGCGATGTCTCCCGTGCGGAGCCAGCCATCGGCGAGCGTCTGCTGCGTGGCTTCCGGGTTGTTGAGGTAGCCGGAGGTCACCTGAGGCCCGCGCAGCTCCAGCTCACCCTGCTCCCCGAAGGGGAGCGGCGCACCGTCGAAATCCGTCACCCGCACCTCAAGCCCAGGGAGCGGGACCCCGATGGACAGCGTGCCCGAAGCTTCGTGGATCGGCGCGCGGGTTCCCAGAGGGACCGCAACCACAGCGGAGGCCGTCTCAGTCATCCCATAGATGTTGTGGATGTAGTGGCCGAACCGCTTTTCGAATCGATCCACTGTTGCCGGCGGGACCGGGGCCCCACCCGAGTAGACCGTCCGAAGTGTGCTGAAGTCTGCGACGTCGTGGTCCCCCTCCGGAAGGTCCAGCAACGCGTTGTAGACCGTGATCGAACCCAGGATGTGATGGATCCCCCGATCACGGATGGTCCGATGCATGGCATCTGCCCGGACTCTGCCGATGAAGACGAGTTCCACGGGAGCCAGCAGGGAAGCCGTCGCCGCAGCCACAGCACCGGTGATGTGGAACAGCGGGGCCACTGCCAACACCAGGTCGCCGGGCAGGAACCCGTACCACTGCTGGTTTCCCTCAGCCACAGCCAGCAGGTTTCTATGCGTGCCGACCGCCCCTTTCGGCGGGCCCGTGGTTCCCGAGGTATAGGTGAGCAGCGCCGCGGTCTCAGGTCGAGTCACCGCGCGGCGCGGTCGATCCCCACGACGAGCTCTGAGAATCTGCGCAAATTCGGATCCGGAGCCCGCGGGATGGGGATGCTCCGGGTCGCAGAGATCCCCTTCATGGGTGCCGATGGTCCAGATCTCAGCATCAGAGGCCTCCCGGACAGCAGGGAGGTCCTCCTCCAGAGCGAGGACTCCGGCAGGCGAGGCATCTGCGAGGATGTGCTCGAGCTCCCTCTGCTGATACATCGGGTTGAGCACGAGGGCGGTCGCACCGATCTTCCAGAGCGCGAGCATCGTCAGCGGGAACTGTGGGATGTTCTGCAGCCGTATACCGACTCGATCGCCCTCACCGACTCCACGTGACTGAAACTCCGAAGCCAACGCGTCAGACAGAACGTCCGACTCTTCAGCGGTGAGACGAAGACCGACATGGCTGATCGCCGCCTGTTGCGGATCCATCGCCACACGGCTGTCCCATGCCGCGTCGAGGGTCCGAGCCGCGGCGCTGAGCTCGGAGGACACGTGCTCGGGGTAGAGCACCTGCCACCGATGCTGGGTGGTGGTCATCATGGGCCCTCCTGCTCGGGTCCGCTCGACATCAATGCCGACCGATCACTCGCTCGGTTACGTAGAATGTAAGGCACATCACATTTCTGTGGCAAGGGTTTCCCACCGAAAGGTGTGTCAGGCTTAGAGCACCGCAAGGAGGATCGAAGATCATGCAGACGGAGGCCGAGGAGGACCAGATGGAGGCGGCAGAGCAGGGGCTGCTCCCCACATCGATGCCATTGGGCAAAGTGCACACCGCGGCCTTGGAATGCTTTGCGGCAAACGGGTTCCATGGAACATCCATACGCCAGATCGCCCAGACCGCCGGCCTCTCAGTCCCTGGGCTCTATCACCACTACAGCTCCAAGCACGAGATCCTCGACTCGCTGTGCGTGATCGCCATGGACACACTTCTCCGGGCCTCACATGCGGTGGTGGAGCGTCCCGACGCGACCGCCCTGAACCGATTCGACGATCTGATCCGGGTGATGGTCCTCTTCCATGCCCGATTCTCTTCCATCGCCTTCGTCACGCTCACGGAGATCCGCAGCCTTCGAGGGGACGCGAAGGAGCGCCACATCGCCGCGCGCAACGAGCAGCAGGCGCTGCTGAACCAGCTCGTCGACGAGGGAAAGGCGGAGGGGGCCTTCGCCGCACCGCACTCTCACCATGCAGCCCGGGCGATCACAGCGGCATGCCTGGGCGTCTCACGCTGGTTCCGCCCGGACGGCCCGAACACCCCGGAGGAGCTGGCCGAGATCTACGTGGACATCTGCCGCAGCACCGCCGGAGCCGACAGGTCCCGCTGAGCCGTCTCCGGAGATGACCCGGGCTATCCTCTCGCCGACTACGGCTCCACGAGCCCGGGAAGCCAGAGCGCGATGGATGGGACCAGGATGACCAGCGCGATCACCCCGAGGATCACCAGGCCGAAGGGCACGGTCGCAGGGACGGCGCGCAGCACGGGCACCTCGCCGATCTTGGCGGCCAGCAGCAGGCAGAGGCCATAGGGCGGGGTGATGAGGCCCATGGCCAGTGACATCACGGCCACCACGCCGTAGTGCACGGGGTCCAGCCCGGCGGCGTCGGCGGCAGGAGCGAGGACAGGCACCATGATCGCCATGGCGGGCAGGGCGTCCAGGAAGATTCCCAGGATCAGGAAGACCGCCGCGACCACCCACAGCATGGCCCAGGCCGGAACACCCTCGACGGCTCCCTGGATCACTTCCGGGATGCGGTAATAGGCGATCAGATAGGCCAGCGCACCAGCCGCAGCGAGGGCGAAGAGCGGCAGCACCGAGAAGAGCGCACTGTCCCGGAAGATCTTCGGCAGATCCCGCAGCGACAGGGTCCGGTAGACCACAAGCCCCAGGAAGAGCGCATAGAGCACGGCGATGACGGCGGCCTCAGTGGCGGTGACGAAACCACCCAGGATCCCGCCCAACACGATGACGATGATGGCCAGGGCCAGCAGAGAGTCGCGCAGGGCGACCATGACATCGCGCAGCGGTGGGCGCTGCTCGCGAGGGAAGTCGTTGCGACGGGCGATCACATAGGCCACGACCATCATGCCTGCACCGATGAGCAGCCCCGGGACCGCACCCGCCAGGAACAGCGCACCGATGGAGGTCCCGGTCAGCGAGCCCCACACGACCATCTGGATGCTCGGCGGGATCGTGGAGCCGATCACCGAAGACGCAGCGGTGACACCCACTGCATAGGTCACCGGATAGCCGCGGCGGGCCATCTGCGGAATCAGGACCGAGCCCAGTCCGGCGACGTCGGCGTTCGAAGATCCGGAGACACCGCCGAACCCCATGGAGGTGGCCACGTTCGTGATGCCCAGGCCGCCCCTGATCCAGCCGATCAGGGCTTGGGCCAGGACGATCAGCCGTTCCGTCACCTGGGAGGCGTTCATGATCGCCGCGGCGAGGATGAAGAACGGCACGGCCAGCAGGACGAAGGAGTCGATGCCGGCGTAGACCTGCTGGGCGAGCAGACCTTCGTCCATCCGAGGGTCGATCAGGAAGAACGGCAGGCAGGCCAGCAGAAGAGCGAAGGCGATCGGCACCCGCAGCAGGAGCAGCACCAGGAAGAGCGCCAGCACGACCAGTGCGACGAGTCCGGGATCCATCATGAGAGCTCACTCCGTCCATCGGCCGAGTGGGAATCGGGGGCCTCGTCCGCGCCCCTGCGCAGCACCTTCCAGCCGAGCTCTGCGCTGAAGAGCATCATCAGCAGCCCACCCACGGGCACGGCGGCGAAGGCCCAGGCCAGGTGCAGACCGGAGGCGGTGGAGATGCGTGTCATGCCGCCATAGGTCATACCGGCCCCACCGATGAGCAGGAATGCGGAGATCGCGATCACGGCCACGACCACCAGCATCTGCAGCAGCCGGCCGATCCGCGCCTCGAGCTTCCGAGGGATGACATCGATGACGAAGTGGTCGCTGCGCCGCAGCGCGGCGGCGGCACCCAGGAAGACCATCCAGGCCAGCAGCCAGCGGGATACCTCCTCGGTCCACATGGGACGCGGCAGAAAGGGAACATACCGCCCGAGCACTTGGAAGGTGACCAGGATGGTCAGCGTCACCAAGAGGGCACCGACGGCGCCGGCCAGCACGCGGGAGAGTCGGTCGAACATCTCAGCTCACCCCTCTCCCAGACTGCGGATCGTGGCAAGCATCTCTTCCATCTCCCATTCCTGGGCGTACTCCTCCCAGACCGGCTCCACCAGGGCGGCCAGCTCTTCGGTGTCGGCGTCGACCACGGTCACCGAGGGATCTTCGCGGAGCTCCTCGAGGGCGGCGTCGTCCTCCTGAGCCTCCAGGTCACGGGCGAAGGCGCCCGCCTCCTCACCGGCTTCCAGGACACTGTCCCTGAGGTCCTCCGGCAGCGACTCGAGCGTCTGCTCAGAGATGACGGCGGGCCTGATGGTGATCTCATGGTTGGTCGCGTAGATGTGCGGAGCGGCCTCCTGAAAGTTCTCCGCCACGATGAACATGGCCTCGTTGTCGGCTCCCGACACCACATCCTGCTGCAGGGCGGAGTAGAGCTCTCCATAGGCCACATTCGAAGCCTGCATGCCCAACGCACCGAAGGCATCGCTGAGCATCTGGCTGGGCTGGGTACGGAAGAGTCGGCCGGAGAGATCCGCCGGCTCTTCCACCGGGGCGTTGAAGAACATCTGCCGGGCACCGCCGCCGAAGTAGGTCAGCACCTGATTGTCGGTCTCCTCGCTGAGCTCCAGCTCCAGCTCCTGACCGACCGGACCCTCGATGATCGCGTCACGCTGATCGCGGGAGGTCACCAGAAAGGGCATCGAGAGGATGCTCATCTCTGGGACGAATTCTCCGATGAAGCCGGGGGCGACGACGGCGATGTCCACCAGCCCGTTGCGCATGTTCTCGAAGAGCTCGGTCTCCCCTCCCAGCTGAGCACTGGGATAGACCTCCACCTCCACGCGGCCGTCGGTCTTCTCCGAGACGAGCTCGGCGAACTCCTCAAGCCCCTGGTCGAAGGAGGTCCCGGAGGCCAGCTGATGCCCCGCGATGAGCACGTGCTCAGGCTCAGCGTCTCCGGCGTCAGGGGCAGCGCCGCAGGCGCTGAGTGCCAGCAGCGTCAGGGCGGCCAGTCCGGTGACGGCGCGCCGGGGTCTGCCACCAGCAGGATGGCGGTGCTCCCCGGTTCTCCCCTGGGCGGCTGTGGGCATGATGGACCTCCGTCTGACGTCTCCGTTGACCCATGACCCCACCACAGGCGTGAATCAGTTCAATGTGGCGTGGGGCACATCTGACGATGGACTCAGAGTACGCATATATTGCACGCAGATCAATATGCTGAACTCTGCGTGGCGCAGCGGAGGGCTCCGAGGCACGGCCGATCAGGAGACGGAGCGCGCGAAAGGATTCGAGAGGGTGTCCGCCGCCTGCTGCAGAGCCTCAGCCACAGCACCGATGGTCTCGGGGCTCGCCTCCTCAGAAGGCAGAGGAACACCGAGGGCGAAGGGCGGATCACTGGGAGTCCAAGGCTCCAGGGGAACCGCCACACCGGTCACACCATGGACGGACTCATTGACGTCCACGGCATAGCCGCGGCTCCTGCTCTCCCTGATCTTCTCCAGCAGACCGCCCAGATCCCGCACGCTGTCCTGAGTGAGCTGCGGGAAGGGCTCGGTGGGACCCACCAGAGCGATGACCTCCTCATCGCTCATCCGCATCAGGTGTGCATTGCCGGTGGCGGTGAGCGCAGCCGGCAGCCGTGAGCCCAGCGGAGTGCCCAGGCGGAACCGCCGTCGTCCTTCATGACGGGCCAGATAGAGGGCGTCGAGGCCGGCCAGAACAGTCATCTGGACCACATGGCTGCGCAGCAGCTCAGAGGCTTCGCAGGCTGAATAGAACTCCCTCGCCTGGTTGAACTGCTCGGCATAGGCGCCGCCGATCTCCGCTGTGGCCCGTCCCAGCGTGCAGCCGTTGAGAGTGCGGCTGATCATGCCGCCCTCCTCCAGGGCAGAGATCAGGTTGATGGTGGAGGACTTGGCGATGCCGAGCCTCCTGGCGATCTCAGCAGGCGGCAGCGGACGACCCTCAGAGGCTGCGAGCAGCTCGAGGATGCTCAGGGATCGGGTGACCGCTGGGGACGGGTCTCGCTCTGCCATCGGGGGCTCTCCTCACCTGGTGATCAGTAGAACTCGATCGTATCGACGAGGTTGACCAGCTCTTCGCCGTCGAGGAGTCGGCGGGCGTTCTCGGCGAAGAGCTGAGCGATGCGCTCCTCCTCGCCGCTGTTCAGCGCAGCAGTGTGTGGACTGACGAGCACGCGCGGATGACCCCACAGCGGGCTGGACTCCGGAAGGGGCTCCACAGCGAAGACGTCGAGGGCCGCGAAGCCGACGCGTCCAGCGTCGAGCGCCTCCACCAGCGCCTCTTCGTCGATCACCGTGCCACGCCCGACGTTGACGACGATCGCCTCCTCGCTCATCGCGGCGAAGAACTCCTCCCCGAGGAGCTTCTCAGTGGCCGCCGTTCCGGGAAGGGTGTTCACCACGGCGTCCACTGTGGGAGCCGTGCGCGGCAGATCCTCCACGGCGATGAGCCTGTCCACGCCTGGGACCGGCGTCCCGGAGCGGCTGGTGCCGATCACCGTGGCGCCCAGCGCACTGACGGTGGCGGCCACTTCAGAGCCGATGCCGCCCAGGCCGACCACTAGGACGACCATCTGGCTCAGCTGCTTCATCTCCCAGCGATCCGACCAGTGACGCCGGCCCTGCTGCTCCTGCAGGCGGGGCAGGCCCTTGGCGCCCGCCAGCAGCCCGAACAGAGCGAACTCGGTGAGCGTCCTCCCGTGGACACCGGCACTGGTGGTGAAGTCGATGCGATCCAGCGCCTCCCGCGCAAGCCCTGCGGCCTTCACCTGGGACCCCCCACCGGCGGCCGTGGCGTGCACCCAGCACAGCTGCGGGTTCTGAGCCACGGTGCGCGCCAGGGCGTCGGGGTCGACATCGGGGATCCCGAAGAGCGCCTCGGCCGAGTCGACCATGGTGTCGAAGGCCTCCTGCTCCTGGGCGGAGCGGGTGTGCTCAGGATCCCCGGACCAGTCGGCGGGACCGCGCATCGGGCGATAGAGGGAATGGTCACGGATGAGCTCGATCCGCGGCTCGAGCTCCTCGATGCGGCGGCACAGGGATTCGCGCAGATCCACTGCCACAGCCACACGCAGCTGCTTCTCCCCCGAGTGGAACTGCTGGTCAGGACGAGCCTGAGGGGCGCTGGGAGTGGTGTGGGCCTGCGTCGTCGCTGGGTGATCGGTCACGGGAACCTCCGCACTGTGGTCGCTGTCACCCAATAGTGTACTCACAGTTCAACATATTGAACTGTGAGTGACAGCGGAGGCGGAGGGCATGAATCGGCGGAAGGCCGTTCAGTCGTCCTGGCGACGGCCGTATTTGGGCTCCTCGCCGGCCTCGCGAGCGCGCTCGGCCTCTTTGCGGCGAGCCTCCTCGCGGCGCTTGGCCACCTGCTGGCGATAGAGCTCCTCGGAGTTCCGGTTCACCCCAGAGCCCTGGGAGAGCTCCTCGGGGTTCTCACGGGAGGCCAGCTGCAGCATGGAGACGATCAGCAGAGACGCGATGAACGCGATGCCGAAGGCGATCAGGCCCAGGTCCACGCGCGGCGAGTTCTCCGTCCCTCCGGAGGCCGCGATGGTGGCGACGAATCCCGCCACCAGACCGAGCACAGCGGAGAAGATCAGCGGAGCCTTCACCGTCTCCACGAAGGAGCGGCGGCCTTTCTTTCCGTCAGCCACTGAGAATCCTCTGTTCACGCGCGAATGAATTGCTACCCGATTCTACTTCTTCTACAACGTGTCGAAAAAGTCAGGCCTTCTTGGAGTCATGGATCAGACCGCCGCCGCTGATCAGCAGCAGGACGGCCATCACGATCACGCCCATCCCGGAGATCCCCAGGATGCCGTGCGGGTCCAGCTGGCTGCCCACCATCAGGGAGACGCCGGTGAGCACACCCACGCCGCCGAGCAGGATGTGGTCCCGCGCCGGGACGAACTCCTTGCGAGCACGCACACCGCCCACCAGCTCGGCCAGGCCCATGCCCAGGAAGCCGACTGCGGCCACCACAGCTGCGGCGGTGTCGGTGCCCACGAAGACTGCCGCCACACCGGAGAGCACCCACACCGAGGCGCCCACTGCGAGCATCCCGCGCAGCGAATCCGGGACCACCTCGAGCTTGGCATAGTCCCAGACCGCGGTGGCACCCAGGACGAAGAACGCCGCGAGCGAGATCTTCAGCAGCGTGAGGGTGTCGTCCTGCCAGAAGGTGGTGAAGATGGCGAAGGCCAAGGTGATGAGGCCTCGCATCCACACCGGGCGGATGAGTTCCTGTGCTGTCTGGGCTGGGATCTTCTTCACGGACACGCGACGATTCTACCCGCCATGGTCACCGCGACTCGCCCAGCACCATCCAGCGATCACTCGCAGCCCGCAGACCCAGGGTCACCCCACGAGCACCCATGAACACGACGGCGAACCCGGCCCACAGCCACAGGATCGCCTGGGTGCCGCTGAGCCCCAACGTGCTGATCCACCACAGCACCGGCAGGTAGACGGCCAGGTTCACCAGACCCACCACCGCCAGGTACCGCACATCCCCGGCACCCATCAGCACGCCGTCGAGCACGAATACGTAGCCGGCCAGCGGCTGGGCCACCGCCATGACCAGCAGAGCCGCAGTGATGGAGGCGGCGACGCCGGCGTCGGGAGTGAACAGCCCGGCACCCCAGGGCGCGAAGAGCGCCAGCAGCGCCCCGGTGAGCACACCGAAGCCCAGCCCCCACCAGATCATCACCCGGACCATATGCCGTGCACTGTCCCGGCGGCAGGCGCCCAACTCCTTGCCGATCAGCGCCTGGGCGGCGATGGCCAGGGCGTCCAGGGCGAAGGCCAGCGTGGAGAACACGGTGAAGGCCACCTGGTGGGCGGCCAGCGTCTGGGGCCCCAAGTCCGTGGCCACGAAGACGGTGGACACGATCGCCGCACGCAGGCTGACCGTGCGCAGGAACATCCAGAACCCCACGCTGAAGGAACGGCGGATGCCCAACCGGTCGGGCCCCAGCTCCACCTTCTGGGCCAGCAGCCGCGGCACCAGGATGATCAGATAGGTCAGCGCCATGCCCCACTGGGCGATGGAGGTGCCGATGGCGGCGCCGGCCACACCCAGACCCACGCCGTGGACCAGCAGCAGGTTCAGCAGGATATTGCCGCCGAACCCGATGCCGGCCACGATCAGCGGCGTCTTGGTGTCCTGCATCCCACGCAGCACACCGGTGGCCGCGAAGACCAGCAGGATCCCGGGGATTCCGGGCAACGACCACAGCAGATAGTCCCAGGCGTTGGTGTGGACGCCCGGCCCGCCGGAGTCGTCGCTGCCCATCAGGCGCAGCAGCTCCTCGCCGGCCACCGCACCTGTGAGAGCCAGCCCGACGCCGAGCATCAGCGCCAGCCACAGGCCATCGCGTCCTGCGGCCAGCGCCTTGTTCAGCCGGCCCGCCCCGATGTAGCGCGCCACGGCCGGCGTCGTCGAGTAGGCCAGGAAGATCATCAGGCCGGTGACCGTGTGCATCACCGTGATGCCCAGGGCGGCGCCGGCCAGCTCCTCGACGCCGAGCCGGCCGATGATGACGGTGTCGGCCAGCAGGAACAGAGGCTCGGCCAGCAGCGCACCCAGGGCGGGGACCGCAAGCGCGAGGATCCGCCGCGGAAGCGGGCGCGGGTCGCTCATGCTCCGATCAGCACCACGCGCAGGATGTGGCCGGCCTGCTCGAACTGCTCGAGCTCCTCCTCCATCTCCTCAGCCCAGGGCATCACGTAGTAGGTGACCAGCAGGGACATCACGTTGTTGAAGACATGAAGCAGCACGGCGTAGATCAGCGAACGGCCGGTGAGGATATAGGCCAGGGTGAAGGCCAGGCCCATGGTCAGGTAGGGCAGGAAGGTGACCATGTTCAGATCACCCACACCAGCCAGGTAAGCCGGCAGGAAGTGCAGCAGGGGGAAGGTGATCACCGAGATCGCGGCACAGATCCAGATGTTCACGTGCCGTGAGAGCTTACCGATGAGCAGATGCCGGAAGAAGTACTCCTCCACATAGGGGCCCATCAGCGCGATCACCACGACGGCGGCGAAGAAGGGCACGACGCCGAGCATCGTCTCGATGCTCTCCTGGTTCTGTGAGGTCTGCGGCTCCTCGCCGATGACCATGACCATCACGGCGTTGAAGATCAGGATGCCCACCCAGATGACCGGGATCAGCAGCAGCTTGAGCCACCACAGATAGGCGAAAGTCCTGATGGAGCGCATCAGCGCCCCGAAGGAGAGGACCAGGGCGACGATGCCGAGGGTGCCGTAGCTGAAGGCGTTGCCCAGGAAGGAGGCCATCTGGAGGTCCTCCTCGTCGCCGCTGCTGAGCATCTGGTCGACAGCGGGGATCGAGATGACCACCAGGGAGAGTCCACCGCCCAGGAAGCCGAGCACGTAGAGCAGGGTGGCGCCAGCGTCCCACCAGGTGAAGCGGCCCGGGTCGGCGTCGAGCTGGCGCTTCCGGAGCTTCTGCGGCTGGTACGGCTGGAACTGCTCAGGCTGCTGGCCCGGCTGCTGAGGCGGGTACCCGTAGGGGTTCTGCTCTGGATTCGTCATCGGGTCCAGTCTAGAAGCCCGCGCTCGGCGCGAACCCTCGCTTTACCAAGGCTTTCTAGCTTTACCCCTGCAGATTCGGGCAGGTAAACCTAAATGTGGTTGGTAAAACGAGGGTGCGGTGGCGCGGGGCGCGAGGGCCCACTCGCGTTGCTCAGCTGGAGGAGGCCAGGGGGCTGGGGGTCAGCAGCGTCGCATTGCGGAGGTCCCGCAGCTGCCGGGCCTTCTCGGCCACGGCGTGGTCCTCATCGGTGATGGGCTCCCAGGGAGGGATCTGCCGGGCTGACCCTTCGCCGTCGGGGGCCACCATGACAGGCAGGCCGTAAGCCACCACCTCGGGATGGCGCTCCTGCCGGCCCCCGGCGCGCACGCGCACCAGCACGTGCATCGACTTGGAGCCGGTGAGCACCAGGCGGGCGTCCACCTCCACCAGATCGCCGATGGTGATGGGCCGGTAGAACCGCACTCCCCCGGTCAGCACGGCTGCCACGTCATAGCCGGAGTAGCGCTCAGCACAGATCTCCGCAGTCTTGTCGATCCACTTCATCACCGCACCGCCGCGCATCTTCCCGTCCGGGTAGCGGTCCTCAGTGTCGGCCAAAAAGCGCAGGGTCAGCGCCTCGGAGCTGCCCATCCCCTCCGGCATGGACTGGATGGTCTCCTCCACCTGACGGCGGTAGACCATCCGCTGGGAGGCGTCCACGTCGCGGCGCTTCTCCAGCTCGGTCTGCGGCTCGAAGGGCCCCACCGGCGCAGGATCGCCGTCCTCCCCCACGGCCACGTAGATCATGAAGCACTCGGTGCACACGGTCCAGACATCGTCGGAGGAACCCTCACCCTCGACGCCGCCCTGCACGCCGCCGCCCTCAGGACCGTCCCCTTCAGGACCGTCCTCGCCGGCCTCAGCAGGGACCGCCGTGTTCCGGATCAGCACGCGGGTCTGGATATGCACCGACGTCTTGCCGGTGTGCACCACACGAGCTTGCACGGTCACCGGCGTGTCCCTCGGGACCGGCACGATGAAATGCATATTGCCCACATATGAGGTGCGGCAGGCCGAGCGCGCCCAGCTCGCGGCACAGGCGTAGGCGGTCTTATCGATCCAGTCGACCACGACGCCACCGGCCACTGTGGTCTCCTTGGACGTTCCGGTGACCTCCTGGAACGTCAGCTCGATGCTGCTCCGCCGTGCCATATCAAGAACGGTAGCAGGGTCTCCCCTGCCCAGTGGAAAGACTGGGATTGGACACATGCCCGAAACCCCAAGTTCCCTAGGGTGGCCGGAGCCCTGCGAATAAGATGGGTTCGTATGCACATGAAATGACCCTTGACTACCTCTGACACCAGCCGAGAGGCAGCTGATGCATCCCTTCGAGAATCCCTTCCGTCACAGCGCCGAGGCCAAGCGGCACGCGCTGCGCCACTTCCGGGCGGTCATCTTCGACATGGACGGCGTGGTCACCGACACAGCCGGCGTCCACGCCCGGGCCTGGAAGGAGCTGTTCGACGCCGCCCTGACGGAGATCGCAGGATCTCCTCAGCCGGAGTTCACGGACGAGGACTACCTCAACTATGTGGATGGCCGCCCCCGCGAGGACGGGATCCGCAGCCTGCTCGAGGCTCGGAACCTTCCCGTTCCCGACGGCGAGCCCGGCGACTCCCCCGAGACCCTGACGGTCCACGGCCTGGCCGCCCGCAAGCAGACCTTCTTCGAGCAGGTGCTGGAGCGTGACGGCGTCGAGGTCTTCCAGACCACGGTGGACCTGATCCACCAGCTGCGCGCCGACGGCATCCCCACCGCCCTGGTGACCTCCTCCCGCAACGGCCGCCACGTGCTGCAGATCGCCGGCCTGCTGGATGCCTTCAACGTCATCGTCGACGGCACCGACGCCCTGGAGCTGGGCCTGCCCGGCAAGCCCAGCCCGGCCATGTTCCTGCACGCCTCGGCCCTGCTGAAGGTGGAGCCGGAGGACGCCATCGTGGTGGAGGACGCCGTCTCCGGCGTCCAGGCCGGGCGCGCCGGCAGCTTCGGCATGGTGGTAGGCCTGAACCGCGGCGATGACCCGCGGCGGCTGAAGGAGGGCGGCGCCGACGTCGTCGTCCAGGACCTCTCGGTCATGAACCTGACCACCCGCACCACCAAGCCCTATGACCCGGACTGGGTGCTGGTCTTCGACGACTTCGACCCCAAGGACGAACCCACCCGTGAGGTGCTGTGCTCGATGGCCAACGGCTACTGGGGCACCCGCGGCAACTACCCGGGCACCAGCGCCGATGCCACCCACTACCCGGGCAACTACATCGCCGGTGTCTTCAACCGTCTCAAGACCGACATCATGGGCAAGACGGTGGAGACCGAGCATATGGTCAACATCCCGGACTGGACCTACCTGCAGGTCACCCCGGAGGCCGGAAACCCACTGCTGCCCGGCTCCCCCGAGCTGATCGACTACTGCCAGGAGCTGGACATGCGCCGCGGCCTGGTCACGCGCATCGCCCGGTTCCAGGACCTCCACGGCCGCCGTACCAAGGTGACCACCCGCCAGTTCCAGGCGCTGGCCGGTGTGCAGCTGGCTGCCATGGAGATGAAGATCGAGGCGGAGAACTGGTCCGGCAACATCAATGTCCGCTCCATGATCGACGGCCGAGTGGCCAACCGGAACGTCGCCGCGGACCGCGAGCTGGCCGGCAACCACCTCAGCCCGGTGGACTCCCGGGAGGTGGACGGCGAGACCGTCCTGCTGGAGACCGAGACCAACCAGTCCAAGGTGCAGATCGCCGTCGCGACCCGCACCTCGGTGATGACCAACGGCAGCACCCGTCCGATGCGCCGCCCGGTGCACGAGGGCGACCTGGTGGCCGGCCAAGACATCTCCCTACACCTCGACGCCGGCCAGCCGGTCAAGATCGAGAAGATCGCCGCAGTCTCCAACTCCCATGACCACGCGATCTCCACGGTGTGGCACAACGCGGTCAAGAAGGTGCAGAGGGCCTCTCGCTTCCGCACCATGCTGACCTACCACGAGGAGATGTGGGGCGTGCTGTGGCACCGGTTCGCCGTCTCCATCGGCTCGGATCCCAACCGTCAGCAGCTGGCGCTGAACCTGCACACCTTCCACGTGCTGCAGACCGCCTTCGGCGCCCGCCACGACCTGGATGCGACCCTGCCGGCCCGCGGCCTCTCCGGCGAGGGCTACCGCGGTCACCTGTTCTGGGACGAGATGTTCATGTACCCGATGCTCACGCTGCGCCGCCCGGAGCTGACCCGTGGTCTGCTGCTCTACCGGTACCGCCGGCTCAGCGAGGCCCGTGCCATGGCGCGCGCCGAGGGCTACGAGGGTGCGATGTTCCCCTGGCAGGCCGGCTCCGACGGCCGCGAGGAGACTCCCACCGAGCTGTGGAACCCGCGCTCGAACATGTGGATGCCGGACAACTCGCACCGGCAGCGCCACGTCTCGCTGGCCATCGCCTACTCGGTGCTGCAGTACTTCGAGATCACCCAGGACTACACCTTCCTCTCCGACTACGGTGCGGAGATGCTGGTGGAGATCAGCCGGTTCTTCGTCTCCCTGTCCGAGTACGACCCCGGGTCCGACCGCTACGACATCGACGGCGTGATGGGCCCGGACGAGTACCACGACGGCTACCCGGACACTCCGGGCTCGGGTCTGCGGAACAACGCATACACCAACGTCATGACCTCCTACATGCTGCGCCACACCGCGCAGATGGTCCGCGAGCTGGACGGCCGCGATGACCCGCTCTCCGAGTGGCTGGACATCTTCGAGGACGAGCTGGACCACTGGGAGCACATCTCCCAGCGTCTTCGCCTGCACTTCCACTCCGACGGCGTGATCAGCCAGTTCGACGGCTACGAGGACCTGCTGGAGTTCGACTGGGAGGGCTATAAGGCCAAGTACGGCAACATCGGCCGCCTGGACCTGATCCTGCAGGCCGAGGACGACGCCACCAACCGGTACAAGCTCTCCAAGCAGGCCGATGTGCTGATGCTCTGCTACCTGTTCTCCGCCGATGAGCTCATCAACACTATGGACCACATGGGATATGAGCTGACCATCGAGGACTTCGGAAACACGGTGGAGTACTACCTGGCCCGCTCCTCCCACGGCTCCACGCTCTCCCGGCTTGTGCACGCCTGGGTGGCGGCGCGCTTCGACCGAGCCGGCTCCTGGAACCTCTTCAAGGAGGCTCTGGAGTCCGACCTCTCCGATACACAGGGCGGCACCACCCGCGAGGGCATCCACCTGGGCATGATGGCCGGCACGGTGGACATGGTGATCCGCAGCTACGCCGGCATCGAGACCCGCGCGGATGCGCTGTGGATGCACCCTCTGCTGCCGGACGAGCTGCCGGAGGTCACCTTCCGGATGCGCTACCGCAACCAGCCGATCGTGGTGCACATCGACCACGAAGAGGTGAACCTGAAGCTCTCCGAGGGCTCGGCGGAGCCCATCGACGTCAACGTCGAAGGCAAGGCCAAGCAGCTGGCCCCCGGCGAGGAGTGGACGGTGAAGCTGGAGCACCAGGCACGCGAGCATCAGCGCGCAGGAGCCTGATCCTCAGCTGAAGCAGAACGACGACGGCGGCCGCCCATCTGGAGAAGATGGCCGGCCGCCGTCGTCGTGTGTGGGGTGGGCGCTGGGGCGGTACCGGGGAAGCGGCGTCGAGTGGCACGTCTGGGTGGGGTCACGGCGCTTCTGACGACCCGAAGGTGCCACTCGAGGGGGAAGAGACCAATCATTGACTCTGCACCGATAGTGGAGTTAAATCTGTACCAACGGTGGATTTTAGGGCGCACGGATGGGGGATTTCACTCATGGTGGAGTATCGACGGCGGATCGTGGACGATCTTCTCGACGAGCTTCTCCCTGAGATGGCCGCCGTAGCTCTGGAAGGCGCCAAAGGCGTCGGCAAGACGGCGACGGCGACCCAGCGTGCCCGCACGGTCTATTCCCTCCAGCGGACCCATCAGCGGGAGGTGCTCAGCGCCGAACCTGAGATGATCAACGATGGGCCGTTTCCCGTCTTCATCGACGAATGGCAGCTTCACCCGCCTCTCTGGGACGCGGTGAAGACAGCAGTCGACGACGATCCATCCGGAGGTCGTTTTCTTCTGGCCGGCTCCGCAGATCTTCCTCCCGGAACACGCATCCACAGCGGAGCTGGCCGCATCGACAGATTCACTCTGCGCCCGATGACGCTGATGGAACGAAACTTTGAAACACCGACCATATCTATCGGAAAGCTGCTCCGCGGAGAACCCCAACAGATTCGGGGCACGACGCAGAGGACGCTGCGCGACTACATCGACGAGATCTTTCGCTCGGGACTGCCCGGCATCCGGGACCTGAGCCCCAAAGTCCGGCGTCACCGCATCCAGACATACGTAGACCGTCTGGCCGAAAAGGACATTCCCGCCGCCGGCGGACGTATCCGGGAACCGGAGACGCTGAAGGCCTGGATCACCGCCTATGGCGCAGCAACGGCCACTGACGCCAGCTACGAGACGATCCTCAGGGCTGCGACTCCCGGACAGTCCGAGAAGCCCGACAAGAAGACCGTCATGCGATACAGAGACCTGCTCACCCGCCTCTTCATCCTGGACCCGGTGCCCGCCTGGATGCCTTCTCTGGCTCCGCTCACCACGCTGATCCGGTCCCCGAAGCACCATATGGTGGACCCAGCTCTTCCTGCCCACCTGGCCGGCATCGGGCCGGAAGGCCTTCTGAGAGGCGAGCGCAATGTCCTGGCTCCGGACGGGGAGACATGGCTGGGAGCGCTCTTCGAATCTCTGGCCGTCCAGTCCCTGCGCGTATATGGCGAGGCGAACCAGACCCACGTCCGCCAACTCCGCACCAAAGGGGGCCGCCAAGAGATCGATCTCATCCTGGAGGACTGGGAGCGCAACACTCTCGCCGTGGAGGTGAAGCTGGCCGGTGCTGCCCGCAACGAGCACGTGAAGCACCTGAACTGGCTTCAGGAGAAGGTGAGCGACGGCCGTCGGCTGACGCGCATGGTCGTCACTTCCGGCGAGCAAGCCTACACCCGGGCAGATGGCGTCCTGGTCGCCCCGCTGGCCCTCCTGGGGCCCTGACGGAAGCATCCGGTGGCGTCGACTGGCACGTCTGGGTGGGGTCACGGCGGCACTCCATCACGGCGTCACCGCGTCATGCAGGGCTGCGAGTGCCCGGTCCCACGGGATGCGCTCCTGCTCCAGCCGCACTCTTCCATGCTCCTCCAGCGCCAGGAAGAGCTCCCGCTCCTCCGGCGTGAGATGTTCAGGCATGGTCCTGGAGGCCCGTTCATGGTCGGGCACCGTGAGATCCAGATGGCTCTCCAGAGTGTCGCGGTCGGTCAGAACAGAACGCGTCTGCGGGAACCTGCTCCTGACCCGGCTGAGGATCCGCAGACCCTCCACGTCGAGATCGCCCCAATAGATCAGTCCTACTCCTCGGAGCCATCCGAGCTCTGCCAACAATGGAGCCCCGGTGCTGCCCGGATTGTGGATTCCGATGACCCCCGGCATGTCCGGCAGACCGAGCAGGGTCTGCAGATTCTCCACCACGACGGCGCAGCGCGGGCGGGTCTCCCACCGGACAAGCTCCGCCACGGGGGCGCTGATGTCTCTCAAACCGCCGGGCGCCAGCGCCGGATCCAAAACCCGGATGCGCAGCCTGGCAGGCAGGGGCCGCAGACCCAGGGAGGCGTCCCCGGTCAGGGAGGAGACCAACGTGCCGACGATCTTCCGGTGCGATTCCAGCCATTTGGTATCCACTCCGCGGACCGGAAGCTGACGCGGAAAGACATCTGACTCAGGATGGCGGATGAGCCAGTCCACGACGTCGAGGAGCCGCTCATAGTGGGGCTGCGGCAGCGCGACGATGTCCTTCAGACTGCGCCGCAGCGCATCTCTCACCGGTTCGGCCTCGGCCCCTGCCTCCGCAGCATGTTTCTCCACCACCTCCCTGAGCTGCTGGGCACGCCGGCAGGAGGCTGACCAATGGGCACCCTGCCGGATGAATGCCGCCAGGTCCTCCGGACGCTGGAGGACCAGACGGGTGGCCATTGTGTTCGTCCCGGCGTTCGGCCAGCGCCGGGTCTCCCACACGACTGCGCTCCCGGACACCAGCTTCTGATGGACCTCGCCCCATTCTGCGATCCAGGAGGAGACCCGCTGCGGCTCACGCAGCGCCGTGGTCTCAGTGGGCGGACGCAACGGAATGTCAGCCGCCGTCGCTGGAGCCCCGTCCACCGCCCACCGGTCGAAACGCCGGCCGTAGAGACCTGCCAGCTTCTGCTGGGCCTCAGCGACTGTGAGCATCATCCACCTCGAACAGCGCCTCAGGCTCGGCATCGTCCGTGTTCTTCGCAGAGGCGGGTGGGCCAGCTTCCTCAGACCCGTCCTCATCCTGGCGTCTCCTCGCTTCCTCCCAGGTCACCGGGGTGGCGTGGGAGTCCTTGCTGTCGCGGCAGGTGACCAGGGAGACTCCGCCGACATAGCCCTCCAGCACCTGCAGCATCTTCAACGGGGTCGCCAAGATCATGTGGAAGCCGAACTCAGCAAAGATGTCCAGCGCCATCCGGGTGAAGGTGACGTCGGACTTGTCGAAGGCCTCATCCATCACGACCGATCCATAGACCGGCACCTGTTCGGCCTCAGGGGCGAGCTGATACCGCAGAGCCGCGGCCAGGCAGAAGACCACCAGCTTCTGCTTCTGCCCGCCGGAGCGTCCCTGCCCGGATTCATGGACGTCCATCACAGTGCCCTCGGAGTCCATCTCCAGCCCCACGAACTTCACGTGCCGGCGTGTGTCCAAGCACTGGGCCCGCCAACTGCGGTCGGCGGCCTCGGAAGAGGCCAGCTGGCGCATCACCCGGTCCATCACCGCAAACCGACGCTCAGCCTCTTCCCGGTCCTGCTCGAAGGCGAAGGCCTCATGGGTGATGGTGCCGAGATCGGTCAGAAAGTCCTTGGCCATGGTCGGCGGGCTGTGCTCGACCCTGATCTGCAAGTGTCGCCCGGGGGAGAAGGGGCTGCGCCGCAGAGACTCGTTGATGGGCGCCACCCTGTTCTTCACCTCCCGGGGTGCGCTGCGGATGCGTTCGGCGAGCAGGCCGACGTTCTGCTGGGACTGCTCCCTGAGCATGTCGAAGAACCGCTGCTCGAAATCTGGAAGACGGTCAGCTCGCAGCCGTTCCAGGATCCGCAGAAATTCGGCGCGTCCTTCGACATCCGCGGTGGCCTCCGAAGCCTCGGCCGGCCATTCGACGGTGAAGGCATAGGCGATCTTCTCAATCTCCGATGCCGCGCTGCGCCGAGCGTCAGCGGCACGCCGCTCCCGCCGGCTGAGCACCTCGGCCACCTTGGCGGAATCGGCGTCGATGCTCTGATGGGTGATCTTCCGCTCTTCGCGGACCTGCGCGAAGACCTCCTGCAGCTCCTGCTCAGCCTTTTCGTCGATTTCGGCGGCAGGCTCCTGCCGCAGCCGGTCACGCTGAGCCGCAAGGTCCTCCGCTTCGTTCTCCGCCTGGAGCCGGTCCTTCTGCGCCTCGCGGGCCGCCTCCTTGGCTTCGGCCTCCAGCTTCTCTGCCTGTGCCAGACGATGTTGGGCCGCCCGCAGGTCACCGTCCTCAGCCAGGAGCACCGCCTCAGCCTCTTCGGCCTCCTGGAGCTCCCGCTTCCGGGATACCTCATCCAGCTGTTCCCAGGTCAGCTCCCGGCTCTCCTGCAACACGTCGAGACGGCGCTGAGCGAGCCTGCGTCTCCGCTCAGCAGCTCCCAGCTGCTCCTCGGCCCGGGCGACCTCCTCGTCAGCGTCCCTCAAGAGGTTCAGATAATGCTCCACCTTGGAGTCGTTGTCGAAGCCGAGGATCCAGCCGCTCCGGTCATCCACCGGCCGGCGGTCATCCTTCTCATAGCTGCGCCGGCCACGCTTCACCTGCCCGGCGCGGGTGACTCCCCGCTCCACCCCGGCCAGCTCCTCGGAGCTCTCCACACACGTGTAATCATAGCGGGCCGAAAGCTCCGCGTGCAGCCAGGCAGCGAACTGGCCGTCAGCCACCTCCACACGATGCACCAGGGAGGCCTCCGAGACGACGGGCCGCGGACTCTCCACTGTCACCGGGACCACCTGGTATCTCAGCCGGGCGCCCAGATGGGCCACGTCCACGGCGGAACGGACGGCTTCCTCCTGGGCGGCGGGCACCAGCATCACTGCGGCCAGGGGACGCAGCACTCGTTCCAGCGCTCCCGTCCATTCCCCGTACTCCTGCCGGACCTGCAGCAGCTCGGCGGCATAGGCCAAGGAGCTCTCCGGCAGTCCGGTCGTCCTCAGCAGGATCTCCCGCGCCTGGATGAGGCGGCGGTCGATGTTGGAACGTCGGCCCTTCATGGAGGCCGCCTCGTCCCGCAGCTCCTCCCGGCGGAAGACAGCGCGCGCCCGCTCCTCGTGGAGCTGCTGCATCTCCTGCTGCACGGCGCCGCGGTCCTTCTCCTCCTCCTGCAGAACCTGCTCTGCCAGGTCATGCAGCGCCTCAAGGTCGGCGCTGTTCTCCACCGCGGGGAGATCCACCGCCTTCAGCTTCGACCCCAGATGCGCCAGCCGGCCCTGGGCGTCCTGGAGCCGTTCCCTCCGCGCCGTGATCTTCATGGCCAGGGCTTCCAGCTGCGCTCCGCCCTGGGCGTCCACCGCGGCCTGTGCCCCGCGCCGCTGCACTTCAGCGCTGTGCAGCCGCTGCTCAGCGCGCTGGTGCTCCAGCCGTGCCTCGCGGCCCCGCGCCGCAGCATGCTGCTGGGCATCCTCCAGGAGCCGGATCTTCTGACGCCGGGTGAAGGCTTCGCGCGCCGTGCTGAGCTTCTCGACGCGCGAGAGCTCCGCCTCGGCCTCCTCATACTCGCGAGCCGCCTCGGCCAGCGGCTCCAGGCGCTCGATCTGCCGGCGGGCGGCCACCACTGCCCGATGGGCTTCGGAGAGTTCGCCGAACTGCTCGACGGCCCGCTCGGCGAGCTCGAAGGTGTCCGGCTCGTCCAGCATGAAGCCGCGGAAGAGATCATCCAGAGTGCCCAGGTTCTTGGCCGATTGAGTTTTGTGCAGGAGCAGCAGGGCCCGTTCCCCACTGATGCCGAGCTCCCGGGCGAAGCGGGCGGCGAACCGCCCGTGCTGCTTATGCACGAAGGCTTTGCGCATCGCCTTCTTCAGAGCTCTCTCCGCGATGCCGGCCCGCATGAACTCCTCGAAGGCCATCAGACCGGTCTCCTCCTGGGTGAGGACATGCAGCTCCGAGAGATCGCCCGGCTTCGCCGCGGTCCGCCTGGCGTGGAAGAGCTTCACCAGGGAGCGGACCCTCCCGGTGCCGTCGCCATAGCGCAGCAGGATGCCGCTCCACGTGGCGCCTCTGCGCAGGTACTGGACGGTCACCTCTCCGGTCTCCTCGTCGGCTCCCCGGGCATAGGCGCCCCGGACGTAGGTGAGCTTGTTCCGGTCGGAGCCGAGGGAGGACTCATCGGCTGCCGCCGCGTTGAAGCTGGACTTCGCGCCCGGGGTGAGCACAGCAGTGATGGCGTCGACCACAGACGACTTCCCCGATCCGGAGCGACCGGTCAGCAGGAAACCCCTGCGGGAGACCTCGATCGTGTGCAGACCGTGGAAGGTCCCCCAGTTGACCAGTTGGATCTGCCTCAGCCGCCACTGGCCCGGGTGCTCCGTCATACGCCGTCCTCCGAATCATCAGTGTCTTCCCGCGGCTCCTCGTCCGGGGAGCCTTCATCCTCGGACAGGCTCTCATCACCCTCTGACACGCTCACCTGACCGCCGGCGAGCATGCCGTCGTAGACCGCGCTCACCGCGCTGATCTCATCCGGCCCGAAGATCAGCCGCAGCACCGGAGAGATCTCATACCGGCCTTCCGTCTGGGTGGCGGGAGTGGGCTGGAGGATGCCGAGCTTGCTCATGGCGTCCCAGGAGGCCCTGATCCGCTTGGCGAACAGCGCGGCATCGGTGGAGGCGGCGTCACGATATCCAGCGAGCTGCTCAAAGACCTCTTCGCGTCCGACGATGACCCGCTGGCCCGCCGGAACGCTGACCAGCTCCCGCCGCAGATGCAGCAGCATCGCAGTGTCCATCAGGGTCAAGGAGCGGGTCCTGACCACCTGGGGCGCCTCGCCGTCGTAGGTCTCGGCATTTCTGACGAACGCCACCCCACGTTCGGCGTCGACCACCAGGTCGAGGAACATATCGGCCAGCCTGGAGCGGATGGAGTCGGTGTCTGCCATGAGGGCGCGCCAGTTCTGGGACTGACGCTCTGCCGAGATATAGGGACCTTTGATGAGCGCGGCGAGCGCACGCCGGGAGCCGGCCCGCAGTGTGCCGCTGTCGCCGTCCCAGAGCGTCTGCCCCTCCGGGACGCTCCCCTGCTCTTTCTGGTCCGTCCCGGTCTGCGGGGTCTCGGTCATCCGATGGGCTCCTTGAAGAGGTAGACGGGCAGAGAGGCCTGGCGTTCCTCCGAAGCGGTCTCCTCCCCGCTTCCGGAGTCCGGCCCCGCTGGGGTCCAACGAACCTGTTCGCTGCGCCCCGGAACGGGAGCCGCATGCTCCTCGGCGAGGACCACGAGCCCGATCACGGAGGCCACACCCTGCGTCGCGGGCCGGCTTGCGAGCACTTCGCCGAGGGTGCTCGGCCCATGATCGGCCAGCACAGCGTTGACGTTGTCGATGAGTTCGGCGCTGTCGATCTCCGATTCACGCACACTTGCCCGCAGTTCTTCCACGTCCACCGGAGGAGGTGCGGTCTGCGTCACCTTCTCGACGACAGCTGAGTCCTCCGGGTCGTGCAGCTTCACCGCGGCGACGCTGCCCACAGGCACCCTGGTCAGGCCCAGTTCATAGCCGATCTCCCGGAAGGGCCGGAGCCCCTGCTCGAAGAGGACATGCGCCTTGCCCGTGGCCTCGCGCAGCAGCTGATGGACCTGCCGCTCCTCGGCCAGCTCCTCGGACTGTACGAATCGGCGCAGGCTGCGGGAGAGCGAGGTCATCACCTGGTGGATCTCGCTGGAGGAATCCTGCATCACCGGCAGGAGGCGCCGCAGCTGGGCACGCTGCTCGACGCTCAGGCTGCGGGCGAACGGCCTCTCCAGCAGGGCGTCGATGTCCTCGTCCAGGGACACGGTCCGCTCAGGATCCAGGATCAGGGCATAGAAGGCGGTGAAAGAACGGCCGGCCGGGGAGCTCTGGAGCATGTCGACCCCGCGGAAGATCTCGTCGAGCACGCTGCCCCTGGACTGCGGCTCTTCGATGAGCCTGCGCCTCAGCTGCCCGTTGATCTCTTCCAGGTCTGCCCGCAGACGCGCGAAGTCCTCCGGCAGCTCGGAGACCAGTGAGAGGATGTCCCCCACCTGTTCGGCGGCACGGTCGGACTCCAACACCTGGACCTCGCCGACGGCCAGCCGACTGATCTGCTGATCGATGCGGTAACGCTCAGCGCGGAGAGCCTCGATGCGCCGTGTGACGTCCGGATCGGTGTCGATGCTGAGCTGACGGATGCGGTCGACGATGGTGGTCAGCCGTGATTCGGTGACCGTGCTGCGCGGAGCGGAGAGCTCCTGGACGAACCGGATGGCTGCCAGAGCGCCGTCGGAGAGGGAGTACAGCTCGTCCCGCGTCTGAGAGGGACGGCGGATGAGGAAGCCCGCATCAAGCCAGGACTTGCAGTACTGCAGCGCTGCCTGGGGAAGGCTGAAACCGTGGCTGCGCAGTTCGTCGAGGTCGGCTTCGACCGCTTCGACGAGCTCCGAGGCCGGGACCTCCCGCTGCGGATCGGCCAGATGCTCCCCGAGCACTGCGACGGCCACCGGAGCGTTCGCCGCCCGGAGCAGGGACCAGGCTGAGCTCTCCCCTGCCATCCTCCGCGCCGTCAGCGCCGCCCTCAGTGCCGTCATCCCTCGACATCGTAGCCGGTGCCCGGCCTCGAGTGGCACGCTCGAGTGCGTACCGGCTGGCCGCCGTCGTCGTGTCGTCTCTTCTTCCGATTCGAGCCGGGTTTCCGCCCTTTTCAGCTTGAAAACGGCGCCATAAGGGCCGAAACCCGGCTCGAATCGTTGGAGGAGGAAGGCAGCCCGCTCATCGGCGGAAGGACTGCTCGATCTGCTCCAGCGAGCGCTCCTTGGTCTCCGGGACCTTGGCCCAGGTGAAGAGGAATGCGGCCGCGCAGATGCCTGCGAACCCGGCGAAGACCCACCCGACGCCGAAGGCCGCCAGCACCGTGGGGAAGAACAATGAGACCAGGCCGTTGGCCACCCAGTGGGCGGCGGTGACCACGCCCATGGCGGCCGCGCGGACGCCCAGCGGGAAGATCTCGCCGAGCACCACCCAGACCAGGGCACCCCAGCTGACCTGGAACAGGAAGATGAACACGCCCAGACAGGTCAGGGTGATGATGCCCAGCGGGCCGAAGCCGTCGGGGACGGGCATGCTGAGGTTCACCGCGGCGAGCACCGCCAGGGAGATCGCGGTGCCGGCCGCGCCCACCAGGAGCATGGGCCGGCGGCCCCAGCGGTCGGTGTAGGTGATGGCCACCCAGACCGCCAGGATGTTCAGCGCACCGATGATGAGGTTGGAGGCGATGGCCCCCTCGTCGGAGAAGCCCACGTTCTGCAGTGTGGTGGGCGCGTAGTAGAGCACCGCGTTGATGCCCATGATCTGCTGGAAGACGCCGAGCCCGAATCCGATCAGCAGGATGGCCAGCACCCAGCGCTGGGCCAGGGCGCGGAGGCCGCGGACGCCGTCGCGTTCCTCCTGCTGCTGGACCGTGTGGATGTCTTCCAGCTCGCCGCGCGCCTCCTCGGGGCTGCGGTCGCGCAGGAGCAGCTGGAGGGCCTCCTGTTCGCGGCCCTGGCGGACCAGCCAGCGCGGGGTCTCGCGGACGGCCAGCAGGCCCAGGGCGAAGAGCAGCGAGGGCACCACCGAGAGCCCCAGCATCCAGCGCCAGGACTCCATGGGCGCGAAGGCCACACCGATCAGGAAGCCGAGGAACTGGCCGATCACGATGGCCAGCACGTAGAAGGCGGTGACGCGGCCACGGATCTTCCGCGGCGACATCTCGGAGAGATAGACGGGCAGCACGACGGCGGCCAGGCCGGTCCCCAGTCCCACCATCAGGCGGAAGCCGAAGAGGGTCTCCGTGTTCGGCGACAGGGCCATGCCGATGGGTGCCAGGGTGAACAGCGCGGCAGTGATCATCAGGACCACGCGGCGCCCGCAGGCGTCGGAGAGCCGCCCGCCCAAAGCCGCGCCGAGGACCGCGCCCAGGGCCAGAGCGGTGACGACGCCGCCCTCGGCCCAGCTGCTCAACTCGAAGTCCCGCCGCAGATAGACCAGGGCGGCGGAGATGACGCCGGTGTCATAGCCCCAGTTCAGACCACCGAGGGCTCCGAAGATGTAGATCAGCCTAGGACTGCGCGCTCTGAGCATCCCTCCATGATGCCCGAGAGCGGTCACGCATCTCCCCTCAGCCCCACGTCATGCGACTGACATCCGTATATGTCACACTCAGGTCACCTGCTCAGTCATGTCGTCAGACTGTTCGGTCTTCCCAACAGGCTAATGTCATGACAAACTGACATATGCAATGAAGGAGTCAGTCGTGCCCCTCGATCTGGACATCGCTCTGGACCGCTCGTCACCGGTGCCCCTCTATCACCAGGTGGCATCGGCCTTCGAACGTGCCATCCGGGAAGGCGCCCTCCCTCCGGAGACCAAACTGGAGAACGAGATCGCCCTGGCCCAGCGCTACAGCCTCTCGCGCCCCACGATGCGGCAGGCTATGGATCAGCTGGTACGGGACGGCCTGGTGGTGCGGCGCCGCGGCGTGGGCACCCAGGTGGTCGGACCGCCGGTCCGGCGCAACCTGAAGCTGTCCAGCCTCTACAACGACCTCCAGGAGGAGGGCGCAGAGCCCAAGACCACCGTGCTCTCCCTGGAGAACGTCACCGCTGATGAGGGCATCTGCAAGAAGCTCGGCCTCTCCGCCGGCACGACCGTGCAGCACCTGCTGCGCCTGCGCCGAGTGGACGGCCGCCCGCTGGCACTCATGGAGAACTGGATCCCGCCGGAGGTCGCCGAGCTGACCGAAGAGGTCCTCGAGCATGACGGGCTCTACAACGTACTGCGCAAATCCGGCGTCGACTTCCGCATGGCCTACCAGACGGTGGGCGCGGCGGCGGCCGACGCCGATCAGGCAGAGCAGCTCGCTGTGGAGAAGGGCTCCCCGCTGGTCCTGATGGAGCGCACCGCGCTGGACAGCCGAGGGAGCGCAGTGGAATGCGGTCGCCACCTCTACCGGGCTGACCGCTACTCCTTCGACATCACGCTGGTGAACTGACACCGACGACGAAAGGCAGGCCCCCATGTCCGCGAACACCGCAGCAGGCTCCGCGCAGAGCCCCTGGTTCCACCCCGCAGGATCAGCCCGGCAGGGACCGTGGACCGTGGATCTGGGCACGCCGGACTCGACCGCTCAGGTCCCCGACTGGAAGCACACCGGCCTGCGCGTGGCACAGCTGGAAGCGGGACAGTCGGTGAGCCTTGAGGCTCAGACCGAGGAGAGGATCCTGGTGCCGCTGGCCGGCTCATTCTCCGCCGAGGTCGACGGCGAACACTACGAGCTGCGCGGGCGCCCCTCCGTGTTCCACGGTCCCAGCGATGTGCTCTACACCGGAATCGGGCGCCCCGTGACCATCACCTCAGCAGAAGGGGGCCGGATCGCAGTGGCCTCAGCCCCGGCCCAGCAGGAGCACCCGGTGCGGCTGATCACTCAGGAGGAGACGCCCGTGGAGCTGCGCGGGGCCGGCGTCGCTTCCCGTCAGGTGCACAACTTCGGTACACCGGCCGCTCTGGAGGCCGACCGGTTCATCGTCTGTGAAGTGCTGACCCCGGCGGGCAACTGGTCCTCCTACCCGCCGCATAAGCATGACGAGGAGGCCGAGGGCGAGACCGCGCTCGAGGAGATCTACTACTTCGAGATGCAGACCTCCCGCGATATGCCCATCCCCTCCTCCGAGCAGGGCGGGCCGGACGCCATGGGATATCAGCGCGTCTACGCCTCGGATGAGCGGGAGATCGACGTGACCGCGGAGGTTCGCACCGGCGACGTCGTGCTGGTCCCCTACGGCTGGCACGGTCCGGCGATGACCCCTCCCGGCCATGACATGTACTACCTCAACGTCATGGCCGGCGGTGGACCTGTCCGTCAGTGGCTGATCAGCGATGACCCCCACCACGGCTGGATCCGGAAGACCTGGGACGATCAGGAGATCGACTCCCGCCTGCCGTTCGCGGGCTGAGCGAAGAGGCGCACTCGACCGTCTGACCGGACTGCGCTGATCGAGCAGCAGTCACCGCAGTCCGGCCAGACGGGCGGCCTGGACCAGGACCTCTGCCGATTCCAACACACCTTCTTCGGCACCCAACGAGGTGTCCTCGTGCTCGATATGGCAGGCGATGTCCGGGTCCACAGCGTGCAGCGCCGTGAGGAACCGGGCCCAGTACTCGGCTCCGCGACCTCGCCCCAGAGCCACGAAGTCCCAGGCCGCTTCCTGAGGCCACTCATTGACCCACTCGTCAGCACCGATCTGCACACGTTCCTCGTGCGGAGCCCGACGTCGGAAGCTGTTGTCCAGCACTCCGCACCAGGCAGCTTCCGGGTTGATCCGTACATCTTTGGCCGCCGCGTGCACCACGTGCCTCCCCAGTCGCTCCACCACATGGACAGGGTCCATCTGCTGCCAGAACAGATGGCTGGCATCGAGCTCCACGCCCAGATTCGTGGCACCTGTGTGCTCGAGCAGCTCCAGGAAACTCGGCGGGTTGAACACAAGGTTCTGCGGATGAAGTTCCAATGCCACCATCACGCCGTTCTCACGGGCCAGCTGATCGATCTCCCGCCAGAACGGCACAGCGACCGACCACTGGAAGTCCATGATGTCCAGTGCGCGCGAAGACCAAGCGTTGACAACCCATGTAGGTTGCACCGCGCCCGGTTCGGCTCCGGGGAGCCCTGACATGGTGACCACGCGGCTCTGCCCCAGCGCACCGGCCACCCGAATGCTGCGGCGGAGGTCCTCAGCATGCTTCTGGGCCGTTCTGGGGTCCGGGTGCATCGGGTTCCCGTTGCAGTTGAGTCCCTGCAGGGAGACCCCACTGCCTTCGAAGGTCTGCAACCAGACCTGACCGACCGAGGGGTCGGCGTCGATCTCCTCCACCGGGATATGGGCAGCGGGGAGGAAGCCGCCGGAGTTGAGCTCCACGGCATCCAGCCCCGCCCCAGAGACCACTTCCAGTGCCCGGTCCAACGGCCGGTCGTGCAGCGGTGCGGTATAGAGTCCCAGATGCATCCAGGTCCTGCCTCTCAGTCCAGAGTGACGGCGACACCGTCGGCCGCCGCCGAACGCGCCGCGGCCTCGATCACTCGCATATTGCGCAGGCCGTCGTCGAAGCTCGCGCAGCGCGGCCAGGACTCCTCCTCGGGCAGACCCACGACCTCCTCCAGGAATGCACGAGCTTGGAAGATGAACGTATCGTTCTGACCGACGCCGATGCCTGGGGCCACCATGGGGTAGCCCTCAGCGATATACGGGTGGCCCGGGCCGAGCTTGACCACGCGGAAACCGTTCTGATGAGCCGCCACCTGGTCGTCATGGAGGAAGAGCTGGATCTCGGAGGGACTCTCCTGATCCCAGATCGCTGAGCCCTTCGTGCAGGTGATCTCCAGCCGGTGCCCGTTGGGGTGTCCCGGTGCCACCCGGGAGGCCTCCAGAGTCCCTGAGGCCTGGTCAAACTCCACGGTCAGCCCAGCCCAGTCGTCATTGGTGACAGCCTCGGTCTCATCCGTGACCTCCACCAGCCCATGGCCGACGGTGGCACCCTTGGGCAGTGGCCGCTCGGGGATCACGGTGCGGAACCTCGCTCCTGAGACGTTGCGGATGGGCCCGGCCACCAGTTCGGCGGCGGCCAACAGGTGGCTTCCGACATCTGCCAGCGCACCCGAGCCCGGAGAGCCGCGATAGCGCCAGGTCATCGGGACCTGCGGGCTGCAGGCATAGTCGGAGTAGTAGCGCCCGTTGAGGTGGACCACCTCTCCGAGCGTGCCGTCCCGAACGAGATCGCTCAGCGCCGCCACACCAGGAGCACGCTGGTAGGTGAAGCCCACACGGGCCACCTGCGGCGATTTCCGCGCCGCCTCGGCCATGGCCTGAGCGTCCTCGATGCTGTCGCTGAGGGGCTTCTCGCACAGCACATGCTTGCCCGCCGCGAGCAGCTCCTCGACGATCTCCCGGTGGAGGTGGTTCGCCACCACCACCGAGACGATGTCGACGTCATCGGCTGTCAGCAGGGCTCGCCAGTCGGTCTCGGTGCGCTCATAGCCGTAGCGGCCGGCCACGCTGCGGGCCAGGGGTTCGGCGATGTCTGCGACGGCGACCAGGCGCACCTGGGCGGGGAAAGGCGAACGGACAGTGGTCGCCGCGCGCCACCCGGCGGCATGGGCAGCTCCGGCCATGCCGGCCCCGATGACGGCGACTCCGAGGGTCTCTTGCTGGGTCATGATGTTCTCCATCTCTGGGATGCCCCGAAGGGCACTTCGGTGGGGACAGACACGGCCCCTCTCACTGCACGCGTAGGAGTACGAGCTGCGAGAGGGGCCGCGCTTGAAAGGGTCAGCTCCCTCGCTTGACCCCCAGAGGGATCGCGGGCATGCCCGCGGTCTGACGGAAGTTGTCCTCGATCTCCTCCAGACTCCGTTTCTTCGTCTCCGGGACCTTTGCGATGGTGAAGGCGAAGGCGAACGCACAGATCACGGCAAACCCGAGGTAGAGCGCCCCGACCCCGGCCCACTCCAGCACAGGGGAGAAGAACAGCGAGACGACCCCATTGCCGAACCACAGGGCCGTGGTGGCCACTGCCATGGCCGTGGCGCGGATGCCCAACGGGAAGATCTCACCCAGCAGGACCCAGACGATCGCGCCCCAACTGAACTGGAAGAGGAAGACATAGATGGCCATGGCACTCAGGGTCACGATGCCCACTGTGCCAACACCGTCAGGCTCGGGCAGCAGCAGGTTCGTCAGGCCCAGGACCAGCAGGCTCAAGGTGGTGCCGGCGGCCCCGATGAGCAGCAGAGGCTTGCGGCCCAGCCTGTCCGCGAAGATCAGGGCCAGGGTGACCGCCGTGATGTTCATCAGACCGATGATGAGATTGGAGCCGATCGCCCCCTCATCGGAGAATCCGACGTTCTGCAGGGTGGTGGGGGCGTAGTACATGATGGCGTTGATGCCCATGATCTGCTGGAACACCGCCAGACCCAGGCCTACCAGCAGGATGGGCTTCACCCACGACTGGGTCAGGGCCTTCAGCCCTCTGACGCCCACGGCCTCCTCGGCCTTCTGCACAGCATGGATCTCATCGAGCTCGCGCTGGGCCTCCTCGGGGGTGCGGTCATAATGGAGCACCCGCCGGGCCTCCTCCTCCCGGCCCTTCTTGACCAGCCATCTCGGGGTCTCCCAGATGACCAGCAGGCCCAGGGCGAAGAGGACGGAAGGCACCACGGAGAGCCCCAGCATCCAGCGCCAAGACTCCATCGGCGCGAAGACCACGCCGATGATGAAGCCCAGGAACTGCCCGAAGACGATCGCCAGGGCGTAGAAGGCAGTGACCTTTCCGCGGATGCGAGCCGGCGCGATCTCCGAAAGATAGACCGGAAGCGTCACCGCCGCAAGCCCGGCCCCGAGCCCCACGACGACACGGAAGAGGAAGAGGACCTCAGTATTGGGCGACCAGGCCATGCCCAACGGCGCGATGATGAAGGCCACCGCGGTCCACAGCAGCACCCTGCGCCGCCCATAGAGGTCTGAGAGTCTGCCGCCGAATGCAGCGCCGATCACCGCTCCGACGATGAGCCCGGTGACGACCCAGGCCTCGGCCCAGCTGGTGAGCTCGAAGTCACGGCGTAGGTAAACCAGCGCCGCGGAGATGACTCCGGTGTCGTAGCCCCAGTTGAGTCCGCCGAGGGCGCCAAAGATATATATCAACGACGAACGGCGTTTCCTCGCTGTGGGCGCAGACGCCCCCGCAGCGGCAGGTGTGGCAGACATACTCCAGTCCTATCCCCCGGCTCTCATAGGTCCGGGTCCTCTCATGTGCGGCATCGGAACGCCACAGCTCAACGACGAGCTGCCTCGGTCCGCCGCCGCATCTCTTCCAACTGATAACGGGTCACGTCTTCGTGGTTCTCGTGCTCTGCGAAGACGCAGGTGACCATGACGGAGTCGTCGCGGTCCAGGAAGCCGTTGCGGTTCAGCTCGAAGAAGAAGACGTCCCAGTCCACGTCACCGTCTCCGATCTTCAGGTGCTGGTGCACCCGGGCCGGGGACTCCGGCGGATTGGTGATATAGCGCAGCCCTCCCGAACGCCGGTGGTCCAGGGTGTCCGCCACGTGGACCACTCGGAGGCGCTCACCGACCTGGTCCAGGATCTCGCCCATCTCCTCCTGCATGTGGAACATGTGGGGGGCCACGTAGACGAAGCTGAGATTCTTAGAGTTCACGCCGCGGATGACCCGCCAGGCCTCGATCCCGTTCTCCACGAAGTCGTCCGGATGAGGATCGAACGCGACGTTGACGCCCTCGCGCTCGATGATCGGCACCAACTCCTCCATTGAGCGGTAGAAGGCGGCCTCAGACTCCTCGAAGCGTTCGGGACGGCCGGAGAATTCGGTGTTCATCTGGTCCGCCCCTAGGTCCACGGCGATCTGGATGGCGCGTTTCCAGTTCTTCACCGCGGCCTGGCGCAGATGCTCCTCCGGGGAGGAGATGCGCTGCACCGGCAGGATGGAGGAGATCCCGACGCCGGCGTCCTGGCAGGCCTTGCCGAAGGCACGGACCAGGTCGTCGTCGGCCTTGGGGTGGCGGAAGAAGGGGATGAAGTCCGGATGCGGCGTCATCTGCAGCCACTCGAAGCCGAAGTCCGCAGCAACCTGCGGGAACTCGAGCAGAGAGTGGGTGTGGTGGAAGGGGACGGGGTCGAAGGTGTACTTCATGATGTGCTCCTCAGCGTGGTCTCAGGGTCGTGATCAGCGGTGATCAGGCGTAGAAGTCCGGCTTCTCCGCCAGCTCCACGTCCACGATGCCGCCTTCCGACTGGGCCTTCGCCCCCGCGGCGCAGACCGCTGCGGCGGCATAGCCGTCCCATGCGTTCGGCCCGGTGACCTGCCCGGCGAGGACATCGTCGACCCACTGCTGGATCTCCGCGTCATAGGCGTCCACGAAGCGGGTGTGAAAGCTCTGGTCTATCTGACGGCCTGTGACCTGCTCGGCGGTGAACTCATGACCGCCGGATTCGCCGATCTTCACCACTCCCCTCTCGAAGCTGGCCTGGGTGTGCACCTGGTAGCCCAGCTGCGCGTTGACGAAGATCTCGACGTCGGCCAGCAGCCCTGAGGCTGTCTGGATGGTCACATGCTGGGGGTCGCGCACCAGCTTGGTGGCCAGCGAGGACCGGCGGCCGGAGCGGACCTGCACGTTGCTGATCTCCTCACCGGAGAAGAAGCGCACGGCGTCGAACTCGTGCACCACGGAATCGTGGATGAGCATCTCGTCGGTGAAGGTCTCCGGGGTGCTGGCGTTGCGGTGCTGGTGATGCAGCATCAGCAGCTCACCGTATTCGCCGGAGTCGATGATCTGCTTCAGACGGCGGTATCCGGCGTCGAAGCGGCGCATGAAGCCGACCTGGATGAGCTGCCGTCCGGCCGCCTTCTCCACCTCGATCACCCGCAGAGAGGACTCCGGGTCCGGGGTCAGCGGCTTCTCGCACATCACCGGCAGCCCGGCCTCCAGGATCTTCAGGAGCGCCTCCTCGTGGAGGAACCCGGGAGTGGCCAGCACGACGGCGTCGGCCGCCTGCGCCTGGAGGAGCTCCTCCACGGAGGTGAAGCACTGGGCCCCCTCAGCGGCCTTGGCGGCGCCCGCGGCACGTTCGGCGTCGATGTCGACGACGGCGCTCACCTCGGCACGGACGGTCCGGTGGGCGATGCGCTCGACATGGTCGGCGCCCATGAGTCCCGCGCCGATGACGGCGACTCTCAGATCCTGGGATGGCATGGAGGTCTCCTACTTCGCTGTCAGTCGAGATCTGTGACTGCTGTCACTCTAGGCTGGATATTTTTGATTGTCCAGACATTCTTACTAATTAATTCGTGTGGTCCGGGGAGAGATCAGAACCTTGCCTGAGATCTGAGGATCCGCGGCGGTCGTGAAGGCCTGCAGAGCCTCGTCCAGGCCGAAATCATGGGTGATCACCGAGGAGAGCTGAGGCTGGACCGCCAAGAGCTCCACCGCCTCCTCCAGCTCCGTATGGAAGCGGAAGGACCCGCCCAGAGCGATCTCCTTGGTGATCAGGGAGGCCGCAGGTGGTCCTGAGAAGTCAGCCGAGACCATGCCCAGCTGCACGATGACCCCAGCAGGGCGCACCACCGCCACAGCGGCTGCCGCCGCCGGTCCCGCCTCGGAGCACTCCAGCACCAGGTCCCAGGTGTTCTCCAGGAGACTCTGCGCAGAGGTGCCCAAACCTCGTCCGCCCCCACGGCGCGAGCCCGCTCCAACGGCCCGGAGAGGACATCGGTGACGGTGACCGAAGCCGCACCATGGGCCCGTGCCGCTGCAGCCGCCAGCAGCCCGATGGGACCGGCGCCGACGACCAGGACATGGGCACCCCGGACTCCGGCATCCGGCGCTGAGGAGCTCTGGAGCCGCTGCGCCGCGGTCAGGCCGTGGAGTGCCACCGCAAGAGGCTCCGCCAAGGCGGCGCTGCGGGTGCTCAGCCCCTCGGGGAGGGCTCACGGACCACAAAGCCGGAGTTCTCCCCGTGGAGGAAGTAGTGCAGGTCGGATCCGCAGATCCCCACACGGTCCGCTCGGATGCGGACTTCACCGGGACCGGGCACCGGGAGCGCGAGCTCTCGGATCTCCAGAGCCCGGCTCCCGGTGATGAATGCTGCTCGCATCAGTTCCGCTCCCTCATGCCCCCTGTCACTCAGGAGGCTTGCTCCCTCAGCTGTTGGAGGGGAAGTTCAGCGAAGCGTTCGAAGCCTCGTTCTGCTCCGGCCACCGCTCGGTGATGGCCTTGCCGCGAGTGTAGAAGCGCACACCGTCGGGGCCATAGATGTGGTGATCGCCGAACAGCGAGTCCTTCCATCCGCCGAAGGAGTGCTGCGCGGCGGGCACCGGAATCGGCACGTTGACGCCGATCATGCCCACGGTGACCTGCCGCTTGAATGTCCGGGCGGCATAGCCCGAGGAGGTGAAGATGGCGGTGCCGTTGCCATAGGGGTTGGCATTGATGACCTTGATGGCATCCTCCAGGCTGTCCACCCGAATGACGGCGAGCACCGGCCCGAAGATCTCCTCCTGATAGGCCGACATCTCCTGCTTCACGCGGTCCAGGACGGTCGGACCCACGAAGAAGCCCTCTTCGCGGCCCTCGACCACCAGGTCACGCCCATCCACCACCAGCGCGGCCCCATCGGACTCCGCCTCGGTGACAACCCTGCGCACACGGTCCTGGGAGGCTGGGGTGATCAACGGCCCCATTTCGACACCTTCCTGGCTGCCGTCGCCCACAGTGATGTCCCGCGCACGTTCCCCGACCTTGTCGACGAGTTCATCGGCGGCCTCACCCACGGCCACGGCCACCGAGATCGCCATGCATCGTTCGCCCGCAGAGCCGAACGCGGCCGCAGACAGGTGATCAGCCGCCAGGTCCAGATCGGCATCAGGCATGACAACAGCATGGTTCTTCGCCCCGCCCAGAGCCTGAACACGCTTGCCGTGCTTGGTGGCAGTCTCATGCACATACTTGGCGATCGGCGTGGACCCCACGAAGGAGACACCGTCCACCAGGTCGTGGGTGAGCAGCCCGTCCACCGTCTCCTTGTCTCCGTGGAGGACCTGGAAGACGCCGTCGGGAAGTCCTGCCTGCTTCCACAGGTCGGCCAGCAGCAGCGCGGCCGAGGGGTCCCGCTCCGAGGGTTTGAGGACGAAGGCGTTGCCGGTGGCGATGGCGATCGGTGACATCCACAGCGGGACCATCACCGGGAAGTTGAACGGGGTGATCCCAGCGACCACGCCCAGCGGCTGGCGGAAGGAGAAGACGTCGATCCCGGTGGAGACCTGATCCGAGTACTCGCCCTTCAGCGTCTGGGGCAGGGCACAGGCGAACTCCACGACCTCGAGCCCGCGGCCGACCTCTCCGGCCGCATCGGAGAGCACCTTGCCATGCTCAGCGGTGACGATCGCGGCGAGTTCGGAGACGTGGGCGTGAACCAGCTCACGGAACTTGAAGAGCACCGCCATGCGCTTGGACAGCGAGACCTCGGCCCAGCTGTCCGCGGCCTCACGCGCGGCGGCCAATGTCTTCTCCAGATCCTCCCGATCGGCCAGATGGAGGTTCCCGGTGACCTGCCCGGTGGCCGGGTTGAAGACTTCCTGACGGCGCTCCCCGTGCCCAGGGTCCTCAGCTCCGCTGATCCAGTGATTGATCTCGGCGATGCTCATGCGTTCTCTCCTTCGGTGGCTGCTCCGGTGGGCCCCACGTGGAGCCGCTGCCGGGATTTGTGGTCTGCGTAGGTCTGATAGGCGGTCTGGGTGGACTCAAGCTCTGAAGTTCCGGTGACCGGGACGTCCCACCAGGACTCGGAGTCCGGGGCGTCCAGGTACAGGTCAGAGTTCACGTGGACCATGACCGGGCCGGAGCCCTCAGGCCGAGCCTTGGCCTCGCCCACTGCGGCGCGGAGACGGTCGACGGCGTCGGATCCCGGTTCCACACGGATCACGTGGACACCCAGGGATTCTGCGTTGGCGGCTATGTCCACCGGCAGCGTCTCCCCCTCCTCGAAGCTGTGGGACTCCTCCTCCAGGTACCGGTACTTGGTGCCGAAGCGCTGAGAGCCCAGAGACTCCGAGAGCGAACCGATGGAGGCGTAACCATGGTTCTGCAGCAGCACCACGATCAGCTTGTGCCGCTCGGCCACTGCGGTCACCAGCTCGGTGTGCATCATCAGATAGGATCCGTCGCCCACCATGACGACGACGTCGCGGCCCTGCTGAGGTTCGCGACCGGCAGCTTCGGCCTCGCCGAGCGCAGCGCGCTTGACCCCGAGTCCGCCGGCGATCTCGTAGCCCATGCAGGAGAAGGCGTACTCCACGTGGTAGCCGTAGGCGTCCTTGACTCTCCAGAGCTTGTGCAGATCTCCGGGCAGGGAGCCCGCCGCGCAGATGACCACATCCTGCTCATCCATGGCCTCATTGACGGCACCGATGATCTCGGTCTGAGCCGGCAGAGGCTGGTTGCGCACTCTGAAGGACTCATCCACCACAGCATCCCAACGAGCCTTCTCCCGGCGAACCAGCTCCGCGGTGGCCTCCGGAGCGCGGTAGCCCACTGAGGCCAGGCCCTTCTGCAGCGCCGGCAGCGTCTTGCCTGCATCGGCCACGATCTGCGCTGAGGCGCCGAGCTTATAGGCGTCCAGGCCAGTGACGTTGACGTTGACGAACCGCACCTGCGGGTTCTGGAAGACGGTCTTGGAGGCCGTGGTGAAGTCCTCATAGCGGGTACCGAGCCCGATGACGACGTCGGCCTCCTTCGCATAGGCGTTGGAAGCGGTGGATCCGGTGGATCCGATCGCCCCCAGGGCGAGCGGATGGTCCCAATCGATGGTGCCGACCCCAGCCTGGGTGTAGGCGACCGGGATGCCCGTGGCCTCGGCGAAATCCCGCAGCTTCTCCGTGGCGAAGGCGTAGTGGACGCCGCCGCCGGCGATGATCAGCGGCTGCTCGGCGGAACGGATCGCCTCCACGGCGTCGGCGATGTCCACCTTCTCCGGATCCGGACGGCGGATCCGCCATTCGCGGCGAGCCAGGAACTCCTCCGGAACCTCGATCCTCTCGGCCTGGACGTCCTGAGGAAGGGAGATGCTGACCGCACCGGTCTCTGCGGGGTCCATGAGCACGCGCATGCCGTTGAGCAGGGCGGAGAACAGCTGCTCAGGCCGCTGGACGCGGTCGAAGTAGCGGCTGATCGGCCGGAAGAGGTCAGCACAGGTGACGTCATAGGCATGCGGCAGCTCCAGCTGCTGCAGCACCGGATCAGGGGCCCGGGTGGCGAACTCATCGGAGGGGAAGAGCAGGGCAGGGAGCCGGTTGGTGGTGGCCAGGGCCGCTCCGGTGGCCATATTGGTGGACCCCGGCCCGATGGAGGCGGTGACGCCGTAGGTCTGCCGGCGGCGGGTGTGCCGGGCATAGCCCACGGCCTGATGGACCAGCCCCTGCTCGTTGCGCCCCTGGAAGTAGGGCATCAGCCCGGGCGCCTTCACCTGGGACTGTTTGAGGGCCTGCCCGACGCCGGCGAGGTTCCCATGCCCGAAGATGCCGTGCATCCCGGGGATGGTGCGGACCTCGATGCGCTCACCGTCGATGACGTCGACGGTCCACTGATTGGCGAGGAATTCCACGGTGGCCTGGGCCACCGACAGCGTACGTGTGCTCATCAGATCTCCTGTGGACGGTCTCGAAGCAGAGATGCGGCATTCTCCACGGCGGCCGCGACGTCGCCGTCGTCGGGGTAGAGCAGAGTCCGCCCCACGGTGAGGCCCTGGACCCCGGGGAGCGCGAGAGCGCTGCGCCAGGTCTCGAGGACCTCATCGGTCTTCCCGTTGGGATCCCCTCCCAGCAGCACAGTGGGCAGCGTGGTGGAAGCCATGACCTCCTCCATACCGTCGACCACCGGCAGCTTCATCCAGGTGCGCGCGGAGCTGGCGCCCAGCGCCTGAGCGATGGCCACCGACTGCGCCACGGCCTCGGCGGTGAGGATGTTGCTGACCTTCTCACCCTCTGCGGTGGAGAGGAAGGGTTCGACCATCGCGATCAGTCCATGGCTGTGCAGGCTGTCCACCGCCTCAGCGGTGCTCTCCAGGATGGAGGTGGTGTGCTCTGAGTCGAAGGCGATGCGGGTGAGCATCTTGCCGCCGTCGGCTCCGACTTCCGCGAGCGCCTCTGCGGTGTGGCCGGTGAAGCGATCATCGATCTCGTTGACCAGGCCGGGAAGGCCGGCCCGGTTCATCGAGCCGAAGACCAGCTTGCCCTCCAGGGCGCCGAGCAGCAGCAGGTCGTCGAGGATGTCCGGGGAAGCCAGAACGCCGTCCACCTTGGGATGGGCCAGGGCGATGCGCAGCCGGTCCAGCAGCACCCGGCGGTCGGCCATAGCCCGCTCCTCGCCGCGGATGGCGAGGGCCCCGCGGGCGGGGTGGTCGGCGGCGATGATGAAGTTCTGCCGACCGTAGGAGGCTCCGGGGTGGCGGCGGCGGGCGCGGGCGGCCCGCAGCACGGCGTCGGGGTCCTCCAGACGGATGCGGGTGAGCCCCTCATAACGGTCAGGCCGGTCATCCCCCGGCTCCGGAACGGTCAGGTGATCGAAGATCACGGCACTACTCCCTCTCTTCTCAGGCGGGCCGGCCGGGCAGCGGGCGGCCGCGCTCGGCGAGCAGTCTCTCCACCTCGGCGGGCACCGGCATCGCCTCCGAACAGGCGATCTGGGCCGCCACATGGGCGCCGGCGGCATTGGCGAAGTCCAGCACGGTCTCCAGCGGCCACCCTGCGAGCAGGCCGTGGCACAGGGCCCCTCCGAAGGAGTCCCCTGCGCCGAGACCGTTGACGGTCTCCACGGGGATGGGCTTGGAGATCACCCGCTCATCGGCGGTGGCTGCCATGACCCCTTCGGAGCCGCGCTTGACCACGGCGAGCTTCACTCCGGCCTCCAGCAGCCGGTCTGCCTGCTCATCCGGGGTCCCCTCCCCCACGGCCACGGAGCATTCCTCCGAGTTGCCGACGGCGACGGTCACGTAGGGCAGGAGACGTTCGACCTGCTCACGGGCCTGTTCCTTGGAGTCCCAGAACATAGGGCGATAGTCGAGGTCGAGGATGGTGTGCTGACCCTCGGCCAGCTCCGCGCGCGGCCGGGCCTCATGCATGGCCACCTGGGCCTCACGCGAGGCCGGACGGACCATCCCGGTGACGGTGGACCAGAAGATCCGGGCCGCGCAGACGGCGTCGTAGTCCACCTCATCCGTGTCGATCTCCCAGTCCGGAGCGCTGGGCTGCCGCCCGTAGAAGTAGAGGGGGAAGTCCTCAGGCGGCTGGATGGCACAGAAGGTGACCGGGGTCTGCAGGTCCGGGACCTGACCCACCCACTGGGTGTCCACGCCGTAGCGGCGCAGATCAGAGCGCAGGAAGTCACCGAAGGGGTCCTCTCCGGTACGGGTGATGACCGCAGCGCTGCGGCCGTGGCGGGCAGCAGCCACAGCAACGTTGGTGGGCGAACCTCCCACATAGCGGCCGAAGCTGGTGACCTCGTCCAACGGGACGCCGATGTCGTTGGGGTAGACGTCCACGCTGATGCGGCCGGTGGTGATCAGGTCATAGGGCATGGGCTCTCAGTTCTCCTCGTGATGCCGGTCAGCGGATGCGGGTGCGCGAGCCGCAGCCGCACAGGTACTTCCGAGTGCGGGATGCGATCGGCAGGGGGACCTCGAATGACTGCACCGGATACATGTCCTGCTCGACGATGCAGTACAAGGAGCGGTTCAGCTTCTCCAGCTCCTCGATCACCTCATTGAGGTCCGGTGCGCCGCCGGGCGGTTCGACCATCACACCGGCGCGGTTGGCCGCGGCCCAGGTCAGGTCATCACGGCGGACGGTCTCCATCACCTGGGGATCGATCTGCTTCAGGTGCAGGTATCCCACACGCTCCGGACTGGTGCGGATGATCTCCGCTGAGGAGGCGCCACCGTACTCGGCATGACCGGTGTCCAGGCAGAGGCTCACGAACTCTGGGTCGGTGCCCTCCAGAAAACGAGTGATCTGTTGCTGGTCACAGACATGAGAGTCGGCATGGGAGTGGAACTCCTGCTTCAGCCCGTACTGCTCGTGGAGGAATGCCCCGAGCTCGTTGTGGCCTTCGAAGAGCCGCTCCCACTGGGAAGGGCTCAGATGCTCGTCCTCCACGGCCTCACCGGTGACGTCGTCGCGCCACATGGCGGGGATGACCACGATGTGCTCGCCGCCGACGGCCTGGGTGAGCTCGGCGACTTCGCGCACCTGATCCCAGGTGGCCCTGCGTTCCTCCTCCGATTCGCGGTGGAAGGCGGTGAAGACGGTGCCAGCGCTGACCTCGAGGTCCCGTGCGGCCAGGGCGTCCTTCAGCTTGGGGGCCTCTGTGGGCAGGTATCCGTACGGGCCCAGCTCGATGTAGTGGTATCCGGCCTCGGCGACCTCATCCAGGAAACGCTCCCAAGGAGTCTGCTTGGGGTCGTCCGGGAACCACACGCCCCAAGAGTCAGGGGCTGTCCCGATCAGCAGCGGCGATGTGGTGCCGTCTTCGGCTGCCGCAGGCGTATGCGGTGCTGCCGTCTCAGCCATATGAGACCTCCTCGGGTCAGAGACCGATCAATGTGTCAGGAACCACTCTTTCGGAGCTCTGTCCTATTGTCAAGACAAATGCCCCTGAAGCGATCCACCGATCGAATGAAGGTCCCTTCAGGACGCTCAGAAGAACGTCATTCGCACCCCGGTGACCAGGGCCAGCAGGGCACCCACCACGGCCAGCCCCACCACAAAGCGACTGACCACTTTGGCGTCCACCGCGTTCTGGATCATCCGCCCGATCCAGATCCCCAGCGGCATGGCGACCAACGCGCCGAGCCAGCCCCACCAGGGAAGGCCGGGCACGACGCCGTCGCCCAGGTACCACTTGGATCCCACCGCGGAGGCCGCCATGACCACCCAGAGCGGCTGCATGGTCGCGATCATGGGCAGCAGCGGCCAGCGGGAGAGCATCCCGTAGATGGTCAGCGGAGGCGCCGCCACACCGGCGATCACCGCACCCGCACCCGCCGTCGCACCCGTCAGGCCCTGCAGAGCACGCCCGTCGGCATGGACCCTTCCCGCAAAGATCGAGGAGGCCACGACCCCCGCCAGCACTACGGCTCCCACCACCATGTAGAGCGGCCCTGCAGGGGCCTGCACGGAGAGCCAGGCCGCCGGCATCATGATCACCGTGCTGCCCAGCGCCAGCCAGAAGAACTTCCGCCATTCGATATGGGACCGCAGCTCCCACATGATGAACAGCGGCGGGACCAGGCTCAGGAGATTGGCCAGCATCACGCCCTCGTGGGGATCCAACAGGACCACCAGGAACGGGGCCATCACCAGGCCGAACCCGAATCCGGCCACGCGCTGGACGGCCGAGACCAGCAGCACGAGGCCGCAGATGGTGAGGGCGATGAGGGCAGTGGTCATATGATGTGACATTACCCCTGCCCAGCTCAGAGCAGGGAACCGGCATCACACTGTGGACCAGACGAGTTGGTTGGGCGAAGAGTTGCCGTCTGAGAGCGGCTTCGGCGCTGGGACGGCAACTCTCCGCCCAAGCAACGAGGGAGGAGAGGACCACCACCGCAGAACAGCTTCCCCGCCGCCCCTTCAGTGGCGGCGCGTGGCCTCGTACCGGGTGAGCACGCGCTGGGCCTGCAGCACCACCGGGGCGTCGATCATCTCGTGGCGGAAGCTGAAGGCCCCCACTGTGGTGGGCTCGGCGTACCGACCCTCATCCATGGCCAGCCCGGCCTCCTGCTCAAAGGCCGCGATCAGCGCCTTGGCCCACTCCACATCAGCGTCCTCCGGGGTGTAGGCCCGCCGCACCGCATCCACCTGGTCGGGATGCACGCAGGCCTTGGCCAGGAAGCCCTCCGCTGCCGCGTCCTCAGACTCCACGGCCAGCCGCTGGGAGTCGGCCATGGAGCCGCAGATGGTGTCGATGGCAGGGATCCTGCAGGCCGCGGCGGTGATCAACACACTGTGACGGATATGTGCGATCACTCCGCGCGGGGAGCCGTCGGGACGACGCGCGGTCACCCCGCCCAGCCCGGTGATCAGGTCCTCAGTGCCCCAGAACAGCGCCACCACGGCCTCATGCTGGGCCAGCCGCTCGGCCTCCAGCACTCCGCGCGGAGTCTCGATCTGCGGGATGATCCCCACTCCGGGCAGCCGTTCGGCCATGGCGTCGAGCTCTTCGGCGGTCTCGCATTTGGGGGCCACCACGTACTTCAGCTCTGTGCCTGCCAAGGCGTCCAGGTCGGCGTCGAGCTCTCCGGAGGAGGCGGTGTTGACCCTGACCAACGTGGTGGCGGTGGCCAGGCCGGGCTCCTCCCAGTTCAGCGCCTGGACCACGTTCTGCCGGGCCTGCTCCTTCTCCCCGGGGACCACTGCGTCCTCCAGGTCCACGATCACCGCATCGGCGCGCTCGGCGGCCTTGGAGAAGCGGTCGGGACGGCTGCCGGGGCAGAAGAGCAGCGCCGGGCCGAGGGAGAATCGGCTCCCCTGCTGAGCACCGGATGGACGGGGTATGACGGACTCAGACATCTCAGCTCCTATTCGTGGGAACATAGGAGACGTTTCCATACTCGAACCACCACGTCGAGAGTGAGGCGGTCCGTCACATGCCCCATGCGGCTGCAGTGCACATCATCGTCCCGGTCAAATGGGTCCCCGATGCTCAGCTCGAGCGCCGGTTCACCGAGCAGCGGCGCATCGACCGCAGCGAGGGAATCCTCGGCGAGCTCGACGAGTACCCGCTCGAAGCGGCCCTGCAGATCAAGGAGGCCGCTGAGGCCGAGGTCCGGGTCTCAGCCCTGACCATCGGTCCCGACGGCGCCTCCACGGCGGCCAAGAAGGCGCTGCAGATCGGCGCCGATGACGCCTTCCACCTCTCGGATGAGGCGCTGACCGGCGCGGACGTCTCCGCGACCTCGGCCGCACTGAAGGCCGCTGTGGAGCAGATCCTCGCCGGATCAGAGCTCGACGGCGACGCCCAGACCCTGGTGCTGACCGGCATGTCCTCCGAGGACGGCGAGTCCGGCGCAGTCCCGGCGCAGCTGGCCGAGCGCCTGGGCGCCCACCTGATCACCCAGGTCACCGAGCTCTCCCTGGAGGAGGGCCGGCTGACCGCCACCCGCGTCTCCACCGGCTCCGGGCACTCCGAGCAGCAGAAGCTCGCCGCTCCCCTGCCCGCGGTGGTCTCGGTGACCGATCAGGCCAATGACCCCCGCTACCCGAACTTCAAGGCCATCATGGCCGCCAAGAAGAAGCCGCTGACCACCTGGCAGCTCTCCGATGTGGCGCTCGAGCCCGCAGCGGCCGAGGCGAAGCTTCAGGTCCACTCGGCCGAGGCCCGCCCGCCGCGCACCGCCGGTGAGATCATCACCGATGAGGGCGATGCCGGCGTGAAGATCGTGGAGTTCCTCGCAAAGGAGCGTGTGCTGTGACCACTGCCCTCGTGTTCTTCGATTCCCTCCCCGCCGACGGCTCCCTGTCCGCCGGCCAGAAGGAGCTCCTGGCTGCGGCCCGCGGCCTGGGCGAGGTCACCGTGGTGACCGGCGCCTCCGGTGAGGCCGCCGCCCAGGCGCTGGACTTCGCTGAGATCAGCACCGTCTACACCGGCGACGGCGAGATCGCAGCTCCCGACGCCGCCCTGGTGGACCTGCTGGAGACTGCGGTCCAGGAGAGCGGCGCCGGCGTCGTGCTGGGCTCCGATGTCTCCGAGACCACTGATGCGCTGGCCCGCCTGGCGGTCCGCCTGGACACCGGGCTGATCACCGGCGGTATTGCCGTCGAGACCTCCGGTGAGCAGGTGGTCGTGACCAAGCCGGTGCTGGCCGGGACCTACACCACTACGGCCTCGCTGGCCGATGCTGCCGCGGGACGTCCGCTGCTGGTGACCCTGCGTCCCAACAGCATCGACGCCGAGCAGGTGGCCGCTGCACTGAGCCCGGGCGCCGAACCGGAGGTCACCGGCCTGCCGGTCAACGCAGGCCTGGGCGGAGGTGCCGCCGCTGAGGGCCAGATCGAGATCCTGGAGCGCACCGAGCTGGAGAAGTCCGAGCGTCCCTCGCTGACCGAGGCCCGCGTGGTGGTCGCCGGCGGTCGCGGCGTCGAGGGCGACTTCGGACCTCTGGAGGAGCTGGCCGATGAGTTGGGAGCCGCCATCGGCGCCTCCCGTGCGGCCACCGACGCCGGCTGGATCGACCACGCCGCGCAGGTGGGCCAGACCGGTGTGACGGTCTCTCCGCAGCTCTACGTCTCCGCAGGAATCTCCGGTGCTGTGCAGCAGCGGTCGGGCATGCAGACCTCCCAGACCATCGTGGCGATCAACAAGGACGAAGACGCACCGGTCTTCGAGATCGCCGACTTCGGCGTGGTCGGCGACCTCTTCGAGGTCATCCCGCAGATGGTGGAGGAGATCCGCCGCCGCAAGGGCTGAGCGCACTCCCTCCCCCTAGATACAGATCACCCCGGGATCTTCCTGAGAATCAGCGGTGGATTCGAGCGGTGGTCGCAACAACAGCGATCTCAGCTGGTCGTGAGCAACTCTTTCATACGGTCGGCAGGACTGTCCCAGCCCAATGTCTTCCTAGGCCTGCCGTTGAGCTTGTTCGCGAC
>NZ_BMIS01000012.1 GCF_014642675.1 Nesterenkonia cremea
CTGGTCGAACAGATCAGAGTCCCGCGCCTGGGACCCGGCAGGGCCCGTACCCGACCTGATGAGCTGCTAGGCGATAAGGCCTACTCCTCCCGCGCGATCCGCACCTACCTGCAGGAACGCGGGATCATCGCCACCATCGCAGAGCCTGACGATCAGAAACGACACCGCAGAAACCGCGGCACCAAGGGCGGCAGGCCCCCGAAGTTCAACGCCCAGCGATACAAGGGCCGCAACATCGTCGAACGCGGGTTCTGCCACTTGAAGCAATGGCGCGGCATCGCCACCCGCTGCGACAAGCTGGCCACCACATACCGAGCAGCAGCGCTACTGCACGGAGTCNCAGTTCCGCTCCCGGGCCATGGCCCGCGAGTTGCGCCGCCATGACATGGTCGGATCGATGGGAAGAGTCGGCGCCGCCGGAGACAACGCTGCCATGGAGTCGTTCTGGTCACTGCTGCAGACGAACGTGCTCAACCAGCAGCGGTGGGCCACCCGGCAGGAACTCCGGCTCGCGATTGTCGTGTGGATCGAGCGGAAGTATCACCGCCAACGCGCCCAGGACACCCTCGGCGGCTTGACGCCCATCGAGTTCGAAGCCAAGCTAGCCGAGCCGCACACGCTCGCGGCCTAAACCGAACCTGTCACCAGTTCGTTCCTCACGCCCTAGTTCCCCGAGAGGCTGTCAACGGGAGTGAGTAATAAGGGTCCTCCGATATCGATGTGGGTAGCTCAACTCGGTGAGACGGTGATGGTTGGGCAGCGCCGCGTGGGCTCGAACCCCGGCCATTGCGTGTAGCCTAACCCGGTCCGAGGACAGGCTGCATTTGAGGCGCTTCCCGCCACCAGGATACGGTCGGTGCCGGGTAACCCGACCTTCGGCATCGCGCTGAACAGCTCATCAGAGAAGGGACGCGTCATGATAATCGGTGAACCACAGATCTCTCGCCCCCGTTTTCTCTTCGTCACGGCCGCCCTGATGGCCGGCCTGGGGCTGGTTGGCTGCGCCAATGGCGGCGCAGGCGATGAGGCCAACGGGGCCAATGAGGAAGCGGCAGCCGAGAGTGAGACCGACGCTGGCTCACCCGACGAGGATGAGGCCGAGGGCCCCGAGGGGGCTGCCGCTCCCGATGAGGACAGCGATCCGGCTGCGCAGCAGGCGGTGGTGGCAACCGCCGAACTGGCTGATGCAGATGGGAACACGCTGGGGCACGTCGATTTCACGCCCGTGGACGGCGACCTCGAGGTCAGCGTGACCGCAGAGAACATGGAACCGGGTTTCTACGGGTTCCACCTCCACGAGATCGCAGAATGCGAACCCGACAGCGAAGCGCCCGATGACCCCGAAGACACCGGAGACTTCTTATCAGCCGGCGGACATATCAGCGGTGAAGACGACGCCGACCACCCTGACCATGCCGGTGACTTGCCGGTGCTGCTGGTCAAGCAGGATGGCACCGCCACGATGAGCGTGGTCACCGACCGGGTCGACGAGCAGATGCTCACCGACGATGACGGGGCAGCGGTGATCGTTCACGCCGATGAGGACAACTACGGCAACGTCCCTGAGCGCTATCTGGATCCCGATGGTGAACCCGATGAAGACACCGCCGCTACTGGCGATGCCGGGCCTCGGCTTGCCTGCGGCGTGGTGGAAGATGACCGTTAAAGGTAGTTCCTCGACTCATTGTGAACGGGGTTGAGCACCATCAGAAACGACGTCGGCGCGAAGACTGCTGGGCCCGAAGACTGCTGACCAGTCGATGTTGGTTCGGAGCTGGAGGGTGTTTTCTACGCTGCGTAGAATTGGGCATCCGACACCCCGAGATGGAGGAGCTGACCATGTGCAGGAAAACGCCCAACCTGAGGCGTGCGTCTTTGGGGAATCCGGATGGCTGGTCGGGTATGCGGTCATTGACGCTATTCGCCGTCTCAGCTTTAGTGCTTACCGCGTGCGGCGCTGAAACCAACGGTGCCGATCCGGAAGGTCCTGCGGAGGGCGGAGAGGGTGAAAACCTGGAGCATGTCCATGATTTAGACGTCGATCCTTCCGATGGTTCGCTTATGATTGCCAGTCACTACGGTTTGTTTCGGCTTCACGACGATGGCCCCCGCCGCGTCTCCGAGATCCAGGATTTCATGGGCTTCGCTGTGGCGGATGAAGACCTGCTGCTGGCCAGCGGCCACCCGGGCGAAGGGCAAGACGCTCCGGCCAACCTAGGGTTGATTGCCTCCGCTGACGGCGGTGCTACGTGGGAGGACGTCTCGCTGAGCGGCGAAGCAGACTTCCATGCGCTGGATGCGATGGGAGACCGCATTTACGGGGTGGATGCCACCTCAGGGCAAGAGCTGTTGATCAGCGACGACGCCGGCGAAACCTGGCAAAGTCCGGGTGCGCCAGCGATGGCGAGCCTCGCCATAGATCCTCGCGACGCCGACACCGTGTTGGGTACCACCGAGAGTGGCCCTGTCATCAGCACAGACGGGGGACAAAGTTTCACGCCTGTAGCTGAGGCTCCGATCCTTCACCATGTCGACTGGGCCCCTGACGGGACGATCTTCGCCCTCGACCCCGATGCCGGGGTGCACCGAAGTAAGGACAACGGATTCACCTGGGAACACGTCGGTGAGGTCGATGCGGGTGTGAAGGGCTACCCTGAGGCGCTCCACGCTGTGGACCAGGACGAAGTATGGGCGGCTGTCGGGGGCAGCATTCTTCACAGCACCGACGGTGGCGAGAGCTTCGACGTCATCCACGAGAGCTAACCCTCTGGATATTTAAGTCCTGAACCGCACTGGGATTGATGGAGACTCCGGCTATAGGGATTCCACCAGCTCATTGGGTCTGATGTTGTCATCGTAGAACAGGTCCTCGAACTCAGCCGGCGGCCGGTCACCGAGGTACCCATGAAGCCGCTCAGTGTTGTGCCAGTGCACCCACCCCAGAGTCGCCAGCTCCACATCTTCGACTGTCTTCCATGGACCGCGATGGGTGCGCACCGGTCCTCGGATGAGCTCGGCCTTGTAGTAACCGTTGACGGTCTCGGCCAGAGCATTGTCGTAGCTATCCCCGACGGTTCCGATCGAGGGAGTGGCCCCGATTTCGGCCAGTCTTTCGCCGTAGCGAATGGAGGTGAATTGAGATCCTGCATCGCTGTGGCACCGTAGCTGCTCGTGGCGCGGGCCTCGAGACCAGCGGGCCATCTCGATGGCATCGAGCACCGTCTCGGTGCGCATCGTAGAAGCGACCCGCCAGCCGACGATCGCCCGACTGAACGCATCGATGATGAAACAGACATAGGCCACACCGGCCCAGGTCGGCACATAGGTCAGATCCGTGACCCAGAGCCTGTTCGGCGCGACCGCAGTGAACTCGCGATTGACCAGATCCGGATGCCGCGGGGCTTCCGGGTCAGTTGAGGTGGTGCGAACCTTCTTACGCCGGAGAACACCCTCCAGGCCAGCGTGACGCATCAGTCTCGCCGTCTGATCCCGGCCGATGCGTAGGCCGGCTCGGTTCGCGGCCTTCCAGAGCTTCCTGGCTCCATAGACCCCATAGTTCTGCGCATGCAGGGCCACCAGTTCCGGCATCAGCTCAGAATCCCTGACGCTCCGGGCCGAGGGGGCCCGGTTCTTCGCTGCGTAGTAGGTGCTCGTAAGCCACCTGCAGCACTGCGCAGATGGGCTCGACTCCGAGTCGACGACCGTCGATGACGTCGTCTCTGTTGGCGTCGATGAAGGCGACTATCTCGGTGACTGGCGGTCGAGCTCCGCCCCGAAGAAAGTCGCGGCCCGCTTCAGGATCTCGTTGGCGCGCCGCAGCTCACGGTTCTCTTGTTCCAGGGCTTTCTCGCGGGCCGACTGCTCGGTGCTGACACCGGGGGCGTGACCTTCATCGATGTCTGCTTGGCGGACCCAGGACCGGACTGACTCGGGGCCGTAGCCGAGCTGAGTAGCGACCCGCTTCACGGTGCCGCGGTCGGTGCCCAGCTCCTGGCGTAGCTGGCGGACCATTCGCACCGCTGCGGCCTTCTCCTGTTCCGAGTATCGGCGCGTGGTCGCGTTGCCCGGTTTGATCTCTTGTGGCATGTCTCCATCATCCTTTCCAAACGATGGAGTCTCCAAGAATCCCAGTGCGGTTCAGACTAAAGTCCTATGATTCGTCGATGCCCAGAATAGACCGGGGTAGTTCCGCTGGCCCCTGTAGGCAGGAGGTATCCGAATCGGGAGGCCCTCAACGATAAGGTCAGCACGCGCTTGTTCCCACGTCGTCGTGACTTCATCACCGGCGACGGTGCAGTATCGCAAGGAGGCCCCGCGCGTGCCCATATCCTCAGTGTGACCTACTGTCAGAAAGATGAGACTACTGACACGCCACTGACAGATACATGGCATTACTGACAACTTAACTGGAACCTACAGGAGAGGTCACGCCTCCCCACTCCCGGAATAACTCCCCATGAGATAAAGTTGAGCATGAGTGACTCAAGTTTTTAGGCGCTCGTTCCACGGGAGGAAACGTATGGACGTCAAGCTCACCACCAAGTCTCAGGAAGCGGTCTCCGCTGCCGCGATGAATGCAAACACCGCGGGCAACCCGCAGATCGAACCGGCCCACATCCTCAAGGCCCTGATGGACCAGCGGGAGTCCGTCGCCGTGGCGCTGCTCAAGGCCGCCGGCGCAGACCCCGACGCCGTCTCCACCCGCGCCTCCGCGGCCATCCGGTCCCTGCCCTCAACCAGCGGAGACTCTGTCTCCACCCCGCAGTTCTCCCAGGCCGGGCTCAACGTCATCAAGGCCGCCCAGGCCGAGGCCGACCAGTTCGGCGACGACTATGTATCCACCGAGCACCTGCTGCTCGGCGTGGCCGCCGACCGCGGCCCCGCAGGCCGTGCCCTCTCCGAGAACGAGGCCTCCCTGGAGGCGCTGAAGGCTGCCCTGCCCGGCCTCCGCGGCGACCGCAAGGTCAGCACCCCGGACCCGGAGGGAACCTTCGACGCCCTGGGCAAGTTCGGCACCGACCTCACCGAGCTCGCCAAGGACGGCAGGCTGGACCCGGTCATCGGACGCGATGCTGAGGTCCGCCGTGTGATCCAGGTCCTCTCCCGCCGCACCAAGAACAACCCGGTCCTGATCGGAGAGCCCGGTGTGGGCAAGACCGCCGTGGTCGAGGGCCTCGCCCAGCGCATCGAGCAGGGCGACGTCCCGGACGCCCTGAAGGGCAAGACCCTGATCAGCCTGGACCTCGGGGCGATGGTGGCCGGTTCCAAGTACCGCGGCGAGTTCGAGGAGCGGCTCAAGGCCGTCCTGGACGAGATCAAGTCCGCCGACGGCCAGATCATCAGCTTCATCGATGAGATCCACACCGTGGTCGGTGCCGGCGGAAGCTCCGAGGGTTCCATGGATGCCGGCAACATGCTCAAGCCCATGCTGGCCCGCGGTGAGCTGCGGCTCATCGGTGCCACCACCCTGGACGAATACCGGGAGAACATCGAGTCCGACGCCGCCCTGGAGCGCCGCTTCCAGCAGGTCTACGTGGGCGAGCCCTCGGTGGAGGACACCGTCGCCATCCTGCGCGGCATCAAGGAGAAGTACGAGGCCCACCACGGCGTCGAGATCTCTGACGCCGCCCTGGTCTCCGCCGCAAGCCTTTCCGACCGGTACATCAGCGGCCGCCAGCTGCCGGACAAGGCGATCGATCTGGTGGACGAGGCCGCGAGCCGGTTGAAGATGGAGATCGACTCCGACCCGGTGGAGATCGACGAGCTCCGCCGCGCCGTCCAACGCCTCGAGGTCGAGCGCCAGTGGCTCACCAAGGAGGAGGACCCCGCCTCCCGCGAACGCCTGGCCGCCCTGAAGGAGGAGCTGGCGAACAAGAAGGAGCAGCTCGGTGAGCTCGAGGCCCGCTGGGAGACCGAGAAGGGCGCCCACAACCGGGCCGGCGAGCTGCGCGCCACGCGTGACGAGCTGAAGTCCCAGGCGGAGAAGGCCCAGCGCGACGGCGACTTCGCCGAAGCCTCCCGCCTGCTCTACGGGGAGATCCCGGAGTTGGAGAAGGAGCTGGCCGCCGCTGAGGAGGCCGAATCATCAGGCGACGACGCCGACCGCATGGTCCCCGAGAAGGTCGACTCAGACGCCATCGCCGAGGTCATCTCCGCCTGGACCGGCATCCCTGCCGGGCGCCTGATGGCCGGCGAGACCGAGAAGCTGCTGCAGATGGAGGAGCTCCTGGGCTCCCGGCTCATCGGCCAGCACCAGGCCGTGCAGTCAGTCTCCGACGCCGTCCGCCGAGCCCGCACCGGGGTGGCCGATCCGGACCGTCCCACCGGCAGCTTCCTCTTCCTGGGCCCCACCGGCGTGGGCAAGACAGAGCTGGCCAAGGCGCTGGCGGAGTTCCTCTTCGACGACGAGCGCTCCATGATCCGCATCGACATGTCCGAGTACTCGGAGAAACACTCCGTGGCCCGGCTGGTGGGTGCACCTCCCGGATACGTGGGCTTCGACGAGGGCGGCCAGCTGACCGAGGCTGTGCGGCGTCGTCCCTACTCCGTGGTGCTGCTGGATGAGGTGGAGAAGGCCCACCCCGAGGTCTTCGACATCCTGCTGCAGGTCCTCGACGACGGCCGCCTCACCGACGGCCAGGGGCGCACCGTGGACTTCCGCAATGTGGTGCTGATCCTGACCTCCAACCTGGGCAGCCAGTTCCTGGTGGACCAGTCCGAGGAGGAGGACGCCCGCCGCGAGAAGGTCATGAGCGTGGTCAACGCCTCCTTCAAACCGGAGTTCCTGAACCGCTTGGACGACATCGTCATGTTCGAGCCGCTGTCCATGGATCAGCTGACCTCGATCGTGGATCTCCAGATCGGCTCGCTGCAGGACCGCATGGCCTCGCGCCGGCTCACCCTGGATGTCACCGACGCCGCCAAGGAATGGTTGGGCTTCACCGGCTACGACCCGGCCTACGGCGCCCGTCCGCTGCGGCGCCTGGTGCAGCGGGAGATCGGCGATCAGCTGGCCAAGGCCCTGCTGTCCGGGCAGGTCGAGGACGGCGACACAGTCCTGGTGGACCGCTCCGACCTCTCGTTGGATGAGGATTCAGTGCACGGCTTGTCGGTGGTCCGTCAGCAGTAGAGGAGAATGCGGCAGAGCGGCGTCCGGCTCACAGCCGGACGCCCTCGCGGGCCAGCAGGCGGCGCTTGGTGTCAGTGCCGTAGTAGAGGTATCCGCCCAGGCCGCCGTCTGAGCGGATGACCCGGTGGCAGGGCACGGCGAAGGCCACCAAGTTGTTGGCGCAGGCGCTGGCGGCGGCCCGGTGCGCCTGCGGCCGGCCCGCCATCTGGGCCAGCTCCGCATAGGAGACGGTCTCTCCGGCGGGGACCTCGCGCATGGCCGCCCAGACGTCCTGGCGGTAGGCCGAGCCCGGCTGCTCCACGTCGATCTGGTCGAAGGCGGTGGAGTCGCCCTCGCTGTAGGCGAGAACCGCCTGGGCCACGGTGCCCTTATCGGTGGGCAGCGGGTTCATCTCCCGCGCGGCGGTCAGCGGGGCGATGTCCTCCAGGCGGTCCATCAGATGTTCCAGGAGCCTGCCGATCGCGGCCACCTCAGGCTCGGCACCCTGAGGCCGGGCCAGCCCGGCCGCGCGGATGGTGTCATCCTCGGGGGAGTGGATCACTACTACGGATCCCAGGTCATCGCCCAGGGTGGCGGAGGACCAGCGCAGCTCGGGCAGGAACTCGGCTTCTCTCATGCGGTGTCCTCGGCTTCCTCGGCGCCGGCCTCGCCGCCGCCGTTCTCGGGATCCTCGTCCTGGGCGTCCTCGTCGGCTTCGCCCTGCTCAGTCTGCTGCTCGGCGTCATCCTGTGCGCCCTCTTCGGCGACGTCCTCATCGCCGACCTCGGCGGAGGAGTCCTCTTCCGGTTCCACCACGAAGTTGCCGTTCATCTGCTCGCCGTCGGCGCGCTGGAGCAGGCAGTTCACCCGGCGATCATCCTCCCAGGTGCTCTCATCCGGGTGGGCCACCACACCTTCCAACGCGTGGTACTCATCCACGGCCTCCTGGTCCAGGACCTCCTCCTGGGCCGCGTGGCAGACGCTCATGGCCTGCTCCTGGGCGGCCTCCTCGCCGGGGTGCTCCTCACCTTCCAGGTCCTCCCAGTGGATGAGCTGGGCGTCATAGTCCCAGCTGCAATCGATGATGGTCACCGGAGCCAGGTCGTCCTCAGGATCGAAGTCGCGCAGGCAGTCGCCGGTCAGCCACTCCTCCGGCGGGGCCTCGGAGAGGATGATGCCGTTGGTGGGGTTCTCCGCGCGGGTGTAGTCCATCGGCTCCTCGTCTTCGCGGCCGAGGAGCCACCAGAGCACGCCGCCGGTCAGGACGATCACCAGTGCGGCGGCCAGCACGAAGGGCAGGGCGTTCAGCCGCTTGGAGGGCACATCGCCGGAGGCTTCACGGCGGCTTCTGCGGGAGGTCGCGGCAGCGGCGACCTTCTCAACAGGGGCGTCAGAATCGTCATCGGAGCCGGAGCCGGAGCCGGAGCCGGAGCCGGAGCCGGAGCCGGAGCCGGAGCCGGAGCTGTCATCGGAGCTCGCGATGCCGGCCGCCGCAGTCCCAGCGGAAGCCGCCTCATCAGAGCTGCCCTCTTCAGAGCTGTCTGCCGAATCCTCAGGGGCCGCCTCATCGGAGGCATCGGGATCCTCCGCGCGGCTCTCGGAGTCCGCGCCGAGCAGCTCGGTCTCCTCCTCGAGCGGGGCGTCGGAGTCGGCGTCGTGATCAGCGCCGCCCTTCGAGCCGGCGTCGGGGTTCTCCGCGCTGTGCTCTTCAGCAGACTCCTCCTCAGCCGACTGATCGTCAGTGCTGAGATCCCCTGAGCTCTGATCCTCCGAGCCGTGCAGCGGAGGCTGCTTCTCGGCGTCGTCGCGGTGGTGCTCTCCTCCGGGCTGCGTCATAGTCTCCTGTTCCTCCCGAGGGTCCCGCTGGTGCTGACCTCCTATGGTAGTCGCATCTCACAGTGCAGTCTGCGGGGGATCGGCCGTTCCGCGCTGTGCCGCGGGAAGGGTCCGCCGGGGGCTGCTCAGAGATCGGTCCGGAGGTGTCCCGTGGCGTCGTGGAACGAGGAATGAGAATGCTGATAACCTTGTTAGCACGAAACACCAGACAGTACAGTTCCTCCCGCGGTGAACCCTGCCCGGCATCGCGCGGACCTAGAGATGACAGAGGGGGTCTCGCTCATGGGGCGCGGCCGTCAAAAGGCGAAAGCAACCAAGCAGGCGCGGGAAATCAAGTACTTCACCCCGAACACTGATCTGTCGGCTCTCGAGCGGGAGCTGGCAGAGGCGCGTGGTGAGGACACTGATGGCGCCCAGGAGTCGGACGACTACGACGACGACTACGACCCCTACGGTCGTTGAACCTCCCCACCTCTGCAGAGCGCGCGCATCGGGCGGCTCTGCGGTCCATCGCCCGAGTGGTGACGGAGACGGCTCTGCCGCAGGAACCTGAGAGGGCCCGCAGCGGCATCCTCTCCCTCCTCCAAACGGGCGATGTTCTGTGTGTGACGGGGGCCGGGGTCTCCACCGATTCGGGGATCCCCGACTATCGCGGCCCGCAGGGCTCGCTGCATCGGCATCGGCCGATGACCTATCAGGAGTTCCAGCACGACGCCGCAGCGCGCCACCGCTACTGGGCGCGCAGCTTCGTCGGGTGGCGCCAGATGCACGGCGCGGCGCCCAACCGATCGCATGAGCTGCTGGCTCAATGGCAGCCCCGCGGAATCCTGACCGGCCTGGTCACCCAGAACGTGGACGGTCTGCACCGTCAGGCGGCCGAGTCCCTGGCCTCCGACGCCGACATCGTCACCCTCCACGGAGACCTGGACACTGTGGTGTGCCTGGTCTGCGGGAACTCCGAGCAGCGCCCCAGCCTGGACATCCGGCTGGAGGAGGCCAATCCCGGCTACGCCGAGGCCGCCTGGCAAGCTGCGGAGAACATCAACCCCGACGGCGACGTCACCCTGGCCGACTCGTGGGTCCAGGAGTTCGTGATGGTCTCCTGCCTGGTGTGCGGATCCCAGAAGCTCAAGCCCGATGTGGTCTACTTCGGCGAGAACGTCCCCGCTGAGCGCAAGGCCGCCGCAGACCGGCTGACGGAGCAGGCCTCCGCCCTGCTGGTGGTGGGCAGCTCCATGGCGGTGATGAGTGGATTCAAGATCGCGCTGACCATGCATCGCGCCGGCAAGCCCGTGGCCGTCATCAACGGCGGCCCCTCCCGCGCCGACGCCAAGGCCGAATGGCGCTGGCGCACGCGGATCACCCCGGCCCTGGAGGAGCTGGAGCAGCTGCTGACCCCATGACGGCGGCAAGCCTTACAAACGTTATAGTTTGACCCTGTGAGCACCTTCTCCGAGTACCCCAGCGGACCGCTGTCCGGCCAGATGCCGGTGGTCAGCGCACCCGACGCCGACCCCCGCCTCAGCCGCACCCCGGAGCTCAGCCGCGGCCGACGTTGGACGGTGCTCGCACTGGTCTCCACGGGGCTGCTGCTGATCTCCCTGGATATGACCATCCTGTACACGGCGCTGCCGGTGCTGACCTCCGATCTGGGCGCCAGCGCCTCTCAGCAGCTGTGGATCCTCAACATCTACCCGCTGTTCATGGCGGGCCTGCTGCCCGGTTCCGGCGCCCTGGGAGACCGGTTCGGGCATAAACGGATCTTCCAGGTCGGCCTGGTGATCTTCGGAGCGGCCTCAACCTGGGCGGCCTTCTCCACCGCACCGGAATCGCTGATCGGCGCCCGCGGGCTGCTCGCGGTGGGCGGGGCGCTCATGCTTCCCGCCACGCTGGCGCTGATCCGCATCACCTTCTCCCAGGTGCGCGAGCGCAACATCGCCATCGCGGTCTGGGCCGGCACCTTCACCCTGGGCATGGCGCTGGGCCCCATCGTCTCCGGCACGCTGCTGGAGTTCTTCTGGTGGGGCTCGGTCTTCCTGGTCAACGTGCCCATCGTCCTGGCCGCCTCAGTGCTGATGGCCCTGCTGGGCCCGGCCAACCTGGCCGACCCAGCCCGCCGCTGGGACGCGCTCTCCTCCGCCCAGGCTCTGGTGGGTCTGGCCGCAGCGGTGCTGGCCATCAAGACCTGGGCCGAGGCGCCGCTGAACTGGACCCTGGCGGTGGTCTCCACGGTGGTCGCCGTCGTGGTGCTGAGCCTGTTCAGCCGGCGCCAGCTGCGCCTGGCGCGCAGCACTGAGCCCCTGGTGGACTTCGCGATGTTCCGCAACGCCGGCTTCTCCGGCGGGTTCATCGGCGCGGGGCTGACCACCTTCCTGACCGCCGGAGTGCAGCTGGTGATCACCCAGCGCTTCCAGCTGATGGAGGGCTTCACCCCGCTGCAGGCGGGATTGCTGGTGACCGCCGTCGCCGTCGGGTCAGTGCCCTTCACCCTGCTGGGCGGTGCGCTGCTGCACCGGCTGGGTCTGCTGCTGCTCATCGGCGGCGGCATGGGCCTGGCCGCGGTGGGCGCCACCGGTGCCGTGCTGGGCGCACTGGCGGATTCCCTGCCCGGCCTGGCCGCGGCTCTGGTGGTCATGGGAGCGGGCATGGGCTGTTCGGTCTCCGTTGCCTCCACCGCGATCATGGGCAACGTCCCGCCGCATCGGGCCGGGATGGCGGCCTCCACCGAGGAGGTCTCCTACGAGTTCGGCAATCTGCTGGGCGTGGCCCTGCTGGGCGGGCTGCTGACCCTGGTCTACACCCGCATGCTGGTGCTGCCCGAGGGTGCGGGGGAGTGGGCCTCCGCCTCGCCGTCGGGAGCATTGTCCTCCGGGGACGAGGCCGTCACCGCGGCCGCCGCGGCGGCCTTCGACGATGCGTATCTGGTGGTGCTGGTCGCTGTTGCGGTGGTCACCGCTCTGGGCGCAGCCGGCGTCTCCTGGATCCTGCGCCGCTACACCCCGGGCACCGAGTCCCAGGAATACCCCGACAACCACTGAGGTCCCTATGCGACAGTCCAAGCGAACCCTGATCCTCGAAGCCGGCAGCCGGGTGGTCCAGCGCGACGGCGTCACCGCGCTGACCTACGAGTCCGTGGCCCAGGAGGCAGGGGTCACCAAGGGCGGGCTGCTGTACCACTTCCCCTCGCGCGATGCCCTGCTGCTGGCGCTGCACGAGCATGTGGCCGGGCGGTGGGAGGCCGCCATGGAGGCCGACGCCGGCGGTCCGGCAGGGGAGGTCGACGCCGAGTCCCGCTTCCTCGCCTACGCCCGACTCCACGACACCCCGGCCCGGGCCGAGCTGCTGCTGATGCTGGAGGCCAGCGAGGATGAGGCGGCCGGCGCGGTGTGGGATGCAGTGCATCATCGCTGGGCGCCGCCGGTTCCGGAGCGGGGAGCTTCTCGTGCTGGGGCTGACGACGCTGAGGTCCGGGCCTTCCTGGCTCGGCTGGCCGCCGACGGATTCTGGCTCTACGAGGCTCTGGAGGGACAGGGCCTGGATGAGGGGCTGCGCGAGCGCCTGCTGCGCGAGATGCTCCGGATGACCTCCGGCGACTGAGGGCCGGGTGCGAGGGGCTGCTGCTGCTCCGGCACCGGGCTTGCACAGCTGGTTCAGGTCGCCACGCCCGGCAGGGCTGTGGACAAGGGTGGTCGCGTCCCTGCACAGCGGTGCTCATCCTCGGTAGGCTGGGCGCACCCCTACCGACCAGGAGTGATGATGACCGAGGAGACCCGCCGCGCGCGGAGCACCGCTGAGGAGTCGGAGACGCCCTTCGGCCGGTCGCGTGCTGAGCGTTGGTTCTTCGGCGACGTCGTCAAGACGCCGACACGGGCGAAGTTCCACATCGGGTGGTCGATCGTCGTCTTCGTGATCTTCTTCTACAACTCGATGAGCTTCTACCCGCCTGATGGGGTCGCTTCGAGCGTGTTCTTCGTCCTGCACTTGGCGTTCACGGCGTTCCTCATCCCCTTCGGCATGGTGATCTGTGTGAAGCATCACGAGCTCACGGAGCAGGGCTTCTACGCCCGGCAGGCCGAGAGGAAGCGTGCCGCTCGCCGAGCTTCCACTGTGGGTGCAGGTTTCCACGCCCGATAGGTGTGTGGACGAGGGAATCGATGGTGGAACTCCCGACGCCGGCCAGCGCAGTCCCGAAGTTCGCAGCCCCCGGTGCCCCGCCTCAGCCCTGGTAGCTGGGCTCGCGACGCTTCAGCGCCCGCACCACGGTGAAGGTGACTGGGAACAGGATGAACTCCACCAGGCACTTATAGACCACACCGAGCACCACGTAGCTGCCGAACTCGCCCCAGCTCATCAGCGGGAACAGGTCCACACCGGGGATGACGTTGAGGATCATCGGCACGGTGCTGAAGGCGATCAGGCCGAAGATCGCGGTGTCCAGGGTCTGGCCGAAGACGGTGGAGGACATGATGCGCGCCCACAGGCCGGATTCGCCGAAGCGCCGCTTCACCCAGACGATCACCATGCTGTTCATCAGCTGCCCCACCAGGAAGCCGGCCAGAGAGGCCACCAGGATCCGGATGTAGATCCCGTCCCAGCCGAAGAGCACCTCGAAGGCCTCCTGGTTCTCCGCATCGCCCAGGGCGGGGGAGGCGGTGACCAGGCCGAAGACCGCCGCGCCGATCACCATCACTGCGAAGCCCACCAGCACCGCGCGCATGGCCGCCCGGAAACCGTAGACCTCGGAGATGATGCCGCCCAGGAGGTAGGTCAGTGGGAAGAGGAAGACGCCACCGTCGACCACCCAGCCGCCGAAGTCCATCTGCTTGGTCGCCGCGATGTTGGAGATCAGATAGAACGCCGCCAGCAGGGAGACCAGCACGGCGTAGAACTGGCTGCCCGGATGCGCGAAGGAGGCGCTGCTCCGCTCTGATGAGGAGCACTCGGCGGACTCAGGTTCGGAGGAGGTCATCAGGGTCCTTTCCGTTCAGGATGTGGTGGTCAGTGGTCGTGGTCCGGCCCGCGATCCTGCGGCGCCAGCCGGAGGCGTCGGTGCGCGATCTGCTCGGCCCAGGCCTGGTCATGGGTGGTGGTCAGTACGGCGGCCCCGGCCTCGGCCACCGTGCGCAGCAACCGGCTCAGCCGCTCCATCCCGGCCTGGTCACGGCCCAGGGTGGGCTCATCCAGCAGCAGAACCTGCGGACGCAGCAGCAGCGCCGTGGCGATCACCAGGTCCTTCTGCCGAGCGGGGGAGAGGTCATAGGGGTGCGACTCCGCCGCCTCGGTCAGCCCGGTGCGCTCCAGCAGCTGCGCGACGACGCCGGCCCGTGCGGACCGAACAGCGGCACGGTCCCGACGGCGGTGGCGCGGCAGCGGCACGGAACGCTCCAGCTCTGCACGGACTGTGGAGGCCGAGAGCTGCGCGCTCGGGTCCTGGCCCACCCAGGCCAGAGTCCCCGCGCGGCGGTGGGCCGGCAGGTCGTCCAGGGCCAGGTCCGGTCCATCGGTCTGCCCGATCTGAGGTTGTCCGGTCCAGGTCTGCCCAGCCACGTCCTGCCCAGCCACGTCCTGCCCAGTCCGGTCCGCTTCAGCCCGGACGGGCCTGGCCCGGATTGAGCCGGTGATCTCGGCCTCCCGGTCCAGCAGCCCGGCCAGGGCGCGCAGCAGCGTGGACTTGCCCGATCCGTTCGGCCCCTCCAGGGCGACGATCTCGGCCGGAGCCAGCTCCAGCCGGAAATCCTCGAGGATGGGGGTGCCCCCGCGGGAGACGCTGAGCTTCTCCACGGAGAGCAGCGGGGGCGCAGCCTCGCCGGTCTCCCCGCTGCCCGATGTGTTGAGATCCCGGGAACTGGGCTCGGCGTCGGGGTCTTTCTCCGGAACTGAACACATCGGCGGAAGCTGGGGCTCAGACTGCGACTGACGCGGCAGAGTGCACCACACGCCGTGATCCTCCAGGGAGTCCTCGTCCTCGCAAGCCTCCACCAGCCGACCCTTCCGCAGGAAGGCCCGGCGCTCGCCGGCCGCACTGAGCTCATCCTCCTGGTGGCCAGCGATCAGCACAGCGCCGCCGTCCCGGCAATACTGCCGCAGTCCCTGAAGCAGAAGCCCTCGGGCCCGCCCATCCAGGGAGAGCCCCGGCTGATCCAGCACCAGCAGCTCAGGGCGCAGCCCCAGCAGCCCGGCCAGGGCCACGATCTGCCGCTCTCCGCCGGAGAGCGTATCCAGCCGCCGGTCCAACAGGTGTTCCCCGCCGAGCGCGGCCAGCGCCGCCTCCGCCGCGGCATCGGAGGCACGCCGCCCCTGGTCCGCAGACCCAGTTCTCGCGACAGAACCAGCCGTCAGGAACCGCCCGGGCAGCCGCAGCTCATCGCGCACATAGCTGGTCATCCCGGTCTGCTGGGCCTCGGGGTCATCGCCCAACATCACGAGGCCGGCCCCTGCCGCACTGGCTCGGCGGGTGCCGCTCATCCTGCCCCGGTCCTCCAGGAGTCCTGCGGCCAGCCGGCAGAGCGTGGAGATCCCGGAGCCCTGCGGGCCCAGCACCGCCACCATCTGCCCGGGGAGGATCTGCAGGTCCACGCCGCTCAGCGCAGCCGACTCCGCACCGCGATGGTGGAAGCCCGCCCCGGCCAGCTCCAGCACAGGCGCGGCCCTCTCCTGCCTGGAACTCGCCAGCCCAGCTTCATCATCACGCACTGGAATCACCTTCTGCCCGCAGCTCGATCCCCACCAGAGACAACAGATCCCCCGCAGTGGGCAGCACCAGAACACCCGCCACCGACGCCGTCACCAGGCCCACGCTGAGCAGCGGTGCTGCCCAGCGCAGCAGCCGCTGGGGGCCGGCGTCGTGGTGATCCTGCAGCGGGGCTGGCCGTGCCGAACGCCCGAACCCGCGCTGGGTGAGGGTGTCGTGGCGCTGATCCAGCTGAACCAGTGCGGCGGTGAACAGTCCGCCGAGGATCCCGGGCAGCAGGCGCAGCCGCACTGAGAGCCGCTCGGTGTCCCAGCCGCGGGCGGCACGGGCGGTCAGGGCCTCGGCGGTGCGACGCCGCAGCAGCGGGATCAGGCTCATCGCCGCGGAGCAGACATAGGCGATGCTCAGGGGCAGGCGAAGCCGCAGCATCCCGTCGAAGACCCGGGCGGCGTCGGCGCTGAAGGCGAAGAGCGCGCAGACTCCGATCATCGCGGCCACCCGCAGCCACAGCTGCAGTGCCACGGCCAGGCCCTCCGCGGTGGCCGCGGCCGGTCCCGCGCTCCAGAGCACGGTGACCTCCTGCCCCGGGTAGAAGAGTCCCTGGATGATGCCCACCATGATCAGCATGGGACCGGCCAGCACTGTCAGCGTGAGCAGCCAGCGCGCCAGGCTGACTGAGGAGGACAGCACAGCCCAGGCCGCGGCGCACAGCAGCACAGCGGCCGGAATCAGGGGTGAGGGGATCCCGAAGACCACCAGCAGTCCGCACAGCAGCAGGACCAGCTCAGTGGCGGGATGCAGCCCGTTCGGACGGGGCATTCAGCCTGTGGGCAGCGAATGCCGGGTGAAGGGATGCCGTCCCAGCAGGCGCAGCGGCAGCGCACGCAGCACCAGCAGGGCCAGCAGGAAGATCAGCGCCTTATCGGCGGTGTCGGAGAGCAGGCTCTGCAGCGTGGTCGCATAGAGCATCTCCAGTCCGGCGGCCTGCATCGTGGCCACCACACCGCCGGTCCCGACGCCGAGCCCGCCGCCGAAGACGAAGGCGGCCACCGGCGCGCCCAGCGCACCTGCCGGGATGCCCGCCACCAGGCCGATCAGCACCGCGGACCAGATGGCGCGGAAGGCGCCGATCCGGGCGGCCCAGCCGGCGGCGGCGCCGATGAAGGCGGCCCCTGCGGTGAAGGCGATGACGGTTGGGTTGATGGTCACGCCCCAGATGACATTGGTGAGGACCCCGGTCAGCGCTCCGGCGGCGGGCCCGGCGATCACGCCGACCACCACGGAGCCCAGGGCGTCCAGGTAGAGGGGGATGGGGGTCATCGTGCCGACGATCTGTCCGACCACGATGTTCAGCGCGATGGCCGCGGGCATCAGCGCGAGGAAGCTGCGCGGGATCAGCGGGAGGGCGCCGGCGGCGATCAGCAGGCCGCCGGTCAGATAGCCGAGCATCACCCAGAGAGTGGTGTGCCCGAGGTCGTGGCCCAGAGTGGCGGGCTGGGTCATCAGCACCGTGACATAGGTGGCGATGATGGCGGCGGCTCCGGCGGCCACCAGGGCGTGTGCCCACAGCGGGGCGGGGATCGTGGTTTCTCCGGGATCCGCGGCCGTGGCGGCGGACCCCTGCCCAGAGGCGCTGGCAGGGGAGGTCATCGTGGTCCTCTCGTCAGGGATGCGGTCAGGTGGTTGAGGAAGGTCTCGGCGTCGATGCTGCGTATGATCTCGGCGGTGGCGGGAAGGTCCCAGCGGCCCAGCCAATCCGCGACGGTCTCACCGCGGGTCAGCGTTCCGGTCAGTTCGACGCCGACCGGCGCCAGGGCGCTCTCAGCCCAAGGGATTATGCCGGGTTCCGGGCGGGCTGGCGAATTGCGCGCCCACTCCACGGCGGCGGCCAGGACGTAGGGGTCGTGGATATGGGCCAGGTATCCGTGGCCGTCGGCCTGGTGGAACTCGAAGTAGAAGCGCAGCGCCTCGGCCAGCTGAGTCAGGAAGGCGGCCCACTGAGGGGAGGTCGCCGCCGAGGTGATCTGCTCCAGGCGCTGCGGGGTCAGCGCTACGGCCTCGGTGGCCTCGATGGGCCCGATCACCGGCAGGTGGGCGCCGTCGTGCTGGGCGGCCTCTCCGAAGGCGTCGAGCACGCGCTGGGCGGCCTCGGGGTCGTAGGTGATGTTCCATTCGGTGGTGGGCCGGGTGTTGCCGCGGTGGTTGAAGGCCCCGCCCATGATGAACAGCCGCCGGATCAGCCGCGGCAGCTCGGGCTCCAGGTCCAGGGCGAGGGCCAGATTGGTGCAGGGGCCGGTCACGACGCCGATCAGCTCGCTCGGGTGCTGCCGGGCCGCCTCCACCCAGGCCCGGGCGGCGTCGGGGGAGGTGCTGCTGGGTGAGTCGCTGCTCTCGGAGGGTTGGGGGCCGGCGTCGGGAAGGGGGATCTGGGGGAGCTGGGCGTAGCCCACGCCGGTGTCCCCGTGGGTCTCCTCGGCGTAGTCGCTGGTCTCGGCCAGCGGATGCTCGGCGCCGATGTGCACCGGGAGGTCGCGGCGGCCGGCCAGCTCGAGCCATCCCAGCGTGTTCTTCGCGACCTGCGCGGTGGAGACGTTGCCGCCGCTGGCTGCGATGCCGGTGATCGTCACATCGGGTCGACAGAAGAGGTAGCCCAGGGCGACGGCGTCGTCGATGCCGGGGTCACAGTCCAGGAACAGCGGGATGGAGGTCATGACCCCATTCTGACGGGTCGAGCGGGGTTTCTGCCCTTTCCGGCCGTTCCTCACGGTCAGAAGGGTTGAAACCCCGCTCGAATCAGGAGAACTGCTTGGGCCGGATCAGAAGACCGGCTCGAAGGGCTGCACGACGGTGAAGACCTCCTCATAGAGCTCGACCTGCTCCTCGGTCCCCGACTCGGGCGGGCCCACGGACAGCTGGCCGTCGGAGTCCTCGTAGACGAAGAACTGGACGCTCTCGACCTCCCCGTCAGGGCCAGAGAAGTAGAAGGACTGGTCAGCCTGCCCGAAGTAGTCGCCCTTGGCGAGCTCCTCCAGGTCCACGGTCACCTCGGAGTCGCGGGTGTCTCCGTCGGTGAGCACAGCGTCGGTGCCGACGTAGGAGATGCCCCAGTCGTAGGACTCGGCGTCGCCCTCCCACTCGAAGGTCAGCTCCTGGCTGTCCAGGGTGGCGCTGAGGGAGGTCTCCAGGTGGTCCTCCTGCTCGGCGGAGCCGGCGGCCGCTGCCGGAGCTGCGGCGGACAGGGTGAGGGCTCCGGCTGCTGCGGCAGAGATCCAGATGCCGTTGGTCGTACGAGTGGCCATAGCGTGGTCACGCTCCGTTCGTCTCGACTGCGTCGGCCGCCTCCCACGCTCCCCGACCGAGCGCGCTCGGAACAAGAGGTGTCAGGGAAAAGCCCCATAACGATGCTGTCACGACGGCGTCCGAATGCAGTTCGAGCGAGGCTGTGGCCCTTCTGGCGGCCGGCAGCCGCATCAGAAGAGCCGAAGCCTCGCTCGAATCCGAAAGTGAGGAACTCAGGCGTAGGAGCCGCGCAGCAGCACGCCGCCGCCGTCCACGCCCTTGGCGCCCTGGACGAAGTCATCGTCCGCGCCGGAGACGTCCTCCGGGGAGTACTCGCTGACCTCACCCATGACCCAGGCGCTCTGACCTGCGGCGTTCAGGTGGGCCACGGCCGCATCGGCCTTCTCTGGGGCCACAACGGCCACCATGCCCACGCCCAGGTTCAGCGTGCGCTCCAGATCGGCCTGGGGCACCCCGCCCAGCTCGGCCACCACGCTGAACACGGCAGGCCAGGACCAGGTGGAGCGGTCCACAGTGGCCATCAGGCCGTGGGGCAGCACGCGGGCCAGGTTTGCGGCCAGACCGCCGCCGGTCACGTGGCTGAAGCCGCGCACCGGCAGGTCCTCGCCCAGCGGTCCTTCTGTCGGGTCGCCGTTGAGTGCGGTGATCAGGTCCAGACAGGGCTGGGTGTAGAGGCGGGTGGGCTCCAACAGCTCCTCACCCAGGGTCCGGCCGAACTCCGGAACTTCGCGGCTCCAGTCCCAGCCTGCCGAGGAGATGACGCGACGGACCAGTGAGTAGCCGTTGGAGTGGATGCCGGAGGCCTTCATGCCGATGACCACGTCACCGGCGCGGACCCGCTCCGGGCCGAGTACGGCGGAGGCGTCCACCACGCCGGTGGCGGCACCGGCGACGTCGTACTCATGCTCGCCCAGCAGGCCTGGGTGCTCAGCGGTCTCCCCGCCCACCAGCGCGGTGCCGGCCTCTGCGGAGGCCTTGGCGATGCCGGAGACGATGTCGGCGATCCGCGTGGGCTCCACCTTGCCGCAGGCGATGTAGTCGGTCATGAACAGCGGCTTGGCGCCCATGACCACGATGTCGTCCACCACCATGCCCACCAGGTCGAAGCCGATGGTGTCGTGCTTGTCCATGGCCTGGGCGATGGCCACCTTGGTTCCCACACCGTCGGTGGAGGTGGCCAGCAGCGGGCTCGGGAGCCGCTTGAGCTCCGAGGCGTCATACAGCCCGGCGAAGGCTCCGACGCCGCCCATCACCTGGGGACCGTGGGTGGCCTCGATATGGGCCTTCATCAGTTCGACGGCACGGTCCCCGGCCTCCACGTCCACACCGGCGGAGGCATACGTGATGGGTTCGCTCAAGGGTCAGACCTTCTCTTTCAAGGGGCGTTCGTTCTCATCCAGTTCGAATTCGGCGTCCGGGCCCGGCTCGCAGCCGGTCTGGGCGGGCTTGCCGGCACTGGGCTGTTCCAGCAGCAGCTTGCCGCGGCGCTCCTCCGGAGGAAGCTCGATCGGGTACTCCCCGGAGAAGCAGGCGGTGCACAGACTGGAGCGCGGCTGGCCGGTGGCGGCGATCATGCCGTCCTCGGAGATGTAGGCCAGCGAGTCCGCGCCCACGGCCTGGGTGATCTCCTCCATGGTGGCGCCGTTGGCGATCAGCTCCGCGCGGGTGGCGAAGTCGATCCCGTAGAAGCAGGGCCACTTGATCGGCGGGGACGAGATCTTCACGTGGACCTCCTTGGCCCCGGCCTCCTTGAGCATCCGCACGATGGCCCGCTGGGTGTTCCCGCGGACGATGGAGTCGTCCACGACCACCACGCGCTTGTCCTTGACCACATGGGCCTGCACGTTGAGCTTCAGCCGGATGCCCAGCTGCCGCAGCGTCTGGGAGGGCTGGATGAAGGTGCGGCCCACATAGGAGTTCTTGATGAAGCCTTGGGCGAAGGTCAGCCCGGACTCCTCGGCGTAGCCCACCGCCGCGGGGGTGCCGGACTCCGGCACCGGGATCACGATGTCCGCGTCGTGGGAGTCCTCGCGGGCCAGCTGGCGGCCCATCTCCACACGGGATTCGTAGACCGAGCGGCCGTTGATGGCGGCGTCGGGACGGGCCAGGTAGACGTATTCGAAGGCACAGCGGGCCGGTGCGGAGTCGGCGAACCGGTGGGAGCGCACGCCGTCGGCGTCGATGGCGATGAACTCACCGGGCTCGATCTCACGGATCACCGAGGCTCCCACAGTGGCCAGTGCCGACTGCTCGGAGGCGACCACCCAGCCCCGCTCCAGCCGGCCCAGCACCAGCGGGCGCACGCCCTGCGGATCGCGGGCGGCGTAGAGCGTGTTCTCGGTCATGAAGACCAGGCAGAAGGCGCCCTTCAGTGTGGGCAGCAGGTTCAGCGCCTGCTCCTCCAGGTCCTCGCCGGGCTGATCCTTCAGCAGCGCGGTGACCAGGGCGGTGTCGGTGGTGTTGCCGTGGCCCAGCTCCCCGAAGGAGGGCTTGGTGCCGTGGCGCTCCACCAGTCGGTCGTAGAGATCGGCGGAGTTGGTCAGATTGCCGTTGTGCCCCAGCGCCACCGTGCCGAAGGGGCTGTCGCCCAGCGTCGGCTGGGCATTGGACCACTGGTTGCCGCCGGTGGTGGAGTAGCGGCAATGCCCGACGGCGATATGGCCGTTCAGAGCATTCAGCGTGGACTCGTCGAAGACCTGCGAGACCAGGCCTATGTCCTTATACACCCGGATGGACTGTCCGTCGGAGGCTGCGATGCCTGCCGACTCCTGACCGCGGTGCTGCAGGGCGTAGAGCCCGTAGTAGGTGAGCTTGGAGACCTCCTCGCCCGGGGCCCAGACGCCGAAGACCCCACATTCATCCTGCGGAAGCGGGTCCTCGTCGAGGAGATTGTGGTTGAGCCGGCCGTCAGCTCGGGTCATTCTGAGTCCTTGTCGCGGTGTAGGTGCGGGTGCGACGGCGGGAGCGCCGTTCCAGGAACAACCAGATGCCGGCCGCGACCGACACCGTTGCCAGGGAGAGCACGAAGGTGAGGTAGCCGATCGATGCGGCCACTGTGTAGTCCTCGCTCGGACCGGTGACCAGTACGACGACGACGGCGGCCACCAGCGCTGCCAGCACGCCGGCCACCAGGAAGGGGACCAGCTTGGGCGTGGGGCGGACCGTCACCTGGCGATCAGCTGGGACCTGAGAAGACATGTCTTCAGTCTACCGGCCTGCGAGCATCCCTGCTGTCCCCGGTCAGCGGCCCAGCATCCGCGCCGCTGAGGGCCCGGTCGCGTTCCGACGCCGGCTCAGCCGCGATCCGCGCGCCGGTTGGGGTGCGGCTCCTCGCCGGCCTGCCGCTCGGCGTCGTCGACCTGCTGCTCCGCATGTTCCAGGAGGCTGCCGCTCAGTGGGGCGATGAGCTCGGCGATATCGGTCTCCAGCGTCTGGGCCAGCCGCAGCAGCGCGCCCAGGCGGGGGTTGGCCGGGGTCTGCTTGGCCTGATCGCTCAGTCCGCGCTCCAGCAGGCTCAGGTGCTGCAGGGAGATGTCGGACTCGAGGGCGACGTGCTCCAGGGAGAAATGCCGGTCCTGGCGCAGCTGCCGCAGCCGCGCGCCGAAGGCGACGGCTTGCTCAGCACTGGGTCTGGGATTCGGCACCCACCCACTAAAGTCTCGAGGTCAGCGAAAAGTCTTCAATGCATACATGGAATCTGCAGTGCCTATGTGTGCCGGAGACATGGCGAAGTGAGCGTTAGGCTGGCTCGGCAGAGGCCGCGCCACACACGCAGCGGGTGGCTGTACAGACTTTCGGTCCGTGCGCCCGTCCGCTCTCGGCCGTAGCCAGAAAGAGAGAAGACGTGGACGATCGCTCAGCGGAACAGAGGCGGGCCCTGAAGAGGATCCCGCTGGGAGCACGGCTGTTCGCCGGACTGTTGGTGCTGGTCATGGCGGTGCACACTGTCATCATCGGCGTCTGGGCAGCCCCGCGGACCCCCATCCAGGATGAGATCGGATCGGAGAACGTCCGGTCCTATGTGCTGCCCTGGTTCGAGCAGAACTGGTCCATCTTCGCCCCCAACCCCCGCCGGGTGGCCGTGACCTTCGAGGTCCGGGCCATGATCGAAGACCCGGAGACCGGCGAGGAGATCGTCACCGACTGGGTGGACATGGTTGAGGGAGAGGACCAGATCGTCCGCTACAACCCCGCCCCGCCGCGCACCTCCAAGATCGCGCGGCGCACCACCGACAACCTGAACTCCGCTCGGTCGCCGATGAACGATGACCAGCTCAACCAGCTGCAGGCGAACTACGTGGAGGCCCCCGTCGAGCAGCTGCGAGACGACCTCCTGTCCATCGACGGCGGTGCCGACGCCGACCAGGTGGACGCCTACATGTCCCTGGACGAGGTGGCGGTCAGCCTGGCCACCGGGATGGCACATCACGCGTGGGAGGGCGAGATCGTCCACGTCCAGTACCGGACCACACATCGTCCGGCTCCCAGCTACGCCCAGCGCGAGGAGATGACCGTGGATGACACCGATCGCGGTATCCGTGAGTACGGCTGGCGCGCCCCTGCCGACCTCGCCGAGGAGCAGATCGAACTCTTCGAGCCCTATGCCCGGCAGGCAGGTGATCTCGGATGAGCGCGCCGCAGAAGAGCCCCCTGCGTCAGGCCGCCGAGACCTCTGTGCTCCGCCCGGCCGAGGAATGGTCCCTGCGCGCCCAGGCCTGGCTGCTGCTGGGCAAGCACGCGCTCTACGGGCTCTCGGCGGCACGCATCCTGGTGGGTGTGGCGCTGCTGGGCCTACTGATCAGCAACTTCGGCGATCGTTATGTGCTGTGGGGGCCGGCGTCGTTCTGGGCCGAACCCCACCGTGAGACCTCCGAGTTCGGAGCTCTGCTGGGGATCTTCTCCACGCAGAGCCCGGCCCTGTTCACCGTGTTCTACCTGGCGCTGATGGCCGTGACGGTGGCGGTGATCCTGGGTTGGCGGACCCGCCCGATGATCCTGCTGCTGGTCCTGGGCATGGCCGGACTGGTGGAGCGCGCCGACACCCTGGGGGATCAGGGCGACAACATCGCGCGCATCGGCCTGACCCTGATGCTGCTGATGAACGTGACCGCCCATTGGTCGCTGGACGCGCGCCGCCGGCGTCGGGCGCAGTCCCGCGGGCAGCTGAGCGTGTGGCAGAAGCTCTGGCACGGACTGCCGGTGCTGCCCCGGTGGATCACCGATCCGCTGCACAATGTGGGGCTGATAGCCCTGGCCTGCCAGATCTTCATCCTCTATACGGCCTCTGCACTGTTCAAGGTCCAGGGCGATCTCTGGCAGGACGGCACCGCGCTGCACTACCCGCTGAGCCTGCACGAGTACGGGGTGTTCCCCTGGCTGAACAGCGTGCTCACTGCGGATCCGTATATGGTCACCGTGCTGACCTACGGCTCCATCTTCGTCCAGATGTTCTTCGCTGTGGGGCTGCTGCATCCGGTGACCCGCCGGCTGGCGCTGCTGGGGATCATCTTCTTCCATGGCGGCATCGCTGTGCTGATGGGCCTGCCCTGGTTCTCCCTGGCCATGCTTGCCTTCGACGCCATCTTCGTGTCCTCGCTGACCTGGCGGCGTCTGCAGCTGCTGGTCAGGCGGAGCCGCGCCCATCGGCGTCGTCGGCGTCGATCCTCAGCCGCAGCAGCGGAATGACGTCGCTGAGGTCCGCGCGGATGCCCGAGGCGGAGATCTCGGAGGCTGAAGCGGCCTGCTCCCAGCTGCGCCGGCCCAGCGCCAGCTCCAGCCAGGTCTGAGCGGAGAGCTCCACGACGTTCGGCGGCGTACCGCGGGTGTGGGTGGGGCCCTCGATGCACTGGGTGACGCCGAAGGGCGGCACTCGGACCTCCACCGAGTTGCCCGGGGCGCGCTCGGCCAGCTCCTCGAGCAGGTGGCGCACTGCGGCCGCGGTCACCTTGCGTCCGGGATCCTCCCCGCAAGCCTGCGACGCCGACCACTGCTGAACTGCTGCCCGGCCCTGTTCCGCGCTGATCCGGCGTCGGGCCATCACAGGTGGGCGAGCAGCTCGGGGGAGAGGCGGATGCTGCCGACCTGCTCGCCGTCGATGCCGCCGGTGATGGGCCTGATGATCTTCTTCAGCACCGGGCCCAGCGCGTCCACCTCGACCACGCCCTGACCGGCCAGCAGAGACAGCGCCACCAGATTGGAGGCGCGTTGGCTGCCGTCGAGGACCTTCACCGCGGCCGTGGTGCCGTCCGGAGCGGCGACCACCAGCACGCCCTCGGCGCCGAGCTTGGCCAGCAGGCCCAGGTCTTCCATGACCACAGTGTTGGCCTCATTGCGGCCGTGGACAGCCCAGGGATAGTCGAGCATCGCCTGATTGACGGTGAAGGCGTGGACCTCGGCGTCGCGCCGGGAGGTGGCCGAGGCGACCGTGCCGAAGCCGCGGGCCAGCCCGGCCAGCGAGATGGAGGGGGCGGGGGCGCCGCAGCCGTCCACACCGACCACGCCGGGGGTCTCGCCGCAGTACTCCTCGATGACCTCCAGGGCCGACTGCTGCAGAGGGTGCTCCGGCTTGGTGTAGGTGGCCAGGCGCCAGCCCTGGGTGCGGGCGGCGGCAAGGAAGGCCACATGTTTGCCCGAGCAGTTGAAGGCCAGAGGTGTCTTCTGCTTGCCGGCCTCGATGTGGACCTTCAGGTCCAGGTCACGGGTGGGCAGCGCGGCCGGGCACCGCAAATCCGACTCCTCCAGGCCCTCATCGGCCAGGACCTGGGCGGCCAGCTCCTGGTGCTTCCGCGACCCCACGTGGGAGCCGCAGGCCAGCGCTACGGCCTCCGGGGAGATCAGCGCGCCGGCGCGCAGCGAGGCGATGGCCTGGAAGGGCTTGAGCGTGGAGCGCGGGAAGATCGGCTTCTGCGGGGCGCCCACGGACTGCAGGGTCTCGCCTCCGGGGCCGATCACCACGGCGGAGCCGATATGCCGGGATTCCACCGCCCCGGCTCGGGTGGCCACGGCGAGCTCGGCGGATTCTGCGACGGTTGCGGTGTCTGCGCTGCTCATGGGCTCCAGTCTACGGGCGTCATCCCGCCGGCAGCCGCACTTCAACCGGCCTCGCGGCGGCCCCATTCCGGTTAGGCTGGTGCCTGTGAAGGTACTGGTGGTGGGCCCCGGAGGCCGAGAGCATGCGATCATCCGAGCACTTCTGCGCGACCAGGCGGTGCAGACCGTAGAAGCGGCCCCCGGCAATGCCGGCATCGCCCAGGACGTGACCTGTCACAGCATCGATGCGAACGACGGCGACGCCGTGGCCGCACTCGCCGCCGAGCGCGGCTATGACCTGGTGGTCATCGGTCCGGAGGCCCCGCTGGCCGCCGGCGTCGCCGACGCCGTCCGCGCCGCCGGCATCCCCGTCTTCGGCCCCTCCGCCCAGGCCGCCGAGCTGGAAGCCTCCAAGGCCTTCGCCAAGGAGATCATGGAGGCCGCGCAGGTCCCCACCGCCGGCTCCGTGCACGCCGAGGAGCTGAGCACCGCCGAGTCCGCTCTGGACCGCTTCGGCGCCCCGTATGTGGTCAAGGACGACGGTCTGGCCGCAGGCAAGGGCGTGGTGGTCACCGAGGATCGCGCCGAGGCCGTGGCCCACGCGCAGGCCTGCTTCGAGGCCGGCGGCTCCGTGGTCATCGAGGAGTTCCTGGACGGCCCCGAGGTCTCCCTCTTCGTCCTCTCCGACGGCGAGGAGCTGGTCCCGCTGAGCCCCGCCCAGGACTTCAAGCGCATCTTCGACGGCGGCCAGGGCCCCAACACCGGCGGCATGGGCGCCTACACCCCGCTGGACTGGCTGGAAGGCTACACGGAGACTGACGAGGCTGGCACCACCCGGGACTTCGTCGGTGTGGTCATGGACCAGGTCGCCCGCCCCACAGTGGCCGAGATGGCCCGCCGCGGCACTCCTTTTGTGGGCGTGCTCTACTGCGGCCTGGCCGTCACCTCCCGCGGCGTGCGCGTGGTGGAGTTCAACGCCCGCTTCGGCGACCCGGAGACCCAGGCGGTCCTGGAGCGCCTGGCCACTCCGCTGGGCCAGCTGCTGATGGACTGTGCCGCCGGGACGTTGGGGCAGCGTCTCCAGCGCGAGGGAGAGGAGCTCGCCTGGCGGGACGGATACGCCGCCGACGTCGTGCTGGCCGCCCAGAACTACCCGGACAGCCCGCGGAAGGGCGACCCGATCAGCGGTCTGCAGGAGGCAGCGGAGCTGGAGGGCGTGGCAGTGCTCCACGCCGGCACTGCCCGCGCTGAGGACCCCACAGATCCCGACGCCGGCCAGCTGGTCACCGCCGGCGGGCGGGTGCTTGCCGTGGTCGGCACCGGCGCCACTCTGGAGGAGGCGGTGCAGCGCTCCTACGCAGGAGTGGAGAAGATCTCCTGGGAGGGTGCCCAGCACCGCCGCGACATCGCCCGCGAGGCGCTCTCCGGCCAGATCAAGGTGGCCCCGCAGCTGCCCGGCTGGGTGCACCTGTCCTCCGGCAAGGTCCGTGAGCTCTACGCTCCGGCTCCCGGCTCTGCCTGGGACGGCGAGGACGTCATGCTTATGGTGGCCACCGACCGCATCAGCGCCTACGACTACGCGCTGAGCCCCGGCATTCCGGAGAAGGGTCGGATCCTCACGCAGATGAGCCTGTGGTGGTTTGAGCAGCTGGCCGCTGAGGGCATCCCCAACCAGGTGGTCTCCACCGAGGTGCCCGAGGCGGTGGCCGGCCGCGCCGTCATCGTGCGCCGCCTACAGATGATCGAGGCCGAGGCTATCGTCCGCGGCTACCTGACCGGCTCCGGCTATGCCGAGTACCGGGAGCAGGGGACGGTCACCGGCATCGCGCTGCCCGAGGGTCTGAAGGACGGGTCCCGGTTGCCCGAGCCGATCTTCACTCCCTCCACCAAGGCGGAGCAGGGCGGCCACGACGAGAACATCAGCTTCGCCCAGCTGGAGCAGACCATCGGCGTGGATCAGGCCGCCCGACTGCGGGATGCGGCGCTGAAGGTCTACGCGCTGGCTGAACAGCGGGCGCGCGAGGCCGGCATCATCCTGGCCGACACCAAGTTCGAGTTCGGCGTGGACGCCGACGGTCAGCTGGTGCTCGCCGATGAGGTGCTCACCCCGGACTCCTCCCGCTTCTGGCCCGCCGAAAGCTGGGAGCAGCATCTGGCCGAGGGAGCTGCTCAGCCCAGCTTCGACAAGCAGTACGTGCGGAACTGGCTGACCTCGCCGGCCTCGGGATGGGACCGCAGCTCCGGCGTCGTGCCTCCCGCTCTTCCTCAGGACGTGGTCACCGCGACGCGGGGGCGCTACCTGGACGCCTATCAGCGGCTCACCGGTCAGCAGCTGGAGCTCTGAACACCTGCGCCGCGGCGGCTGGGCGGGCTCAGTGCCTGCTCAGCCCCGGCGGCTCAGCTCAGCGGCTGCACCGCTTGAGCGGTTCTGCAGCGACTCGCTGAGCTGGGCGACCTCGGTCCGCAGCGCGCGGATCTCCTCGAAGAGGATCTCGTTGTCCCGGGTGGGCTCGCTTTCGGCATCCTCCGCAGCGGCACCTTCCAGGCCCTCCTCCGGCTCCTGACCGAGCTTCGAGCTGGGCATGTCGTGCAGGGTGTTCATGGCGTCGACGATCACCGCGATTATCAGGTTCAGGGCGGTGAAGGCCGCCAGGATGATGAACGGGATGAAGAACAGCCAGGCCCAGGAGTGTTCGTCCATGGCCGGGCGGACGATGGTCTCCCAGGAACTCAGGGTGGCGATCTGGAAGAGGCTGAACAGCGAGGCCCCCAGGTCCCCGAAGTACTCCGGAAGAGTCTCGCGGAAGAACGTGGTGGCCATGACGGCTGAGACGTAGAAGATCAGCGCCAGCAGCGCGCCCGTGGACAGGATCCCGGGGATGGCGGCCAGCAGTGCGCCGACCACCTTGCGCAGCTGGGGCAGCTGGGAGATCAGCCGCAGGACACGCAGCACGCGCAGCGCACGCAGCACCTCCAAGCCTGCTCCGGCCGGCACCAGTGCGACGCCGACCACCAGGAAGTCGAAGACGTTCCAGGGGTCGCGGAAGAACCGCCACCCGAAGGCGATCAGCTTCAGCACGATCTCCACCACGAAGATCGCCAGGCACGCGGTGTCCACGCTGACCAGCACCGTCCCGAAGGAGGCCATCAGTGCGGGGGAGGTCTCCATGCCCAGGACTGCTGCGTTGAGCAGGATCACCAGGATGATGAAGCGCTGGATGCGGGTGGACTCGATCCACTCGCCCAGCCTCACGCGGGAGGCGCTGCGGGCACCAGAGGTCACAACAGAAGAAGATTCGGTCATCCCTGACAGCTTATCCGCGCCGAGGTGCCGCCTCACCCCAGCGAGTTCTGCCAGGCGGAATGCAGCCGCGCGAAGTACCCGCCGGCGGCGATGAGCTCATCCGGGCTGCCGTCCTCGACGATCCGCCCCTCATCCACCACCAGCACACGGTCGGCGATGGCCACTGTGGAGAGCCGGTGGGCGATGATCAGCGCCGTCCGCCGGCCGAGCAGCCGCTCCAGGCCCTGCTGCACCAGCTGTTCGCTGGGCAGGTCCAGCGAGGAGGTGGCCTCGTCCAGGATGAGCACGGCCGGATCGGCCAGGAACGCGCGGGCGAAGGACACCAGCTGCCGCTGCCCGGCGGAGAGCCGCCCGCCGCGGGTGGTCACATCGGTGGAGTAGCCCGCGGGCAGCGCCTCGATGAACTCGTGGACCCCTACGGCGCGGGCCGCGGCGATGATCTCCTCCTCGGTGGCATCCGGCCGGCCCAGCGCGATGTTCTCCCGCACGGAGCCGGAGAAGAGGAAGGCCTCCTGGGTCACCATGGCCACATGCCGGTGGTGGTCCTCCACGGCCAGCTCGCGCAGATCGATGCCGTCCAGGCTCACGCTGCCGGAGCTGACGTCGTAGAACCGGGCCAACAGCTTGGCAAGCGTGGACTTGCCCGCACCGGTGCGTCCCACCACGGCCACCGTCTGGCCGGCTGGGATGTGAAGGTCCATGCGCTGCAGCACCACGGGGCCGGCGTCGTCGGTTCCGTGGGCCGGGTAGCGGAACTCGGCGTCGGAGAACTCCAGCTCACCGCGCGCCTGCTCCAGTCCCTGCGGCTGCTCCGCCTCGGTGACGGTGGGATCCTCCTCCAGCAGGCCGGAGACCTTCTCCAGCGCGGCGGTGGCCGACTGCAGGGAGTTGTAGAACATCGCGATCATGTCCAGCGGCTGGAAGGCACGCTTGGTGGCCAGGACCAGCGCCACCAGCACCCCGACGCCGAGGTCCCCGTCCAAGGCGCGGAAGCCGCCCCAGAGCAGCACCGCCGTGACGGTGAGGTTGCCGATCAGCACCAGGGAGGGCTGCATGATCCCGAAGAGACTGATGGAGCGGACCATGTCATCCCGGTAGATCTTCGCCAGCCGGTGGTACTGGCGGGAGCGGGCGCCCTCACGGCGGAAGGCCTGCACAGCGCGGATGCCGGTCATGGTCTCCACGAAGTGCACGATCATCCGGGCTGAGGAGATGCGGGTGCGCCGGTAGGCCACCTCGGAGTTCTTCTGATACCAGCGGGCCAGGAAGGCGATGGGGATCATCGCGGCCACCAGCAGCAGCCCGGAGCGCCAGTCCATGAGCCAGATGCTCCCCGCGGTGAAGGTCATGAACACCAGCCCCTGGGCCAGCGAGTTCACCCCGCCGTCGAGCAGCTCGCGCAGCGACTCCAGATCGGAGGTCTGCCGGGAGATGACCTTGCCGGAGGTGTAGTCCTCGTGGAAGTCCAGGCTCAGCTGCTGGGTCTTGCGGAAGACCTCGCGCCGCAGCCGGTAGAGCATCTGTTGGGAGGCCTCGGCGGTCATCCGGGTGTAGAAGAAGATCAGCACGGCCGCGATCACCGCACAGGCGATATAGGCGGTGCCCGGCAGCCACATCCCAGAGCTCTGGCCCTCGGTGAGCCGTGGCAGCCCCCAGTCGATGGCGAAGGCCACGATCAGCGGCGTAGCCGCCTGGCAGGCCTGGGAGACCAGCACGGCCAGCGCGGTCAGCAGCAGCTTCAGCCGCACACCCTCGGAGAGCCGCACCAGCAGCCACCAGGAACGACGCCGGATGAACTTCCGCTCCTCGCGGCTGAGCTCCACGCGCTCCTCGCCGGCAGTGCCGCGCAGGTGTCGGTAGGGATCCTGTGCGGTCTGGTCCTGCGGAGTCTGCTCAGCCATGGGGCGCCTCCTCGAGCAGGGCGTCCACACCGGCGGCCGCGGCTCCGGTGCTCATCACCTTCCGGTACAGGGCACTGCTCTCCAGCAGCTCGGTATGGGTCCCGACGGCGACCACGCGGCCCTGGTGCAGCAGGGCCACCCGGTCGGCCAGGGCCACAGTGGAGGGGCGGTGGGCCACCAGCAGCGTAGTGGTGCCCTCAAGCGCCTCGCGCAGCCGGGCGGTCACTCGCTCTTCGGTGCGGACGTCCAGTGCGGAGAGCGGATCATCCAGCAGCAGGATGGAAGGCCTGGCGGCGATGGCCCGGGCCAGGGCCAGGCGCTGACGCTGACCGCCGGAGAGGCTCAGGCCCTCCTCGCCGATCCGGGTGTCCACACCCTCGGGCAGGTTCTCCACGAAGTCGGCGTCGGCGATCCGCAGCGCCTCAGCCAGGACCTCATCCAGGTCCTTGCGCCCCGGAGCCTGGCTCCGGGGCGGGTGCTGCGAGTCATCCTCATCGCGCTCATGGACGGTGCCCAGCAGGACGTTGCCGCGGACTGAGGCGGAGAAGAGCGTGGGGTCTTCGAAGGCCACTGCGATCCGGGAGCGCAGGTCCGCCAGGTCGAACTCGCGCACATCGGCGCCGTCCACCTGGACGCTGCCGCCGGTGACGTCATAGAGCCGCGGGATCAGGTTCAGCAGGGTGGAGGTTCCGCCGCCGGTGCCGGAGACCAGGGCCATGGTCTCTCCGGGCTCCACGGTCAGGGTGGCCCCGTCCAGCAGCTCGCTGCGGCCGTCCGGGAGGGCGTCCGGCTCGGCGTCGGGGTAGCTGAAGCGCACGTCCTTCAGCTCGATCCGTCCCTGCTCCGGGGGGCTGACCGGCTCGCCGCCGTGGGCGGCGGGGGAGGCGATGGTGTTCTCGGAGTCCATGACCTCGATATGCCGATCGATGGCGGTCTTGGCGGTGAAGGTCATGCCCAGCAGCATGCCCACGCTCTCGATGGGCTGCTTGAGCACCGCGGCAGTGGCGAAGAAGGCGGCCAGTGCGCCCACTGTGATCCCGGTGGTCTCCTCGTTGGCCACCTGCCACAGTCCGATCAGCAGGCACAGGCCCAGGATGGTTTCGGGCAGCAGCACCATCGCGGCCAGGAAGCGGGCCAGCGTATGGGCCTTGGAGACCTCCAGGCTCCGCAGCTCATCGGCCCGGGAGGTGAAGCCCTCCAGGGCATGGCCGCCGCGGCCGAAGGCCTTGAGCACGCGGATGCCGTGGACAGATTCCTCCACAGCGGTGGCCACCTCGCCGGCCTGGTCCTGGGAGGCCCGCGAGTAGTGGACGAAGAGCCGGCGGAACCTTGGCCCGATGATCAGGATCGGTACCGCGGCCACCAGGAAGACCAGGGTCAGCAGCGGGGAGAGGGTGAGCATCAGGGTGAATCCCACCAGCATCGCTACGATGGAGGTGATCAGCATCAGCGCGCCGAAGGCGAACCAGCGGCGCAGCAGGTTCAGATCAGCGATGGCCCGGGACTGCAGCTGACCCGCGCCCCAGGCCGAGTGGAAGGCGGTGGGCAGGTCGGTCAGCCGGTCGAAGAGCCGGGTGCGCATGGCCGTCTCGGCGTCGGAGGAGGGTGGGATCACGAAGAACCGGCGCATATAGATCAGCCCGGCCTCCAGGGCGCCCAGCAGCAGGATGATCCCGACGGCGGTCCATACCGCCGCAGCTCCGGCGCCCTCGGCCAGCACCGAGTTCACCAGCACCTGCAGCACCTGTGGGATGGTGAGCGCGACGACGGCGGCGCCGATGGCGGAGAACAGTCCCAGAGCCCAGCGGACTCGGCGGCCCTCAAGGTAGGGGCCGAGTCGGCGCAGAGTACTCCAGAGACCATTCTGTTGCATATGACAACTAATGATAGACGGTCAGAAGGGTGGATTCAGGCGGACAGTTCAATCTGACCTGTGCCTTGGCCGATGTTCCGATGCCCGCGGAGACATGCAGCGGCACTGCATCCCCGTCTGGAGTGCGGACGGTGCTCAGTCCCTTGGCCTGCCGGCGCGGGAGGTCACAGTTGGTCACCAGGGCGTGTTCCCCCGGCAGACAGATCTGCCCGCCGTGGGTGTGACCGCAGAGCACCAGATCCGCCCGCTTCCCGCTGGCCTGGTCCGGCTGGGCGAAGCTCTGCAGGGCCGAGCTCACCGGAGCATGCGCGACGCCGATCCGCAGCGTCGGGCCGTGCGGCTCAGCGCCGCTGGCCTCGCCGGCGTCGGGCGCACCAGCGCCCAACTCATCGGCCGGCCAGCCCCGGAACTCGTCCAGGTCGATATGCGGATCATCCACGCCCGAGAACTCCAGCCGGTGGCCGGCGACCTCGGCGACATGTGTCCGGTTGGCCAGGTTCACCCAGCCGCGCTCGCCCAGCTGGTCGAACAGTTCCCGCCAGGGCAGCTCCACCGGATCCTCATCCAGCTGGGAGGGGCCCAGCAGATAGCGCGCCGGGTTCTTCCGTTTGGGTGCGTAGTAGTCGTTGGAGCCCGGGACGAAGACCCCGGGGAGATCCAGCAGCGGGTCCAGGGCGCGGAGCACCTCCGGTCCGGCCTGGTGGTCGGAGAGGTTGTCCCCGGTGTTGATCACCAGGTCCGGCTCCAGCTCAGCCAGGCGGCGGATCCACTCGGCCTTCTTCCGCTGACCCGGGACGTAGTGGATGTCGGAGATGTGCAGGATGCGCAGCGGCCGCTGGTCAGGGGTGCGCGGTCGGCCGATCTGCACCTCGCGGGTGGTGAACCGGGTCAGGCCTACGCGGTTGCCGTAGACCAGTATGGCCCCTCCGAGCAGAGCACCGGCCCCGGCGCAAGCGCCGAGGCCGGTGAACAGAGCGGATGCTCTCATCGGGTGATCCCCAGATCAGTCATCGTCGTCTCCGTTGTCGTCATCATCATCGGCGTCGCCGCCGCCTTCACCGCCGCCGCCGTCTCCGGCGTAGCGGCTCATGTCGCGGCGATCGCTGAACGGCGAATCATCAGCCTCCGGGAAGTCCTCGGTGCTGTAGTCCTCCGCCACAGTGTTCATGTAGTCCAGCCACATCGGACCCGCGATGGTGGAGCCGTAGAACTCCTCGTAGTGCTCGCCGGCGATGGTCCGGTTGTAGAGCTGCTCGTTGCTGTCATAGCGGCCCACCCAGGCGGCCGTGGAGAGGCCGCGGGAGAAGCCCATGAACCAGGTGGAGGAGGCGGTGTCGTTGGTGCCGGTCTTGCCCGCCATCGGGAAGTTCGGGTCATTGTTGGCGATCTGACCCTCCGCGATGTTGATCATCGAGTCGTTGACCTGAGCCACGATGTCCTCGTCCAGGACCTGCTCGCAGTTGGGCTCGGCGATCTCGTACTCGTTGCCGTGGGTGTCGGTGACCTCGCTGATCGCTCGCGGGCTGCAGTACTCGCCGTCGGCGGCGAAGGCTGCGTAGGCCGCGGCCAGGTTCAGCGGTGCGACCTCCTCAGCACCCAGCACGAAGGACGGGTTGGACGGGTCCAGGCCGGCGCCGCTGTAGGCGTGGTGGATGTCCAGGCGGTCGGTGAGCTCCGTGATCGTGCACAGGTCGCCGCCTTTGGCGGTGGCCGCCGTCGCGGTGTTCACCGAGTAGTAGAGGCCGTAGTCCACGGTCATCTCACGTTCGGCGTCATCGGCGACGTTGTCGATCGACCATCCGTCGTCGTCGAGGACTGTGGCGGTGCCGTTGGGCAGGCAGTGGGCGTCCCAGGAGTCGTACTGGGGGTAGTGGTCCTCGGAAGCGTCGATCTCGTCATCCATGGCGCCGCCCTCTTCCACATAGGCGGCGGCCACGAAGGGCTTCAGCGTCGAACCGGCCGCGAAGCCCCCGCTGTTGCCATAGTCGAAGTCGGCGTTGAAGTTGATGGTGGTGTTGCCCGTGCCTTCGGCGTCGGGATCGTAGTTGGTGTTCTGGGCCATGGCGACGATGTTGCCGGTGCCCGGCTCCACCGTGCTCAGCGCCGTGCCGACGGCCTGCGGGTCATCGGCTGGGACGGCCTCACGGGCCTCCTCCTCGGCCGCCTGCTGGGCGCCGGGGTCCAGAGTGGTCACGATCCGCAGGCCGCCGCGGTTGAGCAGCTCCTCGCGGGATCCGCGGTCCGGGCCGAAGGTGTCATCGCTGAGGATGACCTCCTCGACGTAGTCGCAGAAGTAGTGGGCCATGTCTGCGGAGACGCAGCCGGCCTCCTCCGGGTTGATCTCGAGGTCATCGGCCACATCGACGGCGACGGCCTCCTCGTGCTCCTCCTCGGTGATCTTATCGGTGCGCAGCATGGCGTCCAGGACAACGTCGCGGCGGGTCTGGGAGGCCTCCGGATTGACCTCGGGGTTATAGCCGTTGGGCGACTGGACCATGCCGGCCAGGACGGCGGAGCGCTGGATGTCCAGCTCCGAGGCAGGCACGCCCCAGTAGTACTGGGCGGCGGCCTCCACGCCGTAGTTCCGGCCGCCGAGCAGAACGATGTTGAGGTAGCCCTCGAGGATCTCCTCCTTGGTCATCTCGTTCTCCACGGAGACGGCCAGGCGCATCTCCTGCAGCTTGTCGGCGTAGGTCTTCTCGCCTGTGCCGGAGATGGTCAGGCGGGACTCGCCGCGCAGGTAGGCGGCGTTGACCAGCACGTTGTTCACGTACTGCATGGTGATGGTGGAGGCACCCTGTTCGCTGCTCGAGGTGAAGTTGTGCACAGCGGCGCGGGTGACGCCCCGGGCGTCCACGCCCCCGTGCTCGTAGAAGCGCTCATCCTCGATGGCCACCATCGCATCCTGCATGTCCTGGGAGATCTCATCGATGCCCACCGGTTCGCGGTTCTCCGCGTAGAAGGTGGCCAGTTCGGTCTCGCCGTCGTTGGCATAGATGCGCGACGGCGTCGAGAGCGGCTCCTCGTGCAGCTCGGTGGGGAGCTCGTCGAGGATGTCGGAACCGGCGGCGGCAGCGGCGCCGCCGGTGGCTGCCAGGGGGAAGATGAGCCCCGCGGCCAACAGGCCGCACAGCGCACTCACGCCCAGGAAGGACATGATCTTGCCGACCGTGGTGGCTGTGTCAAAGAGAGGGGACTTACGAGACGCCATAGCCTCTATGGTATCCGGACGGTCAAGTCCACTAGGGTGGTGGACATGTCTGATTCGGAACCGATCCAGTGGGAATACGCCACCATTCCGCTCATCATCCACAACACCAAGGGGATCCTCGATCAGTGGGGTGAGGACGGCTGGGAGCTCGTCACCGTGCTGCCCGGCCCGGAGGGCAATGCGCCGGTGGCCTACCTCAAGCGCCCCAAGGGCTGAACGGCGGGTGTGATGAACGGCTCATCTCAGGTCGAACGGCGTCTGGCCGAGGCGGGGATCACCATCCCTGATGTGGTCCCCCCGGTGGCCTCCTACCAGCCCGCCGTCGTGGTGGAGAATCCCGACGGCGGCGGCACCGTCTACGTCTCCGGCCAGCTCCCGCTGGTGGAGGGCTCTCTGCCGCTGACCGGCAAGGTGGGGGCCGAGGTCACCGAGGAGCAGGCCTTCGACCTGGCGCGCCGGTGCGGGGTCAACCTGATCGCCGCGCTGAAGCACGCGCTGCAGGACTACGACGGCGGCCTGGACCGGATCACGCGGATCGCCAAGGTGGGGGGCTTCGTCGCCTCAGCCTCGGACTTCACCGGTCAGCCCCGGGTCATCAACGGCACCTCTGAGCTGCTGGGGGAGGCCTTCGGCGACGCCGGCCAGCATGCCCGCAGCGCTGTGGGTGTGAACGTCCTTCCGCTGGACACACCGGTGGAAGTCGATCTGATCGCTCATTTCGCCTGAGCCTGGGATCATCTGAAGGATGAAGACTGACTTTGTCCCCGTGATCGTGGGGACCGATCTCAACGCGTACCACATGGCGGCCTCCTTCCATGAGGCCTACGGGGTGAAGCCCCATGTGCTCGGCAAGGTGCAGATGGGGTTCACCCACTACAGCACCATCATCGAGTCGGTGACGCTGGTGGAGAACCTCGACGAGGCCGAGATCTTCGTCTCCGCGCTGCTCGACTGCGCCGCACAGCTCGACGCCGGTTCGGCAGAGGGCGAGCGGACCCCGCTGGTGCTGGTGGGAACCAACGACCACTACGTCCGGCTGATCATCGAGCATGCTGAGGAGCTCAGCGCCCGCTTCCTGTTCAACTGTCCGAACGAGGAGCTGCTGAACCAGCTGCAGGTCAAAGAGGCCTTCTACCCGTTGGCTGAGAAGCACGGGCTGAACATCCCGGAGACCCATATCCACCAGGTGGGCGAGCCGGTGGACCTTGAGATCTCTCGGTTCCCCGCCATCCTGAAGCCCAGCAACGGCGTGGAGTACTACCGGAACAAGTTTGAGGGCCAGGAGAAGGTCTACCGGGTCAACTCCATGGAGGAGGTCCGCGAGGTCATCGCCACCATCGAGGCCAGCGGCTACCGGGACACTCTGATCATCCAGGACTTCATCCCCGGCGATGACACCTACATCTGGGACTCGGTGCTCTACCTCAACAGCGACGGCGAGGCCGAGTTCGTGAACTTCGGCCAGGTGGTGCTGCAGGAGCACGAGGCCAGCGCCATCGGCAACTACACCGCCATCATCTCCCGGTTCGACCGCGAGGTCATGGAGCAGCTCAAGGGCTTCCTGGAGGCCATCGGCTACACCGGGATCGCCAACGTCGATCTGAAGTACGACTCCCGCGACGGCGTCTTCAAGGTCCTCGAGGTCAACGTGCGCCAGGGCCGCTCCAGCTACTACGCCACGATGCAGGGTCAGAACCTGGCCCGGCACCTGGTGGAGGACCTGGTCCGCGGACGGCGCGGCGGCGAGTGCACCTTTGTGGATCAGGATGTGCTCTTCACCGTGGTGCCCCAGTACATCCTCAAGGAGTATGTCACCGAGCCCGGTGTGCGCGAGGACGTCGTGCGGTTCATCCGCGAGAAGAAGATCGGCAACCCGCTGCACTATGGCGGGGACAAGTCCCTTCTGCGCAAGGCCTGGCTGGCGGTGCGGGCGGCCCGCTACCGCAAGAAGTACGCCTCGGCCTCCTGGCGCGACGGACTCTGAGCCGGACTCACGCCGTAAGGGCGTGAAGGCAACGGCGGTGAAGGTCACGGCATGAAGAAGGGGCCGGAGGATGATTCCTCCGGCCCCTTCTTCATGTGCGCAACAGGTCAGCGGCTGCGCTGACGGATGCGCTGGATGTCCAGGATGACCACGGCCCGGGCCTCCAGGCGCAGCCAGCCGCGCTGGACGAACTCGGCCAGGGCCTTGTTCACGGTCTCGCGGGAGGCGCCGACCAGCTGGGCCAGCTCCTCCTGGGTGAGCTCGTGGGCGACCAGGACACCGTCCGGTGCCGGGCGGCCGAAACGGTCGGCCAGGTCCAGCAGGGCCTTGGCCACACGGCCGGGCACATCGGAGAACACCAGGTCGGCCAGGGATTCGTTGGTGCGGCTCAGGCGCTGGGCCAGGGCGCGCAGCAGCTGGACCGACACGTCCGGGGCCTGATTGATGACCTCGCGGAGGCTGTCATGCTTCAGGCCGGCCAGGCGGGTCTCGGAGACCGCCGTCGCCGTCGCGGTGCGGGGTGCGGGGTTGAACAGCGCCATCTCGCCGAAGATCTCACCCGGGCCGAGCACGGCCAGCAGATTCTCCCGGCCGTCCGGGGTGGTGCGGCCGAGCTTGATCTTCCCGGAGACGATGAAGTACAGCTGATCACCCTGATCTCCTTCGTGGAAGATCGAGGAGCCGCGGGACAGGTCCACCTCGGAGAGTTCCGCAGTCAGAGCGGCGAAGACGTCGTCATCCACCGTCGCGAAAAGGGGGGCGCGACGCAGCACTTCAAGATCCATAGGTCTTCCGTTCTTCCTCTCGAGGCACAGAAAAGATGTCAAGCATATCTGATGTTGCCAGAGAACTGCTGTCCGACTCCGGCAACGTGACGTCGGATACTTCCTACGAAGTTACCAGGTCAAGCCCGGACCGGGAAACGTCCAGGATTCTCTGCAGAGCGTATGTCATCCTGATCAAGGTCTGGCCGAGGACTCCCGGCCCTGACGATGGAGAGACTGCGGACAGGAGTGAGGCATGGGGATCACCCTGCTCGATGTGATTCTGGTGCTTGTGCTGATCGGCTTCCTGGCCGTCGGCCTGCGCAAGGGTCTGTGGATCACTGTGGGCGGCGCCGCCGGGTTCCTGGTGGGCGCAGTGGCGGCCTTCTTCGCCATGCCGCTGGTGGCCGAATGGGTCTCGGATCCGGTCTGGCGGGTGGTGGCAGTCCTGGCCGCCGCCATCGTGCTGGTGGTCGCCGGCCATGCCCTGGGCACCACGGCAGGTGCTGAGATCCAGCGCCTCTTCCGCTCGCCCACGCTGCATACGCTGGGCTCTCTGGTGGGCGGCCTGGCCAATCTGGTGGTGGCCGTCTTCGTCATCGCCGCCCTGTCCTTCTCCGTCTCAGCCATGGGCTTCCCCACGGTGAACCAGCACATGAAGCAGTCGGCCGTGCTGCAGGGGATCAACTCTCTGGTCCCGGAGCGCACTGAGGCATGGTTCGCCCAGCTGCGCACTGCGGTGATGGAGTCCGACATCCCGGAGCTCGCTCAGCCGCTGGTGCCCGAATCTGCCGAGCTTCCCGACGACGTCGATCTCACCGAGGCCGCGGAGCACACCGCAGGTGCGGTGGGGCGCATCAGCGGTGTGGCCGAGCACTGCGGCCAGAGCCAGACGGGCACCGGATTCGCCATCACCCCCACCCGGGTGGTCACCAACGCCCATGTGATCGCCGGAGTCTCCGAGCCTTCGGTGGAGATGGCCACCGGCGAGGTGGTCACCGGGCGCACCGTCTACTTCAACCCGGCCAACGATCTGGCCGTGCTGGCGGTGGACCCGTTGGACGTCCCCGAGGTGGAGATCGGCGAGCCGGCCGACTCCGGGGCCTCCGGGTTCGTGATGGGCTATCCGGCCGGCGGCCCCTTCGTGGCCGGCCCGGCCATCGTCCAGGCCCGCGACGTCTCCCAGGTCAACGACATCTACGGAGGCTCACCCTCTGAGGTGGAGATCTATCAGCTCAACGCCGATGTCCGGCAGGGCAACTCCGGCGGTCCGCTGGTGGACGAGGAGGGCCGTCTGCTCGGCGTGGTCTTCGCCCGTGCGGTGGAGGGCAGCGCAGTCGGCTTCGCCCTGACGGCGGAGGAGGCCGGGGAGGTCCTGACGAACCCCGAGGGCTTCACCGAGACGGTCTCCACCGGCCGATGCGTGGATCGCTGAGCCGGCGTCGTCGTCCTGCTGTCGGGCCGACTGGACCGCTCAGCCTTCCAGCACAGAGGCCAGGTGCTCGATCGCGAAGCGGTATCCGTTGAGCCCGGCGCCTGCGATCACTGCCGTCGCCACCGGGGAGACGTAGGAGTGCTTCCGGAACTCCTCCCGGGCGTGGACGTTGCTGATGTGGACCTCCACCACTGGAAGCTCCGTTGCGCGCAGGGCATCGGCGATGGCCACCGAGGTGTGGGTGTAGGCCGCAGGGTTGATTACGATCCCCTGGGCGGTTCCACGGGCGGCCTGGATGGCATCCACCAGGGCTCCCTCGTGGTTGGACTGCATGAAGTCGATCTCCAGCCCCAGCCGCTGTCCTGTCTCCGCGCAGAGCGTCTCGACGTCGGCGAGTGTGGCGGCACCGTAGAGTCCGGGCTCCCGTGTTCCCAGGAGGTTCAGGTTCGGCCCATTGGCCACCAGGATCCGCGACGGACTGTCAGCCATGACAACACTCCTCAGAAAGACATGAACGGGACGATGCTCCCCTCAGCGTACAGCTGAGGACGCGCAGAAGGGGCCGCGCGACCTCGGAGGGTCCCTTCTGAATGAAGCTTCACAGCGACGCGGGCGGCTTGCCCGCGCGGCGCGCTTCATTCAGCAGGGAGGAGAGGTCCCGCGGCCCCGACGCGCTGTTCTGGGACTTACGCCCCGTGCTTGGCCCGCATATCCTCTGCGATCTGCTGCATCACAGTGGGATCGGCCAGGGTGGAGGCGTCTCCGGCCTCGCGCCCCTCGGCGACGTCCTTGAGCAGGCGGCGCATGATCTTGCCGGAGCGGGTCTTGGGCAGCTCGGGCACCACCAGGACGTTGCGCGGCTTGGCGATCGGGCCGATCTCCTGTCCCACGTGGTTGCGCAGCTCCTGCTCGAGACCTGTGGCGTCCTCGGCGTCTCCGCGGAGGATGACGAAGGCGACGACGGCCTCACCGGTGGTCGCATCCTTGGCGCCGACCACGGCCGCCTCCGCCACGGCCTCGTGGGAGACCAGGGCGGACTCGATCTCGGTGGTGGAGAGGCGGTGTCCGGAGACGTTCATGACGTCGTCCACGCGTCCCATCAGCCAGATGTCGCCGTCCTCATCGGTGCGCGCGCCGTCGCCGGCGAAGTACACATCGCCGAACCGGGACCAGTAGGTCTCCTTATAGCGCTCTGAGTTGTTGTAGATGCCGCGGAGCATGGAGGGCCAGGGTTCCTTGACGACCAGCAGGCCGGCCTCGCCCACGCCCAGGGGCTCGCCGAGCTCGTCCACGATCCCGATGTCGATGCCGGGCACCGCGGCCTGTGCGGAGCCGGGCTTGGTGTGGGTGACGCCGGGCAGCGGGGAGATCATGTGGGCGCCGGTCTCGGTCTGCCACCAGGTGTCCACGATGGGCGCCGGGTCCTCCTTGGGCGGCTTGCCCGGGCCGTTGTTGGCACCGATGACCTCGCGGAACCACATCCAGGCCTCGGGGTTGATGGCCTCACCCACGGTGCCCAGCACGCGCAGGGTGGAGAGGTCGTACTCATCCGGGATCTCGCGGCCCCACTTCATGCAGGTGCGGATCAGGGTGGGGGCGGTGTAGAACTGTGTGACCCCGTACTTCTGCACGATCTCCCACAGGCGGCCCTTATGCGGACTGTCTGGGGTGCCTTCGTAGATCACCTGGGTGGAGCCGTTCACCAGCGGTCCGTAGGTGATGTAGGAGTGGCCGGTGATCCACCCGACGTCGGCGGTGCACCAGTAGACGTCGGTCTCGGGCTTCAGGTCGAAGGTGTCCCGGTGGGTGACCGCGGTCTGGGTGAGGTAGCCGCCGGTGGTGTGCAGGATGCCCTTGGGCTTCCCGGTGGTGCCGGAGGTGTAGAGGATGAACAGCGGGTGCTCGGAGTCGTGGGCCACGTAGGCGTGCTCAGCGGACTGGCCGTCCACCAGATCGTGCCACCAGAGCTCCTTGGCGCCGTCGGGACGCTCGGCGGTGAACTCCACGTCCTCGCCGTTGCGCTTGACCACCACCACGTTCTCTACGGTGTGACCCGGTGCGGAGAGTGCGGCGTCGACGTTGGGTTTCAGCGGGGAGGGCTTGCCGCGGCGGTATGAGCCGTCGGCGGTGACCACCAGCTTGGCCTCAGCATCGTCCACGCGGGAGCGCAGGGCGTCGGAGGAGAAGCCGCCGAAGACCACGGAGTGGATGGCGCCGATGCGCGCGCAGGCCAGCATGGTCACAATGGTCTCGGGGATCATCGGCATGTAGATGGCCACACGGTCGCCCTTGGTCACGCCCAAGGATTCGAAGGCGTTGGCTGCGCGGGAGACCTCGTCCTTGAGCTCTGCGTAGGTGAAGGTGCGGCTGTCGCCGGGCTCGCCTTCGAAGTGGATGGCTGCTCGCTCGCCGTTGCCGGCCTCCACGTGGCGGTCCACGGCGTTGTAGGCGGCGTTGAGCTCGCCGCCGACGAACCACTTGGCGAAGGGTGCCTCGGACCAGTCGAGGACTTCGGCGAAGTCTTTGTCCCAGCTGAGCGCCGCACGGGCCTCGTCGGCCCAGTAGCTGAGGCGGTCGGCCTGGGCCCTCTCGTATTTGTCCGCCTTGGCGACCGCGTCCGCGGCGAACGCCTCGCTCGGTGGGAAGACCCGGGTCTCCTTCTGCATGCTCTCCATGCGCTCCTCCTTGGGTACTGACGAAATGCGTCGGCGGGGAACTGTGTCGCCGATCACCATACAGCTTTGCACTGACATCCTGCGAGACGTGCGTCACGTTCTGTCAGGAGTGTAGGTCGCCCGAGGAAGACTGCCGGAGTCGGGTCACGACGAGCGGTGCTTTTTCTGCGATGAGCGGCCGTTTTCGCCGATCCGTAGAATAAAGCCGATGACAGCTGAGGAGACACCGCTGGCCACCAAGCGCCGCGTCAGGAAGATCAATCGCGTCCTGGGGGAGACCTACCCCTACGCCGTGGCCGAGCTGGACTTCGACAACACCTTCGAGCTGCTGGTGGCCACTGTGCTCTCCGCTCAGACCACGGATGTGCGGGTCAACTCCATCACCCCCGAGCTCTTCCGCCGCTGCCCGGACGCCCATGCGATGGCCGTGGCCGAGGAGGATGCCATCGCGGAGATCATCCGCCCCACCGGTTTCTACAAGTCCAAGACCAAGGCGCTGCTGGGCCTGGCCGGGGCGCTGGTGGACCAGCACGACGGCGAGGTCCCCGGTGAGCTCAACGAGCTGGTGAAGCTGCCCGGCGTCGGGCGCAAGACCGCTTTCGTGGTGCTGGGCAACGCCTTCGGCCGCCCCGGGCTGACGGTGGACACACATTTCGGGCGGCTGGCCCGTCGGCTGGGCATGACTGAGCAGGATGATCCGGTGAAGGTGGAGCACGACGTCGCCGAGCTCTTCGAGCCCAAGGACTGGACCATGCTCTCCCACCGCCTGGTCTTCCACGGCCGCAGGGTCTGCCACTCGCGTCGACCGGCCTGCGGCGCCTGCCCGATCGCGAAATGGTGCCCCTCCTATGGGATGGGCGAGGTCAGCGAGGAGGCCGCGAAGGACCTGCTGAAGTACGAGCTCGCCCCCGGCCGCGAGGAGCTGCTGGAGAAGATGCGCGCCGGCTGTACCCGCCGCCAGCTGCGCGAAGAGGGGTATCCGCTGAGTGCCTGAACCCTCCGCCCACGCCCTGAGTCGCAGCCAGCTGGAGTCCCAGCTGGAGGCATTGGTGCGCGACGCCGCCGACTACAGCAGTCGGCACCCTCAGGGTGCCGCGGAGGGCGCCTGGTGGGAGCGGATGCCCGCCGAGCTTCCCGGCCCCGGCAGCGCCTCCTGGCAGCTGCGCCCCGACGACGAGGACTGGGATCCCGCCGTGGTCGGCTCCTGGCGCCGGGCCGCTGTGCTCTTCCTCGTCTGCCTGCCCGAGGACGGTGCGGAACCCTATCTGCTGCTCACTGAGCGGTCGGCTGGCCTGGCCAAGCACCCGGGCCAGGTCTCGCTGCCCGGAGGGAAGCAGGAGGAGTTCGACGCCGGCCCCGCCGCCTGTGCCCTGCGCGAGGCCCAGGAGGAGATCGGCCTGGATGTCAGCCGGGTCAGCCTGGTGGGCACGCTGCCGCCTGCCCCGGTCCCGGTCAGCGGCTTCATCGTGACCCCGATCGTGGCCACAGCAGCGGATCCCGGAGTGCTCACCCCGCAGGCCGGGGAGGTGGAACGGGTGCTGCATGTGCCGCTGCAGGCGCTGATCGATCCGCAGAACCGCCGCAGTGCGGCGATCCGCTGGAAGGGCGTGGAGCGGCGCTCGCCGGCCTTCCTCTGTGACGGGGCGCTGATCTGGGGTTTCACCGGAATCCTGCTGGACCGGGTGCTGGACCGTCTGGGCTGGAGTCAGCCTTGGGATGAGTCCCGATCGCTCGATCCGCGGGAGCACCAGCGGTTGGGCTGAGCTCCCGTCTGCTGCGCGGAGCTGTGGCGTGCTGATGTGTACAGCGCTCGTCTCCTCCACAGCCCTACCCACGACGCCGACGCCGCGCGCGGCTCTCCACAGATCAGCCCCAGTTCTCCACCCGGTCCCGGCCGGGGCCGCAGAGTGGGCCCATGGCTTCATCCCGCGTCCCCTTCCTCCCGGCCTCGGCGGCCCGTGCCGGCTCCGATGACTCTGCGGAGCCGACCTTTCTGCTGGTGACCGGAGATGAGGAGCTGCGCGATGACGTGGCGCTGATCGCTGCCGTCGTCGGAGGTCGGCTGGACTGCAGGCCCGGCTGGGCCGAGGTTCCGCCGGAGGACTGGGCTGCGGTGATGTGCGGTCCGGATGCCCTGCCGCCCGCAGGGGCTCCCACGGAGCAGATCCTGCTGCTGGGCCACGGGGAGGATGCGGAGGCGCCGCCGGATGCGCTCTGGCGGCTGGCCGCCTCGCGCCCGGGGATGCAGGCGGTGCCGCTGCCCCAGGCGGAGGTGTGGCTCAGCGAGCATCTGGGCGGACGCGTCATGGACCGGGCGCCCGGCTGTGTGCTCGGCGTCGCCGGGGTCTTCGGGGGAGTGGGAGCGACCACGCTGTCCTATCTGCTCGCGGCTGAGGCTGCGGCCCGCGGGATGAGTGCGCTGCTGGTGGACGGGGACCCGCATCCGGGATCGGGGATCCGCGCCCTGCTCAGGGAGCAGGTTCCGTCGGCTTCGGTCGATGAGTCGCTGGGGTGGTCGGCCCTGGCTCAGATCGAGGGTGAGCTCTCCTCCTCCCAGCTGCAGGCGGCCCTGCCCGTTCTGGAGGGCATCCATGTGGTCAGCGAGACCGAGTCGGCTGCCGGGGCCACAGCAGGTGCGGAGGCGGAGCCGGCCCCGCTGCGCACCGCGGAGGAGGTCATCGGGGCGGGGAAGCGAGCCTTCGATCTGGTGATCCTCGACGCCGGCCGCCGGCCTGAGCTGCTGCGCGCCGCCGCGGACCGCATGGAGTGTGCGCTGTTGGTGGCCCCGGCCTCGGCCCGATCCGTGGATGCCGCCGATGAGCTGATGGCTGCAGTCTCCGGAGTGTCCTTTCAGCTGGTGCTCAACGGCAGAGCCCGGCCCGGGTGGCGGGCGGCCGAGATGCGCGAGGCCCTGGGTGTGGAGGTCGCGGCGGACATCCCGGAGCAGCGCTGGCTGCGGAGGTCCGATGAGCTGGGTGCGAGCTACGAGCTGCTGCGTTCGGGCCGCGGGGCGGCGATGATCGGCGGAATCCTTCAGGCGGCAGGTGTGGTCGATGGATGAGCTGCAGAGTCTGCGCGAGGAGCTGGCCGCCTCCTCGGAGCCGCTGACCGCCGCCCGGATCGCCGAGGCCGTGCGCAGCTCCGGACTGGCCCTGGGCTCCGGGACCACCCAGCAGCTGGTCCGTTCGCTGCGCGATGAGCTGGTGGGGCTGGGACCGCTGCAACAGTTCGTGGATCAGGAGGGTGTGACCGATGTTCTGGTGGGCGTGCGGGGGCGGATCTATACCGATGGGACAGCCGGCCTTCAGTCCACTGAGGTGCAGGTGGGCAGCGAGGAGCAGGTGCGGGGGCTGGCCCGGCGGCTGATCGCGATGTCCGGTGGGCGGCTGGATGAGGGACATCCCTGTGCCGACGGCCGGATCGGTGACTGCCGCATCCACGCGGTGATCCCTCCGGTGGCGGTGGAGGGGACGATGATCTCGGTGCGGGTCTCGCGCAGTTCGGTGACCAGCGTGGCCGAGCTGTCCCGGCAGTGGGCCCAGCCCGAGCTCTGGGTGCCCGCCGTCCGGGGCATCATCGCCGGGCGGATGAACTGGCTGATCTCCGGGGCCACCGGCTCCGGGAAGACCAGCCTGCTGGCCGGAATGCTGGGGGAGTGCCGGGCCGAGGAGCGGATCGTGGTGGTGGAGGACACCACGGAGCTGCACCCGGATCACCCGCATGTGCTGCACCTTCAGGGCCGGCAGGGCAATGTGGAGGGTGCCGGCAGGGTGGATATGGGACGTCTGGTCCGCGAGACTCTGCGGATGCGTCCCGACCGGCTCATGGTCGGCGAATGCCGCGGCGCGGAGCTCAGGGACTTCCTCACGGCCATGAACACCGGACATCAGGGAGCCGGCGGGACGGTGCACGCCAACTCTCCGGAGTCGGTGCCGGCCCGGCTGGTGGCCATGGGCGCCTTGGCGGGGCTGAGCCCGGAGACCGTCTCCCTGCAGGCCGCAGCCGCCCTGGACGTGGTGGTCCATGTGGAGCGGGTGGCCGGGGCCCGGATGCCCGTGGCCGTCTCAGCGGTCAGCTATGCCGAGGGGCGGCTGGTCATGGAGCCGGTGCTCATCCAAGACCAGGGCCGGACGCGCCGCGGACCCGGATGGGGAGCCTTCGCCTCCCGGACCGGACTGCAGGGTGGTGGTCTCGATGTCTGAGCCGCTCACCATCATCGCCGTCTTCGCTGTGGCCGCGGCGGCCGTGCTCCTGCTGCTCCCGGCGGCCAGAGCCTCACGGAGCCCACGGTCCAGGACGATCACGCTGCGCGGAATCCTGGCCAGGCTCCAGGCGCTGGGCGCAGACCACAGCGGTGCGCTGCGCCGGGACGGAGCCGTGCTGCTGCGTCAGTTCTCCGCCCTGCTGCAGTCAGGCCGTGCCGAAGCCCAGGCCTGGGCCGATCTGCGCAGCCACTGGATCGCCCGAGGTCCCCTGGAGGGCGCTGCGGATCCTGCCGAGGAGCATCCCTTCGCCGTGGTCTGCGGTCAGGTGGCCACCAGTGAGCAGCTCGGGCAGGGCAGTGCCGCCGGTCTGCGCCGCTGCCTGCGAGCCGACGCTGGGGAGCTCCCGCCGGAGGTGAGGCGCTGCGTGGAGCAGCTGATCGCGGTCACCTCTCTCTCCGAGCAGACCGGCGCCCCGCTCTCGCGGCTGGTGGAGCAGCTGGCCGAGGGGATGGATGAGGCCTCCGAGCTGCATGCCGCGGTGCAGACGGCCGCCGCCGGCCCCAAGCTCACCCAGGTGGTGTTGGCGCTGCTGCCCCTGGGCGGCCTGGGGCTGGGACAGCTGATGGGCGTCAGTCCGCTGGCCACACTGACGGGCACCTCACTGGGCTGGCTGTGCCTGCTGCTGGGTCTGGGCCTGTTGGCCTTCGGCTGGTGGTGGAGCACCCGGCTCATCCGCGGGGTGGTCAGTGATGTCTGAGCCCGCACTGATGGTGGCAGGGGCTGCCCAGGTCATGATGGGGAGCGCCTCCCCAAGGCCGCTCTCACCCCTGATCACGCCGATGGTCCCCTCGCTGCTGCCCGCCGCTGCCGGGATGTTCCTGGCCGCGGCCGCTGTGCTGCTGCTCCTTCCCGCAGCAGCCCGGTCTTCCGCAGCAGCACAGCGCAGAACAGCCCGGGGTCGAACAGCCCGACGCCGAAGCGCCTCAGTCCGTTCGGCCCGGCCCACGGCCCACCAGAGTTCACCGGTCACCCAGCACCTCCCTGAACCCGGCCTGCTGAGGCGGCTGCTCCGGCGTCGTGGTGCTCAGCAGGAGGCCGCCCAGGCGGTGGACGCCGCCGGACTGTTGGACCTCACCGGTGCCCTGCTCTCCTCCGGTGTGGGGATCGAGGCTGCCCTGGACCGTTTGGCGGCCTGTGTTCCCGGGGCGGAGCCGTTGGCCCATGTCCACCGCAGCCTGACCGCCGGGGCCCCGTGGGAGACGGCTTGGGCCGGCGTCGGGGATCATCCCGAGCTGCGGCTCTTCGGCCGGCAGCTGGCCTTCGCCCACGCCACCGGGGCGCCCACGGCGGAGCTGCTCCAGACTGGGGCGCGGCAGGCCCGGGCGGAGCACCGTCAGCAGGCCGAGCAGCGCGCCGCTCGTCTGGGGGTCCAGATGGTCATCCCGCTGGGCATCTGCTTTCTGCCGGCCTTCGTCCTGCTGGGGGTGGTGCCCGTGGTCCTGGCGCTCGTGCCGGAGGCTCTGGGGCAGATGGACTGAGTCATTCAGCAGTCTCACGCATTCAGGAAGTGTTGAGGAGCTATCGAGGCAAGGTCTGAACTCGGTTGCTATGTTCCCTGGATGTCCTCGCGAGACCACAGACTCGACGCCGCCAAGGGCGTACTGATCTTCATGGTGGTGCTGGGCCACATCATGGCCGCAGTCACCCCATGGGATGACGCCTCGCTGCGGATCTTCCAGACCGCCATCTACGCCTTCCACATGCCGGCGTTCGTCTTCCTGACCGGTATGACGGCGCGCTCGGGAAAGATCCCGCACCGTGTGGCCTTCCTGCTGATCCTGCTGGTAACGGCTCTGCCGCTGTACTACGGGTGGATGAGCATGCTGGGGCTGGATCCAGACTTCGACTTCCTGGTGCCCTACTGGATCACCTGGTTCCTGCTCGCCCTGGTGTGGTGGCTGCTGACGGTGCCGCTGATCGAGCGCTTCCCGCGCACGATGCTCAGCCTCTCGCTGGCCGCCGGCCTCTTCGGCGGGCTCATCCCCGAATACGACTATCAGCTCTCCATCGCTCGGGCCCTGGCATTCTGGCCCTTCTTCGTGATCGGCAAGCTCTACGGCCACCGCATCCTCGCCTGGGCCGGGTCGGGCGGCCTGGGCAGACGGGCCGGTCTGCTGGGCGCCGCGATGGTGCCGGTGGGCGTCTTCTACCACTTCGACGTGGACAAGCTCTGGTTCTACGGCAGCCGCGGCTTCGAGTTCATGGACGCCACTGCCGCCGAAGGTTCCGCCCTGCGCGGGATCATCGCGCTCTGCGCCATGCTCAGCACGCTGGCTGTTCTGGCCTGGGCCCCCCGGGGCGCCGGCATGTGGGCCACGGTGGGCCGCCGCTCCCTGGCGGTCTACCTGATGCACGGCTTCATGGTCCGGGCGCTGAACCGCCCGCTGGACGACATCCTGGAGGTCGTCCCCGGCCCCATCATGGTGATCGTCTGCTTCATCCTCTCGGCGCTGACCACCTGGCTCTTCGCTCTGCCCCTGTGGGATAAGGGCATCCGCCGCTACGGCGAGGGCATCATCTGGCTGGCCACCCTGCCCCACCAGTGGGTGCGGGCCACCATCCGCAAGGGTCGCGAACGCAGCGCCCAGCAGGCCGAGCGGGAGCGCATCGAGCAGAAGGAGTCCTCCCAGGAGGCCTACGAGCAGGAGGAGCCGGCGCTCAGCCGGAGGTGAGTTCCCTCAGCTCCTGCTCCATGTTGTTCCGGGCCTGCCCCTCCCAGAGCCGCCGGCCGGTGGTCGTGCGGAACAGCGGCGGCGCTTCCAGCAGGCGTTGCAGCACCTGGGCGCGGCCGGCCCGGAACTGCTCCTCAGGCACATGGGCATAGTCTTGACGCACCTGCTGGGCATAGCGCCGGTAGAGCGCACGCTCTCGCCCCAGGACCTCCAGATCGGCATCCACCAGCACCGCCCCGGAGTGGTCACCCTCCTCGGGTGAGTGCGAGGCGGTCAGCCGGACCAGCCGAGCCGTCTCTGCGGTGAGGTGATCCGGCAGCATCCGGCTCAGCTGATCCTCGGCCAGCCGGGCGGAGGCCTCCTCGTCCTCCCCAGCGGTGCCCGCGTAGACGGCGTCGTGATACCAGGCGGCCAGCAGCAGGGCAGGGCCCTGTTCGGCGGCGCACTCTCCGTGGCGCTCCAACAACGCGACCCCGTGCAGCACAGCGGCCAGATGCGGGAGCGCGTGATAGCTGCGGTGGTGCTCGGACCAGCGCAGCAGCAGGCCCTCGCCCAGGTCCTCCCATTCCGCAGGGGTCGCCGGGGTCTCCAGCAGCCGACCACCCAGCCGGGACCAGGCACGGCTCAGCCGGGGCCGGACCTTGCCGCTGCGATCGCGTGAGCGGACGCGCAGTCCGGAGCGGGTCAGGATTCGGGCCAGCTCGTTGCCGCTGACGGGCACGGCCCCGCGGGCTACCAGCTCGGGGTGGCGGAACTCCGGGACGTCGTAGTGGTCCTCATCGAAGGCGCGTTCGCTGATGCCGGACGCGGCCGCGAAGTCGTGCAGCTCCGCCAGGGACTCATCCGAGATCAGGTGGGAGAAGAGGGTCCCGTGGGCCGGCCAGACCGGCGGGTCGATGTAGAGGGTCATCACTGAGCATCTTAGGGCTCTCGATCTGCGCCGGGCACGCGCGTAGCCTGGGAGGGACCCGAGGAAGGGAGTGAAGATGCTCGTCGCATTCTCCGTAGCACCGGCCGCATCCTCCAGCGAGGACGGCTCCGTCAGCCGGGCAGTGGCTGAGGCCGTGCGCATCGTCCGGGACTCCGGGCTGCCCTATGAGACCAACTCCATGTTCACCACGATCGAGGGTGAGTGGGATGAGGTCTTCGCCGTGATCAGGGAGGCCACCGACGCGGTCACCGCCGTCAGCTCCCGGGTCAGCCTGGTGGTCAAGGCAGACATCCGCCCCGGCCACGACAACCAGCTCACCGAGAAGGTCCAGCGGGTGGAGGACTACCTGCAGGAGCACTGAGCTCAGCAGGGCTGTCCTCAGCTGCGCGGCTCCGGCTTCAGGCGGCGCGGGTCACGCTGCGCCGCCGCTGGGGCCTGCGCAGCTGGGCCACCGCGACACCGGCCAGGCAGACCGCACCGCCCAGGATGGCCAGCGGCGGGGGAACCTCGCCCAGGGTCAGCGCAGACATCAGCACGACGACGGCGGGCACGGCCAGCGTCGCCGAGGCCACCTTCCCGGTGGGGAAGTGGTTCATCGCGTAGCCCCAGAACCAGAAGCCCAGCGCTGAGGGGCCGATCCCCATGTAGATCGCCCCGATGAGGGTTCCGGTGCTGATGTCGCCGAGCTCCCCGGCGGTCTGGCCCAGGAAGGGCAGCAGCGCCAGCGCTCCGGCCACACAGCCCAGCCAGGTGGCGCTGAGCGGATCCACGTCCCGCAGGGCGAGCTTCTGGACCATCATGCCTGCGGCGTAGAGCACGGCGGCGCCGAAGGCGATGATCAGGCCCGCCCAGGCCAGTTGGCCGGTGCTGCCGGCGGCAGTGATGAACCCGATGCCGGAGAGCGAGATCAGCATCCCCAGGAAGAGTCGCCGCGAGAAGGCCTCCTTGAAGAAGACCACGGCGCCCACGCCCACCATCAGCGGGGCGAGGTTGACCATCATGGCCACTGTCCCGGCGTCGAGGAAGTGCCCGGCCCAGTTGAAGACCAGCGTGTAGACGGCGAACCAGATCACGCCGAAGGCGGCCGTATTGGCCAGGCCGCGGCCGCGTGGGATCAGCCTCTGTCCACGGCGGACCCAGAGGATCAGTGCGGTGAGCGTCAGGGAGCCGGCCAGCAGGCGGATCAGCGCCAGCGGACCGGGGGAGATGTCGGTGGCGGACCAGCGCATGATCACGAAGGTGGAGGCCCACATCAGGACGGTGACCACGATCGCGAGGACCGGCAGGACGGATCGCTGGGGTGCCGGCGTCGGATTCTCCGGATCCGGCGTATGGGGTGCCGGGGTATGGGATGCCGAGGTGCCGACCGCTGCTGAACTCACACTCCTGGCAACCGCCCCGCACCGCCGCTCATTCCAAGGCCTCAGGCGGGCCGGCGCGGGAGTCTCCGCTGGCAGGGATCTCCGGCAGCGGCAGCCAGGAGGGATTCAGCGGGCTGACCTCCAGCAGATCCCGGCTGACCTCCACGGTGACTTCGGTGTCGAACTCTCCGCCCACGGAGCAGGAGCTCAGCTGTGCGCCGTTGGCGGCGGCCACCTCCTCGGCCAGAGTGCAGGGGTCCTCCGAGGTCAGGCCACGGGCGGCGTCGGCGCCGGCCAGGGCTGCCAGGTCTGCCGCACGAGCAGCCTGGGCCGCGGCCGTCGCCGACGCGCTGAGCAGGTGGACCAGTCCCACCAGCAGCACCAGGGCGGCGATCATCCCCAGGACCATCACGGTCCCGGAACCCCTCTCGGTGCCGCCGCGGGCGGGCACGGTGTCCGTCTCCCGCCCGCTCATGGTGAGTCCTCCGCCGCCGGGACATGCTCGGTGCGCGCGCTGGCCTGGGCGGTCTGCTCCATATCCAGCTCCACCAGGCCCAGCAGCCGCACCGGCCGGGTCAGCTCCACATGGGAGTAGCTGCCGTCCTGGGAGATGGCCGTGCTGACCTCCTCTCCCGCCACGCGTGACGCAATCTGCTCCGCAGCGGCGGGATCCTCCCCTCGGGCCAGCTCACGGGCCGCCGCCCGGGCGCCCTCCTCCAGGGAGACCTGAGCGGCCCCGTGCATCCCCAGGCTCAGCAGCAGGCCCAGGATCAGCACGACGCCGGGCAGGGCTACAGCAAACTCCGTGCTCACCGAGCCGCGCTCCGGCTCGGCGCAGCGGGACCTGTCATCAGCCTCCCCGCCGGTGCCTCCGCGCTCGCAGGCGCCGTCGAACTCACCCATGCCGGTCCTCCTGCCCTCCACGGCGCTCAGCCTCAGTAGCTGAGCGCATTCTCCACGAGCCCGGACAGCAGGCCCTGCACAGTGTCCGAGGACAGCACGGTGACCAGCAGGCCCGCGAAGCCCACCGCCGCGAGCATGACGATCCCGTACTCTGCGGTGGCCAGTCCTTCCTCCTCTGTGTGCAGCTGCGCCAGACTCGTCTCCGGGGCTCGGATGCTCTCTGTCATCGCCCTCATTCCTTCTCCCATCGGGTTCCCTGCCCGCGGCTGCGGACAGCACCTCCAGCATCACCGCGGCAGCGGTGCTCGCAGCGGGATCGGGCCTGATCTGTGGAGCCCCGGGAGTGTCCCGACGCCGGCCGGCCCGGCTGTGGCGGAAACCTTCCGTCCTCAGCACGACTCAAACCAGCCCGCAGCGCAAAAAAGGAGGGGCGGCCCGCATTCAGCGGACCGCCCCTCCTCCACAGGGACCAGCTCAGTCGGAGCTCAGTGCAGCTTCTGAAGATCAGAAGGCTGCGACGACCTCGTCGTCCTGCCAGGTCTCCTCGATGTACTCGCGGACCTCGTCGGAGCGCAGCAGCTCGTCCAAGGTCTGAATGGCCTCGTGGTCCTCGTCCACGGAACGAGCTGCCAGGAAGTTGGCGTAGGGGTTGTCCTCAGCGGATTCGACCAGCAGACCGTCCTCCGCCGGGGTCAGCCCGGCCTCCAGGGCGAAGTTGCCGTTGATCACTGCGGCGTCCACATCGTCCAGAGTGCGGGTCAGAGACGAGGCATCGGCCTCCGTGAACTCGAAGCTCTGCGGGTTGTCCTCCACGTCGTTGAAAGTGGCAGTGTCCACGTTGATGCCCTCAGCCAGGGTGATCAGACCCGCTTCCTGGAGCAGCACCAGGCCCCGGGCCTGGTTGGAGGGGTCATTGTTCAACGCGATGGTGGCGCCGTCGGGGAGGTCCTCGACGTCCTCGTGCTGGCTGGAGTACAGCGCGAAGGGCTCGATGTGGACATCCTCGAAGCGGACGATGTCGTAGCCGTTCTCCTCCACCTCGCTGTCGAACCAGGGCTCGTGCTGGAAGAAGTTGGCGTTGAGGTCGCCGTCGTTCAGGGCCTCATTGGGGATCTGGTAGTCGTCGAACTCCTCGATCTCCAGGTCGAGTCCGGCTTCCTCGGCCAGGTTCTCGTCCACGAACTCCAGGATGGCCGCATGCGGGGCGGGGGAGGCGCCCACGGTCAGTGTGGTGATGCCGTCCTCGGCCTCGCCGATGGTGGACTCATCGTCGCCGCCGGCCAGACCGCAGGAGGTCAGGGCGAGGGTCGCGGCGGATGCGGCGGCGAGGCTCAGCCTCCGGTGGGTGCGGGTATGGGACATAGCAGGACCTCTTTCGTACGAAGGGATGGTGATGCGTGGAGTCGAGGGCCGGATCAGCGGTGATCGAGCCGTCGGGCGATGAAGTTTCCGGTGTACTGGACCGCGGTCACGATCACGACCAGCAGGATCACGCAGATCAGCATGACGTCGGCCTGGTAGCGGTTGTAGCCGTAGTTGATGGCCAGCTGGCCCAGGCCGCCGCCGCCCACAGCGCCGGCCATGGCGGTGAAGCTGATCAGGGTCACCAGGGTGATGGTCAGGCCGCCGATGATCCCGGGCAGGCCCTCACGCAGCAGCACGTTCCAGGTGACGTGCAGATCGGAGGCGCCCATCATGCGCACCGCCTCCACCTTGCCCCAGGAGACCTCGCGCAGAGAGTTCTCCACCATGCGGGCGAAGAACGGGATGGCGCCCACGGTCAGCGGCACCACGGCGGCCTCCCAGCCGATGGCGGTGCCCACGATCAACCGGGTGAAGGGGATGATCCAGAGCATCAGGACGATGAACGGCACCGCGCGGCCGAAGTCCACCACCAGGCTGAGCGCCCGGTACAGCGGGCTCATCGGGTTCAGGCCTTTGGGCCCCAGGTTGTGCAGCAGCACGCCCAGCGGCAGTCCGAACAGGACGGTGAAGAAGCCGGTGGCCAGCGTCATGTAGAGCGTCTCGAGGACGGCCTCGAGCAGCTGGTTCTCCACCACCGGGTTGTTGAGCCAGCGTTCTTCGGCGAGCAGCATCAGGCCTCCTCCTCCTTCAGGCCGGCCTCGGTCTCCAGAGCGGCGGCAGTGGTCAGCTCGGCGTGCAGTCCGGCGTCGGTGAGGACCTGAAGCGTCTTCTGCGCGGTGGAGGAGTCCTCAGGACGGATGTGCAGCCGGCCGACCTGGCGGCCCTGGATGGTCTCGATGGAGCCTGCCTCCACGCGGGTGGGCAGGCCGTTGCGGCTGAGCAGGCTGAACAGATCGCCGAAGTGGCCGATCGTCCCGGACTCGGTCAGCAGCACCTCGATCAGCTGTGCGCCCGGCTGCAGCGCGGAGGTCGGGGGCAGTGAGATGAGCTCCTTGGACAGCGGTGAGCTGCGGTCGGAGATGACGTCGAGCAGCGGGCCGCTGCGCGCGATGCTGCCTTCGTCCAGCAGGGAGACGGCGTCGCAGATCTCGCGGACCACGGACATCTCGTGGGTGATGATGATGACGGTGATGCCCAGCCGGTCGCGCAGCTGGCCGATCAGCTCCAGGATCTGCCGGGTGGTCGTGGAATCCAGTGCGGAGGTCGGCTCGTCGCAGAGCAGCACACCCGGCTCGGCGGCCAGGGCGCGGGCGATGCCCACACGCTGCTTCTGCCCGCCGGAGAGCTGGGAGGGGTAGTTGTCTGCGCGGTCGGACAGGCCCACCAGCTCCAGCAGTTCGGCCACTCGGCGTCTGCGCTCAGCCTTCGGCACCCGAGCGATCTCCAGCGGGTGTGCGATGTTCTTGGCGGCGGTGCGTGAGTCCAGCAGATTCACGTGCTGGAACACCATGCCGATGCTGCGCCGGGCTGCTATGAGCTCGGCGCCGCGGGCGGCGGTCAGATCGACGCCGTCGATGCTGATCTGCCCTTCGGTCACGTCCTCCAGCCCGGTCAGGCAACGGATGAGGGTGGACTTTCCTGCGCCGGAGCGCCCCACGATGCCGTGGATCTCACCTGCGGGGATGTGTAGGTTCACCGAGTTGAGCGCGGTCACCCCACCGGGATAGACCTTGCTGACCTCGTTCAGCTCAATCACGCCGAACGGTTCCTTCCGTGTGCTCTTGTCTGCTCCAGTCAGTACCTGCGCAGGCGGGGTGACGCTCTGGCCGGTGAAAGCAGACCGCTTCGTGATCCGGAACCACCCGTGAACATGGGGTTGGTGAGCGGCGTTGAACGGATCCTGCGAGCCCGGTGCGGGGTTTCCGTCCAGGACTCATCGCCGCTGCTCGTGAAGCAGATATTCAGGGTAGCGGATGACTGAAGAGTTCGTCATGTCGTTGTGACAGATGCCAACAGGGCCTCCAGCAGATGCAGCGCCGCGACCTTCTCCAACGGCGAGTTCTTATTGCCGCACTTCGGCGACTGTACGCAGCTGGGGCAGCCGGATTCGCAGGGGCAGCTGCGGATGGTGGCCGCCGTGGTGTGGATCCACTGCTCGGCCAGCTCATAGCCGCGCTCAGCGAATCCGGCCCCGCCGGGGTGGCCGTCATAGACGAAGATCGTGGGCTGCTCGGTGTCCCGGTGCAGCGCCGTGGAGACTCCGCCGATGTCCCAGCGGTCGCCCGAGGTCAGCAGCGGCAGCAGCCCGATCATCGCGTGCTCGGCGGCATGCAGGGCGCCGGGGATGTGCTCCGGGATCACGCCGGCCTCCGAGAGTGCGGTCTCCGGGGCGGTGATCCACATGGCCTGGGTGCGCAGCGTCGACGGCGGCAGGTCCAGCGGCTCATCGGAGAGCACCTCCGAGGTGCCCAGGGCCTTGCGCTGGAACCCGACGACGGCGCTGGTCACCTCCACCGTCCCGGTATGGATCCCGTAGCGCTCCCACAGTGCGGAGTCCGAGGTCTGAAGCACCTCGATGGAGGTGGTCTCCCGGGCCTGGGTGTAATACTGCGGATTCACCGCAGAGACCAGCACGACGCCGTCCTGCTGATCCAGGTCCTCCACCAGATGGCTGCGGCCCTGATGGACATAGATCGCCCCCGGGTGGGCCTGCGGCTGGGCCTGGGCGGAGCCCATGTCCCCGATCACCGAGCCGGATTCGGCGTCGACGATCGTGTAGGGCCCGCCGCCGTCGGAGCGCAGCTTCACCCAGTCGGCCGCGCTGGCGTCGTCGTGGGCGAAGAACCAGCCGCGCGGCCGGCGTCGCAGATGTCCCTGCTCGGTGAGCGAGTCCAGCAGCCAGCGTCCGGCCGGGAAGAGGGACGTGTCATCGGACTCATCCGGGGCGATGGGCAGCTCCTGGGCGGCCGCCAGCAGATGCGGAGCGGCCACATGCGGATTGGCCGGATCGGTGACCGCATCCTCGATGGCCGCCTCGAAGATCGCTTCCGGGTGGCTGAGCAGATAGGTGTCCAGCGGGTCGTCGCCGGCCACGAAGAAGGCTGCGCCGCGCTGGGCGGAGCCGTCGGCCGCGGGGCGTCCGGCCCGGCCCAGCTGCTGGAAGAAGGAGGCGCGGGTGCCGGGCCAGCCGGCGATCAGCACCACGTCCAGCCCGGAGATGTCGATGCCCAGCTCCAGCGCCGGAGTCGAGGCTACGCCCAGCAGCCGTCCGGCGCGCAGGGCGTCCTCCAGCTCGCGCCGCTCCTCCTTCAGATAGCCGGAGCGGTAGGCGGCCACCCGGTCGGTCAGCTCGCGGTCCACCTCCATCAGCTGATCGGAGGCGATCTGTGCGATGGTCTCGGCCCCGCGCCGGGATCTGATGAAGGAGAGCGTGCGGTATCCGGCCACCACCAGGTCGGTCATCAGATCGGCGGCCTCCACGGTGAGGCTGCGTTTGAGCGGGGCATCGTTGTCCCCGGTGGCCTCTGAGGGTGAGGACTCCCAGAGGTAGACGTCCACCGCCTCATGGGGCGAGCCGTCCTCGGTCACCGCCGCCACGTGCTGCCCCTGGGCGCCGATCAGTCGCCCGAAGGAGGCCGCCGGATCCCCGCTGGTGGCGCTGGCCCCGGCGAAGACGGGGTTGCCGCCATAGTGCGCGCAGACCCGCCGCAGCCGGCGCATCAGCAGGGCGATATGCGAGCCGAAGATCCCGCGGAAGCTGTGCGCCTCATCGATGATCACGTACCGCAGCCGGGAGAAGAACCGCGCCCAGGCCCGGTGGTTGGGCAGGATGCCCACGTTGAGCATGTCTGGATTGGTCAGCACCACATTGGCGTGCTGGCGCACCCAGCGGCGCTCCTCATGATCGGTGTCTCCGTCGTAGGACGCTGGCCGCACCCCACCGGCCGGGCCGGCCGGTCCGATGGCCTCGGCCAGCTCGGTGAGTGCATCCAGCTGGTCGGCCGCCAGCGCCTTGGTGGGGGAGAGGTAGAGGACGGTGGCCCCGGTGGGTCCGGCCTCGGCGCCGCAGATCGCCGAGAGCCCGGGCAGCTGGGTGCCCAGCGACTTTCCGGAGGCGGTGCCGGTGGCCAGGATGACGTGGCGTCCGGCGTGCAGCGCCTCGGCGGCCTGGACCTGGTGGGTGTAGAGGCCGGTGACGCCCACCTGCCGGTAGCCGGCGCGGAGCTCTGGGGGCACCCAGCCCGGCCAGTCGGTCCGCTGGGCCTGGCGTGCGGGCAGCGTCTGGACATGGCGGAGTCGGCTCTCCTCGCCCACCTGGGTGGGGAGGCCGGCACGCTGGAGCAGATCGTAGGCGTCAGTCACTGAGGAACAGCGTACCGATCAGCTCGGCGTTCCGGACTCCAGCCGGACGGCCCGCTCAGGCCGTGGCGCCCAGGGCGGTGATGTTCTCCGGCAGGCGCTCGTTGTTGCCGTACATGAAGTGGTTGCTCATGTTCTCGGAGAACCGGCTGGCCTCAGTGGTCCGCCCCACCGCCTCGGCCACCTGGCGGATGTGCATGGGCGAGGCCCCGCAGCAGACGCCTAGGTAGTTCACTCCCAGCTCAAAGGACTCCTGGGCCCAGGCGCCGAGCTCATAGCGGTTGAGGAACAGCGGATCCAGTGCGGTGGGGAAGGTGCGCCCATGCGGCGAGGGCACCGAGGCCCGCACATCGGAGAGGTTGAAGAAGGTGGGCTCCTCCGGCGTCGTCCGGTAGGGGATCGGCAGCGCGCCCACATGGCAGGAGACCTTCTCTCGGATCTGGCGCAGCCAGGACTGGATGGTCTCGGGGCCCCGGAAGCAGTTGAGCCCGACCACATCGGCGCCGCCCTGCTCCAGGCGCTGCGCGGTCTCCACGACGCCGACGCCGTCGGCCATCTCCTCGGAGGCCATCGGCGCCAGGGTCAGCACCACCTGCAGGCCGCTGGCCTTGGCCACCGCCAGGGCGGTCAGCGCCTCGCCGGCGTAGTAGAAGGTCTCGCCGACGATGATGTCGGCGCCCTCCTCCACGGCCCAGCCGACCATCTCCTCGAACATGGCCCGGACCTCGGCCTGCTTGGCCGGGTCTGCGGGATCCCAGATGTTCGAGTTGGAGATGTTGCCGGCCATCAGATCGCCGGGGCGGGCGTCGGCCACCTCGCGGGCGATCTGCAGCGCGGAGCGGTTCAGCGGCTCCAACAGATCCTCTTTGCCGATGACCCGCATCTTCTCGCGGTGGCCGTTATAGGTGAAGGCCTCCACGATGTCGGATCCGGCGCGCTGGAAGTCCACATGCAGGGACCTCAGTGCCTCGGGGAACTCCAGGGCGACCTCGGGGACGAATTCGCCGGCGCTGAGGTAGCCGCGGCGCTCGAGCTCGAAGAGGAAGCCTTCGGCGCAGATGATGGGACCGGCGTCGAGCCGTTCGGACAGAGAGACGGGGGCGGTCATCACCGCTCCTTTCAGTCGTGGGACATGAAGCTGTCACACAGCAGGAGCGGCCGAGGCGAGGCCTCGCTTTGCAGGGCGGCTCCGCAGAATGCGGAACTCCCTTACGGCCGTGAACTTTTTGAATATTTCGTGACAGTGTCACCAAATATACCGGAACATCGCCCACGCTGTGACGATATGTTCAGGTGGGTGGCGACCCTAGCGCGCCAAATCATCAAACTGGGAGTGCGAGGACCGGCTGGCCTCCGCGCCGGGTGCGCCGTAGACATGCACCTCGCCCAGCAACGTCCACCCCAGGAATTCGTAGAGTTCCCGGCCGTCCCCGGTGGCGACAAGCAGGCCCTCCTCCACGTCCTGCTCCAACGCGATCGCGATCAGTGCGCGGGTCACAAAGGTTCCCAGGCCCTGACGCCGGAAGTTCGGGGAGGTGAAGATGCGGTCCAGGATCGCGTAGTTGCCGACCACGGCGACCCGCCCGCGTGCGGCGACCTGAGCTTCATCGCCCTCGTCGTCGAAGACGGTGAACAGAGTCCACCCCTCGAAGTCCTGCCGCTTGGTGGTGTAGCCCTCCGGAGTGATCGGGTCCTCGACGTCCTGAGTGTCCATATCGACGACCATCAGCTTCTCTTCGTCGCTGATCTTCTCCAGCCCGTCGATGCTGGCGGCGTCCAGGGTCTCGTCCCCGGGCGCGGCGACGATGGTGAGCAGTCGCTCCGGGCTCTTGGCCACCGAGGAGGAGACTTTGCGCAGGTCGGTCTCCTCAGGGGAGAAGATGACGTATTCCCACGCATCGGAGTCGCCGGAGCGCAGGGCCGAGTGGACGGCGCCCTCATGGCTGACGTCATAGTCATGGGTCCTCGCCCAGCCGGTGACCCAATCCCGGACGAGTGCGTCGTTCAGCTCACTAGTCATGCAACGACCATATAAGAGGTCCGGCGGTTAGACCATAGGGAATCTGCACCTCAGCGACTGCCGGTGCCTGGATCGGGCCTTCGACGGTACCCTCATAGGAGTGAATGAATCCCGCATCGTCCTGTATTACGCCTTCACGCCGCTCCCCGATCCGGAGGCCGTGAAGCTCTGGCAGCACACGCTGTGCCGCGAGTTGGGCCTGAAGGGCCGCATCCTGATCTCGGAGCACGGGATCAACGGCACCGTCGGCGGCGATATGAAGGCCGTGAAGAAGTATGTGAAGCAGACCCGCTCCTATGCGCCCTTCAAGTCCATGGAGTTCAAATGGTCCGAAGGCGGCGCCGAGCAGTTCCCGCGCCTCTCCGTGAAGGTCAGGCCCGAACTGGTGGCCTTCGGGGTGCCGGAGGAGGTCGAGGTGGACTCCTCCGGCGTCGTCGGGGGCGGTGAGCATCTGAAGCCGGAGCAGGTCCACGAGCTGGTGGAGCGCAAGCGTGCCGAGGGCACCGAGGTGACCTTCTTCGACGGCCGCAACGCCATGGAGGCCCAGATCGGCCGGTTCAAGGACGCCGTGGTGCCTGACACCGAGACCACCCGCGACTTCATCCGCGAGCTGGACTCCGGCAGATATGACCATCTGAAGGACCAGCCGGTGGTCACCTACTGCACCGGTGGCATCCGCTGCGAGGTGCTCTCCTCGCTGATGCGCAGGCGCGGGTTCCAGGACGTCTACCAGATCGACGGCGGGATCGTCCGCTACGGCGAGACCTACGGCGACTCCGGCCTCTGGGAGGGCGAGCTCTACGTCTTCGACGGCCGGATGAACACCCGCTTCAGCGAGGACGCCGAGACCATCGGCGAATGCTCCAGCTGCGGCGGCCCCACCTCCGAGTTCTACAACTGCATGGACCGCGGCTGCTCCACGCTGAAGCTCTACTGCCAGGACTGCCGACACATCCCGGAGACCCAGCGGTGTGCGAACTGCGAGGCGCGGCTGCAGGAGAATCCGGACCACCCCAACTCCGGTCCGCTGGAGAAGCCCCGCCGCTCCCAGCAGGCCTGAGGACGTCCGCGGGCGGCCCCCGCGACGCCAGGAGTGCACAGCCTGTGCCCGAGCTGCCCACGCCGCTGTGAGAGAGAAGGAAGAGCATGACGACGACGCCGACCCCTCCGGCCCCCGCCGCCGCGGAGAAGAGCCTGATCGCCCGCCTGCGCGCGGACCTGGCCGCAGCCCGGTTCACCAATGATGAGGTGGCCCAGCTGCTGGGGGCCGATGCCGTCGCCGCCCTGGACCGGGAGCAGATCGTCCCGGGCCAGCTGCGCATCCTCGAGCTCTTCGCCCAGGCTGCCGGGACTCAGCGCCCGCGCCCGGCCGACCAGGCCGGAGACCGTCCCGCCACCGGCTCCGCGCCGCTCTCCCCGCGGGCCGGACGGGCCATCACCGCCCGGGCCGACGCCGAGCAGGTGGACCCCTGTGCTGTGCTCACCGGCCTATGGCTGCTGGCCCTGGACGTCACCGCCGAACAGCTCGACGCCTCCCTGCCCCAGGTCCGCACCGAGGGCCTGGAGCAGCTGAACCTGGTCCGCAGCGAGGTCACCCTTGAGGGGACCTTCGTCCGGCCGCAGGTGGATCTGCGCCCCTATGAGGCCGAACAGCAGGAGGGCACCGCTCATCTGTGGGTGACCAGCGACCTCTCGGCACACCAGATGGACGGGCCGCTGCCGGCCGACCATGTGCTCGGCGTCGGGCAGGCCAGCCTGACCCTGGCCTCCATCACCCACCGCCCGCAGGTGCGCCGCGCGTTGGATGTGGGCACCGGCTGCGGGATCCAGCTCTTCCACCTGCTCGATCACGCCGAGCACGTGGTGGGCACCGACCTCTCCGAGCGCGCTCTGGACTTCACTCGCTTCAACCTGCTGCTCAACACCGAGGCGCTGGGCCTGGACCCGGAGGACCTGGGTGCGCGGGTGGAGCTGCTCCACGGCAGCCTGCTGGAGCCGGTGGCCGGGCGCAGCTTCGACCTGGTGGTCTCCAATCCGCCGTTCGTCATCACGCCCCGGACCGAGGATGAGTCGGCGGAGGAGCGCTACACCTACCGCGACGGCGGCCGCGAGGGTGACACCCTCATGGAGGAGCTCATCACCGGACTGCCGGAGATCCTCACCGCGGGCGCCACTGCCCAGATGCTGGGCAACTGGGAGATCCACCGCGGCACTGAGGGGTCCGGAGGCTGGTCCGAGCGCCCGCGCAGCTGGGCCCTGGCCGCAGGTCTGCACGCCTGGTTCGTCCAGCGGGACTTCCAGAACCCGGCCGGCTATGCCGAGACCTGGCTGCGGGACGCTTCCGAGGAGCGAGATCTGGCCGACTACCGGCGTCGCTATGCCGACTATCTGCAGGACTTCGAGGACCGCGGCGTGGCCGGAGTGGGCTTCGGGATGATCTGGCTGCAGAAGCCGGTCCCGGGCGCACCGGCGTCGGGCTCTGTGGAGGAGCCCGACGGCGTCGACACCTCCGATGGTCTGTGGCGGCGCTTCGAGGAGCTGACCGGGGAGGTCCAGCAGCCGTTGGGCCCGGTGATCGGCCGCACCGCCGAGCGCGCTCTGGCCGTGCGTGAGGATGCGGCGGCCGCGCTGGAGCAGATCCTGATCGCCCCGGAGGATGTGACCGAGGAGCGCTATCAGCGCTTCGGCGCTCAGCATCCTGAGGTCATCCTGGCCCGTCAGGGCGGCGGGCTCCGGCGCGCGCGTCCGGTCAGCAGCGCGGCGGCCGGTCTGCTGGGCGCGGCCGACGGTGAGTTCACCGTCTCCCAGCTGATCACCGCCGTGGCCTCGCTGATCGACGCCGAGGAGGAGCCCCTGCGCGAGGAGATCCTCGACCTCTACGTCGAAGGCTTCCTCACCCACCCCTGAGCTTCCACCCGCCTCCGCCGCACAGACCTGAGAAACCCCGCTGTTATAGTGAGCTTCCGACGGCCCGTCCGTCGTATACGCACCCGTCACCTGGTTCTAGGAGAGCAGTGCCCGCAGGCAAGAAGCTCGTGATCGTCGAGTCCCCGGCCAAGTCCAAGTCCATCGCCAAGTATCTGGGCGATGACTTCATCGTCGACGCATCGGCCGGGCATATCCGTGACCTGCCGCAGCCCTCCGATCTGCCTGCGGACATGAAGAAGGGCCCCTTCGGCAAGTTCGCGGTGAATCCGGAGGAGGGCTTCAAGCCCTACTACGTGATCTCCGACTCCAAGAAGTCCAAGGTGCGGGAGCTCAAGGCGCGGCTGAAGGAAGCCGATGAGCTCTATCTGGCCCCCGATGCCGACCGCGAGGGTGAGGCCATCGCGTGGCATCTCCTGGAGGTCCTCAAGCCCAAGGTCCCGGTCTACCGGATGACCTTCACCGAGATCACCCGCGAGGGCATCACCCGTGCTCTGGAGAACGTCCGCGAGATCGATCAGGATCTGGTGGACGCCCAGGAGACCCGCCGCATCCTGGACCGCCTGTTCGGCTATGAGCTCTCCCCGGTGCTGTGGCGCAAGGTGGGCAAGGGTCTCTCGGCCGGCCGTGTCCAGTCCGTGGCCACCCGCCTGGTGGTGGAGCGCGAGCGTGAGCGCATGGCCTTCATCCCGGCGTCGTACTGGGACCTCAGCGGCACCTTCTCCACCGACGGCGGCGAGGAGTTCACGGCCAAGCTGACGGCCCTGGACGGTTCCCGCATCGCCACCGGCTCCGACTTCGATGACCGCGGCGAGCTGAAGCAGACCCGCTCCAAGCAGGACGTGGCCGTCCTGAAGAGGGACGACGCCGAGTCGCTGGCCTCCGGCCTGACCGACGCCCCCTTCTCTGTGGACTCCCTGGAGGAGAAGCCCTACAGCCGTCGTCCCCAGCCGGCCTTCATCACCTCCACCCTGCAGCAGGAGGCGGCGCGGCGTCTGCGCTTCTCCTCGCGGGTGACCATGCAGGTGGCGCAGCGTCTCTACGAGAACGGCTACATCACCTATATGCGTACCGACTCGGTCACGCTCTCCAATGAGGCCGTCCAGGCGGCCCGCCGCCAGGCCACCGAGCTCTACGGCGCGGACCACGTGCCGGAGAAGCCGCGCTTCTACGCCAAGAAGAACGAGTCCGCCCAGGAGGCCCACGAGGCCATCCGTCCGGCCGGTGACCACTTCCGCACTCCGGGCCAGGTGGCCAACCAGCTCTCCGCGGATGAGTTCAAGCTCTACGAGCTGATCTGGAAGCGCACCGTCGCCTCCCAGATGCAGGACGCCAAGGGCTTCACCGCCTCGGTGCGGCTCACCGGTGAGGCCGCCGACGGCCGCCGCGCCACCTTCGGCGCCTCCGGCACCGTCATCACCTTCCCCGGCTTCCTGGCCGCCTATGAGGAGGTCAAGGAGCAGGAGGAGTCCGACGCCGCCAAGGCCAAGGATTCGAATAAGCGGCTGCCCAAGCTGGAGGAGGGCGAGAAGCTCACCGGCGAGGACATCGAGGCCAAGGGCCACGAGACCACCCCGCCGGCCCGCTACACCGAGGCCTCCATCGTCGCGGAGCTGGAGAAGCGGGAGATCGGCCGTCCCTCCACCTACGCGCCCACCATCTCGACCATCATGGACCGCGGCTACGTGACCAAGCGCGGTTCGGCCCTGGTGCCGTCGTGGACCGCGTTCAGCGTGATCCGCCTGCTGGAGGAGCATTTCGGCCGCTATGTGAACTATGACTTCACCGCCCGCATGGAGGACGACCTCGACCAGATCGCCCGCGGCGAGATCGAGCGGGAGGCCTGGCTGCAGGGCTTCTACTTCGGCGCCTCCTCCGGTGAGCAGGGGCTGAAAGACGTGGTGGACAACCTGGGCGAGATCGACGCCCGGGCCATCAACTCCATGGCGGTGGCTGAGAACACCCACCTGCGGGTGGGCCGCTACGGGCCGTATCTGGAGCGTCCCAATCCGGACGGTGTCGTGGACGCCGAGGGCGAGCTGGAGGTGCAGCGGGCCAACCTGCCGCAGGATCTGGCCCCGGATGAGCTCACCGCCCAGAAGGTGGAGGAGCTCTTCGAGCAGGCGAAGCACTCGGGCAAGGTCCTGGGCGACGATCCGGGGACCGGCCGCGAGATCGTGGCCAAGGACGGCCGCTACGGCCCCTATGTCACCGAGGTCATCCCGGAGATGACCGAGGAGGAGCTGCAGTCCTATCTGGACGCCCAGCCCACCGAGTACTACAAGAACGGCAAGCCCAAGCCCAAGAAGAAGCCTGCCAAGCAGAAGCCGCGCACCGGCTCGCTGCTCAGCGGCATGACCCTGGAGACGGTGTCTCTGGAGGATGCGCTGAAGATCCTCTCGCTGCCGCGCGTGGTGGGAACCGACGACGACGGCGAGGAGATCACCGCTCAGAACGGCCGCTTCGGTCCGTATCTGAAGAAGGGCAGCGACTCCCGCTCCCTGGAGTCCGAGGACCAGATGTTCACCATCACCGTGGACGAGGCGAAGAAGATCTACGCCCAGCCCAAGCAGCGGGGACGCCGCGCGGCCCAGCCGCCGCTGGCGGAGTTCGGCAGCGACCCGACCACGGAGAAGCCGGTGGTGGTCAAGGACGGCCGCTTCGGCCCCTATGTCACCGACGGCGAGACCAACGTGACGGTGCCGCGCAGCGTCTCGGTGGAGCAGCTCACCAAGGAGCACGCCTACTCGCTGCTGGCGGAGAAGCGGGCCAAGGGTCCGGCCAAGAAGAGCACCGCCAAGAAGTCTGCTGCCAAGAAGTCTGGCGCCACCAAGAAGAGCACAACGAAGAAGTCGACGGCCAGCACCAAGGCCGGAGCCTCCTAGGAGTTCGCAGCTATGCGTCTGGGCGTGCTGGACATCGGTTCGAATACGGTGCATCTGCTGCTGGTGGATGCACATATCGGCGCTAAGCCGGAGGCCTTCGCCTCCCATAAGCGCCCACTGTCACTGGTGAAGTACCTCGATGAGTTCGGGGCCATCACTGCGGAGGGCCAGGAGGAGCTGATCAGCTTCATCGCTGAGGCGGCGCGCTTCGCCGCCCGGCACCGGGCTGATGACATGCTCTCCTTCTGCACCTCGGCCATCCGTGAGGCCAGCAACGGTGAAGCCGTGCTGGCCCGGGTGTCCCAGGAGACCGATGTGGAGCTCATGGAGCTCACAGGGGCTCAGGAATCGGCGATGACCTTCTTCGCCGCCCGCCGCTGGCGGGGCTGGAGCGCCGGGCACATTCTGAACTTCGACATCGGAGGCGGCTCCTTCGAGATCGCCTACGGCCAGGACGAGCTGCCGGCCACCGCCATGTCCGCCCCTCTGGGCGCTGGGCGGCTCACCCGGGACTGGCTGGCCGGGCCCACTGACACCCTGCCGGGGGAGAGGGCCGTCTTCAAGGATCAGATCCGTGAGCTGAAGACCTATGTGCGTGAGGAGCTGGAGGCGGCCCGCCGCGAGTTCCCGGCGCTGAGCCAGCATATGGAGGTCCTGGCCACCTCCAAGACCTTCCGTTCCCTGGCCCGGATGACCGGTGCCGCCCCCTCGGCGGAGGGCCCCTATGTGAAGCGGACTCTGCACCGGAAGGACCTGAAGCCCCTGGTCAAGAAGCTGGGGGAGATGTCCGCGGCGCAGCGTGCGGAGCTGCCCGGCGTCTCGGTGACTCGAGCCCCGCAGGTCTTCGCCGGCGCCCTGGCGGCGGAGCAGGCCATGAAGGTCTTTGAGATCGAGGAGCTGCAGATCTGCCCCTGGGCTCTGCGTGAGGGCCTGATCCTGCGGCGTCTGGACGCGCTGGCCCGGGAGAAGTCCGAGGAGGTGAGCCACGCGCCCGGCGTCGGGCATGTGGATCTGGCCCGTGAGCTCAAGAAGCCGCAGCGCCCCTCCGGGCGTCCGCGCGCAGAGGCGGCGGTGGAACGTGCCCGCAGCTGATATCCCGGTGGCTCTGTCCACCTCCTCGGTGTATCCGTTGGGGGTGGCCGAGGGGTTCTCCATCGCCCAGGACCTGGGCTATGACGGGGTGGAGGTGATGGTCACCCATCGCACCGAGACGCAGCGGGCGGAGGTGCTGAACCGCCTGTCGGAGAAGTTCGGGCTGGAGATCATGGCCATCCATGCACCCACGCTGCTGCTGACCCAGCAGGTGTGGGGCTCGGCCTGGGAGAAGCTGGCCAAGAGCGCGCAGCTGGCCCTGGACGTCGGCTGCGGCGTCGTGGTGGCGCATCCGCCCTTCCGATGGCAGACCGGCTATGCGGAGGGCTTCGCCGAAGGCATCGCGGAGATCGAGGAGCGCACCGGAGTGCTCTTCGCTGTGGAGAATATGTACCCCTGGCGGGCCGGCGGCCGGGAGGCCACCATGTACCTGCCGCACTGGGATCCGGTGGACCAGCCCTACCCCCACGTGACCTGGGACTTCTCCCATGCCGCCACGGCGGAGGCGGACTCCTGCAGCTCCGTGGAGGCGTTGGGATCGCGGCTGCGACATGTGCATCTGACCGACGGCTGGTCCAACGGCTTCAAAGACGATCACCTGATCCCCGGCCACGGCGAGCAGCGCGTGGCCGAGACCATGCAGCTCATCGGCAGCCCAGAGTTCGGCGACGGCGGCTTCGACGGCGTGGTGGCCGTGGAGGTCTCCACCCGCTCGGCCCGGAAGGTGGGGGAGCGGGAGCGGATGCTCGCGGAGTCGCTGGCCTTCGCCCGGACCCATCTGGGGCAGAGCGGCTGACCTGACGCGATCGGCACAGAAGCTGGACTGGCTGGTGAGCGGCAGTTTCGCCCTTAACTCGAGGCTTACTGTTTAGCTCGTGATTGACAGAGCTGCTGGTGTGAGTCACATAACGGTCTCGCGAGCGAAGTTCTGAAGCTCAGCTGTAACCTTGCTACGGGTCTCTTCGGGCTGAGGGATCGATCGGAAGTGAGGCGGCAGAATGGGAAATCCAGCAGAAGAGCTCTCCGTCATTCTCAGGGAATGGCAGGCGGGTGAAGGGCGAAGCATGGAGGCCCTTCGAGATACTAAGTCTTCGTCCGGTCTTCGGAAACACCTGACAGCTATGCGACTGCTCGAGGAGGTTGCGGAGCGAGTAGAGCGCATGGCATCCGAAGGGCGCAAGGTGCGTGGCTACCAGGATTTGTGGCCGAGGCTCGGTCGGGGCATCCTCGCTATTAAGTCACGCTGGACTCAGCGTCCAGTCACGGGTGCAGCTGACTTCAAAGAATCTGATCTTGACCTCTTGGACCAACTCGGTGAACTTCTCGATCTTGATCAGACGCGAGTCATCATCAATGCAGAGTCTCAGGATCGGCTTATCGAGCTTATGGAAGAGTCGCTGAGCGTGCTGGACTCTGACTCCTCACTGCCAGAAGCGACAAGTTCTTACATCAGGAGATGTCTTGAGCGGCTGCTCACTTGCTTGCGGGAGTATGAGCGGCACGGGAGATCTGCAACTGAAGAGGCAGTTCAGCACGCCTATTTTGCGATGCAAGCCGCCGAGGTGGAATCCGACGAACCGTCCAAATGGCAGAGGCTCCGCGAGCAGGTCCTGGTTCCTCTGCCCGCCGGCATCATCTCAGGAGCCGCTGTGAATCTGATCGCTGCGGCAACGGGAACTGGATAGCTTGGAAAACTTGGCGATGGCAGGCACCCTCCCGTCAGGCAAGTGTGTCTTAGGTTCTCGGTAGAGTTGATGCCGTTGGCCGGACCGCGATGATGAGGGGTAAAGATTTGGCTGAGGCTGGAACCGCCAAGCGGGGCGCGAAGAAGGGCGCTGCGAAGGGGCAGGCGAAGAAGACCCTCGAGCAGACGCTCTGGGAGGCCGCTGAGACTCTCCGCGGAAACCAGGAGCCGGGCGAGTACAAGCACGTGGTGCTCGGTCTCGTGTTTCTGAAGTACATCTCCGACCGCTTCGTCGAATACCGTCAGAAGCTCGAGGAAGAACTCCAAGAGGACGGTCTCGACCCTCACGAGATCGCAGAAACCCTGGAGGACCGCGACGAGTACACCGCGGAAAACGTCTTCTGGGTGCCCATGGCTGCTCGCTACAGCGCCGTGCAGGACATGGCCAAGACCGAGCGCGTCGGCGAGCGGATCGACCAGGCCATGGACCTTATCGAAAAGGAGAACCCCACGCTCGTGGGCGTGCTCCCGAACAACTACGCCCGTGAGGGCCTCGACCAGCGCAAGCTGGGCGAGCTGGTGGACCTCATCGGCTCCATCGGGTTCCACGCATCGCAGGACCACGGCAGCGACGACGTCCTCGGCCGCGTCTACGAGTACTTCCTCGGCCAGTTCGCCGGCCGGGAGTCAGGTAAGGACGCTGGCGCCTTCTACACGCCCCGTTCGGTGGTCAAGGTGCTGGTGGAGATGCTCGAGCCCTATAAGGGGCGCGTTTATGACCCGGCCTGTGGGTCCGGCGGCATGTTCGTCGAGTCCATGGACTTCGTGAAGGCCCACGGCGGTCAGCGCGATGACATTTCGATCTACGGCCAGGAGTACACCCACACCACGTGGAAGCTGGCCAAGATGAACCTGGCGATTCGCGGCCTTGATGCTGATCTCGGTAAGAAGGCAGCCGATTCCTTTGCTGAAGATCTGCATCCTGATCTGCGAGTGGATTACGTGCTCGCGAATCCGAAGTTTAATCAGAGTGACTGGTTTCACCCCAAGCTCCAGGACGATCCGCGTTGGAAGTACGGGTTGCCGCCTGAGGGGAATGCAAACTTCGCGTGGATTCAGCATTTCATTCACCACCTGGCGCCTGATGGGCATGCTGGCATCGTCTTGGCCAACGGAAGCCTCAGTTCCAAATCTGGCGGCGAGGGAGAAATCCGCCGGAAGTTGGTGGAGTCCGAGTTGGTAGATTGCATTGTAGCAATGCCTGACAAGCTCTTCTTTAACACGACCATTCCGGTGAGTCTGTGGTTCTTCTCGAAGAACCGCCACGGTAGCGGACACCTTGAGCGCAAGGGTGAGGTTCTGTTCATCGACGCCCGCCAGTTGGGCCGTTTGGAATCGCGTAGGCATCGAGTTCTGGACGACGACGACATTGCTAAGATCGCTGATACATACCACTCGTGGCGGAATCGAGACGGAGAGTATGAGGATGTCCCAGGATTTGCCAATGCTGCGAGTCTTGAAGACATTTCCAATAACGATTTTATTCTCACTCCAGGGCGCTACGTCGGCCTGGAAGAAGTTGCAGTGGATGGTGAGCCGATCGAGGAAAAGATTGAACGCCTCACTCAGGCGCTGTATGCAGAGTTTGACCGAGGGCGGGAGCTCGAGCAGGGTATACGGAATCTCCTTGGAGACTTGCGATGACTAGCTCCAGAGTTTTCCTGAAGGACCTACTTGTCACTACGAAGGATGGGGACTGGGGGCTCTCTGAGGCGGAAGATGGCCATACTCCCTATCGGGTGATTAGGGGTACTGATTTCGAGCGCCTTCGCTTTGGCGATTCTTCATCCGTCCCGCGTCGCTACATGCCGGAGCGAAATGTTTGGCGTCGTCACTTGGAGCCTTGGGACATTCTGCTTGAAACTGCAGGGGGCACTCAGGATCGTCCAACGGGGAGAACGATGCTAGTTACTCCCGGTGTCCTGAAATCGCTCGGAGAGCCCGCGACTTGTGCCAGCTTCGCGAGGTTTCTGAGGGTAGACAAGAAGCTGGCCAGTCCTAGTTACGTCTTCTGGTTCCTTCAGGATATGTACCTCAGCGGCCAGATGCGGCAACACGAGGTCCGCCACACGGGGGTGGGGCGCTTCCAGTACACGCGTTTTGCCGAGTCAGTGGAGATTCCGCTGCCGTCATTGGGAGAGCAGCGGGGAATTGCGACAACGCTCGGGGTGCTGGACGACAAGATCGACTCGAATCGTCGGAAGATTTCTCTCGGTACTGACCTGATCCACTCTTGTGTGACCAAGGAAGTAGTGTCGGAGCCTGAAACCGTGGCTGTTTCCGAGATTGCACGCTTCGTGAACGGCGGTGCATACACGAAAGGCGCTACAGGATCGGGCAGGATGGTCATTAGGATCAAGGATCTAAACTCAGGGCCCGGGGCTTCGACTGTATACAACGATATAGACGTGCCAGATGACAAGACAGCTCGGCCCGGTGATCTCCTCATGTCGTGGTCCGGAACCCTCGGTGTTTATCGATGGTTCCGTGATGAAGCGATCATTAACCAGCACATCTTCAAGGTGCTTCCGAGTGGGTTCCCAGATTGGCTCGTCTATGATCGGTTGCACTCGGTGATCGCAGAGTTCCAGGCGATTGCGAAGGACAAGGCGACCACCATGGGCCATATTAAGCGTGGGCACCTTGAATCAACACGAGTCGCTCTTCCGGAACCAAACACTATAGAAGCATTGAATAGTGTCCTCGGGCCGCTCTGGGAGCGTCTCAAGGTTGCTGAACAGGAGAACCGGAAGCTCGAAGCTCTGCGTGACGCGCTACTTCCAGAGCTCCTGTCTGGGCGGATCCGGGTTCCGGAGGCGGCTGAAGCAGTGAAGGAGGCTGTCTCATGACGGTCTACACCGAAGAGCTGGTGGAGGACGCGGCACTCGAGTGGCTCGAAGCGTTGGGCTACGAGGTGTTGCACGGTCCGGACCTGGGCCCCGATGCTGAGGCGGCGGAGCGCGCGTCGTGGGACGACGTGTTCCTTGGCGAGCGGCTCCGCAGTGCGGTTGAGCGGATCAACCCTGACGTCCCGGCTGACGTCTGTGCCGAAGCGATCAAGAAGATCCAGCGTCCTGAATCGCAGGACACGCTCACGGAGAATCACCGTATCCACCGCCTCCTCACCGAAGGCGTCCCGATCGAGCACCGTAACGCTGCAGGTCAGGTGCGGACCATTACGGTTCATGTGGTCGACTTCCAGAATCCCGAGCTGAACGACTGGGCGACGGTCAATCAGGTCACAGTCATCGAGAACCGCAACCGACGACCGGACGTGCTGGTGTACCTCAATGGGGTCCCGGTGGCACTCTTCGAACTGAAGTCCGCAGTCGCCCACAACGCCACGTTGAAATCTGCCTTCAACCAGGTGCAGACCTACCGTCGCGACATCCCGTCGGTCTTCAATACCAACGCACTGACGGTGATCAGCGACGGAACTGCGGCAGCCATGAGCACCTTCACCGCCCACTGGGAGCACTACGCTCCGTGGAAGACCATCGACGGTGAAGAGATCACGGGAACGCCCTCGCTCGACATCCTCATTAAAGGAGTCTTCCCGAAGACGCGCTTCCTGGACATCCTGAAGAACTTCATCGTGTTCTCCGAGGAGACGATCACCGAGAAGGACGGCACCGCCAAACAGATCCACATCAAGCGCGCGGCCAAGTACCACCAGTACTGGGCGGTCAACAAAGCCGTGGAATCCACCATTCGTGCTTCCCAGCCGGACGGTGATCGGCGTGGTGGCGTCATCTGGCATACCCAGGGCTCTGGAAAGAGCTTCGAGATGGTCTTCTACGCGGCCAAGATTATGCGCGACATCAGGATGGCCAACCCCACTCTGGTGTTCCTCACAGACCGCAACGATCTCGACGACCAGCTCTTTGCCGAGGTCTTCGCCCCAGCGCACATCCTGCCTGAATCCGCGACTCAGGCAGACACGCGAGACGACCTCAGAGCTAAGCTGCGCCGAGCGTCCGGCGGCATCATCTTCACCACGCTGCAGAAGTTCGGCGTGCCCGACGGTGACAACCCTGTGCTCACCGACCGTCGTAACGTCGTGGTGGTTGCCGATGAAGCTCACCGCTCACAGTACGGTCTGAAATCCCGGCTCGACGGAGAGACGGGACAGCTAAAAGCAGGCTTCGCCAAGCACATGCGGGATGCGCTGCCCGGGGCAACCTTCCTTGGCTTCACCGGCACCCCGATCGAATCCGCCGACAAATCAACCCGCAGCGTCTTCGGCGACTACATCGACATCTATGACCTCACTCGCGCCGTGGACGACGGAGCCACGGTGAAGATCTACTACGAGTCGCGACTCGCGAAGATCGGGCTCAACGAAGACGACCTCGACACGCTGGATGAACTGGCGGAGCAGATCGTCGGGGACAGCGAAGAGGAACTCGGTGAGAAGGCCAAATCGAAGTGGGCCCGTCTTGAAGCCATCGTCGGATCCGAGTCGCGCCTGGACATGATCGCTGCAGACATCGTCGAGCACTGGGAGAACCGTAGGAATTCTCTCCTGGGCGGCAAAGCCATGATCGTGACTATGAGCCGGCGCATCGCCGTACGACTCTACGAGAAGATCACGGCGTTGCGACCGGACTGGCACTCTGAGGATCCATCTGAGGGACGGATCAAAGTAGTCATGACCGGCTCGGCCTCAGACCCGCAGAACTTCCAAGCTCATCTCTACGACAAGCAGACGCGCAATCAGCTCAAGGCGCGGGCGAAGAACCCGGAGGACTCCCTGGAGCTCGTGATCGTCCGCGACATGTGGCTCACCGGCTTCGACTCGCCATCCATGAACACGATGTACGTGGACAAGACCATGCGTGGTGCCGGCCTCATGCAGGCGATCGCACGGGTCAACCGCACCTTCAAGGACAAGACCGGCGGCCTCATCGTCGATTACATCGGAATCTTCACCCGCCTCCAGAACGCGCTGGGCGAGTACTCGCCCACAGATCGCGAACAGGCCGGTGTTCCGATCGACGAAGTCGTGGCCGTGATGCAGGAGAAATACGGCGTCGTCCGGGACATCCTCTACGGGGTGCGTTACACCAGCACGGCTGGCATGTCCTCTGCCCAGCGTCAGGAGCAGTACAACGACGTCCTCAACTTCGTGCTGGCTGACGCTGAGCGGGCCAGACGTTTCCGGGACCAGACCCTTGCCCTGGTCAAAGCTTTCTCACTGGCAGGCACACGCGACGAGGCCGCAGCCATCCGCGATGACGTCGCCCTCTTCGCTGCGGTCCGCGCCGGCGTAGAGAAGTTCCAGGACACCGGGTCAGGGCTGGCCGGATCCTCGGCGGAGGAGATGGACAGCGCGTTGGGAGATCTCGTCAATGCCGCCATCGCCGCAGACAAGGTGATCGACGTCTACGGTTTCTCCGGACAGGAGAAGCCCGAGCTCTCCCTGCTCAGTGACGAGTTCCTGGGCTCGTTGGTGCATGACGAGCGGGCTAATCTGCAGCTCACAATGCTGCGTAAGCTCCTCGATGATGAGGTGCGCAGCGTGAAGCGGCGGAACGTCGTCAAAGGCCGGGCATTCTCAGAGCGGCTCGATGATGCCGTGAACAAGTACACGAACCAGGCGCTCACCGCCGCAGAGGTCATCGCGGAGCTGGCCGCCCTGGCGAAAGACATCCGTGACGAGCCTCAGGAGGCAGAGCGACTTGGGCTCTCTGTCGCTGAAATGGCTTTCTACGACGCTATCCGGCAAAACGACGCGGCAGTCGAAGACTTGGGAGATGAGACCCTCAAGCAGATCACCGTGGAACTCGTCCAGTCCGTGCAGAGATCTGTTGCCGTAGATTGGACCAGCAGGAAGTCAGTGAGAGCCAAGATGCGACGCGATATCAAGCGTCTCCTCCGGCACTATAAATACCCACCTGACAAGCGGGAAGAGGCAGTTCAGCTCGTGCTCGAACAAGCCGAAGTTTATGCCAAGGCCGCGTAGATGAGGAATTACTGGCGGCCTTGCTCGGGATGAGGCTGGCGAATTCCGTGCGTCCCATAGGGTGGTGCCATGAGCACACCGAGAATCGCCATGCTGGGCCTGGGGTCCATGAACGGGGCCATCCTCTCCGGCTTCCTGGGCGCGGGCACTGCGCCCGAGGACATCATCGCCACCTCCCGCTCGGCGGCCTCCGCGCAGGCACGCTCCGAGCAGTACGGCGTCACCGTCCTGGCCGAGGAGCAGGATGAGGCCGCCAACCGCACCGCCGCCGGCCAGGCGGACATCGTCTTCCTCGGGGTGAAGCCCCACCAGATCACCGATCTGTGCGCCGAGATCCGGGACGCGCTGAAGCCTGAGGCCGTGGTGGTCTCGGTGGCCGCCGCGGTCACCCTGGACATGATGGAGCAGGCTCTGGCCCCCGGTCAGCCGGCCATCCGGACCATGCCCAACACTCCGCTCTCCGTGGGACAGGGTGTGGTGGGCCTGGCGGCCGGCACCCACAGCAGCGAGCAGCAGACCCAGCAGGTGGCTGAGCTGATGGGCGCCAGCGGAGCGGTGCTCATCCTGGCCGAGGAGCAGATCGACGCGCTGACCGGCGTCGCCGGCTCCGGCCCCGCCTACGCCTTCTACCTGGCCGAGCATATGGCCGCCGCCGGTGTGGAGATGGGCCTGGACCCTGAGCTGGCCGCGGATCTGGCCGCCCAGACCCTCTACGGGGCGGGCCGGATGCTGGTGGAGAACCGGCCCTCCCACACTGCGACGCCGGCCGACGCCGCCCAGCTGCGCCGCAAGGTGACCAGCCCCAACGGGACTACGCAGCAGGCCATCGAGACCTTCGACGCCCGCGGCATGGCTGAGGCCATCCGCGTCGGGGCCAAGGCCAGCTCCACCCGCGCTGCGGAGATCACCGAGCAGCTGCGCGGCAGCTGAGCGGAATCGCCTCCTCGCCGGGCGATGCCGCATCAGCACCTGAACAGTCGTAGGCTGGGGAGCATGCAGGGGGACACCACGCACCGTCCGCCGGCCTACGGCCAGCAGATGCATGAGACCAGCGCCTGGCGCAGCTTCACCAGGTGGTTGGGCCGGCTCTCGGGATCATCGCCGGCCCGTGCCGCCCTGCTCATCTTCGCCCTGACCATCGGGCTGTTCACCTCCCTGCTGATGATGCCCTGGGCCACGGCCAGCGGCAGCGCCCCGGACTTCCACGATGCTCTCTTCGTGGCCACCTCCGCGGTCACCGTCACGGGCCTGACACCGGTGAACACGGCCGAGCACTGGTCCCTGGCCGGGGAGATCGTGATCCTGGTGGGCATCCAGGTGGGCGGCTTGGGCATCATCACCATCGCCGCCCTGCTGGCGATCTCGGTGACCCGGCACCTCGGGCTGCGCACCCGGCTGGTGGCTCAGGAGGGCATCTCCACCGGCAAGCTCGGGGAGACCGGCTCGCTGATCAAGATCGTGGTGATCTTCTCCGCCGTCGTCGAGCTGGCCCTGGCCCTGGTGCTGGTGCCCCGGCTGATCGCCCTGGAGGGCGACGTCGCCACCGGGCTCTGGCATGGGATCTTCTACTCGGTCTCAGCCTTCAACAACGCAGGCTTCGTCATCCACCCCGAGGGTCTGGCCGGCATCGACCATGACCCGCTGGTGCTGTGGACCCTGATGGTCGGTGTGTTCCTGGGCAGCCTCGGCTTCCCGGTCCTGCTGCTGCTCTGGCGCTACCGCTGGCATATCAAGCGCTGGAGCCTGCACACCCGGCTGACCGTGGAGGTGACCCTGCTGCTGATGATCGTCGGCGCGGTGCTCTACGCCGTCCTGGAGTGGAACCACGCCGACACCCTCGGACAGATGAGCACCGGGGAGAAGCTGCAGAACTCACTCTTCGCCTCGGTGATGATGCGCTCGGGCGGATTCTCCGTGGTGGACAACGTCATGGAGCACTCCGAGACCATGCTGGTCACCAACGCCCTGATGTTCGCCGGAGGCGGTTCCGCCTCCACCGCAGGCGGCATCAAGGTCACCACCATCGCAGTGATCTTCCTGGCGTTCCTGGCCGAGGCCCGCGGTCACGAGGAGTCCACCGCCCACGGCCGCACCATCCCCGCCCAGGCGGTGCGTGTGGCCGTCTCCGTGGTGGCCATGGGTGCAACCTTCGTGCTGCTCTCCACCCTGGCGCTGATCATCATCACCGGAGACGACCTGGAGCGCCCGCTCTTCGAATCCATCTCAGCCTTCGCCACCTGCGGACTCACCTCCGGACTCACTGAGGAGCTGCCGCCCTCGGGGCTCTACGTGCTCTCTGCACTGATGTTCGCCGGGCGCATCGGCATCATGACCTTCGCTGCGGCGCTGACCATCCGTCACAGCCGAACCCGTTACCGCTATCCTGAGGCCCGGCCCATCATCGGCTGAGCCATCCTGCCGGAGAGGACACATACGTGGCAAAGCAGAGACACAGCAATAAGCCGGTGCTCGTCGTCGGCCTGGGGCGCTTCGGGATCGCCCTGTCCGAGCAGCTGATCGCGCAGAACAAAGAGGTGCTCGCCGTCGAGCGCAGCCGCAGCCTCGCGCAGAAGCACGCCGACAGCCTGACCCATGTGGTCGAGGCCGACGCCACCGACATCGAGGCGCTGAAGCAGCTGGGTGCCGAGGAGTTCGACAGCGCCGTGGTCGGCGTCGGGACCTCCATCGAGTCCAGTGTGCTGATTGCGGCGAACCTCGTGGACCTGGGCGTGAAGCAGGTCTGGGCCAAGGCGATCAACCCCACCCACGGCAAGATCCTCACCCGCATCGGCTGCCACCACGTGATCTACCCGGAGCACGACGCCGGCGTGCGTGCGGCCCACCTGGTCCCGGGCCAGATGCTGGACTTCATCAAATTCGACGATGACTTCGCCATCGTCAAGATGCGTCCGCCCAAGGACCTGCACGGCAAGACCATCGACCAGTGCCAGCCGCGCAAGCGCCACGGGGTCAACGTGGTCGGGGTGAAGTCCCCGGGCAAGGACTTCGTCTACGCCCAGCCGGACACCAAGGTCTCCGCCGGGGACACGATCATCGTCTCCGGAGACGTCACCGTGCTGGAGGGCTTCGCCGACTCCGCCTGAGGACGGTCTTCTGAGCGTGGTCTGCGCACAGGGTGAGCGCGGCGACGTCACCTGGCCAGGCCGATTGCGAGACCCGCCCTGAGTTCCCGTAGGCTTTCGGGTGTGACGCGTACCTCGTCAGCCGCCGGCTCGCAGCAGACCAGTTTTCGGGCAACTGTGCCCACTGCGGTGGTCTGGGATCCAGCCCTGCTGAGCTACCGCTTCAACGCCACCCATCCCATGGATCCGGTCCGGCTGAAGCTCACTGAGCGGCTCTGCCGCGAGTTCGGGATCTTCGAGGACCCGCAGGTCTCGCTGATCACTCCGGGGATCGCTTCGGATGAGACCCTGCGAACCATCCATGACCCCGCCTATATCGAGGCGGTCCGCGCCGGATCCTCCCGCGGGGAGGCCTCCACCGAACATGGTCTGGGCACTGAGGACACTCCGGTCTTCCCCGAGCTGCACGAGGGCGCCGCACGCATCGCCGAGGGCACGCTGCGCTGTGCCGACGCCCTGCTGGAGGGTGCGGCAGTCCATGCGGTGAACTTCGCCGGGGGCATGCACCATGCCTCCCGCGCCAAGGCCGGCGGCTTCTGCGTCTACAACGACGCCGCCCTGGCCATCCACCGTCTGCTGGAGCCGGGCCCCGGCCGCACCGGAGCCCGCAGGATTCTCTACCTGGATGTGGATGCCCATCACGGCGACGGCACACAGAGCATCTTCTACGACGACCCCCGGGTCATGACTGTCTCCCTGCACCAGACCGGGACCACGCTGTTCCCCGGCACCGGCTTTCCCAATGAGACCGGCGGGGGTGGGCCCGTCGGGGCGGAGGGCACCGCGGTCAACATCGCGCTGCCCCCGGGAACCGGTGACGCCGGCTGGCTGCGCGCCTTCCACGCCGTGGTCCCGCAGCTGGTCCAGGCCTTCGAGCCCGAGGCCATCGTCTCCCAGCACGGCTGCGACTCCCATATGTCCGATCCGCTGAGCGATCTGCAGCTGTCGGTGGATGCGCAGCGCCAGATGGCCCTGGACGTCTCGCATCTGGCCGAGGAGCATACGGAGAACCGGTGGATCGCCACCGGCGGAGGGGGTTATGCGGTCCATGACGTGGTGCCGCGGGCCTGGACGCATCTGACCGCCGTGGCCGCCGGCAGCCCGCTGCGGGCGCACACGGAGGTGCCGCAGGCCTGGCGCGACTACGTCCGGACAGCCTGCGAGGTGGAGGCTCCGCAGACCATGGGTGACGACGCCGCTCTGTGGTGGCGCTCCTGGGAGCTGGGCTACGACCCCTCCGACGCTGTGGACCGCGCAGTCATGCAGACGCGCAAGGAGATCTTCCCGCTCTACGGGCTGGACCCCTGGTACGACTGAGGCGCCTCAAGCCGATTCTGCCGGTGCCTGAGGTTGCCGTTACACTGTTCCGAGACCTTTTGGCTGACATTCACCTACAGACAAGGACCAGTACCCTATGGGCTCTGTGATCAAGAAGCGCCGTAAGCGTATGGCGAAGAAGAAGCACCGCAAGCGTCTGCGCAAGACTCGCCACCAGCGGCGCAATAAGTGATCCAGCCTCATCGGCTGTATCGTCCAGAACCCCGGAGCGTATGCTTCGGGGTTCTGTCGTATCGGAGGGCACTCACACAGGGAGGACAGATATGGGTGAGCAGGTGACGGTGGAGGTCCTGACCAAGCAGGGCTGCCATCTCTGCGAGGACGCGGTGGAGGTGACCCGGCAGGCCTGCGCCGAGTTCGGGCTGACCCACCAGGTCGTCGACATCACTGAGGATCAGCAGCTGCGAGAGCTCTACGCGGAGGAGATCCCCGTGCTGCGCATCGACGGGACGGTGCGTGACTTCTGGCGCTTTGACCCCGTGCGGCTGCGGCGTCTGATCCAGGAGGCGCTGGACTCCGCCTGCTGATCGGGCCCGTTGCCCGCAGCGCACCTCACGTACCGAACGTCCGCCTCGGGCGCGCAGACTCAGCACCCCAGAATCTCAGCACCCCAGTGACAGCGCCCCGAGACACAGTGAGGGTCCGGTCGGTGATCCGACCGGGCCCTCACTGTGGCGGCTCAGGGATGGGGGCTCAGTGGCCGCCCTCGTCCTCGCCCTCAGCCTCGAGCTGAGCCTGCTGCTCCTCGTAGACCTCCATGTAGAAGTCGTTGCAGAGCTCCAGGCCGTCCTCGTCGTGCGGGTCATCCGCAGCGCCGCCGCCGTGGGTGGCGGTGCAGTCCTCGAGGTGCGCGATGTCCTTGTCGTCGAAGTCCTCGAGCAGAGCCTCGCGGTACTCTTCCAGCGTGCCGTCCAGCACGGTGGTGGGAACGCTCTGGGTCTCGCCGTCCACGGTGTACTCGACCTCGTAGAAGCTTCCGATGTCGCCTTCGAAGCCGTTGACGATGAACTCGTCGTCGTGCTCCAGGGAGATCCGCTCGCCGGGCTCCAGCGTGGTCGAGTAGGTCTCTCCGTCCACGCTGATCTCGACCTCTGCGGGGGTCGCGTTCTGACCGTACTCGGTGTTCACGATCGAACCGATGGCGCGGGCAGCCTCGCCCTCCTCGGTGGTGAGGAAGATGATGTCGGCGTACTTCACGTCGCCGATCTCCACGCCGACGCCGTCGGAGGGGTCGTACTGGTGCGTGGTGGCCTGATAGTTGATCGCGCTGCAGCCGGTGGCGCCCATAATGGCAGCCGCTGCAAGGGTGGCCAGCGCCGGACGGCGGGCCTTGTCAGCTGCGAACTTCACGTCGAGAGTCTCCTCTGATCTCAGTGCGACATAGATCGCGTCCAAGCCTACTTCATCGAGGCCTGGAGATGCTGTCCGGGTCACACAGGTTGAGCGCCTGCGCGCTTGGGTGCTGACAGTGATTCTACGCGATGTAGAAAAAGCGTGGGCGCGTAGCTTATTGCGTGTCATGGCAGTTGCTCAGGACGACACGCTGGCCGAAATGTGACCCGTGATAAACTGATACGCGGGAAAGGGGAACAATACATGGTTTTTGAGGTCGGCGAGACAGTCGTATACCCGCACCACGGTGCGGCCACCATCGAAGAGGTCAAGACTCGCACCGTCCGGGGTGAGGAGAAGACCTATCTGAAGCTGAGGGTCTCCCAGGGTGACCTGACCATCGAAGTCCCAGCGGACAACGTCGATCTCGTGGGTGTCCGCGATGTCGTCGGAACCGAGGGCTTGGAGCACGTCTTCGACGTCCTCCGTGCGGAGCACACCGAGGAGCCCACCAACTGGTCCCGCCGCTATAAGGCGAACCTGGAGAAGCTGGCTTCCGGCGACGTCAACAAGGTCGCCGAAGTGGTTCGGGACCTCTGGCGCCGCGAGAACGACCGCGGTCTCTCCGCAGGCGAGAAGCGCATGCTGGCCAAGGCGCGCCAGATCCTGGTCTCCGAGCTGGCACTGGCCAAGAAGCTCGAGGAGGAGCAGGCTGAGAAGCTGCTCGACGAGGTTCTGGACGAGGCCCCCGTGGCAGGGGCCGATTCCAAGAAGTGAACAGATCGCAGGTGAGGCCTCAGGCCGCGCCCGCTGACATATCCCAGATGAGTCGCCCGGCAGCTGAACAGCGCCGGGCGCTCGTCATTGTGGGGGCGGGCAGCGGGCAGCGGCTCGGCTACGGGCAGCCCAAAGCCTCCGTGGACCTGGCCGGTCATCCCATCATCAGCCGCGCTCTGGAGCCGCTGACTCCGGAACTGAGCATCGGCGTCGTGGTGCTGGTTCTTCCGAGGGAGGAGCCGCATCATTCGGCCATGGCCGCCGCGGCCGAGGGTCCGGCCGCACGCTGCGGCGCCGAGGTGATCACCATCGCCGGCGGCTCCAGCCGTCCTGCCTCGGTACGCGCCGGGCTGGAGGCGGTCCGCAGCCACGGCGAGCCGCTGGGCTGGGATCCACAGCATACGGCGGTCCTCATCCACGACGCCGCCCGCCCGCTGACCCCCACTGAGGTCTTCAGCCGCGTCTTCGAGACGGTGGAGCAGGGTCACCGCGCCGTGGTGCCCGCGCTTGCGGTCACCGACACCATCAAGGCCACCCAGAAGTTCGACGCCGCCCGGTCCTGCGAGGACAGCCCAGCGCAGCCCCAGCCGGAGACCGTCCGCGAGACTCTGCCGCGTGCCGAGCTGCGTGCTGTGCAGACGCCCCAGGGGTTCTCCCTGGAGTTCCTCCAGCAGGCCTTCGCCCATATCGGGGAGCTCCCTGATGAGGCCGCGGACCGGCTGACCGATGAGGCGATGATCGCTGAGGACATGGGAGTCCCGGTCGCGCTGGTCCCCGGCAGCGAGCAGTCCCTGAAGATCACCACGCCCACCGACCTGATCACCGCGGAGGCCCTGATGCAGGCATCTCATCCCGCACCGCCCATCCCGCGGACCGGCATCGGACATGATGTCCATGCTCTGGCGGACCTGGATGAGCAGCGCGAGCTCTGGCTGGCCGGACTGCACTGGCCCGGCGAGCAGGGCCTGAGCGGGCATTCCGACGGCGACGCCGTCGCCCACGCGGCCTGCGATGCGCTGTTCAGCGCGGCCGGCATCGGGGATCTGGGGGTGCACTTCGGCGCGGACACCATCGGCACCAGCCGTCCTGAGCTGGAGGGCGCCCACGGCGCCGTGCTGCTGGCGGAGGCTGCGCGGCTGGTGCGTGAGGCCGGCTTCGAGATCGGCAACATCGCCGTGCAGCTGGTGGCGCGGCGCCCCAAGTTCGGTCCGCGCCGCGAGGAGGCGCAGCAGGTGCTCAGCGAGGCGGCCGGGGCTCCGGTCTCGGTCAGCGCGACCACATCGGACGGTCTGGGCTTCACCGGACGCTCCGAGGGGGTCCTCGCCACTGCCACGGCGTTGGTCTGCCCCGCTGACGCGGCCCACAGACGATAAGCTGACCTCGTGGCATTGCGACTCTACGACACCAAGACAGCGAGCACCCGTGACTTCGAGCCCCTGGAGCCGGGGCGCGTCTCGCTGTACTACTGCGGCGCGACCGTCCAGGGCCGGCCGCATGTCGGCCACGTCCGCTCCGCGGTGGCCTTCGACCTCCTCATCCGCTGGCTGGAGGCCTCCGGCTATGACGTGCTGAGTGTCCGCAACGTCACCGACATCGATGACAAGATCCTGGAGAAGTCCGAGGCGTCCTACGGCGCGGACTACCTGCCCAGCGCGGACTACCCGGCCGAAGAGCCCTGGTTCGCTCTGGCCTACCGCTTCGAGCAGGCCTTCCACGAGGCCTATGACGCCCTGGGCGTGCGTCGGCCCCGCTGCGAGCCTCGCGCCACCGGTCATATGACCGAGATGTTCGAGCTGATGCGCCGGCTGATCGACGCCGGCCACGCCTATCCGGCCTCCGACGGCTCCGGCGACGTCTACTTCGACGTCCGCTCCTGGCCCCAGTACGGGGAGCTGACCCGCCAGTCGGTTGAGGATATGCAGGACGCCCCCGACGCCGACCCCCGCGGCAAGCGCGATCCGCGCGATTTCGCGCTGTGGAAGGGTCATAAGGAGGGAGACCCGGAGTCCGCCTCCTGGGATTCGCCCTGGGGCCGCGGCCGCCCGGGATGGCATCTTGAGTGCTCGGCGATGTCCACCAAGTACCTGGGCTCCACCTTCGACATCCACGGAGGCGGCCTGGACCTGCGCTTCCCCCACCATGAGAACGAGCTGGCCCAGTCGGCGGCCGCAGGCGACGGCTTCGCCCGCTTCTGGCTGCACAACGGCATGGTCACCTACGAGGGCGAGAAGATGTCCAAGTCGGTGGGTAACACGATCTCCCCACAGGAGATGCTGGAGCAGGCCCGCCCCAAGGCGGTGCGCTACTTCCTGGGCCAGGCCCACTACCGCTCCCAGCTGGACTACCGTCCCGGTGCCCTGCAGGAGGCGGAGGCCGCCGTCGAGCGTGTGGAGTCCTTCTTGGACCGTGCGCTTCCGGAGTCCTTCTCTCTGCGTCCGCAGCGTCACCTCCCCGATGCCTTCCGTGAGGCCATGGATGATGACCTCAACGTCCCTGCCGCACTGGCTGCGCTGCATGAGGCCGTCCGGGCCGGCAACACCGCCCTGGATGCCGGAGACTCTGCCGCCGCTGAGGAGCGCGGACTGGAGGTCGCGGCCATGATGTCGGTTCTGGGCCTGCTCGAGGTTCCGGAGCCGGATCTCTCCTCGGGCCCTGCCGCCGCTGCGCTGGAGACGCTGATCGAGGCCCAGCTGGCAGAACGCGCTGAGGCGAAGTCAGCCAAGGACTTCGCCTCAGCAGATGCGATCCGGGACAGGCTCACCGCCGCCGGAGTCCAGATCGAGGACACCCCTGCGGGGGCCACATGGTCGCTGACCAAGGGAGGTGCATGACCATGGCGAAGGATTCACGGCCGAAGTCCGCAGCAGTGCGGAAGGCGAGCACCAAGAAGGGCCAGGTCACCGGTTCCGGAGGCCAGGGCCGCCGCAAGCTGGAGGGCAAGGGCCCGACGCCGAAGGCTGAGGATCGCGTCTATCACAAGGCGCATAAGAACAAGCAGCTCGCGGAGCGTGCCGCCGCCAAGCGCGAGGCCAACCGGCCGCGCACCCGCGGCTCCGGCTTCGGCACCGACGACGCCGTGGCTGGACGCAACGCTGTGGTCGAGGCGCTGCGTGAGGGGATTCCGGCCAAGGAGCTCCACGTGGCCGCGGACATCGACTCTGACGGTCGGGTCCGCGAGTCCCTGCGCTTCGCCGCCGAGCGGGGCATCCGGGTCAAGGAGGTCTCGCGCCGCCAGCTGGACACCACCACCGGTGAGGCCGTCCACCAGGGTGTGGCCCTGGTGCTGGAGCCCTATGACTACGCCGAGGCCGGCGAGTTCCTCGAGGATGCCCTGGAGCGTGCCCGCAAGGGATACATCCCGCAGCAGCCGCTGATGGTGGCCTGCGATTCGATCACCGATCCCCGCAACCTGGGCGCGATTCTGCGTGCCTCGGCCGCCTTCGGCGCCGACGGCGTGCTCATCCCGGAGCGGCGCAGCGCCGGAGTCACCGCCACTGTGTGGAAGACCTCGGCCGGTGCAGCGGCCCGGCTGCCCGTGGCGCGGGCTAAGAACCTGACCCAGGCCATCAAGGAGGCCAAGGAGGAGGGCTACTTCGTGCTCGGCCTCGACGGCGAGGGCGATGTCGACCTTCCCGGCCTCGAGCTGGCTGAGGAACCCCTCATCATCGTGGTCGGCTCCGAGGGCAAAGGCCTGTCCCGTCTGGTCCGCGAGAACTGCGACCAGATCGTGTCCATCCCGATCAGCGCGGCCACCGAATCTCTCAACGCCTCCATGGCCGTGGGGATCAGCCTCTATGAGATCGCCACGCTGCGCAGCGGCGGCGCCGGACGGGCGGCCTGAGGAGTGGAGGGAGCGAACTGATGAAGCGGATTCGCGGTGAGGAGCAGCCTGGCTTCCTGGACATCCTCCAGACTTGGCTTCCGCATCAGCCGTGGTTCCCGCAGGGCATCGGCCGCTACACGCTGACCCGGACGGGCGGTCTCCGCCTGCCCACCCCAGAGGGCGACGCCGATCAGCGGCTCTTCCTCGAGATGCACGTCTTCGACGTGGAGCATGCCGAGGGCACCGAGCGCATCGCCGTGCCGGTGGCGCTGCGCAGCCGGCCCTCCGCTCTGGCCGGCAAGACTGCCTTCATCGGCAAGCTCTCCACCCCAGACTTCGGTGAGGTCTGGCTCTACGACGGCGCTCGCGACCGTGCCTTCCTCTCCGCCTGGCTGGAGATGGCCCGGCGTCGGCAGGGCAGCCGTAATGGACGTTCCAAGGGAGAGGCCTTCGGCGACTTCGCTTCCTGGGAGCCCTTCACCGTGAAGCTGCGCCGCACCGCCGGCGAGCCCAAGAGCCGTCCGGTGACCCGCACTGTGGTCACCCCCGAGCATGCTCAGGAGGAGGCCGCCGCCGAGGACAAGGTGGTCGTGGAGTTCATCCGCCGCCCCTCGGTGGAGCGCCGCGAATCCTTCGACACCGTCCTGACCCTGACCCAGGCGCGCTCCCGTACCATCTCCCGTGTGCTGGGCATCGTCTCCGGTGCCTGGGAGAACCGTGCGCTGGCTTACGATGAGGAGAACATAGCCTGGGAGATGGGCGATCTGGCCGTGATCCGTGATGGCCTGACCCAGTCGCCCAACGGATGGCATCTGGCCAAGACCGCACTGGCCCAGGCAGAGCCCTTCGCGGAGAAGGCCCGCGAGATGGGCCGTTCTCTGGGGAACCTTCATGCCGACCTCGCCGGTTCCTTCGGGTCCTACCCGCAGAGCGCTGATCAGCTGCGTAGCATGGCCAAGAACGCACAGCAGGCTCTGGAACAGCAGTGGCAGGCAGTGCGTGAGGACTTCGATGAGGATGAGAGTGCTGACCTCAGCGAGGTCATCGACTCCATGGATCAGCAGCTGGGCGAGGCCGAGGAACCGCTGATGCTCCAGCGGATCCATGGTGACCTGAGCCTTCAGCATGTCCACCGTCCAGGGCAGGACGGCTGGGTCTTTCACGAGGAGGGCGGGATGGTGAACCATGCACTGCCGCTGCGCGATGTGGTCACCATGCTGATGTCCTTCGCGGCGCTGGTGATGGAGTCGGCCAGCGAGATCCCCAGCGAGGACGGCGCCAAGAAGCCGGTGAACTACGGGCGTTGGTATGAGGAGACCAGTCAGGCCTTCATCGAGGGGTACCGGCAGAGTGATGTGGAGAGCACCGGCATCGACTCGGTCCTCTTCCGCGCGGCCATGCTCGCGGAGGCGCTTGACCTCTTCGGCCGGTGGCAGGGACAGTGGGTGTTCAGGCCTTCGATGCTGATGCAGACAGAGGGCTGACCCACTGAAAAGGCCTGGATCCTCGTGATTCCGGGGACCCAGGGGCCGAGTTCACGCCGAATTTTCATACGGCGAAAAGTGGTGCTAAAGTATTGATCCGTGCCCAGGGCGCATGGCTGAGAGGCCAGGCCGGTCGGAAAAGCGGAATGCGGACTGATCAGCTTTCCTGGTGTACGATTAAGCGGCAGTTTTGCTGCGTTTGTTCTTTCTTATAAATTAGCTATCTGGTCCTGCATGACTGGACACAGGGGATTTGTTTTCTCTGGATGGTCTGGTAAGGTTATGCGGCCGGCTGGTTCGGATTGAGGATCATGCGGAAACGCTGATTTGACGAGCTGGTCAGGATGG
>NZ_BMIS01000013.1 GCF_014642675.1 Nesterenkonia cremea
ACCGGCCGCGGGTTCCGCAACCAGAAGAACTATCAATCACGTATCCTAGGCACCAGCGTCAGGCAGACACGCCGACGCCGCAGGATCCCCCACCAACAAGGGCTCCACGCTCAACGTTGAATAGCCACTTAACGCGGGAAGCACATAACGCTGGGACAGCACTATCACGTCGCCACATAGAATTGAGGCCACTGTAGCTCAAGGCCGATACAGTCTCGAACGACACCAGCCACACATCTAATTCCCACCTACCCCAAGAGGCGTCGGACCGTTTCGCCACCAACACGACGCGTTGTCGTGTCATAAGTGGATTCCATGCGCCGTTGCACGGCTCTCGCTACCTGCTCCGCCCTCAGGCCAAATGTAGAGTCATGACGCAACATGAACGGAATAGCCGTGCCCAGCAAGTACCTCAGGTACGCCTCGTTCTCAGTCCACAAGTCAGCCAAAAACTCCTCAGCAGTACGACGCAAGAGGACTGATCCAGGCAATGAGAAATCGCTCGAAACCCCAACATCACGGTTATACGTAGGGAAAGCCCAACGCTCGACCATGCTCAGGAGCCTGTTTCCCTGAAGCTCATGATGGTAGCGCTGCACGGCCTCCTCATCACCAGTATGCAGAATGTGCCCCATAATCAGGCTTCTATGCGACATCGCCATTCTGCGACCGGGAGATTCCTCAAAAGGAGGGTGAATCCAGTGCCCCGAAGATCGCGCAACATGATGGACAAGAGTGGCATGAGCGATCATGGAATTCTGAGAATTCAGGTTAACTTCCAGAATCCTCGCCATGTTCTCAGCCTTCTCCAATAGAGGAACTGTTTTCGCGAAAATACCGCCCTCGCTTGAAGGGCGCCAAATCACCGCCAACACCTCGTCAGGTCTTCGAGACCAGAACCGAGCCAGATGCTTTGAAGTCTCCTGAAGAGCGCCATTAGCAACGTGATAAGTGGCGGCCAATGCATTCGCCAGCAACTGTTCAGGCACCTGCTCGACAGTGAGCAGCCGATGAAATGACGACAGATCTACAGTTAGACCCACTGACTCTAGGCTTTCGACCAAACTACGGCGCCGCCTACGCAGGGCATTCGATACCACGAAATCTCCCACACCGGGCAATGAGGCGATCAGGCATCGCAAGGTTTTTCCCTTGATTCGATCTGCCCAATCCTCGGCATTCCAGAGTCGACTGACGGTACTCTCTTCCACACCAGCCATAAAGGCAACGTCAGCAGGAGACCACCCAGAGCCTCTAGCCAAGTCCCCCAGGGTCACGACACCACTCGATTCACTCGCAGGGGTCGTGAGAGCAATTCGGTTCACTGCAACCTCCACTCATTTCGTGCTTCCATGCCCAAGAAGAAGCGCAGCCACCGGGAACGAACGTTCGAGGCAACAAGCGCAGGCCACTTGAAACGATCGACTGTCACCAGCAGAGAACATCGCCAACATTCAATTGCGTTGAGCGCGTTTATTAGCCAGGAAACGCGCCTTCTTCTCTCGATTTCCGCAAGTGTTCATATCGCACCAGCGTCGTGTGCGATTGCGGCTCGTATCGAAGAAAGCAGCTTGACATGTCTGAGACGCACATAGGGCTAGACGTCCCCCACGCTCCCCTGACAAAACGGACACTGTGTTCATACAGATAACCGCAAGGGCATCACTAACTGATTCAGTATGGAGCCTCCATCTCATCGTTCCCGCCGAAGTCAACTCAGGGGACGCAGATCCGGATTCACTGCACTGATTGATAAGCAGCAGCTCCTCGAGCGGCAACGCGTCATTGGCCGCAACAGCCGTTGCTACGAGATGTATCGACTCCCTCAGGTCACGCGACACCTCGAGCTCAGTCTCCGAACAGGAGGCAACTTGTAAATCATGAACACGAAACCAGTCTACTAGCCGCTGAGGAGTGGGAACGCGCTCAATCGCGTCGCCATATCGCTCCGACAACGTGGCAGTGAAACTGGTCATCAGAACGTTCCCAAGTCGAAATTCCGGGTACTGCTCAGAGTCCATGGAACCACCGTAGCCGGTTGCCCCCCAGGTGGCAACCATGCTAGACAGGGAACCACCTACAACGGTTCCCGTGCATGGTCACTGACAGGCCGATGCTGGAACGAGCCGGCTCCGCTCATGCCAGTGCGCGGACAGCAGGCGACACCCCGAACCACGCAAACTGATGGGACAGGTGGCACGATGCTTGACTTTACGGTCCTTCCGCAGTTCATTGCGGTAATCATGCTCTTCCTACTCCCTCCGGGGCAGGACATGGCCTACATGGTGGCCGTGGGCTTTCAAGGAGGAAGACTCGCTGCAGTGCGCGCCATCCTAGGAATCGGAACAGGCATGAGCGTGTACGCCACGGGGGTATCCCTAGGGCTGGGCGCGGTCGTGGAATCAAATCCGATGATCCTTGATGCAGTACGCATCTTGGGGGCGGCATACCTGGCATGGCTTGCTCATCAAAGCATCAAGCACGCACGAAGCGCCGTACACGGTCAGACTGTGGAGGCCAGCGGAAACTGGTACCTTAAAGGTACAGTAATCAGCATCACTAACCCTAAGATTATACTTTTCTATCTCGCCGTACTTCCACAATTCCTGGGCAGCGCCTCCAACAGCATGGCCCAAATGTTCATGCTCGGCGCCGTCAATGTCATGTCCGAAGTTCTACTCTATGGAACTCTAGGGCTTCTGGCGGGCTCCCTTCACAGTAAATTCACGAACTCAAGCAAGGCGCCAATCGTCCTCAACATAATTGCCGGATCCGTATATTTGTTGCTCGCAATCATAATCGTCGTAAATCTAATACTGTCTCGTTGAGGCACTCTTCGCCGAGACGTCCTTAAGCGTGATTTGCAGTACCTATATTAGGCGGAGCAGACTATGAGTAGGACTGGGGCGATGCATATTCCGAAGTTCATGGATGATATGGATGATGCGAATCACCGTAGAAGTTGAGGTTGCTTTCGGTGCCCGACTGCGGGGCCCATATCGCGGAGTTTGTCTATACCGCCTTCGTCACGGACGCTTACAGCCGTCGGATCGTCGGATGGGCCACCCACTCGACGATGACCACTGAGGCCCTCTCGCTGGAAGCTCTGGAGCATGCCCTGGCTACCGCCAAGCACCAGGATGATGCCCAGCTGGTGCATCATTCGGGCAGAGGCTCGCAGCCCGGATTCAACTGGTCATCGCAACATCTACTCAGGGAGGTGTTGTTATGGGTCGGCCAAAGGGATATACGACCTTCTATACCGGGCGCCCGGCGTTGCGGTCCCCGGGGCATCCTGGAGTCAGCCACAAGCGGTGGCGGCAACAGCGGTTCTGGGAAGCGATCGCCCGGGGCCATAGTAGCTACGGTGCAGCCGATGATGCGGGCGTGTCTACTGCGGTGGGGTCGCGGTGGTTCCGCGAAGCTGGCGGCATGAGACCATCGACCCTGGCCAGTGAGCCCTCGTCGCATTTCCTATCGTTTAGCGAACGTGAAGAGATCGCTTTGCTCAGGGCCCAAGAGCACGGGGTCCGTGAGATCGCTCGTCGCCTCCAACGCTCAGCTTCAACGATCTCCAGGGAACTCCGCCGTAATGCGGCGACCCGCAGTGGGCAATTCGAGTACCGGGCCTCCACAGCCCAGTGGCATGCCGAACGTAGCGCCAAACGTCCCAAGGCTGCGAAGCTGGTCCAGAATGAATCGCTACGTGATTATGTCCAGCAACGGCTTGCCGGAGAAGTCACCGACGAATATGGACAGCAGCTTGGACCCGAGGTTGACAGTTTCAACGGCCGACGTCACGGACCTCGCAAAGATCGCCGATGGGCTTCCTCCTGGAGTCCGGAGCAGATTTCGCAGCGGCTGATGCTGGACTTCCCTGATGATGAGGAGATGCGCATCTCACACGAAGCCATCTATCAAGCCCTCTATATCCAGGGCCGTGGTGCGCTCAAGCGTGAGCTGATCGCCTGCCTGCGTACCGGACGGGCACTGAGAACTCCTCGTGAGCGTGCTCGGCAACGTGGGAAGAAGTTCGTCACCGAGGATGTGAAGATCTCCCAGCGACCGGCAGAAGCTGCGGATCGTGCTGTTCCTGGCCACTGGGAGGGCGACCTCATCCTCGGCTCCGGCAGTTCTGCAATCGGCACACTGGTCGAACGCAGCACCCGATTCACCATGTTGCTTCACCTGCCCAGGCTGAAGGGCTACGGAGAGAAGTTGAACCAGAAGAACGGTCCGGCGTTCGCCGGCCATGGGGCAGTCGCGGTGAATAGTGCCATTACGGCTCAGATCACTCACCTACCAGAGCACCTGCGGAAGTCCTTGGCGTGGGATCAGGGCGCGGAGATGGCAAAACATGCCGAGCTGAAGCTGGCCATCGGGATGCCGATCTATTTCTGCGATCCCAGCAGCCCCTGGCAGCGGGGCAGCAACGAAAACACCAACGGCCTACTGCGTCAGTACTTCCCTAAAGGCACGGACCTCTCTCGCTATGACTTCAATGCACTCCAGGCAGTAGCCCAGACGCTGAACTCCCGGCCACGAAAAGCACTTAGCTGGAAGACTCCTGCTGAAGTCTTCCAAGAACATCTAGACTCGATCACGATCACAAGCGTTGCGACAACCGATTGAATTCACCGAGTCTCCAAGAATCCCAGTGCGGTTCAGATCGCAGCATCTGATGAGCAGGTCGCCGAGCTGGCGGTACTGACCGGGTTCGATGATGACCTACTGGCCCAGACCACCGCCGCCAGGAACCGGCTGCGCGGGCTGCTGACCCAGATCCACCCCGGCCTGGAACGGGTCATCGGGCCACGGCTGCATCACTACGGGGCCCTGGATGTGCTGAGCAGGTGGCCTACTCCGCAGCGGATCAAAGACGCCGGCCGAGGCCATGTGCGCAACCGCATCACCAAACACAACCCACGGTTGGCTGAGCCACTCACTGAGGAGATCTTCGTCGCCTTGGCCGCACAGACTGTGGTAGTTCCCGGCACCGAGGCGGCAGCAACCATCGTGCCGATCATCGCCGGACAGCTGAAGGACCTGTACTCACAGCGCCAGCAGGTCCTGGCCCAGGTCGATGCCCTGGTGGAGGCCCACCCTCTTCGCCAGGTCCTGACCTCGATGCCCGGAATCGGGGTCAGGACCGCCGCCAGAATCCTCACCGAAGTCGTGGGTAAGGACTTCAAGACCGCAGGCCATCTGGCTTCCTATGCGGGGATCGCGCCGACCACTAGGCGTTCCGGGACCTCGATCAGAGGTGAATTCGCCAACCGCGGCGGCAACAAGAGATTGAAATCATCGTTGTTCAACAGCGCCTTCGCAGCCCTGCACCACCGCCCATCCAGGGCTCACTACGACAAGAAGCGCGCCGAAGGAAAGACCCATAAACAGGCCGTCATCGCCCTAGCCCGCAGACGCCTGGATACCCTCTACGCGATGCTGCGTGATGGGACCTTCTACCAAGACCCAGAGACCATCAGAAGCGGAACCGGCCACACCCTAGCGGCTTGACGAAAACCATAGAGGCACCCCGGCGAGATCCACAGTCGACATTTATAGGAATATCAATGCTCTGGCCGACAGCACCAATGGTCTGTATAAGACCGAGCTGATCTACTCCCAGCCGGCCTGGGTTTTGTTGACGGAGGTGGACTGCGCCACATTGAACTGGGCCCACTGGCGGAACACTGCCAGGCTGCACGAGAACCTCGGGCAACAGCCCACGGCAGAAGTTGAGAACGCCTCCTATGAACAGCGAACCGAGTCCGCACCGAAATCTCGGGACTAGGGCATGTCTGACAAATATGTAGCGCCCGTCCTGCGAGACTGAGCAGATGTCGAGGTTCCAGCTGCTCTCCGATGCCCAGTGGTCGATGATTGCCGACATGCTGCCCCGCCCCACGGGCCGCAAGGGCAGGCCCTTCGCTGATGCGCGGACCATGGTCGAGGCGATCATCTACCGGTATCGGACCGGCATCGCCTGGCGCGATCTGCCCGAGGTCTTCGGTCCCTGGCAGACGGTCTGGACCTGGCACCGGCGCATGGCCGCCGAGGGCACCTGGGATCGGGTGCTGGAGCGGCTGACCGCCGCAGTCGACGAGGCCGGACAGATCGACTGGACGGTCTCGGTGGATTCGACGATCGCTCGTGCCCATCAGCACGCGACCAACGTCAGCCGCCACACAGGGGGCTGGATCGAATTACACGAATCCGCAGACCCAACCCCAGAACCAGCCGGTTCCAGAACCGCCTGATCATGCCCTGGGCCGCTCGCGCGGCGGGCTCTCGACGAAGATCCACCAGCTCGTCGACGGCCGCGGACTGCCGCTGGTGGTGCTGCTGAGTCCCGGTCAGGCCGGCGACTCGCCGATGCTTCTGCCGCTGCTGCAACAGCTGAAGGTCGGCCGCCGCCTCGGGCGGCCGCGGACCCGGCCGGATGGACTCTGCGGGGACAAGGCCTACTCCTCGCGGGCGATCCGTAAGCACCTACGCGCCAGGGGCATCATGGCCCATATCCCCGAGCCCGAGGATCAGAAGGGCCATCGCCTCCGGCGCGGATCAGCTGGCGGCCGGCCACCGAACTTCGACCCGGGCGCCTATCGCGGCCGCAATGTCGTCGAACGCCGCTACTGCCACATCAAGCAGTGGCGCGGGATCGCGACTCGCTATGACAAGCACGCGTTGACCTACCGGGCCGCGGTGGTACTCAACGCGGTGATCGCGTGGACCGCACATTTGTCAGACATGCCCTAGACCCAGGACGGTCCAAGAGCACGATCACGAGCAAGTTACCGGCACTTTTGTTGAAGAGCAGCTGCCTCTTTCTGAAAACGTTGCGTCAGTTCGCCACCAGGGGCGACACACACCACACCCACAAGCTCGCACGACGCGTAGAACCTCATCAGTACGCCACTCTCAAGGTCATCGACGTCGCCAACCGCGACCTCTGATGTGTCCGAAGAAGCAACATTCCCCATAGTCTGCACGCGGAGGCCAAACACCTCAGTCGTAGCCAAGTGAATATGCGATAAACTCTTACGTCTAGCACGGCCCCCCAAGAAATCCACCACCGATGAACCAGCTGCGTCCCCGCTCGTCACGGCGCTCCCCCACAGTTCCGCACGCGAAGTAGCCCTTTTCGCACACGCACAGGAATATCGCGCCACATCGCCTGCTGCGAAAACACCCTCATACGCCCTACAACGGAGATCGCCGTCCACAAGCACACCATCTGACACATCGATCCCGTTGCCACTCAGCCATTCAACGTTGGGCACACTTCCGATCGCTTCCAGCATCAGAGCACGCTCACGAACACCAGAACCGCTCCCGGTCATCGCCGCAGGAGCCACACGGTCAGAGCAACTGTCAACCAGTGATTCCACATCGCGGAAGCTAACGCCGTAAGCGCGCATCCTCTCTCTTATCGACGCAGCAAGACGTTCACCCACGACCCTCCGCAGAGGTGCACCCGATCGACTCTCGACCATACTCACTTCGCAGCCAAAAGCAATCGCCAAGGAGGCCATCTCACACGCGATAAAACCGTTCCCCCGCACCACAACCCTTCGGCCCTTACGGAGCGCGTGATGCAGGGCAGCCGCATCACCGACATCGCGTAAAACCCGGTGCTCGTGCCGCCCACATCGCGTCGCTGCAAAACCACTCTCTCGTGGCCGAACACCAGATGCGATAACCAGGACGTCATACTCGAGACGCTCACCCGAGTCCAAGCACAACTCGCGCCCAGACAAGTGTGCCGAGAGAACACGCCGCCCCAATCGCCACTGTAGGCGTGAGTCTGTCAAATTCGGTACCGACAGTTGCGCCGCCAGGTCAGCTGTCCCCTCGTCGAGGTCCAGTAGGATTCCTTTCGACAAACCCGGACGACTGTATGTAGGATACAGTTCCTCTCCGATAACAACAACCTCAACATTATCGTAGGATCTCAATATTTGACGTGCTGCCCGGTATCCAGAAATTCCACTTCCCACAATGCAAACGCGAGGACAGTCACGGACAAATTCATTCATCATCAACGACGGTTATGGCCTGCATCGGGCACGCATCCATCGCGTCTTCCACGTCGTCCAAAAAATCCCGAGTGAATTCCGAGCGGTAGCTCAACCGGCCCTCTTCGTCGAACCAAAAATGGCCTGGAGCTGAGATGGCGCACTGACCGTGGTTCTGACATTTACTCATATTTACATCGATTCTCATGCATACACTCCTTACTCGACCGAATTCCTGCGCTCAAACGTAATCGGCATATATGAAGCTCCTGTGTTACCCGAGTCAGGCAGCCAATCAGTGTCCGCACCAACACGGACATTCGTAATGCGTCCCGCGAGAGCAGCCAATGCGACACCGATATCCGTACGCGCAACAAAGTGACCTAAACAATGATGGACACCACCTCCGAAGGCAAAGTGCGGAGATCGTTCAGCGTCCAAATCGATATCGCAGGGATTATTAAACTCGGCAGGATCTGTTCCCCCGGTCAAAGTATAAAGATGAACGGTGGTACCCTCCTCGATCCATCGCTCTCTGTGCTGAAACGACTCCGTTGCCTCTCGCGTCACCCATCTACCAATCGGATTCACTCGCAGCGCCTCTTCAACTGCACGTTCCGCGTAATGATACGGATGGCGTGCCAGCTTGTCCCATTGATCAGGCTGTTTCTGAAAGGAGTCGATAGACAGCGACAACTGGTGTCGCGTGGTGTCGATGCCAGCAAAGATTAGGAGAATGACAATATTGACTAGCTCCTGTCTCGACAGAGAACGATCGTCCTCACGATTCGCTCCCAGAAGAGTGCCAAGCAAATCGTCCGTAGGAGCAGCCTCACGTTCCGTGATCAGCCCTTCCGCATAAACAGTCAGTTCATTTACGGCAGCGTCAATGCTAGCAATATGGTCACCAACGTGCACTCCAAGTCCCAGCCCAATAGTCGATGCAAGCTCCTGAATATGATGCCAGTCTGACTCGTCAATACCCAGCATCATGCAGAGAATTCTAGTGGCGTACGGTGACGCGAATTCACTGGCAAAATCAACTTCACCGCGGTGAATCCAACTGCCGATAAGCTCGCGAGCCAGTTCTTCAAATTTCGGCTCCATGGCCCGCACTTTTCGTCGCGAGAACGCAGGATTGACCAAGCGGCGAATCCTATGATGATCGTCTCCTTCTAGAACGAGAAGGTTCTGACTCCACCACTCATGAAATTGGCCGCTTGACACACCATGCTGCCTAGGCCATTTCGCCGACCCCTGGCCCATGTATGGAGAATGCAATAGATGAGTATTGTCCTCATAAGAGAGGACTGCGATACCCCAATCTGTCTCTGCGTACCAGTGAGCGTCACGAGCTTCTCGGACTTCCTTAGAATTCATGCGAAACTCTTCGGATGCGATATCCAGTTTGACGGGTGTTCCCAGTTTACTCATGTGACTTCTCCCTCCATACCAGGTATTCAAGCTTGATGACCTTTTGCGCACAGCTCCATCCTCACGAGCTAGAACGCTGTACTCTCACGGCAAACGCGCAAAATTACGTCCGCGATAGCAGTAACTCCCTTATTTAGGTCTTCGGACTCCATGGTTAGCGCCGGCAGCAATTTCAATACCTGACCACGATCGCCCGCAGTTTCCACGAGGATTCCCGCGGCGAACAGTTCACTTGCCACCCATGCAGTCACGTCTGCGGCGCCAAGGTCGATGCCCAGCAACTGTCCTTTTCCACGAACTTGAAAGCGGTCCGCGATTCCCGAGTCCACGAGAATGTTCGTCACCAAGTCCTCGCGATCCCTCGTTCGCTGGGCAAGAACGTCATCAGACCAGTACTTTCTGAGGCAAGCCGTCGCAGTGACAAAAGCCGCGTTATTACCACGAAACGTTCCGTTGTGCTGACCGTCTTGCAAGTCATAGGCCGGGTCCACCAGTAAGATCGACAGAGGGAGCCCGATGCCACTCAACGATTTCGATAGTGTCACCATGTCGGGGCGCAGATCATAGTGCTCAAATGAGAAAAATCGCCCGGTTCGTCCACATCCGGTCTGGATCTCGTCGACGATCAAAGGTACCCCATAGCGGTGACAAATCAACTCAACACCCTGGGCCCATTCTCGGGAGGCAACGTGCACGCCACCTTCACCTTGCACGAGCTCCATCACCACACAAGCAGGCCGTTCCGACTCTGGGCATTCTAAGAAATGAGCGCGCTCCAACCAGTCGAGCGCCTCCCCTGGCTCCTGAGATGGGCTATCAAAAGGAACTAGGGTGGCATCGGTGAGAGGTACACCTGCAGCCGATCGCTTGGCACCGTTAGATGATAGAGCGAGGCTGCCAAGGCTCACTCCGTGGAAACCTCCAGTGAACGCGAGTGCGCGAGTTCGCCCAGTGGCGAGACGGGCACACTTGAGGGCAGCTTCGATGGCGTTGGTACCTGTAGGGCCAGTAAACATCGCGCGATAACCAGCCAGGTCACGAGGACCCAGCACTAAGTCGTACAACTCTCTAAGAAATTCCAAACGAGCATCTGTCTGCATGTCCAGGGACTGCAAGATTCCGTCCTCAGACAGGTAGTCCACGAGCGCCCTCTGCGCGCAAGGATCGTTGTGCCCGTAGTTGAGTGATCCCGCGCCTGAGAAGAAGTCGAGGTACTCGCGTTCATTCGACCAAATCCGGGAACCACGGGCACGACTGAACACCGCTGGCCACTCTCGGGAGTATGACCGTACTTCCGATTCGTTCAGATGCCCGACATCAACGGGCGCCGATGTAGCTGTCATACTTATCCTCCATCCTCGGGCACTACTTCAGACCCTCACGGGAATCGATCTGTTCAGGAACTCGATGAAGGAACCAACTGTTTGGAAGTCATCGATTTCGAGATCATTTGGATCGACTTCAAGGGCACTGTGATCCTCAATTTCCATGAGCACTTCCAGAGAACTTGTTGAGTCCAGTCCGATGTCGTCAATGAGTCGTGCATCATTTTCGAACGGAAACTCTTCATTTCCTGTGACGGCGACGATCGCGTCCCAGAGCAGCTGACGATTGTTCACTTTTTTACATCCTTTCGAGTTCGTTGATATCGACTTTACCGTTTTCAGTCAAAGGAAGACTGTCCATCCGTTTAATGGTCGCCGGGATAGCGTAAGCGTCCAGTTGTCCCCGCATCGCATCCTTGACCTCGTCAATTGTCGATCGGCCTTCATAAAACAACGCATAGCGACTCGTGTCTGATGGCGGCACGACCGCCGCGCTGTCGACATTCGGAGCGCTGTAGGCCGCAGCCAAAACTTCATCAGCGCTAACTCGATAGCCCTGAACCTTAAACTGTCCATCGGATCGGCCGCGACAGTGCAGATAGCCATCGTCATCAATCCAACCAATGTCACCTGTGCGCAGAAGCACGCGATCACCGAGGGCCACAAAGCGTTCCGCCGTGAGCTCCGGCTGTCGGTGATATCCGTTCATCACGTGGGGACCCTCAATACAGATCTCGCCACTTTCACCGTTGCTGACGACCTCAAGACTCTCTGGAACTCGGATCGTGACAGCAGTTCCCGTTAGAGGACGTCCGACTGCCTCCAGGCGCTCGTAGGACTCTCCCTCGGGCATAATGGCGACACGCTTGCATTCGGTGAGGCCGTACATCACACGTAGGTCCACGGCGCCTCCCCAACTCCGCTCGATCGCCAGCCGAGTCTCCGCGTTCATAGCCGCCCCAGTAGTTGAAATCTGTCGAACACGGTGCGAGCGGAGTCCCCGCTTGATCAAGCGAACCAGCTTTTCCGCGGCGGGCGGAACCATCGGGAGAATCGTTGCGCCAGTCCGCTCGAGCAAGTCAGACAAGCCCATGGAGGACTCCAGCTCAGTGGCAAAGTAGAGCGAAGCGCCATTGCGAGCAGCCAGAAAGACCTGATAGAGCCCAAAGTCGAAAAATATGGGCAGGGCCGTCACTACCACGTCACTCGGTCGGTACTGCAGCGCCTCATCGATCGCCTGAACCGCAAACGTCACGCTCTTCCGAGAACACACCACCGCCTTCGGCATACCCGTGCTCCCCGAGGTATAGATCAGGCAAGCGACGTCTGCCGGGTCGCCAACGGTCGTCCATGGCTCCGACGCACATTCGATTGACTCGAGGCTCGGGCGGACCGCCCGGTTTCCTGGAAGGCCCCGTTCCACTACACGATCTCGCACCAACAGGTCAGATCCTGAATCCTCACACAAATAGTGAAAACGCGCCTCAGGTGTGGACCCACTGATAGGGACGAATGGCTTACGAATACTTAGGCAAGCCAAGACGGCGACTCCCGCACTGATGCTATCGGCCTGGATCATGCACGGACGATCTGGCGTCGCCACCTCCCGCATGCGATCAGCCAGCTCTTGCGCCGCCTCAAATACTTCTCTGTATGTGTGTGACTCCGTTGCATTGCTGAGAAACACCTTGTCAGGATTGGCCTGAGAGGCCACCAACAGCGAATCGTACAGATCCATCACGCACGTCCTCGTACTCTCTGAGCTGCGCCCATGGGAATGACAACTTTTGCGCGTGCCGACGCCACGACTTCACCGACTTGATCCCAAGCGATCGCAGCGGACTCCCGACTCTCATCCGACACGAGGTACCCCTGGCGTCTGGCGACGACATCGTAGGTTCGCGACAGCCGCGTACGATCGACCCGGTGGCAATGAACTGCCAAGAAGTCGCCTGGATGGATCTGCTCTCTGAAGTCGACCCCTTCATAAGCTGCAAGCAGACCCTCATCGCCATCATCTCTGCAAGTCACAAAAGTTATAGCATCGCCAAATAGACGCAGAACGAACGCACCGTCGACCAGGTCGTTTGCATAGTGGACTTCGCGACTGCTCACACGTACCATAAGGACCTTATCCGAATTCATTCGCCTTCCTCTCCAATGCCACAGCAAGAGCAAACCCATCCGAGTGTGATATCGCTATCCAGAAACTGCGTCCTTGATACTCGGCAAACGGTTTGCCTTCAGATGTCCAATGCAACTGGACGTCATTCGGTCGGATACGCTGCCTAAATCCACGACCAATCGACTTCATTACAGCCTCCTTGGCGCAGATCGCTCCAGATATGCTTTCACTCCTATTCGCACGTGTGGATATATAGTCAAGCTCACTGGGACGGAACCAGAAAGACGTAAACCAGCGCCGTTTTACCATTCTGTCCACTCGAGCGACCGATATAATGTCGATTCCCAGCATCACTCCTCCATCACCGTTGTAGTAGAGATCAAACCACCACTTCGGTTGGGTAGTCATGCCCCAGGAACGAGTGAGGTGAGGCGCTCGGCCCGTAAGCCCCAACGTTGTCAAGCACGACCAGATCGCCGCGCTTTGGGACCATAGACCACTGAACGTCCTTAAGCAGTACATCGTCTGGTGTACACAGCGGGCCTGTCACAGTCACTGGTTGATCCCCGGCTTCGAGCTTCGCCGTGCTATCACCATCGAAACGCACGCACCAACTTGGGAAATTTCTCTTCCCTATCCCCCCGACGCCAATCGCGGCCATATTTAGGTTAGTTCCACCGTCGCATACACAAAATCGTGTTCCGTACGAGGTTTTCGTGGTAAGCACTTGAAGTACGAGACGTCCGCACTCCGCAGTAAGATAGCGGCCTGATTCAAACGCCAGTTCGGCTTTGGGGAACCATGCTCTGGCCTGTTTGATGCAGTCAATAATTCCTGTCTTCAGTAGATTGAGATCAAGGTCGCTTTCAACTCCAAAGTAGGGAATGCCAAATCCGCCACCCATATCGAGCATCCGCAGCTCGAGATCAGTCTCCCGTTGAATCTCTCTGGCGTCTTCGAGTATACTCTTTGTATTCTGGACCAGGTCGGAGGCCTCTAGGAATCGTGTACCCAAGTAATAATGCAGGCCCACTACGTCTAATCCTAGCTTCCTCGCCCGGCCAACGAAGTTTCCAACTTGCGCTCTTTCAACTCCGAACTGCTTGGGCTTTCCCCCGCTCATAGTCAGCTTCCCGCCACTCGCCTCGAAGTCTGGGTTCACACGAAGCAGGATCTCGCGCACCGTAGTCTGTTCACTCAGCAGCTGCAGTTCATCCTCACTGTCCACAACGAAGTATTGAATCCCCACCTCGGAAGCGCGACGCAGTTCTTCAACCGTCTTTCCGGGACCAATAAAGATGATGTCAGTTGGGCTATAGCCAGCTTCAAGCGCGCGCTCCAACTCTCCCTTAGAGGCTACCTCGACCCTGCATCCAGCTTTTCTCAGCGTCTCCACCACGTGTTTATTCGGGTTAGCTTTAAGCGAATAGTAGAGTGCCGCTCCGCCAAGCGCGTCCTGCAGAGAAACTGCCTGTGATTGCAGGACTTTCGTGTCGTATATGTAGAGAGGAGTGCCATATTTCCTCACCATGTCCTCAATGTGTCTGGGATCGCGATGTGGGTTCATACAATTGGGCCTAGTCTGATCAACTTTTCATCGTGTTCAAGTTGATGGAAGTCGGCTGCATCGAAGAGGATGCTTTGTTCGCTTTCCACCCCGAGCGATCGGGCCAACAGTCTGAACTGCATCGCAATCGCGCGGTTCTCAGGGTCAATCGTTGCTTCTACGTAGTTCAAGTTCGTAGTCATCTGCACAGAATTGATGAGCTGCTCGAGCAGCTTCAGGCCGAGATTTGTTACACCGTGGTTGAGGGTCGTCGCTGTTTGCCAAAGGAACAGCGTGTCGGGTGCGCCCGGTCGGATATATCCGGTGACAAATCCAGCGAGTTCGTTGTCTACATCCACGACCATGCTCGTAGTTTCAAAGTCGCGAAAGAAGATCGCATAGTAATACCAGCTGTTGTCATCGAGCATATGTGTCTCTGCCACCAGTTGGTGCACTGCTGAAGCGTCGTGCACGCTCGGCGTTCGGTAATGCACTTCGGGCATTTTTGTTCACCTCCTACTTGCTTTTGTTTGCCAGCACATCTTCATGGATCGATTGGCCGACAGGGATTTGGCCTACAGGAGTGACTCTATGTTGCGGTTTTGTATTAGCGCGATACCTCTTTTGTTCAGCGCAAGACTCTTGCATGAGCGCATTCGCGCTTGACACTCGATGTCGATATGGCCAGGATGCGCCTTTCGCCAGAATGCGGTCCGTCCAAAGACTCGCGATCTAACTCCTACTCAATCACCGTCTCGCCTATTCCTCGTCGCATTGTCTACATGGTATACATTGAATTCTCCTTATATTTAGTCCGTCGGGTCCATGTCAGGCTTACTAGCCAACTGTTCGTCACATGGCGTGGCACCCATGACTGCGCTCCGCTCACCCCACTTCAAGAGACCTCTCTGCACCGTCAGCTCCATGTTCTGGCACCTGGTGCCGCAGGCATTCTTTACTGCTTACCTCGGAGGCGGTTATTGTCGTCTTAGATCGCGGTGCCGTACTGAACCGCGCGCGTCAATGTCACACAGGCAGAGCGTCACCCCCTCTCAGAACCGCCGGCAGTTCCGCTACCCCTTCACCATCAAGTTCATCAAGTAACCCCTTCCCCTGCCCCGCAGGACAGGTGATCGGTTTAGCGGACACAGAAGAGGGCGGCTCCTCTGACCTTCTCGGTCAGAGGAGCCGCCCTCTTCTGTGCCTGGGGCACCGCCGGAGCAGCGCCGCAGAACCTCAGCTCTTGCGGTTGTAGAGCACCATGGAGATCGGAGCGAAGATCACCACGAGAGCCACGCAGTAGATCATGACCGTGAAGACGCTGGTGACGTCGTAGACCCCGTCCATCAGCTCGCGGATGGCAGTGACCACCACGGAGACCGGGTTGTGGTCCACCACGTTCTGCAGCCAGTCCGGCATGGTCTCCGTGGGGACGAAGATGTTCGAGGCGAAGGTCAGCGGCATCATGATCGTCATGGACACACCCATCACCGCCTCCTCGGTGGGCAGCAGCAGGGAGATGGTGGTCCACACCCAGGAGAGGCAGAAGCTGAAGATCAGCAGCAGGAGGAATCCTGCGGCCGCTCCGCCCAGCCCGCCCTCGGGGCGGAAGCCCACCAGGAAGCCCACACCCAGGATGATCGCCCCGGCCAGGGCGTAGCGCACCTGGTCTCCCAGCAGCGCGCCCACCAGCTGCGCCGGCCGCCAGGTGGGCAGGGAGCGGAAACGATCGAAGATGCCCTTGGAGATGTCCTTGTTCAGGGTCATCCCGGTGTACATCGTGATCATGATCAGCGTCTGCACGAAGATTCCGGGGATGAAGAACTGGACGTATTCGCTGATGGCCACCCCACCGGTCTGGCCGGTGCCGGAGACCACCGCACCCATCGCTCCGCCGAAGATGTAGGTGAACATCACCGTCATGATGATCGGGAAGATCGTCACGTCGAAGAGCTGGGTGGGGATGTGCTTGATCTTCAGCATCGCCCGCCAGCCGAAGGTGAGCGATGCGCTCACCGGATTGGACGGCGTCGGGCGCTCCTCCTCGCTCAGCAGGACGCCGAGCACCTTCTGGGATTCTGAGGCGGTGGAGCCGAGGCCCGCCTGCTGTGTGGTCTGGGCGCTCATGCGGAGGCCTCCTCGGTCTCGTAGTCGGCAGCCTCGTCCTGGGCCGCCTCATCCTCTGTGGGCTTGCCGGTCAGGGCGAGGAAGACCTCGTCCAGGCTCGGCTGACCCAGGGCAAAGGTCTCGACGCCGATGCCGGCCTCCTCCAGGGCGGCCAGTCCGGCGGAGGCACCTTCGGCGGCACCCAGCCGGGCACTCAGTGCGGCGGTGTCCTTCTCGCGGGTGAACTCGGTGTTCAGCGCAGTGCGCAGAACCTCGGCGGCCTCCTCGCGGTCGGCCGGGTTGATGACGCGCACCTTCAGCGCGCCGGAACCCACCTGGGCCTTGAGCTGGCCCGGTGTGCCCTCGGCGATGACCCGGCCGTGGTCGATCACGGCCAGGCGGTCGGCCAGCTGGTCGGCCTCCTCCAGGTACTGAGTGGTCAGCAGGATGGTGGTGCCGCCGTCCACCAGGGTCCGGATGATGTCCCAGACCTGGTTGCGGGAGCGCGGGTCGATGCCGGTGGTGGGCTCGTCCAGGAACATCAGCTCCGGTGTCACGATCAGCGACCCGGCGATGTCCAGGCGGCGGCGCATACCGCCGGAGAACTTCTTGACCTGGCGGTCGGCCGCCTCGGAGAGCCCGAAGGCCTCCAACAGATCCAGGCCGCGACGCCGGGCCGCCGCCTTGGAGAAGCCGAGCAGCCGGCCCAGCAGGATCAAGTTCTCGATGCCGGTCAGATCCTCATCCAGGGACGCGAACTGGCCGGTCAGCGCGATCTTCTCGCGGATGGTCTTGGGCTCGGCGAAGACGTCGTGGCCCAGCACTCGGGCCTCACCCGCATCCGGGCGCAGCAGGGTGGCGAGCATGCGGATCGCGGTGGTCTTGCCGGCACCGTTGGGGCCCAGCACACCGTAGATCCCGCCGCGCGGGATGGTCAGGTCGACGCCGTCCACCGCGACGTTGTCCCCGAAGGTCTTGACCAAGCCACGCGTCTCGATGGCAGGAGCAGGTGAAGGATTCATGCTGTCAAGGATAATGCGCCTGCAACACTTCTTCGCCCTCGGCTGAACAGAGTTCCCCGTTGAGTCATCTGGCTCTGCGATCTCAGCCCATCCATAGAGTGGCCGCCATGGAACAGAACCCCACCTCACCCGCATCTGAGAACGCCGAAAGCGCCTCTTCTCCGCAGCCTCGCAGCCGAGTCGACCGCCGCTCCTTCCTGCTGGGCGGACTGAGCGCAGCCGGCGTCGCCGCCCTGGGCGTGGGCGGATACGCCGCCGTCCGCAGCCGCAGCGAGGACCCGGCCGCCTACGCCGAGGAGTTCGCCGAAGGCCGGGCGGTGCTCTTCCGCAACGCCACCGTGGTCACCGGGGACGATGATCTGGGAACCCTCTACGAGACCGACGTCCTGGTGGACGACGGAGTCATCCAGGACGTGGGGCATGAGCTGTCCCGTCCTGACGACGCCGCCGTGATCGAGGCCGGCGGTGCGGTGCTGATGGCAGGGATGATCGACACCCACCGGCACATGTGGCAGTCCGTGCTGCGCGGCGTGGGCGGAGATTGGACCATCAGCAACTACTTCCAGTGGATCTACGAGGAGTGGGGCGAGCTGTGGCGCCCCGAGGACGTCTACGCCGGCAACTACCTCTCCATGGTCGAGGCGATCGACTCCGGAGTGACCACCTCTCTGGACTGGTCCCATGGCCTGCGCTCCCCCGATCACGCCGATGCCGCAGTGGACGCCCTGGTGGCCTCCCGCGGACGAGCACGCCTGGCCTACGGGAACATCTTCGACCTTCCGCAGAACTGGGTCCCCGGCGGCGATGTCCAGCGGCTGCTGGATGAACGCTTCCCCGCCGCCTTCGACTCCGTGGACGATCTGGTCACCATGCAGCTGGCCTGGGACGGCGGCGGCGAGGACCCAGAGTTCCCCGAGCGCCCGGCCTGGGAGTTCGCCCAGGAGCACGGTCTGCCGGTCACCCTGCACGCCGGGGTCTGGGGATATCCGCTGGACATCGCCATCCAGAACATCAGCGAGAACGGCTTCCTGCACCCCACCAACACCTACGTCCACGCCGCCTCCCTGCAGACCAGCACCTATGAGCTGATCGCTGAGTCCGGCGGAGACGTCTCCATCTCAGCGGAGTCCGAGCTCAACGCCGGTCAGGGCTACCCGCCCACCGGGCAGGTCCGCGAGCACGGCATTCCGATCTCGCTGTCCATGGACACCTCACTGTGGTGGAGCGGGGACATGTTCGCCGCGATGCGGGCCACGCTCAATGCCGACCGCGGACTGGACCACATGAATGCCCATGAACAGGACAGGACTGTGCTCAACAATGAGCTGCGCACCGCAGATGTGCTTCGCTACGCCACCCAGGGCGGCGCCGATGCCCTGGAGATGGGTTCGGACCTGGGATCCATAACCCCGGGGAAGGTGGCAGACCTGGTCCTGCTCCGGGCAGACACTGCCTCGATGCTCCCGGTGAACGATCCCACCCACCACATCGTCTTCCAAGCCGGCCGGGCCGAGGTGGATTCGGTGATGATCGGTGGGCGCATGATGAAGCATGCCGGACGCCTGATCCCGGCCGCCCTCGGCCTGGAGGAGGACGGCGACGACGATGCCGACGCGGTCCTGGAGCACGCCCGCAGCCTGGCCGAGGACTCACGGGACCACCTGCGGGAGCAGATCGGCGAGGAAGCCTGGGAGGGGGCGGTGAACCCGCCGGAGTATGAGACGGAGGAGGCCGATCACTCCATGGAGTGACTGTCCCGGCCTGGCACACGCTGCGCCTGAGCAGCGCCGATGCGGCTATTTCGGGTCCAACCGAACGGACCCGTCCAGCCGGATGGTCTCCCCGTTGAGCATGGGATTCTCCAGGATCTGCAGCACGGTCCGGGCATAGTCCTCCGGCCTGCCCAGCCGCGCAGGGTGCAGAGTCTTGGCCCGCAGGGAATCCCGGGCGGCCTCCGGCAGACCGTCCATCATGGGGGTCTCGAAGAGCCCCGGGGCGATGGTCATCACCCGGATGCTGTGCCGGGCGAGCTCGCGGGCCGCCGGCAGGGTCAGCGAGGCCACCGCGCCCTTGGAGGCGGAGTAGGAGATCTGGCCGATCTGCCCGTCGAAGGCCGCCACAGAGGCCGTGTTGATCAGCACCCCGCGGTCGCCTCCCTCGCCGCCGAGGGGCTGGTTCTGGGTCATCGCCTCCGCCGCTGCGGTCATCAGGTTCACCGTGCCGCCGGTGTTCACCGCCAGGACCTTCATGAACTGTTCAGCAGGCAGCGCCCCTTCTCTGCCCAGCAGCTTGCCGGGAGTGGCGATGCCGGCGCAGCTGACGGCCGCGCGCAGCGGCGCCTGGGACTGGGCCTGCTCCACCGCACTGCGGAGGACCTGAGGGTCGGTGACGTCGCCGGGGTGGAAGGTGGCCCGCTCCCCCAATGCGGCCACAGCCGCGGCACGGGGGGACTCGGGAACGGCTGCGCCACCGGAACCACCTGTGTCAGCTGAGCCGTCGCTGCCACCGGAGCCGCCGGCGTCGGGAAGGTCCACGACCACCACATGGGCGCCGGCCTCGATCAGGGCGGCCGCCGTGGCATGCCCCAGACCAGAGGCCCCTCCCGTGACGACGGCGCTGGCAGTGCTCAGATCCATAAGCTGCTCCTCCTGATACGTGACTGACCTCACGTCAGACTATAGGGGCTGCGGCCTGCTTGACAGGGCAGTCTCGCGCTCATCCCTGACCCCAAGCTTCTGTGATTCATGTCACTATAGACGCAGAGAACAGATCCGCGGCAGCAGGAGGCAGCCAGATATGACCACGCCGACCACACCGGGGTACTCCGCGACGCCGGGCCCTGCAACTGGGGACCGGGCAGCTGGAGACCGGGCAGCTTCAGACCGCTGGCTCCCAGACCAGGCGATCGCCGATCAGCTGCACAGCAGCGATGAGCACCCGGATCTGCTGGATCTCGCCCGACACCTCGACGAGGGCGAGCGCCGCCGACTGCAGGCCATCGAAGAGGTGGCCCAGCAGCGCATCCGCCCGAAATGCATCGAGCCGTGGAACCGTGAGGAGCTGCCGCGGAAGCTGATCGCCGAGCTGGGTCGGCTCGGCCTGGGTGAGATCTCCGTGGACGGCTCCTCCGCCCTGTTCCAAGGGCTGGCCCATGCCGCCCTGGCCCGTGCGGACCTCTCACTGTCCACACTGATCGGTATCCATAACGAACTGCTGGTGGGGCTGATCGACAGCCTGGGATCGCCGCAGCAGCGCGGGACCTGGCTGCCGGAGCTGCGGTCGCTGAGAACCCTGGGGGCCTTCTGCCTGACCGAGCCGGATCACGGATCCGACATCGCCCGAGGGCTGGCCACCACTGCCACGCTGAAGGCAGGCCGATGGCATATCCGCGGGCAGAAGCGGTGGATCGGGATGGGTGCCGTGGCCGACCTCGCCCTGATCTGGGCGCGGGACACCTCCGATGACCAGATCAAGGGCTTCCTGGTGCCCACCGACGTGCCCGGCTACCGGGCCGAGGGCATCACGCAGAAGACCGGGCTGCGGATCATGCAGAACGCCGAGATCCAGCTGGACCTCCACGTGCCGGAATCCTCGCAGTTGGCCGGTGCCACCAGTTTCTCCGCCGTCCATGCCGCCCTGCGGGACTCCCGTGCCTGGGTGGGCTGGCAGGCCGTGGGGGCGCAGCAGTCGCTCTTCGACATCGCTCGCAGCTATGCCGCCGGGCGCGACCAGTTCGGCCGGCCCATCGGCTCCTTCCAGCTGGTGCAGTCCGCCCTGGCCCAGGTGGCTGGGAACATGGGCGTCTCCACCGCGTTCATGGGCGAGGTGACCCGGCTCCAGGCCGAAGACCGGCTGACCATGCTGCGCGCCAGCCTGGCGAAGTCCACGCTGACCCGTCTGGCCCGAGAATCCGCCGCCGTCGCCCGGGAGATCCTGGGCGGCAACGGGATCCTCAGCAGCCATGAGATCGCCAAAGTGGCCGCAGACATAGAGGCCGTCCACGCCTATGAGGGCAGCTATGGCATCAACCTGCTGATCGCCGGACGTGAGATCACCGGGATCTCAGCCTTCGGCTGAGCTCAGCCGGTGTTCTGCAGGCCGGCGGCAACACCCTTGAGCGAGATGAGCAGGAGGTTGCGTGCGTCGTCGAGGGTCTTCTCCTCGGCCGTGTCACCGGAGCGCAGCGTGCGCAGGGCACGCAGCTGGATCAGTGAGAGCGCATCCACATAGGGGTTGCGCAGCTGGACCGCACGGCCCAGCACACGGTGCTCCTCCAGCAGGCGCTGCTGGTCGGTGATGAGCAGAACCCACTTGGTGGTCACGTCCAGCTCCTCCAGCACCAGAGCCGAGAGATCCTCGCGGTCACCCAGGGCCAGGTAGCGCTCGGCGATGCGCCGGTCGGTCTTGGCCAGGGACATCTCGATGTTATCGATCAGCGCGCGGAACAGCGGCCATTCGGCGTAGGCCGAGCGCAGCAGCTCCACATCATCGATGGACTCCAGCGCGGTGCCCAGGCCGTACCAGCCGGTCAGGTTGATCCGCGCCTGCCCCCAGGCGAAGTTCCACGGAATGGCGCGCAGATCCTCCAGGGACTCCACGGAGAGGCCACGCTTGGCCGGACGGGAGCCGATGACCAGCAGACCCACCTCGTCCTGCGGGGTGACCTGGGCGAACCACGGAGCGAAGCCGTCGGCGCCGACCAGACCGTGGAATCGCTCACGGGAGACCTCGTCCATAGTCTGAGCCAGATCGGCGAAGCGCCGGGCGGCCTCCGCATTGCGCTTCTCTGTGGAGGGGGCCGAGGCCATCAGCGTGGCCGCAACCACCTGCTCGATGTGGCGCAGGGCGATCTCCGGGTTGCCGTAGCGGGCGGAGATGACTTCGCCCTGCTCGGTGACTTTGAAACGCAGGTCCACCGAATGCGGCGGCTGAGCCATGATGGCGCGGTTGGCCGGTCCGCCGCCGCGGCCCAGAGCACCGCCGCGGCCGTGGAACTGGGTCAAGGTGATGTCGTTCTCGATGGCCCAGGCGGCGATCTTCTCCTGCGCCTCATACAGGGCCAAGGTGGCGGCCACCGGGCCGACGTCCTTGGAGGAGTCGGAGTAGCCGAGCATGACCTCCATGCGGCGCCCGGTCTGCTCCAGACGGGCCTGCAGATGCGGGTTCTGCAGGATCTCATCCAGAATGCGCGGGGCGTTCTGCAGATCGTCGTAGGTCTCGAACAGCGGGATCACATCCAGCACCGGGACGTTCTCCGGTCCGCCGAGCGCCTTCTCCGCCAGGGTGTAGACATCGGCCAGGTTCTGCGCGGACTGGGTGAAGGAGACGATATAGCGGCGTGCGGCATCCATGCCGTAGCGCTGCTGGACCGAGGCGATGGCCCGGAAGGTCTCCAGGACCTCCTCCCCCGGCACGGCCATCTTCTTGCCGGAGGCCTCATAGCCCTGCGGGTCCTCCAGCCATTCCAAAGTCTGGCTGTGCACGGCCGAGTGCTGCCGAACCTCGAGCTCCGCCAAGTGGAAGCCGAAGGTCTCCACCTGCCAGATCAGCTCCTGCAGATCGCCGTAGGCAGCACGCTGGGCCCCTCCCTCGGACAGAGAGGTCTGGACGACCTTCAGATCATCGATGAGCTCCTGCGGGACGGAGTAGGCCAGGTCGGCGTCGCGCTGGCGGGTGGCCTCCACACGGCCGGCGATGGCGAGCATCACCTGGCGGTGCGGCTCGCCCGGGGAGTGCTCTGCCGCCGTCGTCGTCAGCTCTTCGGAGAGCTGCTTATAGCGGTTCCACAGCGTGGTCAGCTTCTCGTTCGGCGGGGTGTAACGCTCATCGAGGGTCAGCGAGAGTCCCACGTTGCGGGAGCGGGACTCCAGCTCGGAGAGCACGCGGTCGGCGGCCTGGGCCACGGCCTGACGGGTGATGGAGGCGGTGACGTTGGGGTTGCCGTCGCGGTCGCCGGCGATCCAGGATCCCAGGCGGATGAAGGCCGGAGCCTTGGGCGCGCCCGCGCCGCTGTCCTCGCCCTGCAGCCAGTCATCCATGCGGCGGTAGGCCTGGGTGAAGGTCTTGGAGAAGGAGTTGTCGAAGTGGCCCAGGGCGGTGCGCACCTCATCCAGCGGCGAGGGGCTGGAGACGCGCAGCTGGGCAGTGCGCCACATGTTGTCGATCTCTTCGAGCATCTCCCGGCGGTTCTTGGCCCGAGCACCGGTGCCCATCCGGGGGTCGTCCCGCTCGTCGAGCAGCTCGCCGATGCGCCGGACCGAGGCGGTGATGGCGTTGCGCCGCGCCTCGGTGGGGTGGGCGGTGAGCACCGGCTGGAACCGCAGCTCCTTGAGGCGGCGCTCGGCCTCGCGCTGACCGACCTCCTCAGAGAGGTGGGCGAGCGCCGAGGCGACCGAGTCGGACGGCTTCTGTTCGGTCAGCGGCACCTCGCCGTCGCGGGAGCGCAGCGTGCGCACCCGGTGCTGCTCCTCAGCGAGGTTGGCCAGCAGGAAGTAGCAGGTGAAGGCGCGGGCGACTTCGCGGGCTCGGTAGGCGGAGAAGGAGTCGACCAGCTCCTCCGCTGCGGCCAGCGCGTCGCCGTCGGGATCATCCAGCGCCGAGATGGTCAGCTCGCGCAGCTTCTCCACGTCCTGGAGCAGGCCCTCCGAGCCGTACTCGTTGAGCACCTGGCCCAGCAGCTCGCCGAGGAGCCCGACGTCGTGCCGCATCTCCTCAGGGATCTCGTGCATCGCAGCAGAGCGGGTGTGTGAGCCGGTGACGGCAGCTTCATGGGTCATGCGATTCTCCTCCACAGAACAAGATGCTCATGAGGCCCTCGCGTGACCCCATCGTCACGCCTTGTCGACCTCACAGACTACCAAGGTCCGCGCGGCAGCGAGTGATCCGCGTCATGGAAGACCGCTCTGTGGACACCGGGGCGGGTATTCCGGGCGGCCCTGCGGCCGGTGCGGCGGGCGGTCATGCGGCCGGTGATCACTCGTCTCCGCGCAGCGCCCGACGCCGGCTCTCCAGCTCCATCAGCTCGGCGTTCAGCGCGCGGTGCTCCTCCGGGTTCTCCGCCGGATTCATCCGCTGCAGGCGCCCGATGAGATTGGCCTTCTGATGGGTGATCTTCAGCTCCACCAGCCGGTTGAGGATGGACTGGCAGTAGTTCTCCAAGTCCTCCTCGGTACGGGTGGGCAACGTGGTGACCGCCAGCTCGGAGACCAGCGAACGGATGGGCTCAGGCACCTCGTCCCGGACGTTCTGCACCCAGTTCCGCGGGTCCGAGGCCTGGGCCGCGGCCACCCGGATGCCGTCGTGGATGGCCTGATGCGCCGGGGCGGTGAAGCGGACGGTGAAGATCTCCTCCCACTGCTCAGCGGTCAGCCGCGTGGGGTGCTGGAGGATGACCTCCAGCGCCTGGCGCTCCATCATGACCGCCGGGTCCCGGGTGTCGGGCCGTTGGAACTGCGGCATGGCGGGCATCCCCGGATCGGCCAGATCGCCGGGGGGCCCCTGACCGCCCGGGCCGGGCTGGAAGCCGCCCTGATCATGGGGCGGGGGATCCCCCTGGCGGCTGGGCCGGGAGTCGGGCTCGGAGCCGGGCTGGAGGCCGCGGCGTCGGGCGGATTCCACCGCACGGACGACGTCGTCCATCTCCGCACCCAGCCAGCCGGCCAGCTCCCGGGTGTAGGCCGGGCGCAGAGCTGGGTCCTTGATGCCGCCGACGATGGGAGCGGTGGCGCGCAGCGCCTGGACCCGGCCTTCGATGGTGTTGAGGTCGAAGTCCTTGAGCTTGGCGCGGATGGCGAATTCGAACAGCGGCGTCTTGGAGCCGATCAGCTCCTTGACCGCTTCGTCCCCGCGGTGCTGGCGCACATCGCAGGGGTCCATACCCGCGGGGCCCACCGCGATGAAGGTCTTGGCGAGGAACATATGGTCCTCTTTGAAGGCTTTGAGGGCGGCCTGCTGACCGGCGTCGTCGCCGTCGAAGGTGAAGATCACCTCTCCCCCGCCGCCGTCGTCGGAGAGCAGGCGCCGGGCCACCTTCACGTGCCCCTCGCCGAAGGCGGTGCCGCAGGTGGCCACCGCGGTCTCCACCCCGGCCACATGGCAGGCCATGACGTCGGTGTAGCCCTCCACCACCACCAGCTGGCGCTGCTTAGCGATGTTCCGCTTGGCGTGCTCGATCCCGTAGAGGACCTGGGACTTCTTATAGACCTGGGTCTCCGGGGAATTCAGGTACTTGGGGCCCTTGTCATCCTCGTAGAGGCGCCGGCCGCCGAAGCCCACGGTGTTGCCGGTCATATCTCGGATGGGCCACATGAGCCGGCCGCGGAAGCGGTCGTAGATGCCGCGGCTGCCCTCGGAGAACATGCCGGTCAGCTTGAGCTCGTCGTCGCGGAAGCCCTTGGTGCGCAGGTGCTTGAGCAGGTTGTCCCAGCCCTTGGGCGCGTAGCCGACGTCGAACTTCTCGGCATGCTCGCGGGTGAAGCCGCGGTCCTGGAGGAACTCACGGGCGGTCTGCGCCTCCGGGGAGAGCAGGGCGGAGCGGTAGAACTCATCGGCGATCTTATGGGCATCCAGCATGCGCTGACGCCGCCCGATCTCTTCCTTGTCCGGGCCCTTGCCGCCGTCCTCGTAGCGCAGTTCGATGCCGTACTTTCCGGCCAGGCGTTCCACCGTCTCCTGAAAGCTGGTGTGGTCCATGGCCATCAGAAAGGCGATGACGTCGCCGGACTCCCCGCAGCCGAAGCAGTGATAGGTGCCCACCTGCGGGCGGATGTGGAAGCTGGGGGTGCGCTCGTCGTGGAAGGGGCAGAGCCCCTTCCAGCTGCCGATGCCGGCGCCCTTGAGGGTGACGTACTGCTCGACGACTTCACGCAGATCCGCACGTTCGCGTACGGCGTCGATGTCTTCGCGCTTGATCAGTCCTGCCACAGGACAACTCTAGCCACTCTGGGCAAATCTGCGGTCAGATTCTCCACAGGTCCGCCCATCCGTCGGACCCGGCCGGCGCTCTGGGGAATCCCGGTGACCCCATCCGGGTTGACCCGGACATGGACACGATGGACATCGAGCACACCGGCCCTGCTGACGTCGAGCTCTCCCAGGCGGACCGCGCCTCAGTGCAGCGGCTGACCGCCGACTCCGCCGCCCGCGGGGTGGAGCTGACGCTCGTGGCCCGCGGCGAGGCCCGGTCCTTGGAGGAGGCCGCGGCGAACATCGGGGTCGAGCCCCGGGAGATCGTCAAGACCCTGGTCGCCAAGACCAAGGTCTCCCAGACCGCCCGCGAGCACAGCTATGTGCTGGTCCTCATCCCCGGGGACCGTCAGGTGGACTGGGCCAAGCTGCGGCGGCTGGCCGGGATGAAGAAGATGTCCATGACCTCGCCCGAGGAGGCGGTGGAGGCCACCGGGTATCGGCCCGGCACCATCACGCCCTTCGGCGCGGAGACCGCCGAAGGCATCCGCTGGCGCGTCTATGCGGATGAGTCGATCACCGGGCGCATCGCCATGGGCGCCGGCGCCCACGGGCTGAGCCTCTTCGTAGACTCGGAGGCACTCTTCACCGCCTACGACGTCGTCACCGGCAACATCTCGAAAGACCCGCAGGAGGCCTGAGCGGCCCTCACCGGTCCTGGGGCGGGTCCTCCAGCTGAGCGAGCACGTCCTCGATCCGAACCGGCCCCTCGGGGTCCTGATTCCATGGCATCCGAGCCAGCACCTGGGCCATTCCACAGGTGTTCGAGGCGGCCGAATAGATCAGGCCCGAGGCGATCGCCCCAGAGATCACGCGTGCCTTCGGGCTGAGGAGACGCCCGCCGAGCAGCCCGACGAGCACCAGCGACCCAGCCGCCATGCGCACCTGCCGCTCCATGGCCCACGGGCCCTCGCCCCTCTGGACCGCAGCGTCGCCGACGGCCGCACGGTAGCCGTTCAGCCCGCCGTCGAGCACCCTGGCCTCCGTGAGGCCCGCACCGGCGAGCAGCTCCCGCGCCTGCCGAGATCGTGGGCCGGACTGGCACAGCACCACCACGGGGCGATCTGCGTCGGCGAGCGCGTCCGCGAGCCGCTGAGTCTCACCCCGGACGAGCTCCTCGGGCACGAGGACGGATCCGGTCAGGTGCGCGCCACGGTGCTCCGCGGGCGTACGTACGTCGAGCAGCACCGGCGCCACGGCACCGTTGAGCAGCTCACGGAGCTCGTCGACGCTGATGGTGGTCTCGGGGTTCTGAGCGGTCATCCGGGCCTCCAGCGTGCAGGGGTCATCCGGGCCTCCAGCGTGCAGGGGTCGTCGCGGGTCACGGTGCGGTGCCAGGCCCCTGTCTCGGAACCGGCCCGATCTCGCAGGTTCCAGTCTAGTGGACCTCCCCGGCGAATCCCACCTGGGTTTATCCTCCGCCCGCGGCGCCACCTGAGCCTGCGGGTCGGCGATCCTCAGCCGAAGAGCCGGTTGGTGAACGGCTTGCCCTGCACCAGGGCGTAGTACCACTCCAGAGCGGCTCCGTCGGTCAGGGAGGCGATCTGATCGACGATCACCCGACGGCGGGCAGCGTCGTCGGAGGCGTCCCGCCAGTCCTGCTTGAACATGGGCTCCAAGTAGCGGTCCTCGGTCTCGGAGAGCAGCTGCACCAGCCCCTCGAGGACCTCCCGCTGCCGCAGGTACACCGGCTTCTGCTGGTCCGAGGTCATGATGTAGGCCGCCGCCAGTCCCTTCATCGCGGAGATCTCCATCACGGTGTCCTCCGGAACCATCAGGTCGGCCTCATGACGGACCAGCGAATGGTCCCCATGGGCCTCTCGGGTGGCGGAGTAGATCGCTCCGCAGAACCGACCGATCAGCTCGCTGGTCATGTTCTTCAGCGCGGCCAGGGAGCGGCGCGACCCATCAGACTCCCGCACCCAGCCGTCCATGGCTGAGAGCCTGTCGAAGGCCTCCTCGATGCGGTCCTCGTCGGTCCCCGGCAGATACCACTCGCGGGTCACCTGCACCACGCGCTTGCGCTGCAGCGGCACCTCCAGGAAGCGCAGCTGGAATTGGCCGGAGAAGATGCCGTCCTCCACATCGTGCACGGAATAGGCGATGTCATCGGCGGCGTCCATCACCTGGGCCTCCATCGACTTCCGTCGCCCCTCCACGCCCTGGCGGATCCAGGCGAACACGTCGACGTCGTCCTCATAGGCGCCGAACTTCTGGCTGCGGGTGCCATCGGGCTTCACCGGCGCCTCGTGCTGGCGCCACGGGTACTTCACCGCGGCGTCCAGGGAGGCCCGGGTGAGGTTCAGCCCGGCGGAGCGGCCGTCGGGGTGGAACCGTTTGGTCTCCAGGCGCGTCAGCAGGCGCAGGGTCTGGGCGTTGCCTTCGAACCCTCCGGCCTCGCCCATCAGCTCATTGAGGACGTTCTCTCCGTTGTGGCCGAAGGGCGGGTGCCCGAGGTCATGGGAGAGGCAGGCGGCGTCTACGACGTCGGGATCGCAGCCGAGCATGCGGCCCAGATCCCGCCCTACCTGAGCGACCTCCAAGGAGTGCGTGAGCCGGGTGCGGGCGAAGTCGTCGGCGTCGGGCGAGACCACCTGGGTCTTGGCCCCGAGCCGGCGCAGCGCCGAGGAATGCAGCAGCCGCGCCCGGTCCCGCTCGAAGGAGGACCGGTAGACGGACTTGCCGTGCTCAGGGAGCCAGCGCTCCTCATCGGCCTCGGTGTATCCGGGCTTGAGGGCCGCGTAGTCCCCCTCCAAGCGCTCGACGTCCTCTATGCTCACCGTTCCAGCCTATCGGAGACATGGCGGTGCGCCGCATGAGCAGGCCGATTCAGCCTCCGGAGGTGTCCACCTCGGCGGCTTTGATCATCTCTCGCTGCTCCTCGTTGAGCTCCTGGGACTCCAGCCAGTCCTCCGGCAGGTGGACCTTCTTGGGGGAGCCGGCCCGGCCGCGCGGCCCTTCGGCAGGCTCGCCCGGGTAGCCGATGGACTGGTCCAGCTGGCCCAGCAGGTCCTCCAGCTGGGCCAGGGTCTCCACGGTGACAAGCTGGGAGCGCAGAGCCCCGCCGATCGGATAGCCCTTGAAGTACCAGGCCACATGCTTGCGGATGTCCTGCATGGCCTTGCGCTCGTCGCCGTCGAAGTAGGGGATGAGCATCTGGGCATGGGTCAGCAGGGTCCGGATCACCATGGGAAGATCCGGGCGATGGCGCTCCTGCCGGCCTTCGAAGGCCGCCTGGAGGTCCCCGAAGAGCCAGGGTCGGCCCTGGCAGCCACGGCCGACGACGACGCCGTCGACGCCGGTCTGCTCCACCATGCGCACCGCATCCTCGGCGGACCAGATGTCGCCGTTGCCCAGCACCGGGATGTCCGGCAGAGACTCCCGCAGCGCGGCGATGGCTGACCAGTCGGCCTGGCCTGAGTAGTGCTGCCGGGTGGTACGGCCGTGCAGCGCAACAGCGGCCACCCCGGAGTCGCGGGCGACCTTGCCGGCCTCGATGAAGGTCAGGTGGTCCTCGTCGATGCCTTTGCGCATCTTCACGGTCACCGGGATGTTGTTCTTCGAGGCCTCACGCACAGCGGTGGACACGATGGATTCGAAGAGCCGGATCTTCCAGGGCAGCGCCGATCCCCCGCCCTTGCGGGTGACCTTGGGGACGGGGCAGCCGAAGTTCAGATCGATGTGGTCCGCACGGTCCTCCTCGACCATCATGCGGACGGCATGGCCGGTGGTGACCGGGTCCACGGAGTAGAGCTGCACCGAGCGCGGGACCTCGTCCGGCTCGTGCTTGATGATCCGCAGGCTCTCGGGGCGGCGTTCGACCAGCGCCCGGGCGGTGACCATCTCATTGACGTAGAGACCACCGCCGTACTCGCGGCAGAGGCGGCGGAAGGCAGTGTTGGTGATGCCAGCCATGGGGGCCAGCACCACCGGGGTGTCCACGGTGATGGGGCCCAGCTTCAGGGCTGGAAGCAGAGACATGCCCGGCTCAGCGGACTCAGAAAGCGTAGTGGTCACGCTTCCATTGTCCACCTGAGGCCGGGCACGTTCCAGCTGAGGCCGCTGCTGCGGCGGTTCAGTCGTCGCGCAGGTGTCGGAAAGGGGCCGGTTCGCGGCTCATTCCGACACCTGCGCGACAGTCGAACGGACTGGTCAGGCGCGGAAGCGCGGGAAGGCGCTCGCTCCAGCGTAGGCTGCGGCGTCGCCGAGCTCCTCCTCGATGCGCAGCAGCTGGTTGTACTTCGCCACGCGTTCGGAACGTGCCGGTGCACCGGTCTTGATCTGGCCGGCGTTGGTGGCCACGGCGATGTCTGAGATGGTGGTGTCCTCGGTCTCGCCGGAGCGGTGGGAGATCATCGTGGTGTAACGGCTGCGCTGCGCCAGAGAGATCGCGTCGAAGGTCTCGGTCAGGGAGCCGATCTGGTTGACCTTCACCAGCAGCGAGTTGGCGGTGTCGTTGTCGATGCCCTTGCCCAGACGGTCCGGGTTGGTGACGAACAGGTCGTCGCCGACCAGCTGGACCTTGTCGCCGATGGTCTCGGTGAGGGTCTTCCAGCCGGCCCAGTCGTCCTCGTCCAGCGGGTCCTCGATGGAGACCAGCGGGTAGGCCTCCACGAGCTCCTTGTAGTAGGCGCTCATCTGCTCAGGGGACTTCTTCTCGCCCTCGAAGGTGTAGGCGCCCTCGGAGTAGAACTCGGTGGCGGCGACGTCCAGCGCCAGCGCCACGTCCTTGCCCGGGGTGTAGCCGGCGCGCTTGATGGCCTCGGTGATGAGGTCCAGCGCCTCACGGTTGGAGGTCAGGTTCGGCGCGAAGCCGCCCTCATCGCCCAGGCCGGTGGCCAGGCCCTTCTCCTTCAGCAGGGACTTCAGCGCGTGGTAGACCTCGACGCCGGCGCGCAGCGCCTCGGAGAAGGTGGCCGCACCGATGGGCGCGATCATGAACTCCTGGATGTCCACGTTGGAGTCTGCGTGGGAGCCGCCGTTGAGGATGTTCATCATCGGCACCGGCAGCAGGTGGGCGTTGGGGCCGCCCAGGTACTTGTACAGGGACAGGTCCGAGGCGTCGGCTGCGGCCTTGGCCACGGCCAGGGAGACGCCGAGGATGGCGTTGGCACCCAGGGAGCCCTTGTTCTCGGTGCCGTCGAGGTCCAGCAGGATCTGGTCGATCACGCGCTGCTCAGTGGCGTCCTGGCCCTCCAGGGCGGGGGCGATGACGTCGTTGACGGCGGAGACCGCACCGGTCACGCCCTTGCCCAGGTAGCGGCCCTTATCGCCGTCGCGGCGCTCCACGGCCTCGAAGGCACCCGTGGAGGCGCCGGAGGGCACTGCGGCCTGGCCGAAGCTGCCGTCGTCGAGGAGGACGTCCACCTCCACGGTGGGGTTGCCGCGGGAATCGAGGATCTCGCGGCCGTACACACTGGCGATCAGAGACATTGATGCTCCTTATGTCATGGATAGATGAAGAGTCCCCGTTGACTTAGGCACCAGCCTAGTCGACGGAATGGGTCAGGACCGGCCCTGCTCACCCGCAGCTTCCTCAGACTTCTCCTGCTGTTTGATCCGCTGCCAGGCGGCGTCGATCTCCTCCAGGCTGGCCTGGGTGGGCGAGAGCTCGCCCTCAGAGGTGAAGACGTGCGGGCTGCGGCGGATCAGTTTGGCGGTGATGGCCTCGGCCACCCCGCCGAAGTCGAAGTCTCCGCGCTCGGAGGCGATCTGGGCGTGCAGCACGATCTGCAGCAGCAGATCCCCCAGCTCGCGGCGCAGCGGGTCGCCGAGGACGCCGGCGTCGATCTCCTCGATGACCTCCTGGGACTCCTCCGCCAAGTAGGGGGTCAGCGCCTCATGGGTGAGCTCCGCGGTCCACGGGCAGTGTTCGCGCAACGAGGCGATGACCCACTGCAGCTTGGCGAAGGGATCCTCAGGGGGTGTGGTCATCTCAGGCTTTCGTGCTCAGGCGTTCCAGGCCTCGAGGATCACCCCGGCCAGCGCTTCGCGCTCCTCGTAGCCGAGGAAGGAGGACTCCAGGGCGTTGATCTGGAAGTCGGCCAGCTCGGCCAGACCGTAGTCGAAGGTGACCGCGATCTGGGCCAGCTCATAGGACAAAGTGACGCCGGAGACCAGACGGTTGTCGGTGTTCACCCCGATGTTGAAGCCCAGCTGATAGAGCATGTCGAAGGGGTGGTCGGCCAGTGCCGCTCTGCCGCCCTCGGAGAAGCCGTCGGCGGCACCGGTCTGGAGGTTCGACGTCGGGCTGGCCTCCAGGTGGATCTGCCGGTCGCGGACCCAGCGGGCCACCGGACCGAGCTCCACCTCCACCAGCTCCTCCTCGCCGTCCTCGGCAGTCTTGCTGCGCGAGGACTCACCCACGGTGACGGTGATGTCCTCGGCCACGCGGATGCCGTGGCCCAGGCGCTGGGCGCGGCCGGAGACCAGGGCGTCGCGGACGGATTCGACGCCGTCGGCCTCACCGGCGTGCACTGTGGCCGGCAGCATCTCCTCGGCCAGGCGGGTGAAGGCGCCGGCGAACTTGGACGGCGGGAAGCCTGCCTCGGGGCCGGCGATGTCGAAGCCGAGCACGCCCTTGTCGCGGTGGCGCAGGGCGACCTCGACGACCTCATCGGCGCGGTCGGACTGGCGCATCGCGGAGATCAGCTGACCGACCACGATGATCCCGTCCTGGGCCTCCACGGAGGACATGCCCTCTTCCAGGCCTGTCTGGACGGCCTCCACGGCCTCATCCAGGCTCAGGCCCTCGGCCTGGTGCTGCTCGGGGGCCCAGCGGACCTCGGCGTAGACGATGCCGTCGGCGGCCAGGTCCTCCACGTATTCCTTGGCCACGCGGCGCAGGTTCGCGGCGGTCTGCATGACCGCAGTGGTGTGGGCGAAAGCCTCCAAGTACTTCTCCAGGGAGCCGGAGTTCGCATTGCGGCTGAAGGTCTCGGCCAGCTCATCGGGATCCTGGGTGGGCAGCTCGTGGCCGATCTCAGCGGCGAGCTCCACCAGAGTGGCGGGGCGAAGGGATCCGTCCAGGTGATCGTGGAGGGAGACCTTGGGGAGGTTACGGAGCTGCTCTTCGATCTTTGCGGCAGCGGTACGATCTTCGGCTTCGATAGAAGTCATGCCCCCAGCCTAATCGTTCTCCTCGTCCGTGCGCCGCTTTCTCCTCAGATGGATGGGCGCAGGCAGGTCGATGGCTGCGGTGTCCTGGTAGCCGGCCGGGTCCAGCGGAACGCCCTTGCGGTCCAGCCAGCGGGCAAGCAGGGTGAAGAGCCGCTCGCAGAGCAGACCGATCACCAGGGCCATGGCGATCCCCAGAGCCATGGCGATCAGCGTGCTGTCGAAGATGGCCTCTCCGGCGATCCCCAGGCCGATCAGCCAGGCCGCCCAGACGAAGGAGGCGGCGGCGTCGATCAGCAGGAAGCGGGGCAGCGAGTATCCGGTGGAGCCGGCCACGAAGTTGATGGCCACTCGGGCGCCGGGGATGAACCGGCCCACGAAGATCACCATGACACCGCGCTTATCCAGCTCGTGGCGGGCCCACATGAGCGTCTTGAGCATCGTGGGCCGCCGCATCCACCGGAAGCGGCCCTGACCCTCCAGCATGCCGCGCCCGATGACGGCGCCCAGCCGGTAGGCGGTGAGGTCGCCGAGCACGGCGGCGGTTCCGGCCACCAACACCACCCAGGGCCACCAGGGGGTTCCGGGCTCCCCCTGGACCGAGCCCAGGGTGATGACCAGGGAGTCGGAGGGAAGCGGCGGGAAGAACCCGTTGACCGTGACGAATCCGAACAGCGCCAGCAGCGTCCACCAGCCGGAGGCGACGTCCACCACCAGCTCCTGGAGCGCGTCGGAGTAATCGATCAGCCGCATGGGTCTCCCGCCGCTGGGCGCCTCAGAGGTCCTGAGCGGTGATGCGTCCCTGCAGCAGAGGCGGCAGCTCAGCGGGACCGCCGGAGACGTCCACGTCCACGGAACCCTCCAGAGCCTCCTCGGCCCGGGCGATCCGTTCCTCGTCGTCGGTGAGCAGGGTGAACAGCGGCTGTCCCTCAGCGATCTGGTCACCCGGCTTGGCGTGCATGCGCACACCGGCTCCCGCCTGCACGGCGTCCTCCTTGCGGGCGCGTCCGGCACCCAGGCGCCAGGCGGCCAGTCCCACAGCCATGGCGTCCATGCGGGTCATGGTGCCGGAGGCGCCGGCGGTGATGGTGTGTGAGTGGGCGGCCTGCGGGAACGCTGCCTGCGGATCCCCGCCCTGGGCCGCGATCATCTGGTTCCAGGAGTCCATGGCACGGCCGTTGCGCAGGTTCTCTGCCGGGTCCACACCGGTGATCCCGACGCCGGCGAGCATCTCGCGCGCCAGCTCCACCGTGAGCTCCACGACGTCGGCGGGGCCGCCTCCGGCCAACACCTCCAGGGACTCTTCGACCTCGATGCCGTTGCCGGCGGTCAGACCCAGCGGGGTTTCCATGGAGGTGATCAGCGCTGTGGTGTTGACCCCGGCGTCGGTGCCCAGGGCCACCATGGTGCGAGCGAGCTCCTCGGAGTCCTCGCCGGTCTTCATGAAGGCGCCGGAGCCGGTCTTCACGTCCAGGACCAGGGCGTCGGTGCCCTCGGCGATCTTCTTGGACATGATGGATGAGGCGATCAGCGGGATGGCCTCCACCGTGCCGGTGACGTCGCGCAGGGCGTAGAGCTTCTTATCGGCCGGGGCCAGGCCGGCTCCGGCCGCACAGATCACTGCGGAGATGGAGTCCAGCTGGGCGAGCATCTCCTCGTTCGACAGCGAGGCCCGCCAGCCGGGGATGGCCTCGAGCTTGTCCAGGGTGCCACCGGTATGGCCGAGCCCGCGGCCGGAGAGCTGCGGGACAGGCACGCCGCAGCTGGCCACCAGTGGGGCCAGCGGAAGGGTGATCTTGTCCCCCACGCCGCCGGTGGAGTGCTTATCAGCGGTCAGGCGGCGTTCGCCGTCGGCGGTCTTCAGCGAGCTGAAGTCCATGGTCTCGCCGGAGGCGATCATCGCAGCGGTCCACCGGCTGATCTCCTCACGACTCATCCCACGCAGCAGGATGGCCATGGCCATGGCCGACATCTGCTCATCGGCCACATAGCCGTCGGTGTAGGCGGCGATCATCCAGTCGATCTCGACCTCGCTGAGCCGGCCGCCGTCGCGCTTGGTGCGGATGAGGTCGGTGGCGCTGAAGGCTCCGGGGTCGAAGGCGGTGCCGGAGAGGGAAGACGGGGGCATGGAGGCTCTCACTTCTCGAGGTCGCGGGGGCCGAAGGCTTCGGGCAGGAAGTCGTCCATGCTCATCACGCCCTGGGCGGTGAGGATGAACATGGTCTCGGCACGGAATTCGTTGAGCAGCTGACGGCAGCGGCCGCAGGCGGTGATGTACTCGCCCTCGCCGTTGACGCAGGTGAACGCGACGATCTTACCGCCGCCGCTCATCTGCAGCTGACCCACCATGGTGCACTCTGCGCAGAGCCCGACGCCGTAGGAGGCGTTCTCCACGTTGCAGCCGGAGACCACGCTGCCGTTGTCCAGCAGGGCCGCGGCACCCACCGGGTACTTGGAGTAGGGAACATAGGCCTTGGTCATGGCGATGCGCGCCTGGGTGGTCAGCTCCTCCCAGTCCACATCCTCAGGGATCCGAGGGACCAGGCCGATGGCTCCGGTCAGGCTCAGCCCGGCGGTGTCCGGTCCGGTGGAAGAGGTCTCTTCACTCATGCATCCATCCTAGAACGTAGGGCCACGGCCGCCATCACCTTGACTCCGACGCCGATGGCCCGCTCATCGGGAGCGTAGTCGCCGCGGTGCAGGTCGAAGGAGGGGCCGTCGGGAGTGCGGGTTCCCAGACGGAACATGGATCCGGGGATCTCCTGGGTCATCCAGGCGAAGTCCTCCCCGCCCATGGACTGTTCGGCCAGGGTCAGGCATCCCGAGCCCAGGATCTCCTTGGCCGCACTGTCCACGCGGGTGGTCTCGGTCTCGTCGTTGATGACCGGGGGCACGCCGCGGACGTGTTCGAGCTGGACGTCCGCCCCGTAGGAGTTGGCGGCCTGCTCCACGATGGGCGCCAGCACTCCCCCGGCGTCCTTCCAGGCATCGGCGTCCAGAATCCGCATGGTGCCGGCCAGCGTGCCGGTGGCGGGGATGGCGTTGGCGGCGTTGCCGGCGCGAATGGTGCCCCAGACCAGGGAGACGCCGCTGCGCACGTCGATCCGGCGGGCCAGCACGGCGGGGACGGTGGTGGCCAGGTGTCCCAGGGCACCCACCACGTCTTCGGTCAGATGGGGCCGGGAGGTGTGGCCGCCTCGGCCGCTGACGTCGATCCGCACCAGGTCGGAGGCAGAGGTGATCGCGCCGATGCGGGTGCCGATCGATCCCACGGTGAGCTTGGGGTCGCAGTGCAGCGCGAAGATGCGCGGCAGCGGCTTGAGCAGCCCCTGGGCGACGACCTCTTCGGCGCCGCCGGGCATGGTCTCCTCCGCGGGCTGGAAGATCACCCGGTAGCGGTTCTCCAGTCCGATCTCACGGTGCAGCCGGCTCAGCGTCAGCGCGATGCCCATCATGACCGTGGTGTGGATGTCGTGGCCGCAGGCGTGGGCCACGCCGGGGTTCTGCGAGGCGTAGGGCAGCTCGGTGACCTCGTCCAGGGGCAACGCGTCGATGTCGCCGCGGAAGCCTGCGGCGAACTCGGCGTCCTCCGGGCCGATGTCCACGTAGAGCCCGGTGGTCTCCGGCAGGGTCTGGGGCTCCAGGCCGGCCTCCTGGAGCCAGCCCACCAGGCGGCGGGTGGTGTCCTCCTCCTGGAAGGACAGCTCCGGGTTCTGGTGCAGCTCGCGGCGGACCTCCACCAGGCGCTCGTCCAGCTCCTCCACGACGCCGGCGGCTCGGCTGATCAGCGCCTCCCCCGAGTGCGCCGTCTCAGACCAGGCCGCCTCGGACTCAGTGACATCAGAGGACATCGGAGTCTCCCTTCTCCTTGAGCGCCTCCACCGCCTGCTTCACGGACTGGGCGTGGTCGGTGGTGGTGACCAGCAGGGCGTCGTCGGTGTCCACCACCACGATGTCCTTGATCCCGATCAGCGCAACCACGCGGTCGGTCTCCGAGACCACCACTCCGGACGAAGCGTCGGAATAGACCCGCGAGGAGTCGCCCAGCACCGTCATGTGGTCCTCGTCCTCGGCCGGGTTCAGCCGGGCGATGGCGGCGAAGTCTCCCACGTCGTCCCAGGTGAAGTACCCAGGGATGACGGCCACATCGCCGGCCGCGGCGGCGGGCTCGGCCACGGCATAGTCGATGGCGGTCTTGGGCAGCGTCGGCCAGATCCGCTCCATGACCTCCTCCTGCTGATCAGTGCCCCAGGCGGCGGCGATCTCGGTGAGTCCGGCGTGCAGCTCGGGCTCATTGGCCTTCAGATGCTTCAGCAGCAGGGCCACCGGGGCGACGAACATGCCGGCGTTCCAGAGGTAGGAGCCGCTGTCCACATACTCCTGGGCCTTGGCCTCACCGGGCTTCTCCACGAACTCGGCCACCTCGCGGGCGCTGGGTGCGCCCTCGACGCTCAGCGCCTGACCCTCACGGATATAGCCGAAGCCGGTGGACGGCGTCGTGGGCCTGATGCCGATGGTGACGATCCTGCCGGCGGCCGCGGTGACCGCTGCCTCCTTCACGGCCTCCTGGAAGACGTCCACCGGGGCGATGACCTGGTCGGCGGCGAAGGACCCCATGATGATCGCGGGGTCGCGGCGGTGCAGGATGGCAGCGGCCAGGCCGATGGCGGCCGCCGAGTCCTTGGGCGAGGGCTCAAGCACCAGGTCGGAACCGTCGAGCTCGGGGATCTGCTCCCGGACCGCATCCCGGTGGGACTCCCCGGTCACCACCATCACCCGGCTGCCGGTCAGCGGGGCCAGCCGTTCGAAGGTCCCGCGGATCAGAGTGGTCCCGGCTCCGGTGAGGTCGTGGAGGAACTTGGGCGCATTGGCGCGCGAGAGCGGCCAGAGCCTGGTTCCGACCCCACCGGCGGGGATGACGGTGTAGAAGTTCTGGAGCGCTTGAGTCACTCCACCAGGGTACGGCAGGGCCTGCGGAGCTGACATCGGAGAAGAGCTTTTCCATGTTTCACATTCATTGCGATTTTCTACCGCTTGTAGAAAAACTTCGCCGCTGTGCGTCGTTTCGGCCCTGGACGCACCTTGTGCCTACCATGATCCGCGCAACAACGCGTCCGGGGCAGCAGCGCGGTCCACGTCACAGACGGCGGTGCCTTACCCTGGTATGAGATCGCACTCGCACCGGCGTCACACGCCCGCACCGCCGAACGCGATCGACTACGCACCCAAGACAAGGCGGCGCGGAACGCCATGCGACGATGCAGGGAGGTTTGTACACAGTGACGCAGACAAAGAGCGCCCCGACCGGCCGGGGCACCCTCTACAGAGGCCGCGAAGGAATGTGGTCCTGGGTGGGGCACCGGATCACCGGAGTCGGCATCTTCTTCTTCCTTCTGGTCCACGTACTCGACACTTCACTCGTGCGCGTGTCCCCAGATGCCTACGACGCCGTCATCGGCGCGTATAAGCACCCGATCATGATCGTCGGCGAGATCGGCCTGGTGGGCGCCATCGTCTTCCACGCCTTCAACGGGCTGCGGATCATCCTGGTGGACTTCTGGAAGCAGGGCACCCGCTACCACCGCCAGATGCTCTGGGCCGTGCTGGCCCTGTGGTTCGTGACCATGGCCGCATTCAGCGTCCGCCACCTGATGCTCTTCGTCCAGGGAGGATGACCGAATCATGACGACGACGAACTCTGACTCACTCCTCCCCGCGCAGGGCATCGAGGCTCCCCGCTCCGGCCGCATCGATCCCAAGTACCTGCGGAACAAGAGCTCCAACGGCAGCTTCGAGATGGCCGCATGGGTCTTCATGCGCGTCTCCGGCCTGGCCCTGGTGGTGCTGATCTTCGTCCACCTCTGGGTGAACCTGATGGTCGGCGACGGAATCCACCAGATCGACTTCGGCTTCGTGGCCGGCAAGTGGGCCAACCCCGTCTGGCAGTTCTGGGACCTGACCATGCTGTGGCTGGCCATGCTGCACGGCACCAACGGCATGCGCACGATCATCAACGACTACGCGGAGAAGGACTCCAGCCGTCTGTGGCTGAAGTCCATCCTGTACGTCAGCTCCACGGTGATCATCATCCTGGGCACCATGGTGATCTTCACCTTCGAGCCCTGCCTGGTGAACAACGAGACCGGCGAGCTGTTCGACTCCGTGCCGGCGTTCTGCCACGATCTCTGATCTCGGCGCCGGCACCCCTTCTTCACCGCACTGACTGACAGAAAGAGCCCCAAGTTCATGCAGGTTCATAAGTACGACGTGCTCATCGTCGGCGCCGGCGGCGCAGGTATGCGCGCCGCCATCGAATCCGGCCAGCGTGCGCACACCGCAGTGCTGACCAAGCTCTACCCCACCCGGTCCCACACCGGTGCCGCCCAGGGCGGCATGTGCGCCGCACTGGCCAACGTGGAAGAGGACAACTGGGAGTGGCACACCTTCGACACCGTCAAGGGCGGCGACTACCTCGTCGACCAGGACGCGGCCGAGGTCATGGCGAAGGAAGCCATCGACGCCGTCCTCGACCTGGAGAAGATGGGTCTGCCCTTCAACCGCACTCCTGAGGGCAAGATCGACCAGCGCCGCTTCGGCGGCCACACCCGTGACCACGGCAAGGCCGCAGTCCGCCGTGCCTGCTATGCCGCGGACCGCACCGGTCACATGATCCTGCAGACCCTCTACCAGAACTGCGTCAAGCACAACGTCGAGTTCTTCAACGAGTACTACGTGCTGGACCTGCTGACGGTGGACGAAGAGGTCACCGCCGAGGACGGCACCACCTACACCCAGAAGAAGACCGCAGGTGTGGTCTCCTACGATCTGGCCAACGGTGAGATCCACGTCTTCCAGGCCAAGTCGGTGGTCTTCGCCTCCGGCGGTCTGGGCAAGATCTTCAAGACCACCTCCAACGCGCACACCCTGACCGGCGACGGCATGGCCATCGCCTACCGCCGGGGCATCCCGCTGGAAGACATGGAGTTCGTCCAGTTCCACCCCACCGGTCTGGCCGGCCTGGGCATCCTGCTCTCCGAGGCGGCCCGCGGTGAGGGCGGCATCCTCCGCAACTCGGAGGGTGAGCGCTTCATGGAGCGCTATGCGCCCACCATCAAGGATCTCGCCCCGCGTGACATCGTGGCCCGCTCTATGGCGAACGAGGTCCGTGAGGGCCGCGGCTGCGGTCCGAACAAGGACTACGTGCTGCTGGACCTGACCCACCTGGAGCCCGAGCACATCGATGCCAAGCTCCCGGACATCACCGAGTTCGCCCGCACCTACCTGGGTGTGGAGCCCTACACCGAGCCGGTGCCGGTCTTCCCGACCTGCCACTACGCGATGGGCGGCATCCCGACCAACGTCGAGGCTGAGGTCCTCCAGGACAACGACACTGTGGTCCCGGGCCTCTACGCCGCCGGCGAGGTCGCCTGCGTGTCCGTCCACGGCTCCAACCGCCTGGGCACCAACTCCCTGCTGGACATCAACGTCTTCGGCAAGCGCGCCGGCATCGCCGCCGCCGAGTACGCCAACTCTGCCGAGTTCGTGGAGCTGCCGGAGAACCCGGCCGCCTACACCGAGCAGCTGCTCAACGTGGTCCGCGACGGCCAGGGCGGCGAGCGGGTCGCAACCCTGCGTGCCGAGCTGCAGGAGACCATGGACGCCAACATGCAGGTGTTCCGCTCCGAGCAGACCATCAAGGAGGCGCTGGCCAAGATCGAAGAGCTGCGCCAGCGCTACCAGAACGTGCAGATCCAGGACAAGGGCAAGCGCTTCAACCTCGACCTGCTCGAGGCTGTGGAGCTCGGCTTCCTGCTGGACATGGCCGAGGTCATGACCGTGGCTGCGCTGCACCGTCAGGAGTCCCGCGGCGGTCACTACCGCGAGGACTTCCCGGACCGCGACGACGACAACTTCATGCTGCACTCGATGCTCTTCAACGACCCCGAGGCCGAGACCGAAGGCACCAAGGGCATCCGCTTCGAGACCAAACCGGTCGTCTTCACCCGCTACGAGCCGATGGAGCGTAAGTACTGATGAGCACCCCCACCCAAGAAGTCGCAGAACCTGCCTCCAAGATCGATCTGGCCGAGGCCGGCGGTTCCGGCGGTGAGATCCCCAGCTTCGACATCACACTGAAGGTCCGCCGCTACGATCCCGAGCGCGCCGAGGACGCCTGGTGGGATGAGTGGACTCTCACCATGTACGGCACCGACCGTGTGCTGGACGCCCTGCACAAGGTCAAGTGGGAGATCGACGGATCCCTGACCTTCCGCCGCTCCTGCGCCCACGGCATCTGCGGATCCGATGCGATGCGCATCAACGGCCGCAACCGCCTGGCCTGCAAGGCGCTGCTGAAGGACCTGGACACCTCCAAGACCATCACGGTGGAGGCCATCAAGGGTCTTCCCATCGAGAAGGACCTGATCGTGGACATGGAGCCGTTCTTCCAGTCCTACCGCGAGATCATGCCTTTCCTGGTGAACAACTCCCCCGAGCCGACTGCTGAGCGTCACCAATCCCCGGAGGACCGCGAGCGGTTCGATGACACCACCAAGTGCATCCTGTGTGCTGCCTGCACCAGCTCCTGCCCGGTGTTCTGGACCGACGGCCAGTACTTCGGCCCCGCAGCGATCGTGAACGCACACCGCTTCATCTTCGACTCCCGGGACGACGCCGGCGATATGCGCCTGGAGGTCCTCAACGACCGTGAGGGAGTGTGGCGCTGCCGCACCACCTTCAACTGCTCGGACGCATGCCCCCGCGGCATCGAGGTCACCAAGGCCATCCAGGAGGTCAAGACGGCTATCCTGACCCGCAGCCTCTGAGCGGCTGACCGGCCTCACCGCGCAGGCTGAGGGCCCCTGGGACTGTTCCCAGGGGCCCTCAGCTGTATGTTTCTCAATCACTCGTCCGGCAGAGGGGAACCATGGATCACTTCGACAGTCCCGCCTTCACCCGTGCCGCCGCACATCTGGCAGAGCTCGGCGTCAATTCCACCAGCTGGACCAACATCGTGGTGGCGGCAGAAGCACTGGAGCGGGGCCTGACAGTCCGCCGCTCCCGCACTCAGCCGCGCATGGTGATCGAGCACCGAGGCACGGTGAAGACGTGGGCGGGAGGAAGCACCAGCCACAACGCGGATCTCGCTGAGCGGATCGCCGCACAGAAGGACGTCGCCTCCCGGTTGCTGCGCAACCAACGCATCGGAGCTCCGGAGAACTCCATCTTCGGTCCCGAAGAGACCTCCCGAGCCTGGTCATGGTCCGAGCCTTTCGAACGCACTGTGATCAAACCGGCCAACGGAAAGCAGGGACGCGAAGTCCACGTCGGTCTGGAGACCGAGGAGCAGTTCCGTGAGGCCTTCCGTCGCGTCGGCTCAGTGACCGAACGGGTGTTGGTCGAAGAGTTCCGTCCGGGAGTGGAACACCGCTGCCTGATCGTGGACGGAGTCCTGCAGGCCGCCACTCTGCGACGACCAGGCAGCGTGCTCGGCGACGGCCGCTCAACGGTGGAGCAGCTGGTAGCGGCCAAGAACGCCTCCCGCGGCCGCTATCACCGCAAGCTCCCGCTGGACGAACAGGTCGACGCACATCTGGCACGCGCCCAGCACACCGCAGAGACACTGTGCCGACGGAGGGCGAACGCGTCTTCCTCCACGCGGTCTCGAACATACGGACCGGTGGCGACGCCATCGATGCCACTGATCACGTCAGCGCTGAGGAGCGCGCCGCAATCGAGAAGGCGGCGCGCGCGCTGCCGGGGATGCGCATCGGCGGCCTCGATGTGATCCTCCCCCGCAGGGAGGGCGACCATCAGGAGCCCTCCGTCATCGAGCTCAACGCCAGCCCGGGCATCGCGATGCACCATTTCCCCTGGGAGGGCACGCCCCGCCCGGTGGCAGCGGCGGTGCTGGACTCGTTCTTCCCCGGTACGGCCCCCAGCATCATCTAGCGGCAGCCCTTGGCGGCGCCGCTGGCGGCCTCCCCTACTCGCCCAAGGCGAAGCCTGCTTCCAGATCCTGGGAGGAGTAGGTGCGGAACGCGACCATGGTCTCGGTCTCGTAGATGGTGGCCACTTTGGCGATCTTGGCAGGGATGACCTCGCTGAGGTCCTCAAAGTCCACGGTCTTCACTGTGGCCACCAGGTCCCACTTCCCGGTGACCGAATAGACGGCGTCGACCTCTTCGATATCCGCGATCAGCTGCGCCGATTCGGGAATCTTATGCGGCTCGGTCTTCATCATGACCAATGCTGTGACCATTATGGCTGCTCACCTCTCTGCAGGCTTCCGAAGGGACAGCAGGTGCTGTTCCCTACGAGCCTAGTCGAGAACTCATCTCTGCCGAGTGGGGCCCTTGCGGCGGGCGTGGTCAGAAGCTGCCACGGCGCCCCATGAGGCCGCCACGAGGTAGACCAGGCCGAAGAGATAGAAGTAGAAGAAGGCGCCCAGCACGGCGCCGAAACCGCTGAGCAGCGGGTTCGGGCTGTCGGCGAAGTTGGTGAGCAGCTGAGAGGCGAACAGTCTCAGGACCGAGGACCCGACGCCGGCGATCAGAGCAGCCTGCCACAGGGCGCTCATCGGGATCACCAGCCGGGAGGCCAGGCGCATCAGCAGCACGGCCACCACCATGTCCAGGCCGAAGGAGATGACCAGGGAGGCGAACCACGTCATCCGCGCCACGATTCCCCCGGAGTCCCACTCGAGGAGGTCGAAGATCTCCTCGATGAAGGCGTGGCTGGCGAAGCCCAGAAGCGCCGAGGTCAGGGCCACCACCCCCAGCAGGGCCAGGATGCCGAGGTCCCTCACCTTCACCGCGATGATGTTCTCCGCCATCAGCGGCCGCTCCCAGATGCTGCGCATGCCCGAGCGCAGGCCATGGAGCCAGCTCAACGAGGTGAAGACCGCCAGGAGGACGGCGATGGTCAGCGAGATGCTGAACCCACCCACGTTGAAGAGAGCGTGGACCTCCTCATCGCTGATCAGCCCGTTCTCTCCGAGCAGGCCGGGCAGGGCGTTGTTGACCGCACGGATGATCACATCCTGCAGATCAGGGTTATTCCCGATGACGATTCCCGCCACGGAGAATCCGGCCCAGAGCAGAGCGGCCGCGGAGAAGAACATCATGTAGGCCGCCCCGGCAGCCATGACGGTGCCGTAGCGGAAGAAGAACAGGTTGACCGCCCGGACCGGCCGAGTCCGGTCCGCCCGGGCCAGCGCCCATCCGACCAGCGCCAGCGCCACAGCTGAAGCGCCGGCACGGTCGCGTCTGCGCCGCCCGAACTCCATCCGAGCCTGCAGCTCGGCCTGCATGAGCGTCTCGGCGTGCAGAGGGTTCGTCCTCTGCACGGTCTCCTGCGAATCGTCGATCTTCTCGATCCGCGATTTGGCAGCGTCTACCAGGGCGTTGTGGTGACCGGTCCGCGGCCGCAGCCGACTGGGATTGGTCTGTGGCACTGCTGGGCCTAGGACTCCGCCGGCAGGAAGCCGATCTTGTCGTAGGCCTGAGCCAGCGTCTCAGAGGCCACAGACCGTGCCTTGGCCGCGCCTTTGGCCAGCAGGGCGTCCAGCTCTGCAGGATCACCGAGCAGCTCTTCGGCCCGGTCCCGGACCGGACCCAGCTTGGCCACGACGACGTCGGCCAGGTCGACCTTCAGGTGCCCGTACATCGTGCCCTCGTACTCGGCCACCAGCTCATCGATGGTCTTGCCGCTGAGCACCGAGTAGATGCTCAGCAGGTTGGAGACCCCGGGTTTGGCCTCACGGTCGAAGCGAATCTCACTGCCGTCGTCGGTGACCGCAGACTTGATCTTCTTGGCGATCTTCTTATCGGTGTCCAGGATGTTGAGCAGACCGTTGGGCGACTCTGCAGACTTCGACATCTTGGCCGTCGGGTTCTGCAGATCGTAGATCCGGGCACCCTCGGCCGGGATGTAGGGCGCAGGCACGCGGAAGGTCTCGCCGTAGCGGTGGTTGAACCGTTGGGCGAGGGTGCGGGTCAGCTCCACATGCTGCTTCTGGTCCTCTCCCACCGGGACGCCGTGGGGCTGGTAGAGCAGGATGTCAGCAGCCTGGAGCATCGGGTAGGTGAACAGCCCGACGCCGGCCGCATCGGCTCCCTGCTTGGCCGACTTGTCTTTGAACTGGGTCATCCGGGAGGCCTCGCCCATCCCGGTGCTGCAGATCATCAACCAGGCCAGCTGGGCGTGCTCGGGCACATGGGACTGGACGAACAGCGTGGAGCGCTCCGGGTCGATCCCGCCGGCGATGTACTGAGCGGCAGTGCGACGGACTCGCTCGCGCAGCTCCTCCGGGGGCTGGGCCACGGTGATCGCGTGCATATCCGGGATGAAGAAGAACGTGTCATAGCGCTCCTGCATCTCGACCCAGTTGACGAGCGCGCCGAGGTAGTTGCCCAGGTGGAGGGAATCAGCCGACGGCTGCATCCCGGAGAGTACGCGCTCGGTCACAGTTCGTCTCCTCAGTCTCGTCATAGCCATGGAGCGGGGCGGGGCAGACCTGCACCCGCACGCGGGAGTATCGCTGTCAGACTACCAATCCGCGCGTTCTGAGCGAATTTCGGCTCCACAGTCCTGCGGCTCGCAGAGAGCCCCGCGAGGAATTCACCTCGCGGGGCTCTCCGACGAGAGTCTCAGCCCGGCCTCTGTGCAGGGCCGCGGCGGAGCTCAGCGCATCACGGCAGGCGGTAGTCCACCATCAGCGGCGCGTGATCGGACCAGCGCAGCGAGTAGTCCAGCGCACGGTCGACCTTCGCGTTGGAGGCCAGCTCGGCCAGCATCGGAGTGGCCATCTGGTAATCGATGCGCCATCCGGTGTCATTGTCGAAGGCCTTACCGCGGTAGGACCACCAGGTGTAGGGACCCTCGACCTCACCGGCCATGGAGCGGGCGACGTCCACGTAGCCGGTCTCGCCGAAGTACTGGTCGAAGTAGGCGCGCTCCTCGGGCAGGAAGCCGGAGTTCTTCCTATTGCCCTTCCAATTCTTGATGTCCAGCTCGGTGTGGCCGACGTTGAGGTCGCCCATGACCAGCACGTGGTCGGCGTGCTCGGCCAGCTTGGGCAGGTACTCGAGCATGTACTGCAGGAAGCGCATCTTGTGCTCCTGCTTCTCGGTGCCCACCTCGCCGGAGTGGACGTAGACGCTGACCACGGTCAGCGTGCTGCCGTCACCGAGCTCGTAGTCAGCCTCGATCCAGCGGCCGTCGTCCTCCGGGTGACCCTCGCCGATCCCGGTCCGGGTGGCCACCGGGGCCTGGGTGGAGATGATGGCTACGCCGGCGCGGCCCTTCTGGGCGGCCTCATGCTCATGGATGTGCCAGGTCTTGCCGGTGGGCTCGGCCATGTCCTGGACCAGCTTGGTGAGGGTGGCGCCGTCGGCGCGCACCTCCTGCAGCGCGAGGATGTCGATCTCGCGGGAGGCCAGCCACTCCCCCATCCCCTTGCGGTGGGCGGCGCGGATGCCGTTGACGTTGACGCTCCCGATCCGGGTCAGGCCCTCACCCTTGGGGTCGACGATCCGGTGAGGGAACTCGCCGAAGGGGTTCTCCTCAGTGGTGGCCTCTGTCATGGATGCACTCTCTCCTGAAGTAGTCACGGGTGTGGTCAGCGGACGACGTCGCCCTCGATGGTCTCACCGCCGGCGTCGCCGTCGTCGCCGCTCTTCTTCTCGCTGCGGCCCACCAGGTCGGCCAGCATGTCGCGGCCGTTGGTGGCGGTGATCTCCATCGTGTCCAGTGCGCGCTCGATCATCTCCATATCGGCCTCGGCGCCCTTCTCGAGCTCCTGGGTGATGACCCGCTTCTGGACCTGGACGATCTTGAAGGAGTGGTCCAGCTTCATGTTCCGGGCGTGGGCGTCCTCGTCCACCACGGCTGCGGCGCCGGACTGACCGGCGCGGTGGGCGGCGACGTCGGCGCGGGCCGAGTCGAGGGTCTGCCCGACCTTCTGTGAGGCCCGGCGGACGGTGACCACCAGCACGGCGGCCAGCAGCAGCCAGCCGGCCGAGATGACCACGATGATCCATCCGATGATGTCGTTCTGGTTGGCCGCGAAGATCAGCGCCACCAGCAGCACGGTGATCATCACCGCGAAGGTGATCCCGGAGGTGCGGCGGCCGAAATTCCGCACCGCGTGGTCAGCGCGGGAGGCGCCCGTCGGAGGCAGAGAAGACTGGGAACTCATACCCCAGATTATCCCCGGCCACGCGCTCGGAACGCTAATCGGACTCCCGCCGCGGGCCGGTCAGGCATAGGCTGGTGCGCGGACCAGATCCGTTTCATCAGGAGGACCCCATGACAGAGCTGCCCGAGGGCATCGCAGGAGCCGAACAGGCCCAGCGCACCACCATGATGCGCCGCTACACCACTGACCCGGAGCTGCTCGACGAGTTCGTCCAGTTCCTGCGCAGCGAGGTCTTCCCCGCCCGCGAGGCGCGCGGCTTCACCGTGGAGTCGGTGTGGCTCTCCGCGGAGAAGGACGAGCTGACCTGGTTCGTCAGCCGCCCGGGCAGCCGCGAGGAGTTCGAGCAGGCGGAGAAGGAGTGGGAGGAGTCCGAGGAGCGCGCCCGCATCTTCGCCGGCCGCCCTGCCTTCGTCCTGGGCAAGGACATCCGCCCGGTGACCCGCCTGCGCTGAGGCAGGACCGTACGCCTGCTCAGGCGGCGGCCTCCGCTCTGCGCGCCCTCCGGGCCGCGAAGACGGCGGCCGCCACTGAGCTGACCATGAACACGGCGATTCCCAGTGCGCCGACCACCAGTCCGTCCTGGTGCTCTCCGTGGGCGCTGACGGTGAAGTAGATGCCGGTGATCAGGGCGACGCCCACCGCGGTGCACACACGCTGCGCCGTCTGGGCCACTCCCCCGGCGGCCCCAGCCATGCGCTCGGGCACATCCTGCATGGACAGGGTCTGAGCGCTCGGGATGATCAGCGCCTGGGAGAGCCCGACGACGGCGACGGCTGCGGTCAGCAGCCACAGCGAGCCGTAGTCGGTGCTCATCAGGGCGGCCGCACCGGCAACGGCCAGCATGGCGACCACGGAGAGCACCGTGCCCCACACCAGCAGCTGGGTGCCGCGTTCGGCCACGCGCTTGCCCACTGAGGCGGAGAGCAGCATGACCATCAGGGCGCTGGGCAGGGTCACGAGTCCGGCGATGAGCGCGCCCTCGCCGAGCCCCTGCTGGACGTAGACGGCCACGATGGCCCAGATCGCGGGCATACCGGTGAAGTAGAGGCCCAGCACCAGAGAGTTCAGCGTGTAGCTGGGCACGGTGAACAGCGCCAGGTTCACCATGGGCGCACCGGCATGGCGTTGCCCCAGCCGCTTCTCCCAGAGCACCCACCCCAGCAGCACTGCCGCACCGAGAACACCCAGGGCTGCGCCGAAGAGGCTGCGGAACTGGATGAAGGGCAGCATGATCAGCACGACCGCGGCCGAGAGCAGCAGCACACCCACCGGGTCCAGACGGTGGATGCCGCGCAGCCCGGAGCCGGAGGCGGCCGCCGTGTCCTGCGCCTGCGGGCCGGCGTCGTCGTCCTCCGGGCGCGGAAGCCACAGCATGGCGAAGAGCAGCGCGGCCGCGGTGACCGGAACGTTGATCAGGAAGGTCAGGCGCCAGCCGATCTCCGGGCTGGTGGTGTCGATGATCAGACCGCCCAGCGCCGGTCCTGCCGCAACGGCCAGACCGATCACCGTGGACATCAGGCCATAGGCTCGGCCCCGCTCGGATCCGGTGAAGAGCCGCTGGATCATGCCGATGATCTGCGGGGTCAGGATGCCCGCGCCGATGCCCATCAGGACACGGGCGATGTTCAGCAGCAGCGGATCCGGAGCCAGTGCGGTCAGCAGCGAGGCCAGGCCGAAGAAGATCACCCCGAGCAGGAAGAATCGACGCCGGCCCCAGACGTCGCCGGCGCGGCCTGCGGGCACCAGGGCCACGCCGAAGGCCAGCGCATAGCCGGAGAGCACCCACTGCAGATCCGAGTCGGAGGCTCCGAGGCCGGCCTCGATGGCGGGGAGCGCCACGTTGACGATGCTGATGCTCAGCAGCGCCGCGAAGAGCGGCAGGAACATGGCAGCCATCATCCGGCGGGGGTGGGAGGTCATGCGGCCATGCTATGCCGTGGTCTGCGGGGCATGCTCACACTGCCTCGCCGCGCAGCGCAGTCTCGGCGCGGCGCCACAGTCATCACGATTCGATGAACATTCCTCCCGGCAGGTCCCGCAGGAGCGCTGGCCTCAGGTGCTCTGGATAGGGTGCTCATAGAACTCGCACCCGTTCCGGCGAGCAGATTTCGCGCTAAGGAGAGACCTATGTCCGATCAGGACCAGACCATCGACATGCTGACTACTGAGGGCCCCGCTGCGCGCAGCCTGCTGCGCCCGCGCCTGATGAAGGCGGCCGGCGTCGGCATGGCCGGTCTGCTTGCCCTGAGCGCCTGCGCCTCTGTCGAGGGAGGCGACGACGCCGACGACGACAGCCAGGATCAGACTGAGGCTGCTGGCGAAGAGGCCAGCGAGGAGGAGGCCCCCGAGGAGGTCGAGGCGCCCGCCCTGGAGGAGATCCATGAGGACATCTTCGCCTCCATGCAGAGCGCGGAGAGCGTCACGATGGTGGCTGAGGGCGACGCGATGGGTGCTGACCTCGGCGACTTCGCTGAGGAATTCGGCGACGATGAGGAAGACGTCGACATGCAGCAGATTTCGCTCGCCGTTTCGGGCGCTGTCGACGGCTCAGCCTCCGAAGTTCAGTTCGACATCGCCGGCCAGCAGATGACGTTCCTCCAGAATGACGAGGGAACCTTCATGGACGGCCAGAGCACGGTCTTCTTCCTCGAACAGGGGCTCCCTGACGAGTTCCGCGACGCCATCGACATGGACGGCGTCTATGACGATCTGGAAGACAGCTGGGTCGACATGAGCGACGAGATGAACGAGCCGGACTCTGACTTCGCGATCGATGAGATCCTCTCCAGCATGGAGGAGGACTTCTCAGAGGCCGATGAGGACAGCATCTTCCCCTGGCCCGACGGCGAATTCCCTGAGGGAGAGGCTGAGGAGCGCGAGGGCGAAGACGTGTGGGTCTACTCCGATGAGGGTGAAGGCGAGATGGTCATCACCGCCGACGAAGACGCTCCGCGAATCCTCACCGTGGACGGTGAGGACGAAGACGGCAACCCCATCATGGTGACCTTCCGCGATTGGGATCAGGCTCAATATGAAGAGGGCCAACCTGACGGGGATGTGATCACCGAGTCCGACTTCGAGGACATCCTGATCGAACACGCCGACGAGGAGCTGGTCGAACAGATGTGAGGCAGTCCGCAGGGCGAGGAGCGGGCGGCCCAGGCCGCGGCAGGAGACGATCCCCTGCCACGGCCGCCGTCTACTTCCAGCCCAGCGGCTTGGCCACGTGCTCGATGATGTTCTCCAGCAGCCGGGCGTTGTAGTCCACGCCCAGCTGGTTGGGCACCGTGACCAGCAGGGTGTCCGCCTCCTGGACGGCTGTGTCCGTGGCCAGCTCCTCCACCAGCTCATCAGGCTCGGCGGTGTAGGAGCGGCCGAAGACCGCCCGGGTCTTCTCATCGATCATCCCGAACTGGTCCTGGCTGTCCCGCTGCCCCAGGAAGTAGGCACGGTCCTGGTCCGAGACGATCGGGATGATGGAGCGGCTCACCGAGACGCGCGGGGTGAAGCCGTGGTCGTGGTTGTTCCACTCCTGGCGGAACTTCTGGATCTGCTTGGTCTGCTGGATGTGAAGCGGCTCCCCGGACTCGTCGTCCTTGAGCGTGGAGCTCATCAGGTTCATGCCCTTCTGCGCCGCCCACTCGGCGGTGGCGTCGGAGCCGGCGCCCCACCAGATGCGCTCGCGCAGACCCTGCGAGTAGGGTTCCACCCGCAGCATGCCGGGCGGGTTGGGGAACATCGGCCGCGGGTTCGGCTCGGCGAAGCCCTGACCGGTGAGCACCTGCAGAGCGATCTCGGTGTGCCGGCGCGCCATATCGGCGTCGCGCTCTCCCTCAGCCGGGTGGAAGCCGAAGTATTTATAGCCCTCCACCACCTGTTCCGGCGAGCCCCGGGAGATGCCCAGCTGCAGCCGACCCTCGGAGATCAGATCCGCGGAGGCCGCATCCTCGGCGAAGCGCATGGGCGGCTCGTAGCGCATATCGATCACGCCGGTGCCGATCTCGATGCTGGAGGTCTTCGCGCCCGCTGCGGCCAGCAACGGGTAGGGCGAGCCCAGCTGACGGGCGAAGTGGTGCACTCGGAAGTAGGCGCCGTCGACTCCCAGCTCCTCGGCCGCGACGGCGAGATCGATGCTCTGCAGCAGCGCGTCCTGACCCGATCGCGTACCCGAACGGGGCGAGGGGGTCCAGTGGCCGAAGGACAGGAAGCCGATCTTCTTAGCGCTCATACCGGAGCAAACCCTGCACGGGCTCCAGTCATTCCACGACGCTGGAAGATCCCGACGCCGCCGGAGCGCTCAGTACCGCTGGTAGGCGGGCACACCGCTCACCGTGATGACCTCCGGCACCTGTTCCGGGATGCGGTGGCTTCGGACATCGTCCAGATGCTCTGCCGAATGACGCTCCACCACAGCACGGACGAAGGAGACTGCCAGCGGCTCCAGCTTGGCATAGAGCTTGCGGAAGCATGCGGCCGCTCGCTGCCGAGGCCAGTCTGCCGGCAGGAGATCCAGCGGCAGGCCCGGGTCCATCCGGGGGAACCAACGCCAGACGTTGATCAGCTGGGTGCGCAGCACCAAGGCCTCAGCAGCCGTCACCCGCCCGGAATCCACGGCGGCCAGCGCCTCCTCGACCTGGTCTAGGAATGCCTCATAGCGGCTCCGGATCAGCGGCACCGACCATGCGTCGGTGGGCAGTCCATGAGTGCGGCCCACACCATGGGCCGTCGCTTCGAAGACCGTGGCCGCGTCGATCTCCAACGAGCGCAGCAGCCCAGCGACGCCCTCCCGTGCCGCCTGCGGGGACACCCAGACTCCGTCGTAGAGCGGGGCAAACCCCATCCAGCTCAGGCCCTTGTGCAGCTTGAGCCGGCGGGGGCGCTGGGCCTCCGGCACGGAGAACACCACGGTGGTCCAGATGAACGGATCCGGACCAGGGACGCGCCCGAACCTGGCCATGCTGTTGAACCCCTGCAGCACCCGCCCTCGCGCTCCGTCGGCGAAGGAGTAGAAGGTCCTCCGGCCCTCCCGATGCTGCTCCAGACGTCCGCGCCGACAGATTCGGCTCAGCAGGGTGCGCGTCCCGGAGCCTGGCACACCGAACTCCTCCATGAGCTCGACCAGCGCCCCCGAAGGCGCCCGAGCGCCGAGCTCCACCCAGTACTCCGCCATCAGGGTGACCAACATCTGCCGGGGGCGGGGCCCCTCAGCGACCTCGGTCCGCAGATCCTCCAGGAACTCTCTGGTCACATCGTCCTCTCCGACTTCTCCGCTGTCTCATCTGTCTGCAGTGGCCGTAAGGAACTAAAGTCAGTCATCCTTCGGCGCTGTACCTGGCCACCACAGTAGTCGCAGATCCCTTCTGCGAGCGCGATTCTCCTTCAATGGATGTCAAAAACTTGACGACCGACACCAGAGTGACAATAATCACAGCCACGATGTGATGTAAATCTCATTGATATCCATAGTCTGCTGATCAGTGGTGGAGGACCGATGCAGCACGCAGTCCAGATCGAAGGTCTGACCAAGGAGTTCACCCGGCGCGACGGCACCCGCATCCGCGCCATCGACGACGCCGCGATCACGATCGACCCCGGCGAATTCATCGTCCTGCTGGGCCCCAGCGGCTGCGGGAAGACCACCCTGCTGCGCACCATCGCCGGACTGGAGAACCCGGACAGCGGCCGGATCAGCATCGACGGCCGCGACGTCTTCGCCTCACACAACCGCACTCTGGTCCCGCCCGAGCAGCGCGACCTGAGCATGATGTTCCAGTCCTATGCCCTCTGGCCCCACATGACGGTGCGCAACAACGTGCGCTACCCGCTGGAGACCCGGCGGCGGCCCCGGATCGCGCGGAAGGAGATGGACCGCCGCGCGCTCGAAGCGCTGGAGACTGTGGGCATCGGCGAGCTCAGCGGGCAGTACCCCGGACAGCTCAGCGGCGGCCAGCAGCAGCGCACCGCCCTGGCTCGGGCCCTGGTCAACGGCTCTCCGGTCATCCTCTTCGACGAGCCGCTCTCCAACGTCGACGCCCAAGTGCGCGAGCAGCTCCGAGCAGAGCTCCTGGCCACCCAGCGTCGCCTGGGATTCACCGCCATCTTCGTCACCCACGATCAGAACGAGGCCATGGAGCTGGCCACCCGCATCGCTGTGCTGGACCAGGGCAAGGTCCAACAGGTGGGAACACCGGCCGAGATCTACCGCAACCCGGCCACCGCCTATGTGGCCACCTTCATCGGCACCACCAACGAGATCAGCGGAACCTGGGACCCATCACAATCCGGCTTCAGCACCGACGCCGGGCCGATCCGCAGCAGCTCCCTCACTCCGGAGACGGCGAGCGCCCGTATCCTGTGGCGCCCCGAGGACGGCAAGCTGGAGTCGAGCCGGCCCAGCGGACCGAACACCTTCGAGGTGACCGTCACCAAGACATTGTTCCTGGGGCTCCACACCGAGTACGTGGTCCGCTGGGGCAAGGCCTCCGCTCGGATCTGGAGCTCCGAGCACCACCGCTTCTGCCCCGGCGATCAGGCCTGGCTCTCCGTCTCCCCGGAGGACGTGATGGTCTTCCCCGGTGACGGCGCCCAGCCGACTGAGGCGGAAGCCGCTGAGGATACTCCCCCACAGAGCTCCGCTGTGCTGAGCGAGGCGGCAGGATGACCGCCACACAGACCCCACCACCGACCCGCCCGCCCCGCGGCCCGGTGCCCAAGCCCCGGCTGAGCCGGATGCCCCGCAAGCCGTCATCCTTCGACACTCTGACCCTGGTGCTGGCCTTCACCCTGATCGCCATCGTCTGCCTGCCGCTGCTCCAGGTGGTCATCGGCATGGTGTGGAAGGACGGGGAGTTCACCTTCGAGGCCATCGAACGGACTCTGGCGCTGCCCGACCTCTGGACCCTGATCTGGAACACCTTGGTCCTGGTCATCGCCTCCAGCGTCTGTGCAGTGGTGATCGGCTTCCTGCTGGCCTGGGTCAATCAGCGCACCGACGCCCGCTGGGGCCTGCTCAACGACATCCTCCCCTACCTGCCGTTCCTGCTGCCGCCGGTGGCCGGAGCCGTGGGGTGGATCATGCTGCTCTCACCGACCTCGGGACTGCTCAACGTATGGATCCGGGACGCCCTCTCGCTGTTCGGGGTGGACCTGGCCACCGGCCCCTTCGACATCCACACGTGGTACGGGCTGATCCTGGTCTACACGGTCTATGCCGTGCCCTATACCTACCTGAACATCTCGGCCGCCTTGGAGTCCTTCGACTCGAGCCTGGAGGAAGCCTCCCGGCTCAGCGGCGCGGGCTATCTGCGCACACTGCGCCGGGTGACCCTGCCCGCCCTGGCCCCGTCGGTGGGTGCGGGCTTCCTGCTGAGCACCTGGTTCGGCTTCGGGATGTTCTCCATCGCGGCGATCATCGGAACTCCCGCACAGATCGATGTCATCGCCGTGCGGATCGTGAACCTGCTGACCTTCAGCTATCCGCCGGATGAGGACCTGGCCATCGGACTGAGCGCCATCGTGATGGTCTTCGTGGGGCTCTCCTACTACATCCAGTTCAGGATCCTGCGCTCAGCCCGGTTCGGAAGCATCAGCGGCAAGAGCACCCAGCACAACATCATCCGCCTGGGGCCCTGGCGCCCGGTGGTCCGCGGGCTGGTCCTGATCTATGTGCTCGGCTCCACCGTCCTGCCCATGATCGGACTGTTCCTGGTGGCCCTCAACGGCTATTGGACGCCGAACATCGACTGGGGCGGACTCAGCCTGGATGCCTTCCGCAGCACCCTGATCCATGATCCGAGCGCCCGTGAGGCCCTGTTCAACAGCCTGGGTCTGGGCATCGTCGGCGGCTTCATCGGCATCCTGGCCGCCTCCTTCGTCTCCCTCTACGTCCAACGACGCCGCACCGCTCTGGGCGCCGGCATCGATGCGGCCATCAAGATGCCCGCCTCCATCTCCAACATGGTCATCGCAGTCGGCATCCTCCTGCTGCTCGGCGGGGATCCCTTCAACCTCGGCGGCACCTGGCTGATCCTGCTGATCGGCTACCTGGCCCTCTACCTGCCGCAGGCCTCCATCGCCTCCGACGCCGCAGTGGCGGTGGTGGGCAAAGATCTGGGTGAGGCCTCCACCGTCTCCGGAGCCCGGGACTGGAAGACCTTCCTGCGCATCTATGCCCCACTCATGCTGCCCGGACTCATCGGCGCCTGGGCGCTGCTGTTCATCAGGATCGTCGGCGATCTGACCGCTTCGGCCATCCTCTCCGGCACCGAGAACGTGGTGTTGGGCTTCCGCATCCTCGAAGTCTTCAACGGCGGCTCCTACGCCGAGCTCGCCGCGCTCTCCTCCACCCTCGTCCTGATCACCGGAACAGTGCTGCTGTTCGTGATCATCCTGTCCAAACGTTTCGGAGTGGCCAAGACCCAGTCCGCTCCCCGCACCAGAAAGGCTCGACGATGACCACCAGACAGAAGCTCATCCCCGCTGCGGCCGCTGCGGCCCTGCTCCTCTCCGCCTGCGGCGGAGACTCAGGCGCCGGGGCCGGCCAGGGAACCGGCGACCACAGCCCCGAGGTCGAGGAGCTGATCGCCGAAGCCCAGGAAGGCGACCCTGTGGTCTTCTACAGCATGATCGACGAATCGGCGCTGCGGACCATCACCGAAGAGTTCACCGAGCTCTACGGCGTGGAGGTCCGCCCGGTGCGCCTGGTCACCAGCGATCTGCAGCAGCGCTACTCCACCGAGACCGACGACGGCACCGCAGTCGCCGACATCATCCTGACCACCCACTCCCCCTTCTTCACCGAAGCCCTGGACAGCGGCTGGCTGGCCTCCATGGATGACGTGGAGATCCCCACAGTGGATGAGGAGCTGCCCGAAGAGTACTGGGCCGACGACGGCGAGATCCCGATCGCCTCCCTGGTGCCCACCACTGCTGTGGTCAACACCGATGAGCTCTCCGGAGGCTTGGAGACCTGGGAAGACTACGCGGATCCGCAGCATACCGGCAGCCTGCTGCTGGCCGAACCTGACTCCTCACCCGCCAACGCCGCCTTCTGGAGCCTCATGCGCGAGGAGTACGGCGACGATTTCTTGGAGGCCATCGCGGCCAACGATCCCCGCTGGTCCGACAGCGCAGTCCCGGTCACCCAGGCGGTGGCCGCCGGAGAGAGCGTACTGGGCCATCCGGGAGTCAGCGCTATCATCGACAACCTCACCGCCGAGGGCGCACCGATCGAGGAGGTGGAGCTCACTCCGACCACCGGACCTGAGGCCGGAATCGGGATCTCCGCCGATTCCCCGAACCAGGCCGGTGCGCTGCTGCTCGCCGCCTTCCTGCTCAGCGCCGAGGGGAATGAGCTGCTCAACGATGTCACCTCCGCCATCTCTCCCTATGACGAGGAGGCGGGGGAAGGCTTCACCCGCACCGAAGACATCTCCGATGTCGACAATGACGAGATCCGCGACCTGTTGGGACTGAACTGATGGCTGATCTGACCGATGAACTCGAGGCACGCAGCAGGCACGACTTCGACCCGCAGGCGCCGGAGACCTTCGACAGCGCCCACCGGGAGCTGGGAGAGGTCCGCTCCCGGTGCCCTGTGGCCCGTAGCCAGGAGTTCGGCGGGTTCTGGGCCATGCTGGGCTACCAGGAGCTGGTGGAGGTGATCACCGATATCGATCGGTTCACCACCACCAAGCAGAACGCCGTTCCGGCCTTCTCCTTCACCGGCGTCCGCCCGCCGCTGCACCTGGATCCTCCGGAGCATATGGCCTACCGCCGGGTGATCAACAGATTCTTCACTCCCCCGAAGATGCGCGCCATGGAGCCCAAGGTCCGGCAGTGCTCCACGGAGCTGCTGGAGCCGCTCATCGCTCGGGGCGACGCCGACGTCGCCGTGGAGTATGCGCAGAAGCTGCCGGCTCATGTCTTCGCCGAGTTCTTCAACCTGTCGGTGGAGACCAGCACGGAGATCAAGGCGGTCAGCGGTCGCTACGTGGATGCCATCCAGGTGCTCGACCATGACACGGTGAAGTCGCTGAGCGGTCGCCTCTATGAGATCGCCCAAGACATCATCGATGCCCGAGCAGACGGCAGCTACAGTCCCGAGGAGGACCTCACCGCGGCCCTGCTGGAGGCCGAATACGAAGGCGAACCTCTGCCGGCTCCCATGATCCTGGGCTGTGTGCGCCAGCTGATCGTCACCGGGATGGTGGCGCCCTCGGTGTTCATCGGCAATATGTTCGTCCACCTCTCCCGGGACCCCGAGCTGCAGGAGCTGCTGCGCCGTGAGCCGGAGAGGATCCCGGCCGCCGTGGAGGAGTTCCTGCGGCTCTACAGCCCCTATCGAGGCATGGCGCGCACCGCCCGCGAGGATACCGAGGTGGGCGGACAGCCGATCCGTAAGGACGATCCGATCGCCCTGGTCTACACCGCAGCCAATCGTGACCCCCGTGTCTTCGAGGACCCCGACAACTTCCGGCTGGACCGGCCCAACATCAGCGATCACATCAGCTTCGGACGCGGAACTCACAGCTGCCCAGGTGCCCCGCTGGCCCGCCTGATGATGCGGATCACCTTGGAGGAGGCGCTCTCGCGCTCCGAATTCGCACTGACCGGGAACCCCGGCATGGCCATGTGGGCCGAATGGGGCACGAACTCGGTTCCGTTGGAATTCATCGCCCTGTGAGTCCGAGGAGGAAGCACCGATGACCCGCAGCATCCCCGCGGACTTCTCCCTGCAGGGAGACGACCATCCCGACGCCGTCCACGCTGTCTATGACCGGCTACGGGAACAGTGCCCCGTGGCCTATACCGAGGACATCGGCGGCTATTGGACCTTCACCCGGTATGAGGACATCCGAGAGGCGGCAGGCGACGCCGACACCTTCATCTCCTCGGTCAGGGCTGTGGTCCCCAGCGATCCCCGGGGGATCCGTCGGCCGCCGTTGAACTTCGACGCACCCCGGCACACTCCGTTCCGGCGGGCTCTGACCCGGACCCTCTCGGCCCGCCGGACCCAGGAGCTGGTCGGCCTGCTCTCCCCGGTGGCCGAGGATCTCTTCTCCGAATTCGCACGAGGCGGCGGCGGGGACATCTCGCGCAGCTTCGGGACGATGCTGCCTGCCCGGGCCGCCTGCCTGTGGTTGGGCTTGGAGGAGGAGCGCGGCGCTTGGCTGGCCCAGACCGCCACCGAATGGGTGGATGCCTGGCGGCGGCAGGACGGCGAGGAGGTCACCCGACACAGCGAGAGGATGTACGAGGTGGCCTGGTGGCTGCTGCGGGACCGCCGGGAGAACCCACGTGATCCGCGGCGGGACCCAGCCTCCTCCCTGCTCACCGAGCACGGTGAGGACGGGCCCCTGGCCGATGAGCTGATCGTCGGTGCCCTCCGGCAGTCCCTGGTGGTGGGGATGGTGGCCCCGCCCATCCTGATCGGCTCCATGGCCGCCCACCTGGCGGAGCACCCCGAGCTCGCAGAGATCCTGATGGCGGAGCCTGACCGCAGGGAGGCGGCAGTTGAGGAGTTCATCCGGCTCTTCGCCCCCTACCGAGGCTTCGCCCGGACCGTCAGCTGCCCGGTCAGTCTGCACGGCCGCAGGATCGAACCCGAGGAGCCGGTGACCATGTCCTATGCCGCGGCGAACCGTGACCCACGGGTCTTCCCCGATCCCCACCGCTTTGACCTCGACCGCCCCAATGCCGCCGATCATCTGGGCTTCGGCCGCGGCCGCCACCAATGTGTGGGCATGCATCTGGCCCGCGGGATCATCAGACTCTCCTTGGACGTCATCCTGGACTCCGGGTTCCGACTCCACCTGGTCGAGCAGCCGCGTCCCACACGCATGCCGGAGCTCGGATTCCAAGAGGTTCATCTGCGTCTGGAACCGATCTCTTCTGAGGATCCCACCTGATCCGGCTCATGAGGCAGAATTGCTGGCATGCGTGATTCTGTCCGTACGCTCGGCGTGGCCGGCGTCGCCGTCCTTCTGCTGACCTCGTGTGCGCCCGGTGACCAGGGCCAGCCGCCCGAAGAGCAGCCCACTGTGATGAACGGGGCCGGCCAAACAGAGGAGGACGCAGAGTTCCCTGAATCCGCGTCCGGTCAGGTCGCCGGCGACATTCTGGAGATCCTCAACTCGGGGGAAGACACCGCTGAGCGGGATTGGGAGGACCGGCTCTCCGAATCCTCTGCCGAGCTGCTCTCCGCCGCGGAGCTCGCTGATGTTCTCAACACGCAGATCCGCCCGGCGGGCCCGTGGACCACGGTGGAGCACGAGGATTTCGACGATGCTTCGATCAGCACCTTGCAGTCCCCGCAGGGCCAGGAGCTGGAGATGCATCTCGCTTTGGACGAGGACGGACTGATCGAGACGCTGTTCTTCGCCGAGCCGCGGGAACCTGTGGAACCCGCTGAGGGCTTCGAAGAGGTGGATGAGCGGCTCACCGAGCTCCCTGGAGAGGTCCATGCCGTCGTGGTCGAGGACGGGGAGACCCTCGTGGAGGTCTACGACGGCGAACCCGCGCCCCTGGCCTCCGTGGCCAAGCTCTACGTGGCCCTTGCTCTGGCGGATGCGGTGAAAGCCGGCGAGGTCAGCTGGGACGACACTCTGGAGGTCACCGAGGATCTGCGCAGCCTCCCCTCCGGCACGCTTCAGGATCAGCCCGCCGGCTATGAGACCACTGTCTTCGACGTGGCACAGCGGATGATCCAGATCAGCGACAACACCGGAACCGACATGCTCATCGACCTGCTCGGCCGTGATGCCGTGGAACAGGCCGTGGCGGACTCCGGCCACCACAATCCCGCGCTGATGGACCCCTTCCCCACCACCCGCGAGATGTTCCAGCTGCGGTGGGGCTTCCCAGAGCTCGGGGAGGACTGGAAGGAAGGCGACGCCGAGGCCCGCAGCGAGATCCTCGAGGAGATCGGTGAGGAGGACCTGGAGATCACCGACGACGACGTCGAGGCCGATGACGTGGACTTCGACATCGACTGGTATGCCACCCCGGATGATCTGATCAGCCTCTATGAGCAGCTCTTCGAGGCCATGGAGGAGCATGAGGAGCTCGAGGCGGTCCTGGCCAGCAACCCCGGCCTGACCTTCGGCGAGTTCTCCCCCGAGGACCTCTGGTGGGACACTCTGGCCTTCAAAGGAGGCAGCCTCCCCGGAGTGCTCAACGGCGCCTGGCAGGCCGAGAGCGAAGACGGCACCGTCCGCACCGTCATCCTGCTGACCCAGCACGAGGATGCCGAGGAGCTCGCCGAGCAGGCCGAGGAGATCTTCTCGCTGGCCGAGGACGCCCTCACCCTCGAATCCCCCTGAGGCACCGCCCGAGCGGACACCCTCTCCCCTGGGGTGACCCTGAATCAACCCTGAACTCTCCCGGAATCATCCCTCCGGCCGATGTGCTCAGGCCCCTCCTCCGTAAGAATGAGTGGCATGACATCATCAGCACCTGTTCTTGAGACAGAGAACCTGGTGAAGGTCTACGGCAAGGGAGCGTCACGCTTCGATGCCCTCAAAGGCCTCACCTTCGAAATAGCCCACGGCGAATCCGTCGCCATCGTCGGAAAGTCCGGCTCCGGCAAGTCCACCCTCATGCATCTGCTCGCCCTGCTGGACCAGCCCACCTCCGGTGTTGTTGCTCTGGAGGGCGATCCGATCACCGACCTGAAGCCCAAGCAGATCTCCGCCCTGCGCAACGACACCTTCGGCTTCATCTTCCAGCAGTTCTTCCTCAACCCCAATCAGACGGTTCTGGAGAACGTGACCCTGCCGCTGAAGATCGCAGGTGTCTCCAAGTCCGAGCGCAACCGCCGCGGCATGGAGGTCCTGGAGCAGCTGGAGATGGACTCCAAGGCAAAGAACAAGGCCACCGACCTCTCCGGCGGCCAGAAGCAGCGTGTGTGCATCGCCCGGGCCCTGATCAACAAGCCCTCGGCGCTCTTCGCCGATGAGCCCACCGGCAACTTGGACTCCAACACCTCCGAGATCGTCGAGGACATCCTCTTCGGCCTGCACCGCGACCACGGCATCACCCTGGTGGTCGTCACCCACGACGAGGACCTCGCCGCACGCTGCCAGCGCCGCCTGATCATGCAGGACGGCGAGATCGTCCGTGAGGAGCACGGTGTCCAGTCGACCGACCAGGGGGTCACCGCATGAAATCCTTGGATGTCACACGCACTGCACTGGGCAACACCCTGCGGTCGAAGATGAGGACCTTCCTCACCGTCATCGCCATCGTCATCGGTGCCTTCACCCTGGCGGTCACCTCCGGTCTGGCGGCCGGCGTGAACCAGACCATCGAGGACATGGTCGAGGGTTACGGCGGTCAGGACGAGCTCTATGTCATGACTGCCGACACCATGGGCCAGGGCGAGGACACCGGCCCCGGTCCCCAAGAGTATGACCCCGACGAGGCCGCCTCCCAGTCGGAGTTCGGCCAGTCCATGCTCAGCGATGACGACATCGAGACCATCGAGGGTCTCGACCACGTCACCCAGGTGGACCCGATCTTCTTCGTCTCCCCGGACTACCTGGAGACCCCCGACGGCGAGCAGTACATGCTCAACGACCTGGGCACCCCCGCCGATGCCCAGGCCATGGAGCTGGTGGCCGGCGAGACCCCGGAGCGCGAGGCCATGGAGATCACCGTCCCCGAGTCCTGGCTGGCCGTCTTCGACGAGTCCACCGACGACGCCGAGCAGGCGGATCCGCAGACCGCCATCGGAGAGACCATCGAGGTGGGCATCTCCGATATGGCCTATGAACAGCACACCGTCGAGGCCGAGATCGTGGGTGTCTCCGCCCCGAACCTGGCCGGCATCGGCGGGGATCCCATGCCCTCGCATGCGGTCAACGATGAGCTCTACGAGATCCAGAGCTCGGGCCTCGACGTGGACCAGCCCGACACCTACGTCCAGGCCGCGGCCACCATCGAGGACTTCTCCGCCAACGAGGACTCGGTGAAAGAGGCCCTCCAGGAGGAGGGGCTGGTCGGCATGAGCGTGGAAGACCTCATGGGCATGGTCCAGACCGTCATCGACGCCATCGCCTGGGTCCTCTACGGCTTCGCCTTCATCGCCCTGCTGGCGGCATCCTTCGGCATCGTCAACACGCTGCTGATGTCCGTCCAGGAGCGCACCCGAGAGATCGGCCTGATGAAGGCGCTGGGCATGTCCAGCGGCCGCGTCTTCGGCCTGTTCTCCATGGAGGCGGTGATGATCGGCCTGCTCGGCTCGATCATCGGCGTCGGAGGCGGTGTCCTCACCGGCGTGGTGGCCAACGCTCTGCTGACCGGAAGCGGCGGCCCACTGGGCGAGATCGGTGGGCTCTCCCTCTATGCGGTCAGCCCCACGGCCATCCTGAGCATCACCGCGCTCATCATGGCCATCGCGTTCCTGGCCGGCACCCTTCCTGCCGCCCGAGCCGCGAAGAAGGATCCCATCGAGGCGCTGCGCCACGAGTGATCCGCACACTCCCTGTGCCGCCGAAGGGTCTGCCCCTTCGGCGGCTCAGGCACGTACTATGCAGAGACTAGGACCTGTCACCTCGTCCCAGGAGAAACGGAGAGAGATCATGACGAACTCGCCCTACGGAGCACCGGACCCCAACAACCCCGGACAGCAGCCGCCCAACTGGGGAGCCCAGGCGCCCCAGGCCGGCGGCTCCAAGTTCGGAACCAACCCCTATGACCCGGCCACGGCAGGGGCCACGATGCCCAAGCCGGCCAAGCAGGCCCTGCTGGAGAAGCTGACGCTGATCTCCATGGCCCTGTCCCTGGTCTCCACTCTGGCTTACAGCGCCGTCATGGCCGGCGATGACTTTGCCGACTTCATGCGAGACAGCTACGCCGAGGCGGGCCTGCCCGCCGAGGACGTCGAGTCCATGGTCGACATGATGAGTGGAGCAGCCATCGGTGGTGCCGTCTTCGGTGTGGTCATCACGGTGGGCCTCTACCTGCTGGTCTACTTCCCGCTGACCAAGGGCAAGTCCTGGGCCCGCGTACTGGGCCTGGTGTTCGCGTTCATAGGCGTGGCCGGCGCGCTTCTGTCGTTGGTCTCCAGCGGCGCATTCATGTTCGGCAGCGCCGTCGGAATCCTCGGCGCCGTCGCCTACCTGGCCTACGCCGTGGTCACCGTGTACTGGATCGTCACTGCCTTCAACCAGGATGTGCGCAACTACCTGGAACAGCAGAGCGCCTGACCCTCACACGCTTCAGACAGTTCCGCCCCGGGAGGTAATCCTCCCGGGGCGGAACTGTATCCAAAGCCTTCAGACCGCTGGCGCTCAGACCCCTGCTGCCAGGGCCCGCGCCTGCTGTTCAGCAGACTGGACCACGTTGGCCAGCAGCTCCACGCGGGTCATCGGACCCACTCCCCCGGGGTTCGGGGAGTACCAGGAGGCCACATCCTCGATGCCGGGGGCGACGTCGCCGTGGATCGTCGCCTTGCCGGTCTCCGGGTCCACCTCACGGGTCACACCCACATCCAGCACCACGGCTCCGGGCTTGAGGTCCTTGGGATCCACCACATGCTTCACGCCGGCGGCGGCCACCACCACATCGGCTTGGGCCAGATGCCCGGCGGTGTCCTTGGTCCCGGTGTGGCACAGGGTCACCGTGGCGTTTATCTGCTTGCGGGTCAGCAGCAGACCGATCGGCCGACCGATGGTCACGCCGCGTCCCACCACGACCACATGCTTACCGTTGAGGTCCAGACCGTAGTGGTCCAGCAGGTCGATGCAGCCCTTGGGCGTGCACGGCAGCGGCGTGGTGATCTCACCGTTGACGGTGGCCACCAGCCGGCCCAGGTTCATCGGGTGCAGGCCGTCTGCATCCTTCTCCGGTGCGATCGCCTCCAGCACCGTGTTGGTGTCCAGATGCTTGGGCAGGGGCAGCTGCACGATGTAGCCGGTGCAGGCGTCGTCGTGGTTGAGCTTCTCCAGCTCCGCCAGCAGGTCCTCCTGGGAGATGTCCTCCGGAAGCTCCACCTGGATGGAGTTGATCCCGACTTCGGCGCAGTCCCGGTGCTTGCCTGTCACATAGGTCTGGCTGGCCGGGTCAGCACCCACCAGCACTGTGCCCAGCCCAGGAGTGATGCCCTGCTCCTTCAGCGCCGCCACTCGGATGGCCAGCTCCTGCTTCAGGGCGGCTGCGGTGGCCTTGCCGTCCAGCTTCTGCGCTGTCGCCTCAGTGCTCAAGTCTCACCACTCCTCGAGGCCGTCGTAGAGCGGGAAGTCGGCGGCCAGGGTGGCCACCCGGGACTTCAGCGACTCAAGGTCCGCCTGCGGCTTGAGCGCCTCCGCGATGATGTCTGCGACCTCGCGGAACTCGGTCTCGCCGAATCCGCGCGAGGCCAGCGCCGGAGTGCCGATGCGCAGACCGGAGGTCACCATCGGCGGGCGCGGGTCATTCGGCACAGCATTACGGTTGACCGTGATGCCGACCTCGTGCAGCCGATCCTCGGCCTGTTTGCCGTCCAGCTCGGAGTTCCGCAGGTCCACCAGGACCAGGTGAACATCGGTGCCCCCGCTGAGCACCGAGACGCCGTGTTCGGTGACGTCCTCGGAGAGCAGACGCTCGGCCAGCAGCTGGGCACCCTGGACGGTACGCTGCTGCTTCTCGCGGAAGTCCTCCGAGCCGGCGATCCTGAAGGCGATGGCCTTGGCGGCGATGGCGTGCATCAGAGGGCCGCCCTGCTGCCCGGGGAACACCGCCGAGTTGATCTTCTTGGCGTGCTCGGCCTTGGTCAGGATCATGCCCGAGCGCGGGCCGGCCAGGGTCTTGTGCACGGTGGTGGTCACGACGTCGGCGTGGGGCACCGGGTTAGGATGCAGTCCCGCGGCCACCAGGCCGGCGAAGTGAGCCATGTCCACCCAGAGGACGGCGCCGACCTCATCGGCGATCTCGCGGAACTTCGCGAAGTCCAGCTGCCGCGGGTAGGCGGACCAGCCGGCCACGATCATGTCCGGCCTCTCCGCCAGAGCCTGCTCGCGGACCTTCTCCATGTCGATCAGACCGGTCTGCGGGTCCACCTCATAGGCGGCGATCTCGTGGAACTTGCCGGAGTGGTTGAGCTTCATGCCGTGGGTCAGGTGACCGCCGTGGTCCAGGGAGAGGCCCATGAGCTTATCGCCGGGCTTGAGGAAGGCACTCATCACGGCCACATTGGCCTGGGCACCGGCATGGGGCTGGACGTTGGCGTGTTCAGCCCCGAAGAGCTCCTTGGCACGCTCGATGGCCAGGTTCTCGGCCACATCCACGAACTCGCATCCGCCGTAGTAGCGGCGTCCGGGATAGCCCTCGGCGTATTTGTTGGTCAGCACAGACCCCTGAGCCTCGAGCACCGCACGGGGCACGAAGTTCTCGGAGGCGATCATCTCCAGAGTTCCGCGCTGGCGGCCCAGCTCATCAGCGATCGCCTGGGCGATCTCCGGGTCGACGTCGGACAGGGGCTGGGTGTTGATGTCTTTGCTCAAAGAGATTCTCCTAAGACCGCGAGGACGTGCCTCGACCAGTGTAATACCGTCCAGGTCGCCGCCGCCCACGTGTCCTGAACAGCGAAAAGACCCCTCCGCGCGGAGCCTGTCGGCTGCCCTGCGAAGGGGTCCTCTCATCTCAGATCGCCGCAGCCGACGATCTGGCGACCTCAGCGGGCCGGTTCACCGCAGGAGGTTCAGCCCTTGACCTTGGCCTCGATGCGGGCGCCGATCTCGGCGTCGACGTTCTTCCAGTACTGGAAGGCGTTGGAGAGCACCGGCTCCTGGACGCCCTCGAGGGCGCCTGAGACGGTCTCCACCAGACGGTCGCGCTGAGCGTCGTCGAAGACCTCGCGGACCAGAATCCCGGCCTGACCGAAGTCGTCGTCGCCCTCACGCAGAGTGTAGGCGGAGCGGACGAGCTCGCCGTCGGCCTCCCAGCCGTTGTCCACCGGGCCCTGCTCGTCGGACCAGGTTGCGCCCTCCACCGTGTTCGGGGCGTAGACCGGGCGGTCGCCGGTGTGGTCGTACCACATGTTGCCCTCAAAGTTATAGGTGTGGACCGGGTTCTTCGGGCGGTTGACCGGCAGCTGCTGGAAGTTGGTGCCGATGCGGTAGCGCTGAGCGTCCGCGTAGGCGAAGTTGCGGCCCAGCAGCATCTTGTCCGGGGAGTTGCCGGTGCCCGGAACCATGTTCCCCGGGGAGAAGGCAGCCTGCTCGATCTGAGCGAAGAAGTTCTCCGGGTTCTTGTTCAGGGTCAGCTTGCCCACGGGGATGCGCGGGTAGTCGGCCTTCGGCCAGGTCTTGGTGAGGTCGAAGGGGTTGATCTTGTAGGTCTTCGCGTCCTCGTAGGGCATGACCTGCACGTAGAGGGTCCAGGTCGGGTGCTCGCCGCGCTTGATGGCGTCGAAGAGGTCGCGACGGTGGTGCTCGGCGTCGGCACCGGCCAGGCGCTCTGCCTCTTCACCGGACATGGTGTCGAAGCCGTTCTCGTTGATGAAGTGGTACTTCACCCAGAAGCGCTCGCCCTCGGCGTTGACCCAGGCGTAGGTGTGGGAGCCGTAGCCGTTCATGCGGCGCCAGGAGGCCGGCAGGCCGCGGTCGCCCATGAGGTAGGTGACCTGGTGGGCAGACTCGGGGTTCTGGGTCCAGAAGTCCCACTGCATGTGCGGGTCGCGCAGGCCGGAGTCCGGCAGACGCTTCTGGGAGCGGATGAAGTGCGGGAACTTCATGGGGTCACGGACGAAGAACACCGGGGTGTTATTGCCCACGATGTCGAAGTTGCCCTCTTCGGTGTAGAACTTCAGCGCGAAACCGCGCACATCGCGCCAGGTGTCCGGGGATCCGAGCTCTCCGGCGACAGTGGAGAAGCGCAGCAGGGTCTCAGTGGTCCTGCCGGGCTGGAAGACGTCTGCCTTGGTGTACTGGGAGACGTCGTGGGTCACCTCGAAGGTGCCGAATGCACCGGCGCCCTTGGCATGCGGCCGGCGCTCCGGAACATTCATCCGGTTGAAGTGAGCCAGTGTCTCGACGAGGTGATGGTCATGCAGGACGATGGGGCCGTCATCCCCCACGGACAGGGAGAAGCGGTCGCTGACGGCTGGGATGCCTGCCTGGGTGGTGGAACCAGTCGCATTCGGTGTGTTGGGTGCGCTCAAGGCTGACTCTCTCTCTTCTACTTCGGGGACAGCCGGTCTCAGGCTTCGGCCTTCACCCTGCACCCATCACAGACACCGCGGAAGACGACGTCGGCGACATCGACCTTCATCCCCAGGCCTGACGGTGCCTCGAGACAGGGGGCCTCGCCGTGGACGCAGTCGACATCCTCGATGCGTCCACAGACCGAACAGATCGCGTGGTGGTGATTGTCATGGGTGCGGGTCTCGTAGCGGGCCGGAGACCCCGGAGGGTCGAACCGGCGCACGAGCTCCTTGGCGGTGAGGTCGTGCAGCACGGTGTACACGGACTGGACCGTGATCTCCGGGAGCTGCTCGGTGACGGCCGTGTGGACCGCCTCAGCCGGCTGGTGCGGATGAGCTGCGACGGCGTCCAGGACCGCAAGCCGCTGGCGGGTCACGCGGAGCCCGCGATCACGCAGCTGTGCCGGCCAGTCCGTCGTCTCAGTCATGACACCTAGTCTGCCCCAAATATGAGTAATTCACAATTACACCGCACCAGCGCCCTGAGATGGGGCGATCATGAGCCCGGGCACTCCGCCGGCGCCCCCGCGCAGACAGAGAGAAGCCCCTCCCAGGGGAGCCGGAGCTCCGTACCGGAAGGGGCTTCTCGAGGATCTGCGACACTCAGGCCGCGAGGATCAGCTCAGCCTCAGAGGCCAGCCTCGTCATCCTCTTCGTCGTCGCCGTTGAGGTCGTCGCCCATCTCATCCTCGTCATCGGCGGGGTCCTCGCCCATGTCCTCATCCTCATCGGCGGGGTCCTCGCCCATCGGATCATCCTCATCAGCAGGATCCTCACCCATCGGATCCTCCTGCTGGGCCGGATCCTCCTCGGCGGGATCCTGCTGGGCGGGATCCTGCTGGGCCGGCTCGTCGACGGTGCCGTTCTCCTCGGGAGCGTCTTCCTCAGTGTCGCAGGCGGTGACGCCGAAGAGCGCCAGAGAGCCGACGCCGACTGCGGCAGCGAGGGAACGAAGCTTGTTTGCATCGGTGGTTGCCATGAAAGTGCACCTCCGTATTCTGCATCGCTTGGATGCTGCGCGGACTCTCCGCGTTTCTTGCCAGGCCATCCTTACCGGATGACTTGGACCCATACTGACCAGATCGGAAGCGCTGAGAAAAGGTCAGAGCGGGAGTTTCGCCACACTCAGAGAATCCTCTTACGGGCTTTGGAGGAACTGCCCACCGGAGACAGCTTTCCTGGACACTCTCTGAACGTTTCCACACATCACTGAAGCACCCGCTGAAGCACACTGTCATCACAGGTCAGACACACTGCGGCCCCGCCCGGAACACATCCGAGCGGGGCCGCAGAGCAGACGTGACAGGAAGTGAGGATCAGAGACCCTCGTCCTCCTCTTCGTCAGCGGGGTCATCCTCGAGCGGATCCTCCTCATCGGCCGGATCGTCCGCCGGATCCTCTTCATCCGCGGGGTCCTCTGCCGGGTCTTCGCCGTTCTCGACGCCGTCGTCTTCAGTGTCATCGGCGCCGCCGTCTTCACATGCGGTCACGCCGAACAGTGCCAGCGAGCCGATGCCCAGAACGGCAGCGAGGGAACGAAGCTTGTTGTCATCGGTGGTAGCCATGCGGTTCAGTACCTCCGTGGGGTGTGCATCCTGTGATGCTGCGCGGACTTTCCGCTCCAGATCCGCCCAACTTCAGTTCCTCTGGGCGACCTGAGACCATCATCACCATATTCATGAGCTGGAGAGAAGCTTTGAAGATGCTTCTGCTTGAAACTCATAGTCGGCATGGAGCCTATATTCAGCCAGCGTCAACTTCCGCCACTTTTCTGGGCGAACCCTGAACGTCCCCCTCAGATCTCTCCTCCCGCGGGGATCCCAGCTGCGCCTGCTCCTCCAGCCGACGGCCCTCCACGTCCACATCGGGGATCAGCCGGTCCAACCAGGGCGGAAGCCACCAGGCCTTCTCCCCCAGCAGGTAGGTGGCTGCGGGGATGAGCGTGGCACGGACCAGGAGGGCCTCCACCAGCACGCCGAAGGCCAGGCCGAAGCCGATGGGCCGGATGATGGTCAGATCCGCGAAGACGAATCCGGCGAAGACCGAGACCATGATGATCCCGCAGGCCAGCACCACCGGCCCGCCCTGGCGCAGACCACGCAGGATGGCCTGCCGGGCGCCGCTGCCGCGCGCATGGGCTTCACGCACCCCGGACATGATGAAGAGCTGATAGTCGATGGCCAGGCCGAAGAGCACGCCGCAGATCAGGATGGGCAGGAAGGCCAGGATGGGACCGGGCTCGTTGACCCCGAAGACCTCGCTGAGCCAGCCCCACTGGTAGATGGCCGTGACCGCGCCCAGGCTGGCCGCCAGAGAGAGCACATAGCCCACTGCGGCCAGCACCGGAGCGGCCACGGAGCGGAAGATGGCCATGAGCAGCACCAGACAGAGCACCACCACGATGCCCACATACAGCGGGATGGCGTCCTGCAGCCGTTCGGCGATCTCGATGTTCGCCACCGTCTGCCCGGTGAAGCCCAGGGAGCTCAGCCCGTGGTCCTGCTCCAGAGCCTGCTGGGCGCCGAAGAGGGAGGTCACGAGATCAGAGGTCTCCTCATCGTTGGGACCGGTCTCCGGGACGATCTGCAGCAGCCGCAGATCGCCGGCGTCGTTGGCCTCTGCCGGGACGGCGCGGGCCACGCCCTCCATGGCCGCGAACTCCTCGGCCAGGTCCAGCCCGGCCTCCTCCTGCTCGGTCTCGCTGAGCCCCTCGGGCAGCTCGGCCACAGCCAGCACCGGGCCGTTCTCCCCCGCCCCGAAGGCATCGCGCACGGTGTCATAGGTGGCATAGGCGGTGGAGTCCTGAGGTTCGGAGCCGCCGTCGGGAAGCCCCAGCCGCAGATCCGCAGCGGGCAGCGCCACGGTGACCAGCAGGATCAGCGGCAGCAGGATGGCCGCCCATGGATGCCGGGTGATGACCCGCCCCCAGCCGCGGTCCATGAGCCGGTCCTGGGCGTGGGCCGAGAGGCGCTCATAGCGGACCGGGGTGTTCTGCTCCGGCGTCAGCGCTGTGGCGCCGAAATCGTCGTCGGAAGGCCCTCCGACGGCGGCCGGGCGCAGCCGCTTGGGCAGGATGCGATGACCCAGCAGGCCCAGCACGGCAGGCCCCAGCAGCAGCACTGCGGCGACCACCACCACGATGGTGGCCGAGGCGGCCAAGCCCATCACGGTCAGGAACGGGATGCCGGTCACCACCAGGGCGGCCAGGGCGATCACATTGGTCACACCGGCGAAGAAGATGGCTGAGCCGGCGGTGCCGGTGGCCAGCCCGATGGACTCCCGGACCCCCATGCCGCGGGCCAGCTGACCGCGATGCCGGTAGATCAGCAGCAGGGTGTAGTCGATGCCCAGGCTCAGGCCGAGCATCAGGGCCAGGATCGGGTCCGTATCCGTCAGCTCCACCACGGAGGACAGAGCGAAGACCCCGGCCACCCCGACGCCGACACCGATCAGCGCCAGCGCCACCGGCAGTCCGGCGGCCACGACAGTCCCCAGAGTGATCAACAGAACCAGGGCGGCCACGGCCAGACCGATGATCTCGCTGGTGCCCACGATGGAGGTGACGTCCTGGACCAGCTCCAGGGCGAAGTCAGCCTCCACTCCGTCCGGGAGGTTCGCCTCCACGGCGGAGATGATGGCCTCCTGCTGCTCCGGGCCCAGGTCATACGCCTCTTCGGAGAGCTGCAGGGTCAGCAGCGCAGCGCCCGACTGCGGGCTGACGGTGTTCATATCCTCTGTCAGCTCCACCTGGCGTTCGGCGCGCTCCAGGTCTCCCTGGGACTCGTCCAGCTCCTGCTGGCTCTGGTCCAGCTCCTCCTGAGCGGTGGAGAGTTCGGCCTCGGTCTCCACGACCACAGGGTCCTGCTCCCCCAGCTGGGCGATGAGCAGCTCGAGCTCCTCATAGCCCTCGTCGAGCTCCTCCTGGCCTTCGTCGATCTCCTGCTGGCCCTCTTCCAGGTCCTGGACGCCCTCCTCCAGGTCCTCTCGGGACTGCTCCATCTCCTCCTGCTGGGAGAAGGGGTCCGGAGCCTCCAGCACGACGTCGACCTCTTCGACCTCCTCAGTCAGCGAGGCGACGCCCGAGCGCTGCTCTGCGGTGAAGTCCTTGCCGTCCTGAGTGGAGAGCAGCACGACCGCTGAGCCGCCCTGGAAGGTCTCGATCTCATCCCCGAGGTCCTCCAGGACGGTCTCGTAGTCGGCGTCGGGGATGCTGTAGGAGGCTGTGGTCCCCTCGCTGAAGGCCACTGCGGCACCGGCCGCCGCGAAGAGTGCGGCCAGCCACAGGGCCAGGACAGTCTTGGCCCGACGGGCACAGAGCTGTCCCAAGCGAGAGAGCCACTTGGACACGCGAGCCTCCTTCAGTCAGGGCAGAGCGGAGCCGCTCAGAGCTCCTCGACGATCTCCATGGCCTCTTCAGCGCTGTAGACGTCGTCGGAGTCCGGCTCCTCCGGCTCCTCAGACTCGTTCCACTCGCTGAACTCGATGCTGGACTCGATGCCGTCGTAGTCCACATCCACGTGGAGCAGCAGCGGCTGCTCCTCATCGGCGAGCACGATGATCTCGACCTCATCGGTCTCGTAGATCCAGGCGTCCTCGCCCTCGTGGGTGCCCTCGGAGGCCTCAGCGTCCAAGTCCGCCAGCTCGTCCTCGCCGAGCAGCAGGTCCAGGTTGTCGCGGATCTCCTCGAGGTACTGCTCCGCCGTGTGGTTCAGCGTGGTCTGGAAGTCGCTGTGGTCCACCCAGTTCAACTCGAAGGCATCATCGATGTCATCCGGATCCGGGACCTCCACATCCTCCGGAGCGCCGACCAGCAGGTCGGTGATGAAGCCTTCGGTGCTCTGGTAGACGGTGTCGCCGAAGGTCAGGTACTCGCCCTGGAACTCCATGCCGTCGACGTCGCCGAGGGTGAACTCCATAGCGGATCCCTCGCCGGTCATCTCACCGGAGTAGAACAGCTCGATCTCGCCGTCGTCCTCGGCGGAATCCTCGATGTCGTCCTCATCCTGCAGCGGGTCGTCATCATCGTCATCATCGTCATCGTCGAGCTGCGGGGACACGGCGCTCAGCGTCTCGGTGTCGTCATCGTCGTCATCGTCGTCGTCATCGATGTCGTCGATGTCCTCCAGCTCCTCGGAGCCTCCGACCATCTGGTCCTGGGCGATCCGCAGACTCACCGACTCCTGGTCCAGCGAGGCCTCCCAGACATCGTCCTCGATGTCCTCCAGCGCAGGGGCCTCGACGAGCTCATCGTCCTCATCGTCCTGGTCGGCATCCTGGCCGGCGGCGTCGGTGTCATCCTCGGCTTCGTCCTGATCGACGTCGTCCTGCTCCTCCTCCGGGGCCTCCTGGTCATCGACCCCCACGCAGGCGGTCATCGTCAGCATCCCCACGGAGACCAGTCCGGTGGCCTGGGAGAACCTGCGGTTCAGGGTGCGCTTCTTCATCGTTCCTCCTCGCTCGGGATGTCCCTCACTGCTCGCCTGAGGCGTCCTCATCAAGGTTATCGAGGTCTTCGAGATCATCGGTGGGCCAGCCCTGCTCCTCTGCCACGGCTTCGAAGATCTCATCCAGAGTGATGATGTTCTCCGGAGTCTCGGGCTGCTCTGCGGCATCCCACTGGGAGAATGAGTAGCTGCTCTCCTCATCCTCCCAGGCCAGGAGGTAGGGCTCACCCTCTGCGGAGACGACGTACTCGCGGCTGTCGTCACCCTCTGCGGTGTAGACGAAGACCTCCTGGCCCTCGCGCTCCGCGACCTCGCCGGTCAGGCCGTCGAGGTCCTCCTCAGCCAGCTCGGACTGCCATTCGGCGAAGATGTCCTCCGCCGAGTAGGCGCCTGCCTCGCCCTCAGCCGAGAACTCCACCCACTGATCCTCCATGACACGGTTGAGGAAGTCCTCATCCACGGCCTCGGCGACCTCGTCGTCCAGCTCGGCCAGCAACAGCGTGCCGAAGTCCTCGCCGCGAAAGTATTCGGTGCCCTCCACTGTGCGCTGGGTGAAGGCGTTGCCCTCACCGGCGCTGTAGCTCATCTCGGCATCGCTGCCGTCCAGAGAGCCGGAGATGCGGATATCGCCGACGGCGTCCTCATCGATGCCCTCGAAGAGCTCGTCCAGATCGGCCTCTGCAGCCTGGACCTCACCTTCGATGGTGACGGAGTCGGCGGCCAGCATCGCCTCCCACATCTCCTCCTGGATCTCACCGAAGGTGGGGGCCTCCTCCGGCACCTCCTCGGCACCGGCCTCAGCCTCCGTGCCCTCAGCGGGCTCCTCAGTGGAGGGGGCGGAGTCTCCGCCGGAGGCGTCGAAGGGGTTGTCGCAGGCGGTCAGGGCCAGCAGCGCGACGGCGGCCAGGCCGACCGGCTTGAGCAGGGCAGTCCGGTGCCCAGCAGTGTTGGCGTTCATCATTCCCCCAGTGTTGCAGAGGTTGCCGGGGAATCTCCGCACCATCGGCACCGCCTGCGCAAGTCAGGCGGAGGGGGCTCAGACCAGACGGGGATCCCCCGCCCTGCGAATCCGCAGCCAGCGGTAGCCGTAGCCCCCCATCTGCACCTCGGCGGTGTGGTCGCTGTCCAGGACGCAGGAGGCCTCATCGAGGAGATCGACCAGTTCGGCGCCCACCTCCTCGTCCTGCAGCTCGAAGCTCACCGTGACCGGCTCGGAGCGCAGGTTGTGCAGCAGCACCATGGAGCGATCCTCCCAGGTGACCCGGTGGGCCATCACCTGCTCATGCTCCTGCTCCACGACCTCAAAGGCGCCCCACCCGATCTCCGGGGACTCGCGGTAGCGCTTGGCCAGGCGGATGACATGGTGCAGCAGGGAGTCCTGGTCACGGCGGGCCTCGGCCGCGTTGATGTGCTCCGGAGCGTAGGAGCCCTCGGCCACGGCGCGGGCCAGCTGGGAGGGCTTGGCGGTGGAGAAGCCGCCGTTCTTGGCATCCGCCCACTGCATGGGGGTCCGGACGGCCTCGCGTCCCGGGACGTCCAGGTTCTCCCCCATCCCGATCTCCTCGCCGTAGAAGAGCACCGGGGTCCCGGGCAGGGCGAAGAGCAGCGAATAGGCCATCCTGAGCCGGCGCGGATCCCCGCCGAACATCCCGGGGAGACGACGCCGGATGCCGCGCCCGGCGAAGCGGTGCTCCTCCTCCGGGGCGAAGGCGTCCAGCACCTCCTCGCGCTCCTGCTCGGTGAGCAGGTCCAGGGTCAGCTCGTCATGGTTGCGCAGGAAGTTGGCGTACTGGGTCTCCAGGCTCAGGTTCTGCGGCCGGGAGGCCAGCGCATCGGCCAGCGGCGCCGCCTGCTGGCGAGCCAACCCCAGGAAGAGCCGCTGGTTGGTGAAGAAGTCGAACTGCATGGTCAGCTGATCTCCGTCCTCACCGCCGAAGAAGGTCATCTGCTCCTCATGCGGCAGGTTCACCTCCCCAAGCATGATGGCCGAGCCGTGCCCGGAGGACCGGCGCTGCAGGAAGGCCCGCAGGGCGCGCAGATAGTCATGGGGCTCGTCCAGGTCATGCTCATCCCGGCCCTCGAAGGTGGTCTGGTTGATGGCGAAGGGCACCGCATCCACGCGGAATCCGTCCACACCCACCTGCAGCCAGAAGCCCATGATCTTGGCGATCTCATCGCGCACCGCGGGATTGGCTGTGTTCAGGTCCGGCTGGGTGTGCAGGAAGTGGTGCAGGTACCACTCCCCGGTCTTCTCGTCATAGGTCCAGATCCCGTCCTCCGAGTCCGGGAACATGGTCTGATCCGAGGTGTCTCCGGGGTCCTCGGAGCGCCACACGTAGTAGTCGCGGTAGGGGTTCTGAGCGGAGGTCCGCGACTTCCGGAACCAGGGGTGCTGATCGCTGGTGTGGTTGATGACCAGGTCCACGATCACCCGGATGCCGCGGTCATGGGCCAGACGCACCAGCTCCACGAAGTCGCCGTGGTTCCCGTAGCGGCTGTCCACACCGTAGAAGTCGGAGATGTCATAGCCGTTGTCCCGCCGCGGCGAGGGGTAGAAGGGCATCAGCCAGATGCAGTTCACCCCGATCTCGGCCAAGTAGTCGATCCGCTGGGTGAGTCCGTGGAGGTCGCCGATGCCGTCGCCGTCGGAGTCCAGATAGGTCTCCAGATCGATGCAGTAGACCACCGCGTTCTTATACCAGAGGTCTGCGGTCTCGGTGATGCGCATCAGCTCAGCTCCTTCGTCACGGCAGGCAGGATGGTCTCGGCCGCCGTCTCCAGCCAGGGCGCCTGGTCCTGGCCCACGTGGTGGAGGTAGACGGCGTCGAAGTCTGCGGCGGCCTGGGCGATCCATCCGATGTGCTGCTGGGGCGACTCGGAGGTCCACACCGCCTCCAGCACGCTGGAGATCCCCACCTCATCGGCGGCGGCGTCGAAATGCTCCGGAGTGGGCAGGTCCTGGTCCAGCGGCGGGCCGAAGACGTTGCTGCGCCACTGATCATAGGCGATCTCCTCGGCCCGGCTGCGGCTGGGTGCCCAGCTCAGATGGATCTGCAGCATCACCGGGCCGGTGCCGCCGGCCTCACGATAGGCGCGGCGGACCTCATGGTGCTGACCACCCGGCTGGTTCAGGGTGATGATGCCGTCGGCCCAGGCGGCGGCCCGGCGCCCAGAGTCCGGGGTGATGCAGGTGCCGTAGGTGGGGATGGGCTCGGTCGGCCGATCATAGAGGTAGGCGGTGTCCACCTCCACCAGACCCGAGTGGCTGACCGTCTCCCCGCGGTGCAGCCGGCGGATGATGTCTGCGGACTCCTCCAACCGGCGTCGGCGGGTGTCCAGATCCGGCCAGCGGTCACCGGTGATGTGTTCGTTCATCGCCTGGCCCGCGCCCAGCGCCACCCAGTAGCGGCCGGGGAACATCTCCCCCAGCGTGGCCGTGGCCTGGGCGATCACCGCCGGGTGATAGCGCTGGCCCGGGGCGTTGACCGAGCCGATTCTGAACTCGGTGGAGGCCAGGGCCGCGCCCAACCAGGACAGCGAGAAGCCCGAATGTCCCTGGCGCCGAGACCAAGGCATGAAGTGGTCGGAGCACATGGCGGCGTCGAATCCCGCCTGCTCCGCCTGCACCACGTCCTTGAGCAGCTGCGAGGGCGCGATCTGCTCATGGGAGGCGTGGAAGCCGATAGTCGTCATCAGTCAGTCACCCTCATCCATCCTTCGGTCATGCACTCACAGGCACCAGCCTACTGAGAGAAACCTGGGAGGAAGCTGGATATAACTCCGTCTGGGAGAGCTCAGCTCAGCGGGCTCAGCCCAGGATGCCCTCCCGGATCGCGCGCAGCACGGCATTGGTGCGGTCCCGGGCGCCGAGCTTGGTGAGGATCGAGGAGAGGTGGTTCTTCACCGTGCCCTCGGCCAGATGCGCCAGGGAGGCGATCTGCCGGTTGGAATACCCTTCGGCCACCAGGCGCAGCACTTCGATCTCCCGCTGGGTGAGCTGCTCCACCACTCTCCCCTGGGCGCCGGTGGGCTCGGAGGAGCTCTTGATGGCCCGCAGGAGCCGATCGGTGATGGAGGGCGCGATGAGTGTTCCTCCCTCGGCCAGAGTCTGCACGGCCCGGGAAAGCTGCTCCACAGTGACGTCCTTGAGCAGATAGCCCCGCGCTCCGGCGCGCAGCGCCTCCAGGACCAACGTGTCATCGTCGAAGGTGGTCAGCACCAGCACGGGGATGGCCTCCAGCGGCGGTCCGGCCTCCTGGAGCTGACGCAGCAGCCAGATCCCGTCGTACTGGGGCATCCGCAGATCCAGCAGCACGACGTCGGGCGCGGGCTTCTCCGCGCGCAGAACGGTGAGCCCCTCCGCACCGTCGGAGGACTCGTCCACCACGGTGATGCCGCCCAGCTCCAGCAGCGTGCGGATCCCCTGGCGGACCAGGGTCTGGTCATCGACGACGAGCACGCGCGGGGCGGAGGCGGGCATCTCTGCTGGTCCGGCACCTGCCGGTTCCGTCATGGCAGCCTCACCTCCACGGTGAAGGCGGGACGGGTGAGCACACCCAGCTCCCCGCCCAGAAGCCGGACCCGCTCCTGGAGCCCGGAGAGGCCGTTGCCGAAGGTGATGCTCTTGGGCGGATAGCCGTCATCAGTGCCGCGCAGCACGGTCTCGCCCTCCTCCTGGAACAGCTCCAGGGAGAGCTCCTGAGCCTCGGCGTGACGGACCGCATTGGTGATCATCTCCTGGGCCGCGCGCAGCAGGGCCTCCTGCCGCTGCTCGTCCAGCTCCGGCAGATCCCCGGCCACCTCCACGTGGATCTCCAGGGAAGGCACTGCGGCGGCCAGGCGGCGCAGATGATCCTCCAGATCTCCAGGGCTGCGGCGGCGCAGCTCACCCACTGTGCCGCGGACCTCGCCCAGGAGGTCCTTGGCCACCTGCTGAGCCCGCTCCACATGGGCCCGGCCCTGGGAGCTCTCCTCCACCCGGTGTGCGGCGGCCTCCAGCTCCAGGTTCAGCACAGTGAGCTGGTGACCGACCGCGTCGTGGAGCTCCCGGGAGATGCGCAGGCGCTCAGCGGTCTTGGCCGAATCCTCCAGCAGCACACCCGCCGTCTCCAGATCCAGGTTCTTCTCCTCCAGCTCGGCGCGCAGCAGCGATTCCCGGTAGAGGGCATAGGTGCTGAACATGGAGGCCAGATGGATCACCGCGTAGAAGGCGGTGACCGTCAGATACTCGGCCGGCTCCACTCCGTGGAACATCAGGTGAAGCATGACCACGGCACAGTTGAGCCCGATGACGCCCAGCACCGCCCGGATAGGCAGCAGGTAGCTGCCGGCCGCGGCGACCACCACCAGGATCACCACGATCATCCCCTGGTTGGGCAGACTCAGCAGCAGCGCCCAGGAGCAGAGCACCGAGACCGCGTAGAGCAGGTGCCGCGTCCACCGGCCGAAGTGTTCGGCGACGGCGAGGATCAGCCCACCGAGGCATCCCACCAGCAGCAGCACCCAGAGCCAGGGCGGGACATAGGGGTCTGCGGCGAAGAGCATGAGGAGCCCGACGCCCAGGCACAGCACCAGGATTGCGATCCCGGAGAGCTCCAGGCCCCGACGGTGGTCGCGGTGAGCCGCCGCGGGGCCCTCGGCCGAGGCGGCAGACTCTGAGGCGATCTCGGGGCTGACCTCAGCGGTGCGCTGGGCAGGGCGGGGTTCCATAGCTTCAGCGTACTGAACGGCTCTGCACAGGCACCGGTGCCGAAAGTCATGGCCGCAGCGATGACCTCCGGCACAGGCGCACCCGCCCGCGGCCGGAGGAGCCTGGAGGCATGACACAGCAGACCGCGCCTCTGGCCATCGATGCTCAGCATCTGGTCAAGCGATACAGACAGAAGACAGCGGTGGATGGGATCAGCCTGCAGGTGCGCGCCGGCGAGACCTTCGGGATCCTGGGCACCAACGGGGCCGGCAAGACCACCACAGTGGAGATGATCGCCGGACTGCGGCGGCCCTCGGAGGGAACCGTGCGCATCCTGGGGCTTGATCCCTTCACCGACCGGGCGCAGGTCCGCCAGATCCTGGGCGTACAGCTGCAGGAGGCCTACCTGCACGGCTCGCTGAGCTGCTGGGAGCTGGTGGAGCTCTACCGGAGCTTCTATCCCGACCCGCTGGATGCCCAGACCGCGCTGGCCATGGTGGAGCTGACGGAGAAGGCCAAGACACGGTTCGACGACCTCTCCGGCGGTCAGATGCAGCGGCTGTCCATCGCTCTGGCCCTGATCGGCCGCCCCGAGGTGGTGATCCTCGATGAGCTGACCACCGGCCTGGACCCCAAGGCTCGGCGTCGGGTGTGGTCCACGATCGAGTCCCTGACCGAGCAGACCGTGATCCTGGTCAGCCACGCCATGGATGAGGTGGAGCGCCTCTGCGGCCGTGTGGCGCTGATCGACCAGGGCCGGGTCATCGCTCAGGGAAGCCCCGAGCATCTGAAGGAGCAGGCCGCTGCGGTCACTCTGGAGGACGCCTTCGTGGCTCTGACCGGCAAGGACATCCACGATGACGAGGAGGACGACTGATGAGTGAGACCGCTGATATCCGACGACCGGCATGGCGCCCCGGCGCCGCCGCCTGGCTGCGGCTGATCCAGGCCGAGGCGAAGATGGTGATCCGTGACTATGCGGGGCTCATCGTCCCTCTGGGCCTGCCCCTGCTGATCCTGGTCATGCAGGGGATCTCCATCGAGGAGAGAGGGCAGGAGATCGCCGAGGGCGTCACCGTCTTCTCCTACTACGCCCTGCCGGTGGTGATCTCCATGGTGGTTGCCACGATCGCGGTGATCAATATGCCCAGCTTCCTGGCCACCTACCGCAAGACCAAGCTGCTGCGACGCCTGGCGGTCACCCCGGCCTCACCCGCCATGGTGCTGGTGGCTCAGATGGTGGTCAGCTTCATCCAGGTGGTCCTGGGCATCGGCCTGGCCTTCGCCGTGGCGCTGATCTTCTTCGACGCCGCTCTCCCGCTGGCCCCGCTGACAGCCGCCGGCGTGCTGCTGGCCTGCTGCGCGGCCATGTACGGACTGGGCATGATCGTCGCCTCCATCGCCCCGACGCCGAACTCGTCGGTGGCCATCGGGCTGATCGCCTTCTTCGGCATCGCTGCGCTGGGCGGGATGTTCGGTCCGGCCGACAACCTGCCGGAGGTCCTGCAGACGGTAGGATCCTGGCTGCCCTTCGGTGCCTCGGTGGAGGCCTTCCAGTCAGCCTGGCTGGGCGAGGCGGTGGAGTTCCAAAACTGGGTGGTGCTCGGCGGCTCTGCCGTGATGGGGGCCGGCGTCGCGGGTGCGCTGTTCCGTTGGGAGTGAGGATCCGGTTGAAGAGATCAGCAGCATGTGAGGTTCAGTGCCACTGCCGGAAACAAGACCATGGCTGCTTCTCAGCTCGCCAGACTGACAACTGGAACAACGACGGCGGCGATGGCCAGTCCCGCGGATTGGAATCGGCTGAGGCGTTCCTTGAGCACAAGAAGGGCTAGGAGTACTGGTATCGCGGGGTAGAGAGCGATGGCGATCATCACCGGACCCAGCAGAGCGTGCCGAGTGGCATAGAGATAGAAGGCCATAGCCAAGGCTGCGACCAGCCCGACTGTGGCAGCTTGAAGCGTTGTCTTCCTCAGCCGCAGCGGGGCTGCGCGGAACCACGCGAGAGCGAGCAGCGGCACGAGGCTGACCAGCTGTCCCGTCAGCAAGGGCTCCACCGGTACGGCGGAAGTGATCCGACTGAGCGCGAACAACTGAGTGGCATACCCCGCTCCGGCGATAACCCCGTAGACGGCCGCAAAAACGTTCTGACGCGCCTGCAGGTCGGGCTGGCCAAGGAGCGTTCCGTGCCTATTGGGTCTGCTGAGCAGCCATATCGCCGGCAGCAGCATCACTCCAGCAGCTGCGGTATGCAGCTGCAGGGGCTCGCCCAGCAGGGTGGTCGAAAGGATGAAAGGTACTGCGACTGAGACGATGCTGGTGACTGGAACAGCGATGGAGATGTTGTGTCTGCGCATCCCTTCATAGAGCGCCGCGACTCCGATTCCTGAGCCGATGCCTGAGAGCACAGCCCATCCGAAGTCCTGATCACCCATCGGTTCCAGGTCCCCCTGAGTCCAGAAGATGCTGAGCGCCCAGGCCAGGAAGAATAGGGCTCCACCGGCTTGCGAATAGACAGCCACACTCATCGCTGGGATCCGCCGGGCCAGCACTCCGTTGAAGAAATGAGAGGTGCCGAACATGACGGCAGCCAGCACGCCCAGGAACTCGCCCATGGCACCTTCCTCTCTTCCTCACTTCAGGTAACGGGCCTGTCCATCGTCACCAGGGCTAAGCGTTGACGTCTAGTTCCCCTTAAGCACAGCAACCATGTACTTTGAGTGCATGTTGGATCGCAGGTTGGAACTCCTACGGATGGTCGCACATGTCGGCACGGTCACTGCGGCCGCCAATGCGCTGTATCGCAGTCCTTCCGGAGTCTCGCGGCAGATCCAAGAGCTTGCCAACGAACTCGGTGTGGAACTGCTTAAGCCTGAAGGGCGCAGAGTGAAACTCACACCAGAGGGCCGTGCCCTGGTGAACTATGCCGATGCCGCTCACCAGAGGTGGGAGGAGACCCGATCGACGCTCCGTGTCTCGGATGAACTGGCAGGACAGGTGACCGTCGTCGCTCATCCATCAGCTGTCACGACGCTTTTTGCCCCGACGATCGACAAACTGGCGACGCGGCACCCGGGTTTGAAACTGAAGATCATCGAGGATCAGCCACCCAAAAATTTCCATCGATTGATCACCACAGAGGCAGACATCTGCCTTGCTGTTGTGGAGGAGGGTGTACCAAACCGAAGCGACCCCCGCTTCGCCCAAGTCGAGTTGACCAGGGAACCCATTGACGCCCTGCTTCCCTCGTCACATGAACTCGCCTCCGAGGGTGTGCTCAACCTGAGGAACCTTGCTGATGAGCAGTGGATCATCCCTGCACAGGGACAGGCCGGGCACGATGAGGTACTCACTGCCTGCCGGTCAGCAGGCTTCACCCCGTCCGTAGTGCATTACGCCCGCGAGTGGTCCACCGTGGCAGCTCTGGTCCAGACGACAGGAGCAGTCAGCCTCACCTCACGCTTTGCCCCCACACAGAGCTCCGAAGCAATCGCAGTGCCATTGGGTGGTGATCCCGTACCGTCCCGCCAGCTGATCCTGACTACCCGAGCAGGGGCAGAGCAGGGTGCCCCCATCACCGCTGTTGCAGACGCACTCTCCTCACAGGTGAAGAACGTGACGCGGGAAGAGCGAGACCATTGATCTCTGATCAATGTTGAAGTTGCTATCTGTCCGACAGGCCTGCCGAATCGAGCGTGCTTAGCGTCCAAGTATGACCGTTACGACGCAGCTGAGGCCGGCACTCCCATCCGTGAACGATGGGTCCTCAATGTGGAGACTGATAGAGCAGACCCAGGGATCGACCTGAACTCCCCTTATCACTACCGCCTGTGGTGCCGGGACTTCGCTGACACCACTCGCGTGATCCGCAGCCCTGAAGGTGCCGTGGTCGCATTCACCACCGCTTATGTGCGCCCCGATGAACCCACAACACTCATGGTCTGGCAGCAAGTCGCCTCAGCCTCTCACCGAAGCCGGAATCTCGGACACGCTAGGGTCCGCGACATCACACAGAGCCACTTGGCAGAACATCGCACCACTCATGTTGAAGCCACCGTGACCGCACTGGCATGACCCCCTGATTTCGGTCCACGAGTTATGAGAGTCGCACTAGCGCCCGGTGCTCCGGGCAGGAAAACTGGTGTGACCATGACAAGCAAGAGAAGACGCCATACCCCGGAACAGATCATCC
>NZ_BMIS01000014.1 GCF_014642675.1 Nesterenkonia cremea
TCTGGCCGAAGCGGCGAAGGCAGTCAGCCTTCACCGCTTCGGCATAAGGCTCTCCTCGAGAGGATTCACGTCTGGGCATTGCAACTCCTGAACGGTCAGGTCGTTGCGACGTTCACTAGAACCCGAGGGCTGAATTCGGCGATCTGCGGGAAGTGGGCGGGGTGATCCGGGGTGGTGACGCTCCATGCCCACCCATCGGCGAAGGGCTGCCAGGATCTGGCAGGGTGGTGTCCAAGAAGGCTCGGGCGCACAGGAAGGACAGCAGGCATGGGGGAGAAGTCGCAAGGTCTGGGCCGGGAGCTCGAGGGGCGCGATCCAGAGGTGGAGACCAGTTGGACTGAGGCTATGCGGACCGGGAAGCCGTTCCGTGACGACCACGGCACGCTGGTCTACCCTACGGCGAAGTCGCGCCCCCAGCCTGCAGTGCGGATGGATCCCTTCCACCGTGGACTGCTCGCGTCCTCCGTGGCTGTCGCAGTGCTGGTGAGCGTCTACACGCTGCTGCAGATCCCCTCCATGTCGGAGGAGGTTCCCGTGCGGTGGGGATTCAGCGGTGACGTCACCTATGGCTCCCCGGCGACGATGGTCTGGCCTGTCCTCGGACTGCTGGTCGGCACCCTCGGCTGCGCAGTCCTGGCCAGGTATCCGCGGATCTACAACTATCCGCGTGAGCTCAATGAACGCAACGTCCAGCGTCAGTATCGCAACGGTGCCCAGCTGATGGTGTGGACCACCGCCTCCCTGGCGATGACCACTCTGGGGATGGCTCTACCCGCGATCACGGGAGCAGAGACTGCCGCCCTCACCCTCGTCGGGGTCGGGATGCTGATGCTGAGCTCGGGGTACTTCATCTGGAAGATGCTCACGCTGAAGTAGGCAGGAGAGGCTCGTGGCGGGTCCGGCTGGGCGATCCTGCCCCTTCTGGAATACTCTGAAAGCTGTGTTGTTCCTGTGATCCGGCGGCAGACGCGGCAGGATAGATCAGGAGGGAGGCCAACGTGAGTATTCAAGCGGCAGGCGGGACGCTGGACGAAAACGGCGCACCCGCATCTCTGCGCGTCTCCTCCCCGGTGCTGATCCTGGGCGGGCCCTCTCCCGCCGTCTCCGAGCTGACCCAGCGTCTGCGCAGCCTGGACGTCAAAGTCCTGCATGCCCCCAACCGGGAGATCGCCTCCAAGAGCGCGGAGGAGGATGAGCCCGAGGTGCTGCTGGTCGATGCCCGTGCCAGCCGGCGCATCCCGCAGCTGGAGGAGATCCTCGAGGAGCTGCACCGCCTGCGCGAGCATTCCGCCGCTCTGATCTGGTTCGACGCCGAGGCCGACCTGGAGGAGATCCTCCACCTGTGCCGCCCCGTGGACGACCATATGACCGGCACCATCGACGTGGAGGAGTCCCTGCGGCGCCTGCACTTCCTCACCGGCCGCCTGCCGGAGCGCCGCGAGGGCGAACGCCTGGAGGTGGGTGATCTGGTGCTGGACACCGCCGCCCGCACTGTGCGCCGCGCCGGCAAGGACATCGATCTCTCGGACACCGAGTTCCGTCTGCTGCGCCTGCTGATGCGTCATGCCCGCACCGTGCTGTCGAAGTCGGAGATCCTCCAGCAGGTCTGGGAGTACGAGTTCGCCGGCCAGGCCAATATCGTCGAGCTCTACATCAGCTATGTGCGTAAGAAGATCGAGGCAGACATGCCGCGGATGATCCACACGGTCCGCGGCGCCGGCTATGTGCTGCGCCCAGCCTCAGCCCCGGCCTCGGCCTCGGCACAGGATGATGATGCAGCGGATGACTCTGAGCAGGCAGAACATACGGGCGAGCAGGTTACTGAAGAGTAAGTGATGTGTATAGGCTGGGCCTATGCATGTGATATTCCGTACTCTGCTGATTCTGCTGAAGGCTCGCCGTCGTCCCACGATGACCCCCTGGGAGACCAGCGTCATCACGCTGCGGGCGCTGCCCACCGATATCGACATCCTGATGCATATCAACAACGGGCAGTACTTCTCGCTCTTCGACCTCGGCCGCTATGACCTCATGGCCCGGTCAGGCATGTGGAAGGGCGCCAAGGAGCGCGGCTGGCACCCGGTGGTCCAGGCGGAGCAGATCACCTTCCGCCGCTCGGTCACCTTCATGACCAAGTTCGAGATCCACACCCGGCTGATCGGCATGGATGACCGTTGCTTCTACATCGAGCACCGTGCTGTGGTCGACGGTGAGATCTACGTGCGCGCCGTAGTGGCAGGACGCCTGGTCGGCAAGCAGGGTCCGGTGACCAATGAGCAGATCGCCGAGATGATCGAAGATCTGGGCTATGAGATGCCCGAGGGCTTCACGGTCAGCGAGGAGATCGCCCAGTGGCGCCGGGACACGGCGCTGCCTTCGGCCAGGAAGCCTGCGCCGAACGTCTTCTGATCAGATGCGACGGCGGGCGACCATCAGGGCCGCGACCCCGGAGAGCAGCGCACCCAGTGCGAGGAAGAGGGCGGCCAGGGTGCTGGCTGAGTCCATTCCGGTCTCGGCCAGACCCCCCTCGTCTTCGCTGTCCTCATCGTCCTGGTCCGACTGCTCGGTACCATCGTCCTGGCCGGCCTCCGGCGTGGAGTGGTCTTCGGTGCTGGGCGTGCCGGGCAGGGTGTATTCCGGGCCGGAGGCGGGCGCGGTGCTCGGTGCCGATGCCTCGGTGCCGGCAGCACCGCCGGAACCGGTCGGGCCGCTGGGGCTGGTGGTGTCGTCGGAGTCGCTTGGTTCCTCGGCCCCAGAGCCTCCGGTCACAGTGAAGGAGACGGTGCAGCTGCCGTTGCCGACAGTGTCCTCCACCAGGAAGGAGTCGGTGCCCGTCTCGCTGCTCGGGGCGTGGTAGACCACGGAGGTCCCCGAGATCTCAGCCGTTCCGCCGTAGACGCCTGTGGAGCCGTTGGCGATCTGCAGGGATTCGGCGCCGCCTACCTGGACGGTGCCGGTCCCGCCGGACCGAACCGTCGTGGAGCTGCACTGAAGGCTGGAGGTCGCCGGGTCGCTCGGTTCGGTCTCTGGGCCCTCGGGGGACTGCTCAGGGCCCTCGGGGGACTGCTCAGGGCCCTCAGGGGTCTGAGCAGGGTCCTCCGGTGCCTCAGGCTCCGAGGGCTCGCTGCCGGCGTCCTCGTCCTCATCCGGTGTGGGGGAGGGTTCTGGATCCGGTGTGGGGGAGGGCTCTGAGGTGGCCTCACTGTCCTGCTCGTCCTCCTGCGAGGGCGGCGTCTCCGGAGTGCTCTGCTCCTCGCCGTCCTCCGGAGAATCGGAGGCGGTGGGATCGGCCGGAGGCTCCACAGTCTGGCCCGGTTCGTCAGTCGGGTCCTGCTCGGCCTGGCCGGGCTCAGCGGTCTCGCCCTCGTCGGCGTCCTGTTCGGCGTCGTCCTCCTGCTGAACGGCCTGCTGTTCGGAGGCGTCGATGGCCGTGGTGGGGGAGGGAGATTCCTCAGGAGTCTGCGCGGCAGCGGAGGCGGAGGCAGGACCCGCGCCCAGGAAGACGATGCCGCCGGTGAGCACCGCGGCACAGAGGGTCGTACGGGCGCGCACGCACAAGGGTGCGGTGGCCCGCAGGTCATCGCTGGCGCTGGTCACGCGTCTGCCCTCTGTCTTCTTGGGAGTATGGAACTGTGCCCGATTCTACGGGAGCAGGGGCACAGTTTCATAACGATTGTGACGTATCTCAGGTCAGCCGCTGCTCCGGAGACGTCGTCAGCGCGGGGTCGTCCTGGGCCAGATGACTGATCACCGCATCGATGGCAGACATCGTGGAACTGTCCAGCGTGACCCCGGCTGCGGCTACATTCGAAGCGATCTGCTCAGGCCGGGAGGCGCCCACCAGTGCGGAGGCGACGTTCGGGTTCTGCAGCACCCAGGCGATGGCCAGCTGCGCCAGGGTCAGTCCGTGATCCTCGGCGATGGGCTTGAGCTTCTGCACGGCGGTGAGCACATCCTCCTCCATATAGCGCTGGATGAACTTGCCGGCCTCCTCATCGGTGGCCCGCGAGCCCTCGGGCAACGGCCGGCCCGGCAGGTACTTTCCGGTCAGCACGCCCTGGGCGATGGGCGACCAGACGATCTGGCTGACGCCCAGCTCCTCCGAGGCGGGCACCACCTCCGGCTCGATCACCCGCCACAGCATGTTGTACTGCGGCTGGTTGGAGATCAGCTGGATGCCCAGATCCTGGGCCAGCGCATGGCCGGCGCGGATCTGTTCCGCGGTCCACTCGGAGACGCCGATGTAGAGGGCCTTGCCCTGGCGGACCACATCGGCGAAGGCCTGCATGGTCTCCTCCAGCGGCGTCTCATAGTCGAAGCGGTGGGCCTGGTAGAGGTCCACATAGTCGGTGCCCAGCCGCTTCAGCGAGCTGTTGATGGACTCCATGATGTGCTTGCGGCTCAGGCCGGTGTCATTGGGGCCCTTGGGTCCGGTGGGGAAATAGACTTTGGTGAAGATCTCCAGAGACTCGCGCCGCTGGCCGGCCAGAGCATCGCCCAGGACCTGTTCGGCCACCGTGTTGGCGTAGACGTCGGCGGTGTCGAAGGTGGTGATGCCGGCCTCGAGTGCGGCATGGACGCACCGGGTGGCGACGTCGTTCTCGATCTGCGAGCCGTGGGTCAGCCAGTTGCCGTAGGTGACGGAGGAGATCTTCAGTCCGCTGTTGCCCAGGTATCGGAATTCCACGGTGGCTCACTCTCTGATCGGTCGGCCGGTGCCGGTCCGGAGAGCTCCGGACCCTGTCTGATCTCACCCTATCCAGGCGCCCTCGGCAGGGCTAGGGTGAGGAGGAGCACCCGAGGTCCCATCGACCCCTCACCCATTGGAGGAACTCCTCATGGCACAGCTCACCGGCACATTGGAGGAAGCTTTCAACGCTCAGGTCACCCTGGAGCTGGAGGCATCCCTGGTCTACCGTCAGCTCGGCATCGAGATGGACATGCTCGACCTGCCGGGCATGGCCTCCTGGTTCCGCGTCCAGGCCGATGAAGAGGTGGTCCATGCCAATAAGTTCATCGACCACATGACCGACCGCGACGCCCACCCGCGCATCCAGGCCATCGGGGCGGTCAGTGTGCGGGCCGGCGGCGTCCTGGAGGCGTTCCAGGCTGCTCTGGCCCATGAGGAGAAGGTCTCGGAAGCCATCCGCAACCTCTATCGACTGGCCCAGCAGGAGGGCGACATCGATGCCCTGCCGCTGCTGAACTGGTTCGTGGACGAGCAGCTGGAGGAGGAGGCCATGGTGTCCGAGCTGATCGGCAAGATTCGCCTGATCGATGATGACGGCCCCGGCCTGCTCAAGCTCGATGAGGCCCTCGGCGCCCGCCAGTCCGGAGGGACAGAGGCCGACAGCGCCTGACCGGGCGAGGCTGAAGGTGTCATGCGGGCAGAGGTCCTCGGCGCTGTCCGGCTCGTCGACGACGCCGGCAGTCCCCTGGAGATCCCGGAGCGCAAGGTCCGGGCGCTGCTCGCTGCCCTCGCCCTCAATGCCGGAGAAGCTGTTCCCGCAGAGACCCTGATCAGTCGAGTCTGGGGCGAGGATCTCCCCGGAAACCCCTCACGGGTGCTGCAGGCCAAGCTGTCGCAGCTGCGCGCCCTGCTGGAGCAGGCGACTGCGGGAGGCAGGGAGATGGTGAGCAGATCTGGCGGCGGGTACCGGATCGAACTGGAGGGAGAGGCGCTCGACGCCGCCGTCCTTCGGGCCGCCGTCGGGCGTGCTGCTGAGCTGCCCGCCGATGATCGGCGGGCCCAGATGCTGGAGAGCGCCCTTGAGCTGTGGCACGGCCGGCCCTATGTGGAGTTCGCCGATGAGCTGTGGCTCAGTGCAGAGATCGCCGACCTTGAGGAGACGCGGCTGCGCGGCCTGGAGCTCTGCGCGGAGGCGCTGGTGTCTGTGGGGCGGCCTGAGCGCGCGGTGGCCCTGGCCGGTCCGGCGCTGACCGAGCACCCCACGCGGGAGGGGCTGGCCGCACCGCTGCTGCTGGCCTATTGCCGCACCCGCCGTCAGCCGGAGGCGCTCGCGGCCTACGAGCGGCTGCGTGGGCATCTGGCCGATGAGCTGGGGATCGAGCCTACGGAGGCGCTGCAGCAGCTCCACCTGAGCATTCTGCGCCAGGAGCCGGAGGTCATGGAGCAGGTGCCGGACGCCGGCGGGAGCGAGGGCGCGGCCGACAGTCGTGGAGCACCTGAGGCTCCCGACGCCGGCGGCCGGCTCCCCGCCTACGCCTCAGCCTTCCTCGGCCGCGAAGAGGAGACCCAGCAGGTGCTCAGCCTGCTCGGCGAGCACCGTCTGATCACCCTTCTGGGGGTCGGCGGCATCGGCAAGACCCGGCTGGCGGTGCACGCGGCCGGGCAGCTGGTGCACCAGAGCGGGGCTGGGGCGTGGTTCGTCGATCTGACCGAAGTGCCTCGTCGCGGTGAAGAGGAAGGGAGCCCCGCGGACCGGATCTTCCGGATGACCGCTGAGGCGCTGTCCCTCTCTTCGCCCTGGCAGGGCGGGGAGGAGATCCCCGCCCGTGTGATGGCGGCGCTGGAGGCCCGGGAGGCTCTGCTGGTCCTGGACAACTGCGAACACGTCATCGACGAGGTGGCCGCCTTCACCGATGGGCTGCTGCGCCGAGCACCTGGGGTGAAGGTGTTGGCCACCAGTCGTGAGCCGATGGGTCTGGCCGAGGAGCAGCGGCTGGTGGTGCCCCAGCTGCCGGCGGAGGATGTGGAGAGTGCGGCCGCTGAGTTCTTCATGACCCGTGCCCGTGCGGTGAACTCTGCGATGGCCGACGACGCCGGCACCTTGGCCGCCGCGGCCGAGCTCTGCCGCAGACTCGACGGGCTGCCGCTGGCATTGGAGCTCGCCGCGGCTCGGACCTCGGTGCTCTCCGTGCCGGACCTGTTGGAGCGGATCACCGATCGGCTCGATCTGTTCGCCCGCCCGGGGCGGGCAGCACCGCGGAGGCAGCAGACCCTGCGGGGCATGCTGGACTGGTCCTGGGAGCTGCTCGATGAGCAGGAGCAGGTCCTGCTGCGGCGTCTGGCCGTGCATCCGGTGCTCTGGCGTCTGGATGTGATCGATCAGGTCTGTGCGGATTCCCAGCGCCGGCCGTCCTTCGGGGAGGAGTCCTGCCCGGAGGCTGACCACAGCGTCATCAGTGCCGATGGAACTGTGCTGCTGCCGCGGCGTCGTGTGCTGGGTGCGCTGACCAGGCTGGTGGAGCGCAGCCTGGTCTCAGTCACCGAGGTTGAGGGCCAGGTCAGGTACCGCCTGTTGGAGACTGTCGGGACCTATGCGGCGGAGAGGTTGGAGGACTCTGGGGAGCGGAATGCGGTGGTCGCCCGGCATATCGAGTATCACCGGAACCTCGTCGACTGCGCCCGGGAGTTCCTCTTCGGGCCTCAGGCCCGTGACTGGGTCCGGCGGATCGATGAAGCCGGATCACATCTGAGTGCGGCGGTCACCGAGGCTCTGCGGCGCCATGACGGAGCAAGCGCGGTGGCACTGGTCCTCTCCACTTTCTGGTATCGGTGGATGACCGGCCGGATGGATTCCCTGCTCGAAGATCTCGCCGCAGCGGCCGACTGTCCGAATCCGGGTCAGAGCCCCCAGGAGCGCCGTGCCCATGCTCAGCTGCGCGTCCTCGCTCGCACGGTGGAGGACCGCCTCCCTGGAGAGAAGGTGGGTCAGGTCCTGGAGTCCCTCGAAGCCTTCGACGCTGATGAGCAGAGCCAGCTGGCCCGCATGCAGGTTCAGTGGTTCGCCAGCACTGTCATGTATGCCGATGCTGAGCACCGTGAGCGTGGCAGGAGATTGGCCGATGAGGCGATCGGATATCTTCTGGAGGCCGGCGACGTGCGGGCGGCGGCTTTCGGCTCCACTCAGCGGGACTGGTTCCTGCTGGAGTTCTGGGAGGAGCCTCCCCAAGGGATGCCGGACGGCGGCGATGTGGAGGAGATCCTGCGCAGCCATGGCGATGTCTACGGCCTGACTCAGGCTCTGGGGGTTCAGCATCTCTGGGCTGAGGCCCAGGGGCGAAGGGAGGAGTCCTGCCGCCTGGCCGAGGAGGTCCTCGCCCTGAGCGCTGAGCTCAACCTGGAAAGCGAGATGGCCTATTGGGAGCTGGTGCACGCTGCCCTGCGTCTGCGGGAGGGAAGTCTCGACGAGGCCACAGGTCACCTCAGGCGCGGTCACCGGATCGCCCAGCGGGTGGCCTTCGTCTACTGCTTGCCTCTGCATGACGCGCTGGCCGCTATGCTCGCTCAGCGCCGAGGGGAGGATCATCGGTCCCAGCAGCTGTTCGGTCGCATGTCGCCCAGGGATCGGGTGAACGCGGGTCATGCGCTGCGGCGCTACTTCTCCGAGGAGGTTCTTCCCGCGGAGCTTCAGTCCAGCGGACGACGCCGGGTCAGCAGCACCACCACACCCGCCAGCAGCAGCGAGGTCAGGGCGTAGGCACCGTAACCGGCCTGCAGAACTGCGGTGAAGGCTTCCTCCACCGCCGAGAGCAGAGCCTCTGCCTGGGAGGAGTCCAGCTGCGGAAGGACAGCACCGGAGGCGCCGAAGCTCTCTCCGGCAGTCTCCACGGCGTCCTCGGGGATGTGGCCCTCGGACCAGCCGGTGAGCACCGTCCGGTAGAGGGCCAGCGCTCCGGCGCCGAGGAGGGCCAGCGAGGACGCCATGCTGAGACTGGCGGCGACCTCCTGCAGTGCGGTGGCGGATCCGGTCTTCTCCTCCGGGGCTGCGCTGATCATCAGCTGGGAGAGCAGGGTCATCACGGAGGACGCCACCAGGGTGATCAGCGTCAGCGCGGTGATCAGGCCCGCCAGGTTCGCCTCCGGAAGCCACAGGATCAGCGCCGCGGCGAAGATACCGGTGATCGCCAACGGTGCGGCCAGGGACAGCCCGATGTCTCTGGCACCGGCCAACAGCGGAGTCAGCATCGCGCCGACCGTGCTTCCGATCGCAGGTGCCAAGAGCACCAGTCCGGCCTCCAGGGGGCTGAGTCCGCGGACGAGCTGAATGTACTGGGGGAGCAGCATGTCCACCAGAGACATGCTGAACATCACCGCGCAGAGCACCACCAGCAGCACCCGGATCGTTCGGATGCGGAACAGGCCCAAATCCAGCAGCGGGTGGGCCGCGGTACGCTGCCGCCGGATGAACAGCAGCAACAGGCCCACGCCGAGGCTGGAGGAGAGCAGCGGCAGCCAGGACAGTCCGGCGGCGGAGAGCTCCTGGAGTCCATAGACCAGAGTCAGGATGGCGGTGATGGACAGCACCACGGAGATCCCATCGATCCGTACCGATCGGTCGGCATGGTTGCGTTCCAGCAGGAACGGCCCGCCGATCAGCAGCACTGCGGCGATGGGCACGTTGATCAGGAAGACGGCGCCCCACCAGAAGTGCTCCAGAATGAGCCCGCCGAAGGGCGGACCCGCGGCCATGCCGCCAGTGAATGCCGCCATGTAGGTGGCGAAGGCGATGTTGTACTGCTTGGGGTCCCGAAAGGTCCGGCGGACCAGGATCATCCCGGCCGGGGTGAAGGCGGCGGCAGCAATGCCGAGCAGGGCCCGGCCGCCGATGAGAATCTCTGGGTTGAGCGCGAAGGCCGCCACCAGGGAGGCCAGTCCGTAGACGGTCACCGCGCTCAGCAGGAGCCTGCGGGCACCGATTCGGCTGGCCAGCAGGCCGAAGGTGATCATCGTGGCTGCGCTGAGGAACTCACCGATGTGCAGGATCCACAGCTGTTGGGAGCCCACCGGCAGAAGGTCGGCAGTGATCGAAGGCATGGCCAGGAACAGCGCGGTGACGTCGGTGGCCAGCATGAACAGCGGGACCACCATGATGATCAGACCAAGCCACTGCTTGACCGTGGCTTTGGGCGGGGAGGCGGGGACGGCGTCGTTCTCTGTGTGTGTCGTCATGGACTCAGGCTGCGCCCGGGGCGCTCCGGTTCTGTTCCGGAGGTGGAACGGAGAACCGGAACACCGCCGGAGCAGAGACTGAGTCAGAGCGTGCCCGACCCTGGCGGCGGGCCGGCGCAGGCGCTAGCGTTCAGGCATGGAGCAGCGCATCTCACTGATCACGTTGGCCGTCTCCGATGTCAGGCGCTCGCGGGACTTCTACATCTCAGGGTTGGGGTGGACGCCCGAGCTGGAGGCGCCCGGCGTGCTGATGGTCCGTACCGGAGAGCACCTGTTGCTCTCGCTGTGGGCTGCGGAGGAGTTCGAGGAGGAGGTCGGGACGATTCGCTCGGGAGTCGGCGTCGCCCCGCTGACGTTGGCGCATAATGTCGCCTCCGAGGATGAGGTCGACGCCGTGTTGGCTGCGGCGGCTCAGGCAGGTGCGGATCCGATCTCGCCGGCGGTGAGACGCGGCTGGGGCGGGTACAGCGGATACTTCGGGGATCCGGATGGATACCGCTGGGAGATCGCCTGCGCTCCGGGACTGGTCAACGAGATCGTGGTGCCGAAGCCCTGACCGATCAGCGGTTCACGCCGCTTTCGTGGTGGTGCTGCCGAACCCGAACGCTCGGTGGTGTGTGGCTGGGTCGTCGATGACCTCCAGCAGCGCTGGGCACATCAGCGGGGAGCGCATGTGACGGCGCATGTGACGATATGGTCTTCACGCTACGCCTCGGCCGCTGCGGGGGCGAGGTCTGCCGCGGGGGACGCCTGGCCGTCTGCCAGAGCGAAGTCCAGCCCGGGGTAGGGGCGTGTGGAACGGGCACGGCGGAGCAGGGGCGCCCACCAGGCCAATTCGTCGAGCACAGCAGTTGCCGGTGGTCGCAGCGCCTCGCTGTCCACGGGGTGTCCGTCGTGGTCGAAGCGCGTCCAGAAGTCGGGCAGCGAGATGAAGTTCTTCACCGTCACCGAGGGGAACTCGGGGAAGATGCCGCGCAGGTGCTCGATGGAGGTCAGACCGCCCGTGGTGCCTCCGTAGGAGATGAAGGAGACCGGGCGCAGGGCCCACTCCCCGTAGAACCAGTCGATGGCGGTCTTGAGGGCTGCGGAGTAGCTGCGGTTGTAGACCGGTGTCACCAGCACGAAGGCATCTGCTGCGGCCAGGCGTCGGCCCAGCCGTGCGACATCTGTGGGTGGTTCGGCGTGAGGGTCGTTTCCGGCCAGCTCCATGGGGAGGTCATAGTCCGCCAGGTCGATGAGATCGATCTCGAAGGCACCATGACGCTGTGCCTCGTAGGCGAACCAGGCTGCCGGCGTCGGGCCGAACCTGTCAGGACGGATGCTGCCGATGATGATGGCCAGGGTGGGCTTGTCCGGGGTGGGCATTGTGCTCTCCTCCGCTCAGTGTGGGGGTCTGTGCGCTGCCAGTGTGGAGGGGTGGTGTTCCGAGATTGTTCCGGAACCCCTCCGGTAGGCCACGATCTGGCGCAGATGAGGGAAGGGGCTGGTGATCCCCGCTGCCCGCGGAGTCGTGGCCCCAGCCGATGGCGACTGCGACTGTCGCGGCGGTGCCTGCGGCAGGGAGCAGGAACTGTGGTCGTGTCCACCAGCCGCGTGACCTGTTGCCCGCCGATAGCTGCACTATGCGGGGCAGCAAGCCGATCGGTAGGTCCGCCGGACCGCGTGATGGCAGCTCTGGCCTGCCGGTTTGGGCCGCTGTAGCCTGCCCCTATGTCACAGGCAAAAACGGTGCAGATCACTTTCGATTGTGAAGATCCGCGTGCTGTCGCGAAGTTCTGGCAGGTCGCATTGGGGTACCAAGATCCGCCGGTTCCCGAGGGGTTCGGCTCCTGGGATGAGTTCAACGCTGCCCTGCCGTCGGAACAACAAGGCAGCGCTTGGGCGGCCGAGGACCCTGACGGCGTCGGACCGCGCATGTACTTCCAACGGGTACCGGAGGAGAAGACCACCAAGAACCGAGTCCATCTCGATATCCGCACCGGCACCGGGCTCACCGGCGATGAAAGGCTCGCCGCCCTCGATGCCGAAGCTCGACGCCTCGAAGCTCTGGGTGCACGCCGCCTTCAGCTGTTGAAAGCTGACGGCATCAACGAGTCCTGCCAGGTGATGCAGGACATCGAAGGCAACGAGTTCTGCCTGGACTGACTTGTTAGGGAAGCAGCGGCTCAGCCGGTTCAAGTCTCAGCAGCCACTACTGCCACAGCTGCAGTTTCTCCGGATTGCGCATGATCCACACCTGGGCGATCACACCGCTGCTTGTGCCGCAGGCAATGAGCCCACCGACTTCCTCACCCAGGCGGAGCAGCGCACCCTGTTCGCCCCCTGCCAGGGTGACACGTTCAACCTCAGCTTCGGGATACTTCTGCCGTAGCCCCACCAGCATCTTGGCGACGTTCACTGCGGTGATGACCGGGCGACGTGCAGCCGAGGCGACTCCGCCGCCATCGGACCTCAGCTCCACACTGGGGTCCAACAGCCTCGTCAGCTCCGCTATGTCACCGGTGGAGCAGGCATGCGCGAAGGCTCGCACCAGCTGACCATGCCCGGTCTCCTCAGAATCACGAGTGGATTCGCCAGCCTGAATCTTCTTCCGGGCCTCAGATGCCAACTGCCGGCAGGCCCCGGGACTGCGCAGCACTACCTCTGAGATCTCGGGGAACCCCAGACCGAATGACTCTCGCAGCACGAACACCGCCCGCTGGGCGGGACTCAGCCGTTCCAGCACCACCATGAGTCCATAGGAGACCTCGGTCTGCAGAACTGCATACGACTCCGGAGAGGAGCCTTTGAGCTCCCCACCATGTCCAGGAATGGGTTCAGGGAGCCATTCGCCCACATAGAGCTCCCGCTGGTGGCGGGCAGACTTCAGCACATCCAGAGCAACCCGACCAGTGGTGCGCATCAGCCAAGCCCCAGGTCGCTGAACCGCCGCCCTCTCCTGATCCGGCAGCGCATAGAACCTGCTGACCGCCTCCTGCACCGCATCCTCGGCATCGGCCACAGTGCCCAACATCTGATAGGCCAGACCCAGAAGCCGGGGACGCTCGCCGTCGATGTCGAGAAGCTCGGCAGTCATGTTCCCCATGATCCCACCTGACAATCTGGCCGGCCGTCTCGTCGTCTCTATAGATGCAGATTCCTGCGCAGCACGAACGATATGGAGAGGAACACCGAAATGAAGATCACCGTCGTCGGCGGAACAGGAACAGTCGGCTCACTGACAGTCGCGGCAGCCCGGGGGCGAGGCCATGAGGTCACATCCGCATCCCGCAGGACTGGCGTCAATGTCACCACCGGCGAGGGGCTCAACGAGGCATTGAGCGGCGCCGACGCTGTAGTCGATGTGTCCAGCATGCCCACACTTTCTGTCTCACCCGCTGTGAAGTTCTTCAGTGCGGCGGCCAAGAATGTCCTGGCTGCAGCTGGAACCGTGAAAGTGCCACATGTGGTGCGTCTGTCCATCATCGGGGTGGACCGGAACCCGTATGGCTTCTACGCGGGTCAGTTGGCGATGGAGAAGATCTACGACGACGCCGCCGTCCCCACCACCGTTCTGCGTGCGGCACAGTTCCATGAGTTCGCGGCGCAGACCCTGCAGCGTTCCACCTTGGGGCCGGTTGTGCTGGCCCCACGTGCACGGGTGCAGCCCGTGGCCGGCCGGGAGGTCGCTGAGAATCTGGTGAGCTTGGCCGAGGGGGAGCCAATGGGCAGGGCTGCGGACCTCGCTGGTCCCCGAGAAGAGGAATTGGCCCAGATGGTTCGCGGCTATGCACACAGCCAGGGGAGCAGGCGGCTGGTCGTGCCTGTGCGCCTGCCTATGCCGATGATGCGAGGCATGGCTGCCGGTCTGCAGCTGCCGAGCGCCGGGGCTCAGTTGGGAAACCAGTCATTCCCCGAATGGCTGGAACAGCAGAAGTAATGGCATGACTGGATGAGGCCGGCGTCGGGCACCTTCTCCCGCTGGAAGCGCCCGCCGAGATCAGGGCGTGGCTGACGTCTTCTGCGGAGGGCTCTGCCGGGCAAAGGTGAACTTGGCCAGCAGGACCAGCAACACCCCCGTGGCCACCAGCACCAGTGCTGTCCCAGCTCTCCCCTCCGCGTGAGGGGCCGCCTATGCTGGTCGGATGGCACATCTGATCCGTCCCACGGCAGTGGCCGAACAGGGCCGAGGCGCTCTGGAATACCGTTTCGAGCCGAGGGGGAAGGCCGCAGTGCTGATATTCCACGGCGCGCATATGCATGCCGGCTTCGCCCTCGGAGAGGAGGTCTTCGCCGACCTGGGATACTCGGTGCTGGCCGTCTCTCGGCCCGGCTACGGGCGCACAGTGTCGGCGAAGTCGCGGAACGGAGGCAGAGTCGCACCGAGCGTGGGAATCGAAGATTTCTGCGACGCCGTGCATTCGCTGTGTGAGGGCTTGGGCCTCGAGCAGGCCGTCGCCGTCGGAATCTCTGCGGGAGGGCCCACGGCGCTGGCCATGGCGCAACGTCACCCTGAGCTGGTGGACCGGATCATCCTGCAGGCGGCGGTGGGCCCGATCCGATGGCCTGATGCTCCCACCTGTGCCGTGGCCCGGTTGACCCTGTCCCCGTGGACGGAGCGTGTGACCTGGGCGATCATGCGCGGCATGATCCGCGCCTCACGCGGCATCGGGCTCTCTGTCATGGTCGGCCAACTCTCCACCCTCAGCGGACGTGAAGCGGTTGCGGCGCTGGCCGAGGAGGATCAGGAGGCACTGGCGGTGGTCTCCTCGCAGATGCGCTCTGGACGGGGATTCCTCCGAGACCTGCGGGGGCTGCGCAGCCCCGGCGGCTGGTCACCGCACCAGGAGACGCTGATCATCCATAGCTTCAGGGACGGATCTGTTCCCTTCACCCATGCCGAAGCGCTTCACACTGTGCTGCCCCGCGCGAGGCTGACGGAATCCTCAGCTGAGCATCACCTGATCTGGTTCAGCTCGGATTGGGAACGCGTCACTGCTGACATCCGGGAGTTCCTAGCCGCGTGAGGGGGTATGCCTCACGATCCGCTGCTCAACGCCGTCCAGGAAGAGTGCGAGTCCGAACTGGAAGTTCTCCTCCCATGTGCCGGTGAAGGTGTCGTCGTCCAGGCCAGCCATGACGGGGAAGCGGCCGGTGTCGAAGATCTCTTGCAGGATGGGTGCCTGGCTGCTCCAGAACTCCTCGTCAGTCATACCTGACTCGGCAGCTGCTCGCTGCGAGAGGATCTCCTGGCGGACAGCGCCGGTGACGTAGGAATCCAGGGAGACGACCACGTTCATCTTCTCGCGGTCGCTCAGCGGAAGATCCTGCAGGCCGCTGAGGATCAGCTCCATATCGGCAACGGAGTTGGGGCCGAGCACCGGACGGGTCCAATTGACCTGCAGCAGCCAGGGGTGGCTCAGGTACTGGTCTCTGCCGCCGTGTCCCACCGCTTCCAGGCCGGTGCGCCAGCCCTGGGAGAAGGAAGATTCCCGCTCCAGGTCCGGTCCGCTCACGGCGTCGAGCATCAGGTTCAGCAGCTCGGTCTTCGAGGGGACGTAGCGATAGAGGGACATCGCTCCGACGCCGAGCTTCTGCGCCAGCTTGCGCATGGACAGAGCCTCGAGCCCCTCCTGGTCAGCCAGCTCCACGCCCGTCTGCACGATCTGTTCCAGCGTGAGCGTCGGCTTGGGGCCCTTCTTGGGCTCCGGGGTCCCTTCCCACAGCAGCTTCAGGCTCTGGAGCACCGGGTTCGGCTCGATCATGGCACCTCTTGGGGTCCGGGGGATTGTGTACTGCGGACAGTGTACGATACTGTTCTGCGTGCATCGTACGCCGTACAACGTACTCAGCAAGAGAGGAGTCCTGATGCCCTCAGAACTCGCAGTGGAGGCCGAAGGTCTCACTAAGACATATAAGGAGAAGGTCGCTCTGGACGGGGTTGATCTCGCCGTCCCCGGCGGCACCGTCCACGGGCTGCTGGGGCCCAATGGGGCCGGCAAGACCACGGCGGTTCGGATCCTGGCCACGCTGACCATCCCCGACGGCGGCCGCGCCAGTGTGGCTGGCCACGATGTCGTCTCCCAATCCCGCCAGGTGAGGCGCAGCATCGGGCTGACCGGCCAGCAGACGGCGGTGGATGACCTGATGACGGCGCGACAGAACCTGACCATGTTCGGCAGGCTCTTCCGGCTGCCCAAAGCGCAGGCCCGGCGGCGGGCCGAGGAGCTGCTGGAGCTCTTCAGTCTTGAGGAGGCTGCCGACCGCTCGCCCAAGAGATTCTCCGGCGGCATGCGGCGCCGGCTGGACCTGGCTGCCTCCATGATCCTGGCGCCTCAGGTGCTGTTCCTGGATGAGCCCACCACAGGGCTGGACCCGGCCGGGCGCCGGGAGGTCTGGGAAGCGGTGGAGAACTTGGCCGCCCAGGGCACCACGGTCCTGCTGACCACCCACTACCTCGATGAGGCGGACAAGCTCTGCGACCGGATCAGTGTGATCGACCACGGCAAGAACTTCGTCGAGGACACTCCGGCCGGACTCAAGCGGCGGATCGGCGAGGAGCGCCTGGAGGTCGTGGCCGCCGACCCTGCTGAGCTGAACCGACTGGCCGAGCTGGTGAGGTCAGTGGTCGGCGTCGAGGTCTCCACTGATGATTCCCAAGCGCGGATCAGCGTGCCCGTGCCGGACGGAGTGGGCGCGCTGACCTCGGCGGCCGCTGAGATCCGTGCTCAGGGGCTGGCGATCGCAGACATCGGCCTGCGCCGCCCCACCTTGGACGAAGCCTTCCTGCACCTGACCGGCGGCAGCCAGGCAGTTGGGCCCCAGCCCAGCCAGCCGAACACTCCGAAGACACTGGAGGAGACACGATGACACAGACGACGATGCCGAGCTTCTCCGGAAGCCGCACTTCTGAGACAGCAGGTTCGGGTCTGATCTGGTCGCTGCGCGACTGCTGGACCATCGTGCTCCAGGAGTTCACGCACCTGCTGCGTCAGCCCTCCACCTTCGCCTGGCAGATCGGCTTCCCCGTGGTGATGGTCCTGATGTTCGTCTACGTCTTCGGCTCCGCCATGGATGTGACCGGTCAGGGTGCGGGCGAGGGCTACGTGGACTTCGCGATGCCAGGCATGTTCGCCATGACCATGGCCCTGGGTTTCATGGACACCGCCTATGCGGTCACCCACAACAAGGAGAAAGGCTTCATGGACCGGTTCCGGTCCATGCCGATGTCCGGATCCGCGCCGGTGACCGGCCGGGCCGTGGCCGATGTCATCCGAGCCGCGATCGACCTGGCGGTGATCGCCGGCGTCGCGCTGCTGATCGGCTGGCGCTCGGGCGGGAGCATCGGGGCCACGCTGTTGGCCTTCCTCCTGCTGCTCTGGCTGCGCCTGGCACTGATCTTCGTGGGTATCTTCCTGGGACTGAGCATCAAGAACACCGAGACTGCCGGGTCCCTGTTCGCCGTGGCGTTCCCGCTGGGCTTCATCTCGGCGGTGTTCACCCCGCCGGAGATGATGCCGGGCTGGCTGGGAGCCATCGCAGCATGGAACCCGGTCTCCTCCACGGCCACGGCGATCCGGGAGCTCTTCGCGACGCCGGGGATCGACTACCTGGAGCCGGCCTACTGGATCGACGGCCATGCACTGGCCGGGGCGATCATCTGGCCTGCGGTGATCATGGCGATCTTCCTGCCGCTGGCCGTGCGGCAGTTCAAGAGCCTGAGCCGATAGGTCTGGCGCCTGCGCTCACGCGTGAGGCAGTCTGCTGCCGTTCTGTCCTGAGCCGCGGGCAGTGCCCTGGGAGCGGGTCCTGTGCTGCATGTCGATGTCGGGATAGCGCTCCAGGGTCAGGCGGCCTGGTGCCCTGCCGGTCAGTCCAGGCAGAACTCGTTGCCTTCGGGATCGGTCATGATGATGTGCCCCCAGATCAGGGGCATCTCTGGCTCCTGGCGGTGGAGCCTCTGGGCGCCGAGTGCGATCAGCCGGTCGCATTCGGCCTCCAGCACCTCGAACCGTTCCTCGCCGAACAGCGGTTCTCGCGCCGCATCGACTGCGACCTGCAGATCCACGTGCAGACGGTTCTTGGTGACCTTCTCCTCAGGAACCTGTTGGAAGAACAGGCGGGGTCCGACGCCGGCGGGGTCTTCCAGCGCGGAGAAGGCGTTCCAGTCCTCTCGGGGCAGCCCGGCCTTCTCGAGGAACCCATCCCAGGCCTCCAGAGGGTCGCTGTTCTCCGGGACATCGACTCCGGGAGGGGCTGGGTGGCGATAGTTCAGGGCGTCGCGCCAGAAGCACGAGAGCCCGCGAGGATCGTGGGCGTCGAAGGTGATCTGGAGTGCAGGGGCGGTGGTTGAGCTGCTCATCGTCTCTCCTGGGATCGAGGGTGGTGTTCCCAGGATGACGATGATTGCGGACAGCTCTGGTCCGGGATCTGAGGAAGAATGACGGTATGGCCACGGAGAGAACAGTGGAGCGGGTGTTGCGGCTGCTGGCGCTGCTGCAGAAGAAGCCGTCCTGGACGGCGTCTGCTATCGCCGATGAGCTGGCCGTCACCGAGAGGTCTGTGCGCCGTGATGTCGAACGGCTCCGCGCGTTGGGCTACCCCGTCAATGCTGTCTCCGGTGCAGGTGGAGGCTACTGACTGGGCGCAGGTCAGCAGCTGCCGCCTCTGCTGTTGGATGATGAGGAAGCCACGGCTACGGCGATCTCGCTGCGTTTTGCGGCGGGCGGAACAGTCTCCGGCATCGAGGAATCTGCGCTAGGTGCTCTGACAAAGCTCGACCAGGTCATGCCCCCGCGACTGCGCGGCCGTGTCCAGGCCCTCGGAGAGTCCACTGACTCCCTGGGAGGCGCCGGAGAGGTCGACGTCGGGACCCTGACTGCTATGGCCCACGCCTGCCGCGACCGACTGCGGATCCGCTGCCGGTATCGCCGCCGCGATGGGCAGTCGCAGCAGCGGACTGTGGAGCCGGTGCGCATGGTGGCCGCCGGATGGCGGTGGTATCTGATGGCCTTCGACCTGGAGCGGCAGGACTGGCGGCGTTTCCGGCTGGATCGTATGGACCAGGTGGAAGTCACCACGTTCCGATTCGTGCCCCGGGATCATCCTGACCCGGTGCAGTACATCCAGGCATCCATCGCTGAAGCCCCTTATGAGCATCTCACCAGAGTCCGCCTACGGGCAGGTGTCGAGGAGCTGCGCCGGGAGATCCCGCCGCAGATGGGGAGAATCGAACCCGACGCCGAGCCCGGGTGGTCCCTGCTCGTCGCTGGCGCCGACGACCTCGACTGGATGGCGGCCCACCTGGCCCTGTTGGACGTGGAGGTTGAGGTGCTCGAGCCCCCCCAGCCCTGCGGGATGCCGCCGCCCGACTGGCTCAGCGCCTGCACCGCATCTCCCAGCCGCGCAGCTCTGAGTCCTGAAGGAGGCTGCGTCACGCCCGCGGGTGCTGCTCGCCGGGGGGGGGGGGGGGGGGGGGGGGAGCCGCGGGGCGCGCTCAGCCCTGCGCGGCGATCAGCTGCCACGCGTGACCATCCGGATCCGTGACCACGGCGGAGAAGCCCCAGGGCTGCTCGGTGGGTTCGAGCACGATCTCCGCTCCGGCCTCGAGCATGCGTTCCGTCGTCGCTCGGACTTCCTCGGCGGAGTCCAGGGTGAGGCTGAGCAGAATCTCGTGGGAGCCGGCAGGCGCAGAGTCTCGCCCGTCGAGGACCCAGCCGAATCCGCCGGTGGGGACGAACATCAGCGTGGTGCCGGTGTCGAGTCGGAACTGCAGCGGCTCCGGCACTCCGTCCTCCGCCGGTTCCCCGACGGAGGGAAGGATCAGGGCTGTTCGGTAGAACTCATAGGCGCGGACGCGGTCCTCGGTGGGCAGGGCGATGGTGATCTCGTTGGTCATGGCGTCAATCCTCGTACAGTCGATATGTCAGGTGGGTGGCATGTTGGGTGACGAGAGCGCCGCCCATGATCACAGTCTCGTCGTCGCCAGCCGTCTCTCGGGCGGCTTCGACTGCGGCCCGCACGCCCTCGGTGACGAAGCTGAATCCTTCCAAGCGGCTCGACGTGGGTGTCTGATGTGTGACGACGAATATCGGAGACCGCGAGGAGGGTGCGTGGTCATATGCGTAGCCGATGTCGTCGTTCCAGCCGTTCGGGCCGTCGACGAAGTCGAAGGTGTTGCGCACCATCACTGCAGCATCGGTCCGTGCGCCGGACTCTTCAAGGAGCTGGTGATCCCGTGGTGAGTCTTGGGCGAAGGCCCACTGATGGAGCGCATCGCCGCTGCGGCCGAGCCCACTCCTCGTGCTCGGCTCAGGCCCGGTGATGTATCCGTCCAGGGACATAGAGACATCAGCGACGACGGTGCTCATGACCCCTCTCGGGACACGTCGAGGATCATCTTCTGCACGCCGTTCGAAAATGCCTCATGCTCCATCAGCCGGAGTCGGGTGGCATCCTTCTCCGTCGTGGGGAAGAGCCGCTTGCCCGCGCCGAGCAGCAGTGGGAAGACCAGCAGGTGGTAGCGGTCCACCAGGTCGGCCTCGGCCAGCGAATGCCCTAGTGCAGCGCTTCCGTGGACCAGCAACGGACCGTCGTCGTCCTCCTTCAGCTGGGCGACTTCATCCAAGGATCGGAGGATGCTGATCTCGCCCCATCCTTCGATGAGGTTCTCCTGGCGGAGAGAGGAGGAGACCACGTACTTCGGCAGCTCGTTGTACCGGGCGAACTCTTCGGTCATCGAAGGCCAGACCGGGGCGAATGCTTCATAGCTGCGGCGCCCCAGCAGGAGGGCCCCGGCCTCGAGCTGTTCCTGGTCCTTGAGGTCGTAGACGGCGTCGTCGTGGGGGAGCTGATTGAAGGTCCATCCGGCGTTCCGGTGCTCCTCCTCTCCACCGGGAGCTTCCATGACCCCGTCCAGCGAGACGAACGCGGTGATGATCAGGCGCCTCATCCCAGCACCTCGGCTTCCAGGCGGGCGTAGCTGGCCTCCATGCCTTCGGCCATGCCGGTGCCCAGGATCATGTCGCGCATCTGCGCATCGGCATAGGTGATCACCACGGTCAGCAGCGTTCCGCCTTCCACCGGGGTGAGAGTCTGCTCGTTGAGAGTGGGCGGGCCGTCCACGCCCTCCATGGTCTCCGTGCTCACCTCGCGGTGCGGGGGCTGGATCTCCTTCAGCTCACCGGTGAGGGCGAAGGGCTCGCCTTCGACGCCGACGCCGGGCTCCCAGGCATAGCGGTAGGTCTCGCCTGTCTGCTGGGCGGCGGTCGCCTCGGTCATGACCCAGCCGTCAGGGCCGAGCAGCCAGCGCCGGAGCAGCTCCGGATCATGGTGGGCCTGCCACACCTGCTCCACGCTTCCGCGGATGATCCGGCTCGCCCGGACCTGAGTGTCGCTGAGGATCTGGATCTCCACCTCGCGGCCGGAGGCGAAGGAGCGCAGGTCGGCCAGCACCGCATCGGCCTGGCCCAGGGCGGCCTCGATGCCCTCGGCCTGGCCCATCTCCAGCAGAGTCTCCATGTCCTCCGGGCTGTGGAAGTGCTGGACCATGGTCAGCCGTGAGCCGGTGGCGGTCTCTTCGAAGCTGAAGGTCATCCGGCCTGCCGGCAGCTGGTCGTTCGGCCGGCCCTGTTCATCGGCGAATCCGTCGATCACCTCGAAGAAGCGCCCTTCTTCCACAGAGAGGAACTCCCAATAACCCCCGGCGTGCTCGCCGTTCGGGCCGGTCATGCGGTATTCGGACCGTCCGCCGGGAGAGAGGTCATGGCGGGTGAAGGTGGCCGGGTAGGTGGGCGGGCCCCAGAACTTCTCCAGCTGCCGCGGGTCGGCATAGGCGTCCCAGAGGCGCCGCACCGGCACCGCGAAGTCAGAGGTGACGGTCAGGGTCAGAGCTTCAGGGTTCTTCTGGATATGGGTGACAGGCACGGGGATTCCTCTCAGATCATCTTCAGTCCTCTGCCAACAGCGCATCGAGGCGATCGATCCGCTCTCGCCAGAGGCGTTCGTAGGTCGTCAGGAGAGCTTGGGCCTTCTGGAGATGCTCCGGGTTGCCCCGGATGCGCCGTTCGCGCCCGCTGCGATGCGTGCACACCAGCTGCGCCTCCTCCAGAACGGTGATGTGTTTGCGGACTGCCGCGAAGGACATCTCGTAGCGGTGGGCCAGTTCAGAGATCGAGGACTCCTCGGTCAGGGTCCGGCCGATGATGTCCCTGCGGGTGGCATCGGCCAGTGCCCGGAAGATCCGGTCGACCTGATCGTCGGTCAGGTCCAGCTGAGCGGCGTCATATGTAACCATGTGGTTTTATGATCAGCGATGAAGGAGCCCGAGTCAATACTCGGTGCGACAAGATTCGGTGCGACAAGATTCGGCGCGAAAAAATTCGGTGCGACGAAACTCGAGGCGATGGAGTTTCGGGCCGGGCCGACCGCCTCTGGGCAGGGGAGCGGCCAGGCCCCCACCAGGTATTAGAATCCACGTGATGGGTATGCGTGAGCTGCGGATTCACGGCGTCGGAGGCTCTACCGGGGCCGAACTGCTGGGATTGGACGACCGGGCCGAGACCATACTGATCCGTGGGGATCGCAGCACTCAGCTGATCGCCCGCCGGGAGGACCCCTCTGTCGAGGGATACCTCTGGGGTGGGCTGACCTCCGTCTCAGCGCTGCAGCCGCTCTGGGTCCTGCTGCTGCCCTTCACCCTGGTCAACGTGGCCGGCTGGACCCACGGGGCGCGGATCGCCCGCTGGCGATGGATGCTGATCCGCGGCCTCGTCCACCTGGCAGCTGGTCTGCTCACCAGCACCTATGTGCTCTGGACGGCCATCATCGCTGTGGACTACCTGGGCTATCAGGCGCTGCGCGATGCGGACCTGCCTGTCAGTCCGGCGATCGGAGTGCTGGCCGGCCTGGCGGTCACCCTTGCGCTGGTCGTGGTGCTGCTGCGGGTGGCAGAAGTCGGCCGGCGCCGCTTCGAGGCCAGAACCCCAGACGGGACAGTGGTCCCTGAGGAGGAGACCTCGGCCGATTGGCATCCGGAGGAAGACCTGAGCAGTCGGTCCTTCTTCTCCCACGGTCGGTCCATGACCTGGCTGCTCCGGTGGCATGCCGCAGTGCTGGGAGTCACCGGCGTCGTCGTGCTGGCGGTGGCCGGGCTGAGGTGGGGAGGCACCACGCTCGGACTCGGCGAGGTCTTCCTGGCCATAGGGCTGCTGCAGATGCTGGTGATCGTGCTGCTGGCCGGGCTGACCTGGCGCGGCGGCGGTCAGCCGGTGGGTACGCCGGCACCCCGTGCTCTGCCCGCGGCGGCCGTCACTCTGGCCGTGGCACTGACCAACGGTGTCTTCTCCGGGGTGACCCTGCTGGCGGCGCGGGCCGCCGGACTGGGGCAGGAGCGCTGGGGGCAGGAGCTGGCGCTCATCGAGTCCTTCGTCATCACTGTGGCGCTCTGGGCGATCCTGGTGATCGGGTGGCTGCTGTTCTGGCGTGCTCGCGGCCGGGCCGATGAGCTGCCCGAGCATGTCGAGGATCAGCTGCGCCGTCGCACTGCGGCCTGGCGTGGAACGGCCCTGGGGGCACACCGAGCGCCGGTTCTGTTGGTCTGGCTCGCCGGGACCTTCCTGCTCTCAGCCGGGATCGCGGCCGCATTGCGCTTCGAGCCCGACGGGGGTGTCCGATGGCTGACTCCGCCGGAGGACGGGTTCCTAGCCGATGTGGCGATGGTGCTGCTGCCGGGTTTGGCCCTGGCCGGCGTCGGGGTGGTGTGGCTGTCGATGCGCCGCCGGGTGCTGCGCCGCACCGTGGCGATCATCTGGGATGTGCTGACGTTCTGGCCGCGCCGGTTCCACCCACTGGCCGTGCGGCCCTACAGCTCGCGTGCTGTGTTGGAGTTCCAAGCGGGGATCCGGCACGGCATCCAGGAGGACGGCGGAGTGGTCGTCTCCGCCTACAGCCAGGGCTCGGCCATCGCCTATGCCGCCCTGGCGCCGCTGCCGCAGGAGGAGATCTCTCGCGTGTGCCTGCTGAGCATCGGCGCGCCCACCACGACGCTCTACGCGCAGGTCTTCCCTGCCTACTTCGGAGAGCTGTCGCTGCAGCGCACTCATGATCGGCTCGCCTCCGGCGCAGGGGGCTGGCGGAACCTGTACCGCCGCACAGACCCGATCGGGGGACCGGTGCTGGGCACTGCTGAAGGCCACGCCGAAGTGGACCAGGAGGTGCCCGACCCGGCCGAGGAGGCCGGCTCAGTGCCGGAGGGTGAGCTTGAGGTGCCCCTGGAGGCCCCGCGTGAGCCATGGGCGGATCTCGCCGGGCACGTGGACTACCACCGTGAGCAGGCCTACCGCGACGCCGTCGCCGAGTTCCGACGCCGGTTCAGCTGATGCGCAGGTGTCGGTATAGGCGCTGAGATGCCGTCATTGCGACACCTGCGCATCAAGAGGACGCCCGTGACAGAAGACGGTGACGGAAGAACTGTGGTCTGAACTGTCGATTCTCGGCAGTGCTCTGCGTCATGATGATGTCGGGCCGTCCGGTCTGACACCCATGCCCCGGCGAGGCCGAATCAGTGCGGCCCTGCCGCGCAGAGATGAGGAGTGACCATGAAATACGCATTGCTGCTGATGGGCCGTGTGGGCGATTCCAACTGTGGAGAGGACGGCGGGGCCGACCCCGACGAGTTCTTCGCCTTCGACCAGGAGATCACTGCTGCCGGTGTGGTGGTGTCCTCCTTCGCACTGGAGGATCCGGAGCATGCGGTGAAGGTGGAGACCGACGCAGCCGGAGAGCAGGTCGTCTCCAGCGGCCCCTTCGCCGAGGTGCAGGAATTCCTCGGAGGGACCTACATCATCGAAGTGTCTGACGTGGATGAAGCCATCGCCTGGGCGAAGAAGAGCCCCGGCTCCAAGCCCGGTGGCCACGTGGAGATCCGTCCGGTGGCCCCTACTGAGTGAGGACTGCCGGTGACCGAGTCCCCAGAGGCTTCCTCCGCGGAGCAGGTGCACAGCGCCCTGGACCAGCTGGGACCCGAGGGGCGGGCCCGTGTGCTCGCCGTGACGGCCCGGTACTTCTCCGACTTGGACCTGGCCGAAGAGGTGGTTCAGGAGGCGATGGTCCAGGCGCTGCGCACCTGGGGGAAGACCGGTGTTCCACGGGTGCCCGAAGCCTGGCTGACCACCGCGGAGGTGGCCCATGGCCTGTTGGTTCCGGTGGCGACGATGCAGCTGCGGCAGCGCCTGGCCGTGGTCCAGAGGGTGGTCTATGTGCTCTATGCCGAAGGATTCGCGCGCTCGGCAGGTCAGGATCATATCTGCGATGACATGACCGCGGAGGCGATCCGTCTGGCACGTGTGCTGCGGGATCTCTTGCCCGGGTCGGCTGAGGTCACCGGGCTGCTCGCCCTGCTCCTGCTCACCCAGGGGCGGCGCCCAGCCCGCACCGACGACGCCGGCCGTCCGGTGCCGCTGGCCGAGCAGGACCGCGGACGCTGGGACCGAGTGCTGATCGAGGAGGGTCTGGATCTGGCTCAGCGGGCAGCCAGCTCTGCCGGGGCGGCGTCGTACGCTGTCCAGGCCGCCATAGCCGCGGTCCATGCGGAGGCGGCGGATGTGGAGTCCACCGACTGGCCGCAGATCGCGGTGCTCTACCGGATGTTGGAATCCTATGACCCGAGCCCGGTGGTGCGCCTGGGCCGTGCGGTGGCTCTGGGGCGGGCACAGGGCCCGCGGGTAGGGCTGGAGCATGTGGAGGACCTGGCCGAGGAGGAGGCGCTGCAGCGGTACCGTCCCTTCCACATCGCTCACGCGATGACCCTGGAGGAGGTCGGTGATCACGAGGCCGCGGCCGCTGCCTACCGACGCGCCCTTCAGCTGCCCGGCAACGCGGCTGAGGACGCCTATCTCACTGACCTGCTCACCGACCTGCTTACCGGTTCGATTGGCGCGCAAGTGTCGGAATAGCGACGTTTCAGCGTCTGTTCCGACACCTGCGCGCCAAGAGAATGGGGGCCGGAGGAGGAAAGTCAGACTTTCGGCGGATCTCTGTGCGGTGAACCCCGCCTAGTCTGAAGGAGCCCCGCCCGATTCGGAAGGCCTGACATGTCAGACCAGACGCTCCCGCACTCACACGCGCGCCCCGCACCTGCGACGATCTGGCAGCGAGTGGAGAACACGGCGCTCGCCGTCGCCATCCTGGCGGCCATGATCGTCCTGGACCATCCCTGGTGGGTGCTGCTGGCGGCCTTCCTCGTCTTCGATCTCTCCGCATTGGGATACCTGGTCAGTCAGCGCCTGGGTGCCGGTCTCTACAACGTCGTGCACAACTACACGGGCCCTGCTGCGGTGCTCATGTTCTGGGCGGGCCTGCAGCTCGGCCACGTCCACGCCGATTGGCTGGTGGTGTTGGCCGCCTGCTGGGCTTTCCACGTCGCGGTGGACCGGGCTCTGGGCTACGGGCTGAAGCTGGGGCCCTTCCGGCACACCCACCTGGGGGTGATCGGCCGCGACGCCGCTGCTTAGGGGGAGCCGCGGCGATCGGGGTTAACGCAGCACGCGGTGGTGGCGGGCGTGGATCCCGCCACCGCTGTGGTCAGAAGGGGTCTCTTGCAGCAGCTCCAGGCGGACCGGACCCGCTGCTCCTGAGAGCAGGGGAGTGCCGCTGCCCAGCAGCACCGGCACGACGCCGATGATCACCTCATCCACCACACCGGCGTCCAGACATTGCCGCGCGAGGTCCGCTCCGAGGATGTTCACGACGCCGTCCGCACCGGCGGCCATCCGCGCTGAGGCGAGTGCCGCCTCGAGCGAGTGCTCCACGCTGAAGCCTGGAGGCGGATCCGGCAGCGCCCGGTGGGACAGCACCACCTGCGGTCCGTCCCACTGTCCTTCGAAAGCGCCCTCCTTCTCCGGGTCGCCGGCGTGCGGATCGCTGCCGTCGAAGGTTCGGCGTCCCATCAGCATGGCGGTGATCCGCGTCATGGCACCGGCGATCATCGGGTCCGGCTGCTCCTCCAGGCACGGCAACAGCCAGGACATGTCCCCCTCGGGCCCTGCGATGTACCCATCTGCTGAGGCCGTGGCTGAGTACAGGAACGTCACCATCAGGCTGTCCCTGCGTTCTCCGGGGCATAGGTGACCAGCACTGCGCCGGAGGGGAAGGTCGTCGTCGGGCCGGCCTGGAGGTGAACATGGGATTCCAGGCCCTGGAACAGACGCGTCCCACGGCCCAGCGCCACCGGACTGATCAGGATTCTCAGCTCATCCAACAACCCGCGTTCCAGCAGCTGTGCCGCCACGGCGGAGCTGCCGAAGACCGCGATGTCTCCGTCGTCGTCCGCCTTCTGCTCTGTGCGCAGCTGTTCCACCAGCGCCGAGAGGTCGCTTCCCTCTGCGGCGCGGGCTCCCTGCCACGAAGCCAGCGATGCCGGCCGGTTGGTCACCACGGTCTTTGGGGTCGTCTCCATGAAGGCCGCGATCTCCGGCTGAGTTCGGAAGGCCTCTGCAGAGGGCCAATACTCGGCGAAATGGTCATAGGTGTTCCGCCCCAGCAACATGCTGCCTATATGTGGAGTCTGACGCGCCCGACGTCGATGCCAGGTGAAGACTTCAGGCTCGCCGGTGCTCCACCCCAGTCCTCGGTGGGCGTCTTCGACGAAACCGTCCACCGAGCAGAAGAGGAAGGCGAAGACCTGTGGGGTTCGTGCAGCGCTCGCTGTCTTCATCAGGGTTCACCTCATGAGGCGGTGGATGGTGGTGGACCCGTAGCTCAGGTGCGGCATGCGCTGAGCGATGGCCTGCGCGGCGCCGTCGTCGTCTGCTGCCAACGCGTGGACGGCGAAGGTGACCTGTTTGTTGGAATCGTCGTCCGTCTGTCCCAACTGGAGGTGCGTCGGCTGGAGTGCCCACCCTTCGATGAGCTGGCCGGAGCGGCGCAGTTCGGTGTCGATCTCTGCCCAGATGGCCATCTCGGATTCCAGCTCCGGCGTCCCCTCTTGAGGGCCGGTGCCCGGTGTGTAGTGATGGATCAGAAGGTGCGTGGGGGTGCTCATGAGGTGCTCCGTTCCTGAGATATCCGCTTGCACTATGCAAGCAGTATCTTCATGGCACCACAACTGCATGTAGAATGCAAGCAGTTCTCGCGGAATTCTGACGAAGGGGAGATATGGCAGAGGCGCATCGCTCGGGCTGCCCGATCAACCTCTCTGTGGAGGTGCTCGGCGACAGCTGGTCCCTGGTGGTCATCCGGGACATCATGTTCGGAGGTCGCCGGCACTACCGGCAGCTGCTCAACGAGTCCGAGGAGGGCATCGCCTCCAACATCCTCAGCGACCGGCTCAAGCGGCTGACCTCCGACGGGCTCATCACCAAGGCCCAGGACCCGGCCCACCGGCAGCGTCAGCTCTACAGCCTCACCGAGCAGGCTGTCCAGCTCGTCCCAGTGCTCGTCCAGTTGGGGAATTGGGGCAGAAAGTTCCTGCCGGCCAGTCCGGAGCTCAGCGTTCGTGCCCAGCTTCTCGATGAGGGAGGCCCGCAGCTGTGGGAGGAATTCATGCAGGAGCTCCGAGTCATCCACCTCGGCGCCGATCCCGCCGCGGGCGCACCTTCGGTCATGGAGCGCTTGGAGAAGGCCTATCGAGAGGCCGTCGCCTCCTCCTGAAGTGCCTGCCTCATCGGCTTGGCTGAGGCGCAGGTGTTGCTGGCCGTGACGTTTTTCACGCGTCTTGGGGGGGGGGAGGCTCAGTCCTACTGTCAGCCTGTGCGTGCGTTGCTTGACGCCCCGACAATCTCGCGCATGGATCATCGGACCTGTGCCCTTGCGATTCCGTAGCGTCGAGGTGGAAGGAAGGTGAGTATGGAGCGGCTGAACCAGGCGATTGCATCGGTGGAGCATCAGGGCGAGGGTGAGGGCGAGGGCGAAGTCGATGTGCGTCGCGCGAGCCAGATCGCGCTGATGTCCGAGCACCATTTCCGGCGAATGTTCTCCACCCTGGCCGGCATGTCACTCTCGGAGTACGTGCGGCGGCGACGTATGACGCTCGCGGTGGCATCGGTCGTTTCGGGAGAAGAAGCGTTGCAGGACGTCGCTGTCCGGTTCGGATACGCCTCTGCTGATGCGTTCTCACGCGCGTTCAAGGCTGTCCATGGCGTCGGTCCCGAGGGCGCGCGTCGTTCAGGAGCCGTTCTCCGGTCGCAGCCGAAGCTCACCTTCACCATCACCATCGAAGGGAGTACGACCATGAACTACCGCATTGTCGAAAAGGACGCGTTCACGCTGGCGGGGCTGCGCACCCGCATCCCACTGATCTATGAGGGGGTGAACCCTGCCGCAGCAGAGTTCGTCGAGAAGATCACGGAGACGCGGTGGACGAAGATCGCTGATCTTTCCGACCAAGAGCCCGCGGGTGCGCTCAGCGTCCACGACGCGATCTCTCCGTCGCGCGAAGAAGGCACCGAGCTGGACTACTACGTCGCGGCTGCAACGAGCGGGCCCGTTCCGGACGATTTCGACCGGCTCGATGTGCCCGCGACGACATGGCTTGTCGTGGAGTCGAACGGCTCGTTCCCTGCTGCATTGCAGCAGCTCTGGCCGAAGGCATTCGGGGAGTGGTTCCCCGCGAACCCGTACCAGAGCGCCCCTGGCCCTGAGATGGTCGTCACAGATTTCGCCGACGACGAGCAGACGCACGGCCGGTACGAACTGTGGATTCCCGTCGAGAAGACGCCAGCCCCCTGAACGTCGGCCTCGATGCCTTGTCCCCCGGTGCGGCCCCCGCGCCGGGGGACAACTTTCTCCACAGGAACGATTTGCCCCACCCCAATGCTCCACTCACGACCGACAGCTGACACAGGCTGATAGAACGCTGCCGCACCCGCCCGATTGCGCATGTCGTTGCCGAGATGGCCATCTCGCGCGCGAGGGCATCGCGATCGACTGTCGCACGGTGTCCCCGTGCTGCTCCAGCTCGGCCTCAACCGACGCAGGTTCATCGACCCGAACGGCGGGGCAGACCGAGAACCGCAGCGGATCATCGCCGAACGTCCCGGCCATCCCTCATGCGCGCAGGTGTCGGAATAGGCGCTGAAACGCCGCTGTTCCGACACCCGCGCGCCAAGAGAACGGGAGAAGAGGGCGTGTTCAGGCGCGGATGAGGCGGTCCAGGGCCTCCTGCATGTGCTCCTCGATCTCCGCGACCACCGCCGCCTCATCTCCGGCCGCGATGGCCTCGGTGATGCGGTGGTGCTCATCCACCTGGTCCTCCGGATCGAAGTAGGTCTCCTCGAGGGCGGTCAGGCACATGCGGGTCTCCACCATCAGCGTCTCGTGCATCCGGCGCAGCCGCGGGCTCTCCGAGCACTCCACCAGCAGGTGGTGGAAGGCGAAGTCGGCGTCGGAGAGCCTGGGCAGATCGCCCGCCTCAGCGGCCCTGCGCATCTCCTCGTGGGCCCGGCGCAGACGCTGGAGGGTCTTCTTCGACCCCTCCTTGGCCACGATCCGCGCCGCGGCCGTCTCCAGGGCGGTGCGGGCTACGTAGAGGTCGCGGATCTCTGCCTCATCCAGCTCTTTGACGAAGAGACCTCGGTTCAGCTCGCTGCGCACCAGCCCCTCCTGCACCAGGCGCTGCATGGCCTCGCGCAGCGGGCCGCGGCTGACGCCGAACTCCTGGGCCAAAGAGGCCTCGGAGAGCTGGGTGCCGGCAGGCAGGTGGCCGTACATGATCCCCTCGCGCAGCTGCCGGGTGATCAGACTGGCGGTGGATTCGCGGTTGACTCGCTGGAAGGTGGGGTCGGCCATAGTCCTTCGGTCCTTCTGCTCTTCAACAAGATTGTTGACAATCATAACAAGCCCTCCCTAGGGTTGCGGCATGCCCGTGATCGCCGTGCTGATCCCTGACGACACCAACAACCCGGAGCGCATACCGCCCGGACTGGAGGCCTTCGACGGCCGTGCCGAGATCAGGTTCACCGACCCTGACGGGCTTCCCCAGGCGCTGGAGGGCGCCGATGCCCTCTTCCTCTGGGACTTCTTCTCCGAGGCGGTGGAGAACGCCTGGCCCCACGCCGATCAGCTGCAGTGGATCCACGTGGCCGCCGCCGGTGTGGACAAGCTCATGTTTGACGAGCTGGCCGGCTCCGAGGTCACCGTGACCAACGCCCAGGGCTTCTTCGACCGCCCCATCGCAGAGTTCGTGCTCGGCGCCGTCCTGGCTCAGGCCAAGGACTTCGCGCTGAGCCACCGCTATAAGGCCGAGCGCCGCTGGGTCCACCGTGAGACCCAGCGCATCCAGGGGCAGCGTGCCATGGTCATCGGGACCGGTGCCATCGGCCGCGAGACAGCCCGACTGCTGCGCGCGGTCGGGATGGAGGTCCGCGGCGTCGGGCGCACTGCCCGACAGGAGGACCCCGATTTCGGCGTCGTGGTCTCCAGCGAGGAGCTCGCCGAGCACGCCGGCTGGGCTGATCACCTGATCAACGCGGCCCCGCTGACCCCGCAGACCACCGGGTTGATCAGCGCCGAGGTGTTCTCGGCGATGAGGCCCGAGGCGCATCTGGTCAACATCGGCCGGGGCGAGTCCGTGGACGAGCCCGCGCTGATCCAGGCACTGCGCAGCGGCGGGATCGGCTTCGCCTCGCTGGACGTCTTCGACCGGGAGCCGCTGCCGGAGGACTCTCCGCTCTGGGCTCTGGACAATGTGCTGATCTCAGCCCATATGTCAGGAGATGTGGTCGGCTGGAGCGCGGCTCTGGCCGAGCAGTTCGTGGAGAACGCGGAGCGCTGGCTGGCCGGTGAGACGCTGAAGAACATCGTGGACAAGGACAAGGGCTACGTGCCGAGACACTGAGGTGGCCGTCGCTGCGGCGGCCCACACACCGGGGAGGGACTATGACGGATCTGGCAGATAAGACCGCTGTTGAGCTGCTGGAGGGGTACCGCGTCGGCGAGTTCACCCCCGTGGACGCCACGGAGGCCGTCCTGCAGCGCATCGGTGAGCGCGACGGCGACCTCAACGCCTTCGTTCGGGTGGACCGAGAGTCCGCCCTGGACTCCGCACGCGCCTCGGCCCAGCGCTGGGCCTCCGGGGAGGTCCTCGGCCCCGGCGACGGCGTGCCCGCCTCCATCAAAGACATCTTCCCGACGACGGGCTGGCCCACTCTGCGCGGCAGCCTGCTGATCGATGAGGCCGGTCCCTGGGACTTCGACGCTCCCTGTGTGGCCCGGCTGAAGGAGACCGGCGCGGTCCTGCTGGGCAAGACCTCGACCCCCGAATTCGCCTGGAAGGGGGTGACCGACTGCCAGCGCAGCGGTGAGACCTCCAATCCCTGGGATCCCACTGTCCACGCCGGGGGCTCCTCCGGCGGCTCGGCCTCCGCCGTGGGTGCGGGCATGGGCCCCTGGTCGGTGGGCACCGACGGCGGCGGCTCCGTGCGCATCCCCGCCTCCTTCACCGGCACAGTGGCCATCAAGCCCACTTATGGCACCGTCCCGATGTTCCCCTCCTCGCCCTTCGGAACCCTGGCCCACGCGGGTCCGATGACCCGCACGGTCAAGGACACCGCCCTGCTGATGGACATCATCACCGGCTTCGACTCCCGCGACTGGTCCGCCCTCCCGACGCCGCGCACCTCCTACCTGGACGGGCTTGAGGACGGCATCGAGGGTCTGCGCATCGCCTATTCGCCCACACTGGGCTTCGGCAGCAACGACCCTGAGGTGGACCGGCTGGTGGGCCAGGCCGTGCGCACCCTGGAGGAGCTGGGTGCCGTGGTCGAAGAGGTGGACCCGGGCATCGAGGACCCCATCGAGCCCTTCCACGTCCTGTGGTTCACCGGCGCCGCCAAAGTGTTGGAGGCCTACGGCCCGGACGCCCTGGACCGGGTTGACCCGGGGCTGCGGGCCGGCATCGAGCAGTATGTGGACTCCTCCGCGCTGGACTACCTGGACGCCACGGCCGTGCGCATGGCCATGGGCGTCACCATGGGGGCCTTCCACGAAAAGTACGATCTGCTGGTCACCCCGACCATGCCCATCACCGCCTTCGACTGCACGCGGCAGGCGCCGGAAGGGTGGAGCTCGGAGATGTGGACCTCCTGGACCCCCTACACCTACCCCTTCAACATGACGCAGCAGCCGGGAGCCTCGGTGCCCTGCGGCGTGGCCGCCGACGGCCTTCCCGTGGGGTTGCAGTTCGTAGCCGCCCGCACCCAGGATGCCCTGGTGCTGCGCGCCGCCCGCGCCTATGAGAAGGCCACCGGCGAGCAGTTCTCGCGCCCGGTGGATGTGCCGGCCACCGCCTCGGCGCTGGAGGGCTGAGCCTGCTCAGCTGAGCGGGGTCGCTCGGACTGCGGGCTGGAGCCCGCGGGGGAGTGGGGAGGCCGGCGTCGGCGGCTTTGCGCGGATACCTGCCGCTGAGCTAGCATAGACAGTCGGCCGAGCTGTGCTGTGCCCGAAGACGCCCCGGATTCTGTCCTGGGGCAGGGGTGCGGCGCCCGGAAAACAGTGAAGCCGCGTGAAGCATCACCGTCAAAAAGGCACTTCGGTTGGATCTCACCCAGCCTGGTCGTCCTCGTACGTCACGGTGTGAAGGATGCATTCATCTACGTACTGAAACAAGAGGAGTGATCATGGCAGCACGTTGCCAGGTGACCGGAGTGGGGCCGCAGTTCGGCAACCAGATTTCCCACTCGCACCGCCGCACGAAGCGTCGGTTCGACCCGAACATCCAGAAGAAGACCTACTGGGTTCCTTCGCTGGGTCGTAAGGTGACGCTGAACCTGTCCGCCAAGGGCATCAAGACCATCGACGTGCGCGGCATCGACGTCGTCGTCGCCGAGCTGATCAAGAAGGGTGAGAAGCTCTAATGGCAAAGGATAAGGACGTACGTCCCATCATCAAGCTGAAGTCGACGGCCGGCACGGGCTTCACCTACGTGACCCGCAAGAACCGCCGCAACAACCCTGACCGCATCGTGCTGAAGAAGTACGACCCGGTCGTCCGCAAGCACGTCGACTTCCGAGAGGAGCGCTGATCATGGCCAAGAAGTCCAAGATCGCAAAGAACGAGCAGCGCAAGGTCATCGTTGAGCGCTACGCCGAGAAGCGTGCTCAGCTGAAGAAGACCCTGGTCGACGAGAACGCCACCGACGAGGAGCGCGAGGCAGCACGCGTGGGCCTGCAGAAGCTTCCCCGCGACGCTTCTCCGGTCCGCGTCCGCGACCGCGACAGCATCGACGGTCGCCCCCGCGGCACCTTCCAGAAGTTCGGCATCAGCCGTATCCGCTTCCGCGACATGGCGCACAAGGGCGAGCTGCCCGGCATCACCAAGTCTTCCTGGTGATCGTCCGGCTCTAGCCTGAAGCCACAGAAAGGGCGGCATCCCCGTGACGGGGATGCCGCCCTTTTCGTGTCCGCGCCCTGCATGTCAGCAGGGGAGACGGGCCGGTCAGAGTTCGGTCCGGATGAGCTCCAGCTGCTCCTCGAAGGCCTCCTCGTACTCCTTCGGCTCATAGCCGAAGCTGAACAGCCACACAGTGGTGGGTCCCAGGTCCCAGGTGGCGAAGACCAGCTCGTTGTCGCCCCCGTACATATCCGGGTGGGTGACGAACTGCAGGCCGCTGGCCTCCCCGAACCTGAACTCCTCGGGCTCTCCGAAGTGCGCTCCCGGCAGGTGGGTGTCGGTCTCGCAGGTGGCGAGGACCTCCTCCCAGAGCACGGTGATCTCACCGGAGTCGAATCCCTCGTGGGAGTCCACGCCCACCAGCATCAGCTGCTCCTGGAAGGACTCATGGGCCGGGGGCTGTGGGTCCGAGGCCACGCCGGAGAAGCCGCCGGCGTCCGGTCGGTCCTGATCGTCCACGAAGTCCACCATGTCCAGGTAGGCGTCCTGGCAGGGGACCTCCTCCGGATCTGGCTGCCAGTCCGGGTTGTCCTCCACGGCCTCGCGTGAGAAGCCGCTGGCCACAGCGCCCAGCATGTGCAGCTCCTCACGGATGGAGCCGCCGGTGCTGCGGATCTCCGTCGGGGAGCTGAATGACAGATCCGAGGGGTCGATCAGCAGGTCCTCCACCTCAGTCTGCTCCAGCGGACCCAGCTCGACGTCGGCCTCCTCTTCGGCATGCTGCGCGGCCGCCTCGCCGGCCGCCTCGCCGGCCGCCGCGTCGGCGTCGGTGTCTTCGGCCTGCTCGGTGGCCTCGGCCTCCTGCTGGGCGGCGGGGTCGGCCTCGACCTCGGCTGCGCAGGCGGTCAGGCCGAGCGTGCCGATGCCCAGCAGTCCGGCGATGCGCAGGGTGGTCAGCGAGGTGAGGCTGGAAGCGGCAGTCATGGGATTCTCCTCCACAGTGTGGTGATGACTTCTGCTCAAGAGTTAACCATAGCAAAGTTGCAAAAGCAATGCGTTGAGGGTGGGTGGGCGGCGTCGGGGGCTTATACCGCACAGGTGTCCCGGGGCACAGAACTCGTCGGCTGACAGCCGAAATGCTGTGAAATCCCTGGAATTGCCCGGGATCGTGCGGGTTTCGACTGAACCCCGTGGTAAGTTGCCGTTCTGAAAGCCCCGAGTTGGGGACTGAGTGGCCGGCCGCTCACGGCCGGTATTCGATTTGAGTCCAGGAGGACAACACATGGCACTGAACCGCAGCGAGCTCGTCGCAGCAGTCGCAGAGAAGTCCGGCAACTCCCAGGCCGCCGTCAACGGCGTGCTGGACGCCGTCTTCGAGGTCTTCACCGAGCAGGTCTCCCAGGGCGAGAAGGTCACCATCCCCGGCTGGCTGGCCGTGGAGCGCACCGAGCGTGCCGCTCGCACCGGCCGCAACCCGCAGACCGGCGAGACCATCCAGATTCCGGCCGGCTACTCCGTGAAGCTTTCCGCAGGCTCCAAGCTGAAGGCTGCCGCCTCCAAGTGATGCCTCTTCCGGGGCTGATCGCAGCTCCGGACATCGACGACGACCCCTTTCTCCTCCTTGAAGGAGACAAGGGGTCGTCGTCGTCTGGTGGTGGGGCGGTCACTGCGCTCGCCATTTTTCTACAGTTTGTAGAACAGGAGTAGAATTCTCACGTGGCAGGAGGTGATCCCATGGAGTCGACGTCCAGCGCGAAGCGCCATCAGACTGCGCAGCACCGTCACGTGGCGCAGCGCCGTCACGTCCGTGGGGCCGCGCGTCTTCTGCGCGGCCTCCTCTCCGGCGGACTCGCCGTCGGATTCGCCGCAGCCGCCCATACGGCCGCCGGCCACCACGCCCCGCATGCCCTGGTCATCGTGCTGGCCCTGGCCGTGAGCATCCCGCTGTGCACCGCTCTCTCCGGAGTGCGGCTGAGCCGCGTCCGGCTCGCCGCCGCCGTCCTCTCCAGCCAGGCCGTTCTCCACGGGCTCTTCGAACTCTTCCCCGCCCAGCAGGCCGGCGGTGCCACCGGCGCCGCAGCTGCCCACGCCGGTCACAGCCACCACGTGGAACACGTCGCCGTGGACCTGCCGGCCGGCACTGCGGATCACCTCCACGGGCTCTCAGCAGGTCCCGATGCCGGCATGGCGGCGGCCCACCTCGGTGCGGCCGTGCTGACCTACGTCCTGCTGCGCCGCGGCGAGACCCTGCTGGCCGCATGCGGCGCGCTGCTGAGTCTGCGCCCGGCGCTGCTGCTGGCGGCCGCGGTCCCGCTCACCGATGACCGCCGCGCCCGCAGCCTGCCGGCCCGGCCGCTGCTCCACGGCGCCGATGTCTGGAACGGGGCCGGCCCCCGCGCAGTCCGCGGCCCTCCCGCCGTCGATCTGGCCTGCTGACCCGCAGCCTGCAGGGTCAGCGGCATGATGCCATCCTGACCGACAGATCGAACACGTGAGGAAGACCCCTATGACAGCAGCATCTGGTGCCCACAGAACATCCCGCCTCCTGGCCCTCTCCGGAGCCGCAGCCCTGGGCCTGAGCGCCGCAGCGGCCGCACCCGCCTGGGCCCATGACACGCTCATCTCTTCCATGCCCGAGGAGGGCGAGGTGCTCACCGAGAGCCCCGAGGAGATCGTGCTGGAGTTCAGCGGATCGGGACTGACCCAGGGGGAGGACATCCCCAACGAGATCCTCGTCCGCGATGAGGACGGCGAGAGCTGGGAGACCGAGGAGTCCGCCGTGGTGGAGGGCAGCACCATGTCCACCGACCTGCAGGACTCCCTGCCCAACGGCGAATACACCGTGACCTACCACGTGGTCTACTCCGACGGACATGACGAGGAGCTCAGCTTCGAGTTCGAGGTGGAGGACCCCGCCGCCATCGACAGCTCCGAGGCCCAGGCCGACGAGGATGAGGCGGAGGAGCCCAGCCAGCAGGAGAGGGCCGAGGCAGAGACCCCCGATATGGCCGACCCTGCCGCTGAGGAGGACCCCGCCGCTGAGGAGGACCCCGCCGCCCAGGACGAGAACCCTGCCGTGCAGGATGACTTCCCGGCCTGGGCTCCGATCGTCTTCGCCGGTGCCGGTGTGCTGGTCGTTGCGACCGTGCTGGTCCTGGTCCGGCAGAAGATGAAGCAGGCCGAGAAGTGGAAGGACCACAGCAGCGACGACGACGTCTCGGGCGAAGGAGACAGGGACAGCCAGTGACCCGTACCGAGAAGGCGAACACCACGGGCAGCAGCGCCGCCAAGAACCGCACCGGCCAGGTGTGGTCGGCGCCGCTGCCCGTGGTGGGCGCCGCCCTCAGCGCAGGACTGATCGCCGTCGCCGTGGCCGGCTGGCTCACCGGTGTCGGACAGGCCGGAGAGATCGCAGACCCGGGTGCCGTCACCCGATGGGGCCTGCCCGCCTCCCGCTATATCCACCACATCGCCATGGCCACCGCCGTGGGCGCAGTCATCCTGGCCGCTGTGGCCATCCCCGCACGGGTGGGCCCCCGCTCCCGCCAGCGCCGCCGCGACCAGAAGGCCGACCGTGACCAGGCCGCCGCCGCTGATGAGCACCCGCTCTTCGCCCGGGCCATGCAGATCGCCACAGTGGCGGCCGTGGTCTGGACCATCGCGGCCATCGCCGTGCTGGTGCTCAGCTATTCCTCCCTGGCCGGGCAGCCGCTGTCCACCTCGGAGGCCTTCTCCGCCGGCTTCCTGGGCTATGTGCAGTCCATCGCCACGGGCCAGGCCTGGATGACCATCGTGGTCATGGCCGGCATCTTCGCCACTCTGGTCTCCGCTGTGCGCAACCAGGCCGGACTCTTCTTCACCGCCGTGCTGGGCCTGACCGCCATCGTCCCGATGGCCCTGGTGGGCCACTCGGCCTCCGGCGATGACCATATGGCGGCGGTGAACTCGCTGGGACTGCACCTGCTCGGCGTCGTGATCTGGGTGGGTGGGCTGACCGCCCTGGTGCTGCTGGCGCCGGAGATCAGGCGCCAGGCCTCCGTGCGGACCACCAAGGATCAGGGCGGTCCCGAGCTGGTGGGCACCCTGCTGCGCCGCTACTCGGTGCTGGCCATGCTGGCGCTGATCACCGTGGCGCTCTCCGGGATCATCAACGCCGATCTGCGCATCGAGTCCCCGGGCCAGCTGCTGACCACCCCCTACGGCGTGATGCTGACGCTGAAGACGGTGGCCACCCTGGGCCTGGCGGTCATCGGCTGGATGCACCGCTCCTGGATCATCCCGCGGCTGGCCGGCGCCCACGCCGGCGCCGGGGCCTCCCCGCGCGGACTTGAGAAGCCCGCCCGCTCCGCCGATCCGCGCCGGACCACCAAGCTGCTCTGGCAGCTCATCCTGGTGGAGGTGGCCGTGATGGCCGCCGTCATCGGCATCAGCGCGGTGCTGGGCCGGACCTCACCGCCGGTCACCGAGGAGCTGCCCCCGGACGCGACGCCGGCCCGCACCCTGACCGGCTACGACCTGCCCCCGGCCCCGGACCTGAGCAACTACCTCACCCTGTGGCGTCCGGACTGGCTGTGGGTAGGGATCATCCTCTTCCTGGCGGCCTGGTACATCACCGCGATGATCTCGCTGCGCCGCCGCGGCACCCGCTGGTCCATCGGCCGGACGCTGAGCTTCCTCTTCGGCCTGGCCATTCTGTTCTGGGTCACCTCCGGCGGCCCTGCGGTCTACGGCATGGTGCTCTTCAGCGGCCACATGATCCAGCACATGACGCTGACGATGGTGGCGCCGATCTTCATGGTGCTCGGCTCTCCGGTCACCCTGGCGATGAAGTCGCTGCCCACCCGCTCCGACGGCACCCGCGGCGCCCGCGAATGGATCCTCTGGCTGGTCCACTCCCGGTTCTCCCGGCTGGTGACCAACCCGCTGGTGGCCGCGGCGAACTTCGCAGGCTCCATCCTGCTGTTCTACTTCACCCCGGTCTTCGGGCTCTCCCTGGAGTACCACCTGGGGCACCAGTTCATGATCGTCCACTTCCTGCTGACCGGGTACATCTTTGCCCTGGTCCTGGTGGGCGATGACCCGCTGCCCAGGCGGCCGCCGTATCCGTTCCGGCTGATCATCCTGCTGGCCACGATGGTCTTCCACGCATTCCTGGCCGTGGGGCTCTCCAGCCAGGAGGCGCTGATCGAGGCCTCCTGGTTCGGCAACATCGGCCACGACTGGGGCTTCTCCGCACTGGAGGACCAGCAGCGCGGTGGTGAGCTCATGTGGGGCCTGGGTGAGGTGCCCGCCATGCTGATGGCGGTCATGGTGGCCATGCAGTGGTCCAGGACCGATAAGCGAGAGACCAAGCGCTTGGACCGGGAGGCTGACCGGACCGAGGACGCAGAGCTTCACGAGTACAACGAGATGTTCGCCGCCATGGCGGAACGGGAGGAGCGCCGATGAGCGCAGCACGTCACCGCGGAACCAAGGCGCTGGCCGGCGCCGCCGTCGGGCTTCTGGCCCTGACCGCCTGCGGCGAGGATGAGAATCAGGTCGAGGGCGACGACAGCCCTCCGGCCGGCAGCGAGCGGCTGATCGAGGCCGCCGAATCCGGCCTGGACCGGGCCGGCAGCTTCGGCTTCGGCTCGGCAGGATTCGCCACGGAGAACCAACTGGAGACCACTCGTGAGGAGGCTGGGGAGGTGCTGCCCGGCACCAGCGAGGAGGACATCAGTCCCGCCGAATGCGCCGAGCCCATCGCCGACGTCGACTTCCAGCCGATCATGCTGGAGGAGGACGCCGCCCGGGCCGACTTCGTCTCCGAGACCTTCACCGGCACCGGCTCTCTGGAGGTCGCCACACTCTCCGATGAGGAGGACCACCAGCTGGTGGAGGACCACATCGCCAGTGTGAACGAGCTGGTGGAGTCCTGCGGGGATATGGAGATCGCCCTGGATGACATGGACTACCACTATGAGTTCGCCCCCGTGGAGCTGGAATCGCTGCCGGAGGAGTCCAGCGTGGCCTACACCCGCACCCAGCGCATGGGCGAGGGCGGAGAGGATGGAACAATCGCCGCCCAGATGCTGTTCGCCCAAGCAGGCGAGGACGTCGTGATGGTCTCCTTCATCGGTGAGGAGGCGGCGAACTCGGCAGAGTTCACCCAGATCGGCGAAGCCATCACCACGGAGATCGTGAGCGCATTGGACGAGGAGCAGTAGATGACAGCAGAGACGGCAGCCACCGCAGAGTCGGCGGCAGACATCCGCCGCACAGACCGTATCCGGGCCTCGGAGCTGATCGGCCGCGGCTGGCTGAACACCGGCGGCAAGCAGGTGACCCTGGAGGACCTCCGGGGCAAGATCGTCATCCTGGACTTCTGGACGTTCTGCTGCATCAACTGCCTGCACGTGTTGGACGAGCTGCGCCCGCTGGAGGAGCGTTTCCATGACGTTCTGGTCACCGTGGGCGTGCACTCCCCGAAGTTCGAGCATGAGGCCGATCCCGACGCCCTGGCCGCCGCCGTGGAGCGCTACGAGATCGAGCACCCCGTGCTGGACGACCCCAACCTGGTCACCTGGCAGGCCTACTCAGCCCGCGCCTGGCCCACTCTGGTGGTCATCGACCCCGAGGGCTACATCGCCGCCTCACTCTCCGGCGAGGGCCATGTAGCCGGTCTGACCTCCCTGGTGGAGGGGCTGGCCGCCGAGCATGAGACCAAAGGCACCCTGCACCGCGGCGACGGCCCCTACGTCCCGCCGGAGCCGGTCAGCCGCACCCTGCGCTTCCCGGGCAAGGCTGTGCCGGTGACCCGCGAGCTGGGCGGCGAGGGATCCGGCGTCGGGAACTTCCTGGTGGCCGACACCGGCCACCACCGCATCATCGAACTGAAGGACGACCTGGAGACGGTGGTCCGCTCCTGGGGCACCGGCGAGAAGGGCCACGCCGACGGCGAAGGATCGTCGGAGGGCAACGACGCCGCACAGTTCACCGAGCCGCAGGGCCTCACCCTTCTGCCCACGGAGCTGGCCGAGCAGGTCGGCTACGACATCGTGGTGGCCGATACGGTCAACCACCGGCTGCGCGGCATCAGCACCTCCACCGGTGCGGTGACCACGCTGGTCGGCAACGGTGTGCAGCGCCTCATCGACTCTGAACGGGTCACCGAGGCCCAGGCCGATGAGCTGGGCAGCCTGGGCACCGATCCGCTCAGCGTCTCGCTGTCCTCGCCCTGGGACGTGCTGTGGTCGGAGAAGACCCAGCGGGTCATCGTGGCCATGGCCGGCACCCACCAGATCTTCGCCTTCGACCCCGCCACCGGCGAGCTGTCCATCTGGGCCGGCACCGGCCTGGAGGGCCTGAGCGACGGCGATGCCGGCGAGGCCTGGTTCGCCCAGACCTCCGGCCTGGCCGCCGACGCCCAAGGTGACATCTGGATCGCCGACTCCGAGACCTCCTCGCTGCGCGTGCTCCGCCTGGGCGACGGCTACGGCGCAGCAGGGGAGAAGGGCAGCCCCGAGACCCCCTATGTGGAGACCATCGTGGGGGAGGGGCTCTTCGACTTCGGCTTCCGCGACGGCGATCCCGCCCAGGCCCGGCTGCAGCACCCGCTGGGTGTGGCAGCCCTGCCCGACGGCTCCGTGCTGGTGGCCGACACCTACAACGGTGCGATCCGCCGCTTCCACGGCGAGCACTTCGCCGCCGACGGCACCACCGTTCCGGCAGAGGTCTCCACCGTGGCCCGCGGGCTCAAAGAGCCCTCGGATGTGCTGCTGGACTCCGACGGCGCCACGCTGCTGGTGGTGGAGACCAACGCCCACGAGCTGGTGCGCATCGCCATCCCGGAGGAGTACCTGACCGTGGATGAGGGCGCCTCCCAGACCCAGCGTCCGGCCACCGCCGTGGCCCCCGGCGAGTTCTCCCTGACCGTGGGCTTCGCCGCCCCGACCGGCCAGAAGCTGGATGACCGGTGGGGCGATCCCACCCAGCTGAAGATCTCCTCCTCCCCGGAGAACCTCATCCTCGAGGGTGCGGGCAACTCCGAGGGGCTGGAGCGGACGCTGCGGCTGAACACCGAGGTGACCGAGGGAGTCCTGCACATCACTGCCCGGGCGGCCGCCTGCGACGGCGCCCCCGGCGAGGAGATCCCGATGCACGCCGCCTGCCACCTCTACCAGCAGGACTGGGGCATCCCGGTCACCCTGGAGGAGGGCGCGGACACCGGCCTGCAGCTGGACCTGCGCGGCATCCGCTGATCGCCGCCGGTCACTGACGAGACCCGCCGCCGAGGACCTCAGGTCTTCGGGCCGGCGGGTTTCGTCGTCACAGCAGGGAAATCTCAGGGCCGGGTAGTGTTCCACCATGGACAAACCCGATTCTGTGACCTCCTCTGAGTCTGCCCGACCCTCGCTGTGGCGCCGCTACTTGGAGATCTCTCTGATCTGGAAGCTGTCAGTGGCCCTGGTGCTCGGCATCGTCGCCGGGCTGATCTTCGGGCCCGGCATCAGCGTGATCCAGCCGCTGGGCGATGTCTTCCTGCGCCTGCTGATGATGCTGGTGATGCCCCTGATCCTGCTCACCCTGATCGCCGGTGTCGCCTCCGTCTCCCCGAAGACGCTGGGACGGATCGGCGGCAAGGCCTTCGTCTACTACTTGGTGACCACCGCCTTCGCCATGTCCATCGGCATCGGGCTGGCGCTGCTCATGTCCCCGGGCGCCGGCCTGGACATGCCCGCCGGCGACGAGGACGAGGGCGAGACCGCACCGCCGCTCTCCGAGGTGCTGGTGGACATCGTCCCGGAGAACATCTTCGGCGCTCTGGCCGAGGGGCAGGTGCTGGCCGTGATGTTCTTCGCGCTGTGCGCCGGCGTCGCGCTGGCGTATCTGCAGGACTCCAGCGACGAGCGGCTGGCCGGCATCGCCGCCGACATCCGCCGGTTCGTGGACGGCGGCGTGGAGCTCGTCTTCCTGATCATCCGGGGCGTGCTGCAGTACTCGCCCATCGGCGTCTTCGCCCTGATCGCCGTGGTGGTGGGCGAGACCGGCAGCGACGCGCTGCTGCCCCTGCTGCAGCTGACCGGCTCGGTCTATGCCGGCATCTTCGTGCAGATCCTGGTCTACGCCCTGATGCTGCTGGTCTTCCGGGCCCCGGTGATCCGCTTCTTCCGCGAGGCCAAGGAGCCCATGCTCACCGCCTTCGTGACCCGCTCCTCGGGCGGCACGCTGCCGGTCTCCACCCAGGCCGCCGAGCGGCTGGGGGTGAAGAAGGGCGTCTACTCCTTCACCCTGCCGCTGGGCTCGACCATCAATATGGACGGCACCGCCATCTACGTGGGTGCGGCCACGGTGTTCGTGGCCAATGTGACCGGCACTGAGCTCTCCCTGACGCAGATCGCCACAGTGGCCGCCGTCGGCGTCCTGGCCTCCATCGGCACCGCAGGCGTCCCCGGGGCGGGACTGATCATGCTGACCATGGCGGTGACCGCGGCTGGACTGCCCATGGCGCCGGTGGCGCTGGTGGCCGGCATCGACGCCATCCTGGATATGGGACGCACCATGTGCAACGTCACCGGTGACCTGGCCGGAACGCGGATGATCGCCAAGACCGAACCGGGCATGCTGGAGGAGCCGCGGGACCCTCCAGCCGGTAAACTCGAGGACAGCACTCAAGACGGGCGAAAGGCGGATGACCTATGACCACTATGGTCGTTGTGGCGAGCAAGCACGGTTCGACGGCGGAGATCGGTGAGCGCATCGTCTCCACGCTGAGCGCCCGGGGAGTCTCGGCCCACGTCAAAGACATCTCCGAGGCCGGCAAGTGGCTCTATGAGACGGACAATGTGGTGGTCGGGCTTCCGGTCTACCGGCAGGGTCTGTGGGGTCCGGGCAAGCTCTTCCTGGACGGGCACCGCACCGAGCTGGGCGGCAAGCCGCTCTTCCTCTACGCCGTGGGCGGCAGCCCCCGCCTGGACTCGGAGATCGAGTCCACCATGCGCCAGTACCCGCACCGCGAGATCGCCTACTTCCGCGGTGCCGTGGACAGCGAGAAGCTCAGCTTCCTGGAGAAGCTGCAGCTGAAGGTGGCCCGTCAGCCCGTGGACGCCGACTGGCGCGACTGGCCTGCCGTGGAGGACTGGGCCAACGGCCTGCTCGCCTACGGCGTGAGCTGATCCCGGCGCGCTGCCACACACCGTAGACAGAGAGGCCCGGTTCCCTGACTCAGGGAACCGGGCCTCTCTGTCTCTCAGCGGCTCTGACCGTGGGTGATCGATAAAACCCATCCTGAGGCCCGAGATCGCCGATTTCAGCTCATATTTTGGGTTTTATCGATCACCTACGCGTCAAGGGGAGGGGATCAGCGGGCGGAGCCGAAGAGCTTTCCGTGCTTCTCGCGGTCCTCATCCTCGACCACGCGCAGCCGGTCGATCATCAGGAAGGCGCAGCCGTAGAGTCCCACGAACACCCACACGGTGATGGAGTTGATGGTGAAGGCATCCTCCAGGCCGACCAGATCGCTGATCTGGCGCACCAGCCAGACCACTGCGGTGCCCAGGAAGATCGCGCCGCCGGCGGCCGTGGTGTACATGGCCATGGCCGCGCCCTTGTGGTCCGGGGTCAGGGCCGGCATGATCGCGCCCATCGGGACGAAGCCGGCCAGCATGCAGCCGAACAGGCAGCCGGCCACCACGGCGGCCAGGTAGCCCCAGGTGCTGTCCTGCGGCAGCAGATGCGGCACGTACCACCAGGCCAGCAGCCCCAGCGCGGAGCCGCTGATGCCGAACCACTTCACCGTGCGGCGCCAGCCCCACCGGTCGCCCACGGCACCGAAGACGGCGTTGACCAGGATGTTGGTGGCGAAGACTGCCACAGTCATGGACAGGTACTGCGACTGGGACCAGCCGAGGTTCTCCTCACCGGCGTACATGACCGCCGGCAGCACGATGAACATGCCGAACTGCGGGGCGGTGTTGATCAGGCGGATCAGGAAGCCCATCAGGATCTTGGAGTTGGTGGCGGTCAGCCGCACACCCGCGGTGAGCACCTGGGCGGCGGTCTCTCCCGCCGGGGCCAGACGCCGAGTGCCGCGCTTCTCCCGCACGCCGAAGTGGGCGATGAGGAAACCCAGGACCGCGATGCCGGTGGCCAGCCAGAGTGCGCCGGTCTCGCCGGGGCCGCCCACCCCTCCGCCGCCGAAGGCGGGGATGGCACCGATGGCGATCAGCGAGCCCAGCGTGGGCAGGCCGCCGGTGTACATGACGTAGAACCAGCCGATGGCCGTGGAGCGCCGCTGATTGGGCGCCACGGCGGCGATCCAGACGATGAAGGCGAAGGCGAACAGCGGGAAGCCGAAGCCGCGGGCGAAGTAGGCGGCTGCGGCCAGCTCCATGGAGCCTGCCTCCAAGGCCACCAGGAACAGCACGTGGAAGGCCACCCAGAGGGCCGCCCCCAGCACCATCACGCGCTTGGGGCCGAAGAGGTCGGCCAGCGCGCCGCCCAGGTAGGAGGCGATGGCCACGGCCAGGTTGTGCCAAGTGACGATGGCAGCCACTGTGGTGCCGCTGACGCTGAGCACCTGGGACATATGCGGCTCGAGGAAGTTGGACTCGATGCCCACGGCCGTCATGAGCAGGAGCAGCCCCAGGAAGCCGAAGCGCAGGACATGGGGGATGCCGATCCGGTCCAGCGCGGTGTTCCCCACCGCTGAGACGTCTCCGACGCCGGTCTCAGCGGTGGGGCCGCTCTGCCGGCCCCTTGCGGACACTGATGTACTCATCGAACGTGGTGCTCCTTCGGTCTTCGGGCTTCCTTGCCTGAGGCGGCTCAGCTGAGTATGAGACGTAGCTCATATGAGCAGGCCGGAGTCCACAATAGAGCATAATGCGGATCACGTCATCTGTGTCACAGCTGAGGCCTCCAGGGGGTTCACCCTGGAGGCTTCAGCTGATGGGGGAGGGGCGCTATCTGCCGGAGTCGGGCTCAGTCTGCCGAGGACAGCGCCGTCTTCAGCGAGACCCGCTGACCGGTCTGCAGCAGCGAGCGGCTGTAGATCTTCGCCGCCAGCAGCGTCATGAGCACTGTGGCCAGAGCCAGGACGCCCAGGGCCAGCAGGGGCTCGAACCACTCGGCCTCATTGAAGAACATCCGGGCGGGCATGGCCACCGGTGCCGAGAACGGCACATAGGAGGCGATGGTCATCGCCAGCGGGTTGTCGTTGAAGAAGACCACCACGAAGTACGGGGCCATCAGCAGCATCATCGTGGGGGTGACCACGGTGCCGGAGTCCTCCTGGCGGGAGACCATGGAGGCGCCCGCCGCGAACATGGAGGCCACCAGCACGAAGCCCGGGATGAAGAACAGGACGAACCACAGCATGGGGACGGTGAGGACATCCAGCATGTCCTGCTGCCCGGTGATCAGCAGCCCGACGACGGATGCCGCTGCCAGCACCACACCCTGGCCCAGCGCGAGCACCGAGTTGCCCAGGATCTTGCCGCCCAGCAGGGCGCGGGCGGAGATGGCCGCCAGCAGGAGTTCCACGATCCGGTTCTGCTTCTCCTGGATGGTGTTCTGGACGATCATCATGCCGCAGCTGATGCCCACGAACATGAAGACCATGCCGAAGGCCGCAGGCACCAGCATCCGCAGCGCACCGTCGGCCTCTCCTCCTTCCAGCACTTCGGTGGTGGGGGTGACGGCGAGCAGCTGAGCCACATCGTTGGGCTCGCTGTCCAAGCCGATCACGCGGACGCCGGAGGGGGAGTCGCCGTCGGCGGCGATGATCGCCTCGACCTCCTCCTCGCGCAGCAGGTCCTCGGCGTCGTCCATCGTGGCGGAGGTGGTGGCCTCGACGCCGGCCTCCTCCAGCCCCTCTGTCACGGTCTCGTCCAGGCCGACCACGGCGGCCGGGACCTGATCATCCTCGTCATCGCCGCCGAAGATGTTCGCGCCGACGATGCCGCCGACAACGATCATCACGAGGACGACCATGCTGATCAGGAAGGGCTTGCTGCGCAGCTGGGTGGTGATCTCGCGCTCGGCCACCAGCAGAGTGGCCGAGCTGGTGGTCAGCGGGGTGCGTGTGCTCATCGTGGTCATCGCAGGGTCTCCTCTGCCGGCTGGTTGTAGGAATCGGCGGTGAACTCGCGGAAGATCTCGCTGAGATCGGGCAGCACCGGGGCGAAGCGGCGCACCGCGCCCTGACCCACGGCCTGGCTCAGCACGGCCTGGGCCACCGCGGGCTGGGAGCGGAAGAGCACTCGGTCGGCGGCGAACTCGTCCACCGTCACGCCGGGGACCTCGCGGACCCAGCCGGCGTCGGTCTCGGTCTGCAGCTCATAGCGCAGGGTCCCGTGGGCCCGGCGGAGCTCATCACGGCCTCCGGAGGCCATGACCCGGCCGTCGCCGATGATGACCAGGTCGTCGCAGAGCCGCTCCACCACATCGAGCTGATGGGAGGAGAAGAGGACGACGGCGCCCTTGGCGGCCTGCTCGGTCAGTACGCTGAGCACCTCGTCCACAGCCAGGGGATCCAGTCCGGAGAAGGGCTCGTCCAGGATCAGCACATCTGGGTCGTGGACCAGGGCGGCGGCGATCTGGACGCGCTGCTGGTTGCCCAGGGAGAGCGCCTCCAGCGGATCGTTCAGCCGCTCGCCCAGGCCCAGACGGGTCAGCAGGGACTCGGCGCGCTCGGCGGCCTCGCTGCGGCTGAACCCGTGCAGGCGGGCCAGGTAGCCGATCTGCTCGGCCAGCTTCATCTTGGGGTAGAGGCCGCGCTCGGAGGGCATATAGCCGAACCGGGTGCGGGATGCCGGGGCCAGCTCCTGTCCGTCCAGCCGCATGGTTCCGGAGTCGGCGGCCAGCACGCCCAGGATGATGCGCATAGTGGTGGTCTTGCCGGCGCCGTTGCCCCCGACGAAGCCGGTCAGCTGGCCGCGGCGGGCGGTCAGAGACACATCGTGCAGCACCCGGCGTCCGCCGAAGGACCGGCAGATGTCGTGGAGTTCCAGCATGGGATCCTCTCCCTCAGGTCAGTGGTGTCAGCTCTCATGCTTGAGCCTAATGACGCCTGATCGGGCGGGGATCCCCCGGGCGGGGGAATTGCTGTCAGTCGGGGGAATCTGCCACGATGCCGTGGCGGTGGGCGTAGGCGACGGCCTGGACGCGGTTGCGCAGCTGCAGCTTGGCCAGCACCCGGGACATATGGGTCTTGACCGTCTCGGCTCCGATGAACAGCCGCTCGCCGATCTCGCTGTTGGACAGTCCCAGGGCGGCCTGGGCGAGGACGTCGCGCTCGCGCTGGCTCAGCGGCTCCACTGTGGAGTCCCGGCCGACGCTCTGGTCTGGGCTCGCCTGCGTCGGACGGCCCGGTCCAGAACTCTGATCCTCCTCCATGCTGCGCCGGATCAGCGAGCGGGTCATCTCCGGAGCCAGCAGCGCCTCTCCGGAGGCCACTGTGCGGATGCTCTCGGCCAGCTGCTCCGGGGTGGCTGTCTTCAGCAGGAACCCGCTGGCCCCGGCCTTCAGGGAGTCCATCAGATAGTCCTCACGGCGGAAGGTGGTCAGCATGACCACCTGGGTCTCATGGGCTGAGAGGATCTCACGGGTGGCCTGAATTCCGCTCATCACCGGCATCTCGATGTCCAGGCAGACCACATCCGGCTGGGTCCGGGCCACAAGCTCCACGGCCTGCTGTCCGTTCGGGGCGGTGCCCAGGACCTCGATATCCGGCTGTGCGTTGAGGATGGCGGCCAGTCCGGCCAGCATCAGCGGCTCATCATCGGCCAGCACGATCCGCAGCGGCACCTCGTTCTGCGTCATCAGCTCACCCCTCCGCTCTCGTTCCGGCCCGCTTCATCGGCCCCAGCCCCCGACGCCGGCCGCACCCCGGCCGGCACGGCCTCAGCCTCGGCCACCGGCAGGTCCACGCGGATGAAGAACCCGGTGGGCTCCCGCGGCCCGCAGTCGAAGCTTCCGCCCAGGGCGGCGGCACGTTCGCGCATTCCGGGCAGGCCGTGCCCGGAGGAGGGCTGGGCGGTGCCGTGGTGGCGGCGTCGTCCGCCGTCGTCGAGGATCTCCAGCTCCACGGAGGCCGAGCGCCAGCGCAGCCGGACATCGGTGGCGGCGCCCTCCCCGGCGTGCTTGCGGATATTGGTCAGCGCCTCCTGGGCGATCCGGTAGAGGGTCAGCGAATACACGGGGCGCAGGGCCTTGGGTTCGCCGTGGACCTCGTAGCGGGTCTCCAGCCCAGCGGTGCGGGCGGCGGCCAGGAGGTCATCGATCTGGTCGATCCCCAGGGCGCTGGCCGGCTCCTCGGCCTCGGCGGAGCCGTCGCGCAGCACGCCCAGGATGGACTGCATCTCGGAGACGGAGCTGCGAGCGGAGGACTCGATCTGGCGGATGAAGTCCTCAGCGGCGGCGTCGTCGGTCTTCAGCAGGGTGCGGGCCGCTCCGGCCTGCACACCCATCAGCGAGACGTGGTGGGCCACCGAGTCATGCAGCTCGCGGGCGATGCGCAGCCGCTCCAGGGAGACGGCCTGGCTGGCCACCACGGCGCGTTCGGCCTGCAGCGCCTCAGTCTGCTCCTCCAGCCGGGCCTCGGTCCGGGCTTTGCCCCAGGCGTGGTGGCCGAACCACACGGCTCCGGCGAAGTAGAGCAGGTTGATCAGCAGCTGGTAGAGCCAATAGGCCAGCGCGGGCGTCATCTCACCGGCGAGCACGTCCTCTTCCACCGAGAGGGTCTCGCGGAGGAAGGCGCTGAAGAGCCAGAGGAGCATCGCGACGACGACCACCGTCTGCACCCGCACCGCCCGACGCCGGTCCCGGGACCAGGCGCCCACGGTATAGATCGCCATGAATACGGCGATGTTGATGATCAGCGTCTCCGGGACCTCCAGCTCAGCGATGAACACCATGGCGATGGCCACCACGAACAGGGTGAGGGTCGGGTAGAGACGCCGCAGCGCCAGGGGCACAGTGCCCAGGGCGATGCACAGCAGCGAGGTCACCGGTCCGGCCGGGTCATCGTAGAAGCCGACCATCCGGAACAGCGTCAGCGCCAGGATGCCCAGGCAGAACATGACCGCAGCGATCAGGGCATCGGTGCGCGCCTCATCGGAGGTGGGGCGGCGCCGGACCCACTGGTCCGGCACCGGATCCTGCTCCCGCTGCTGCCCCGGGGTCGGCTGCGGCTCCTGTGCTGCCGGGTTCTGCTCAGTCGGCATGCTCGGCCAGCTGCTCCTCGGCCCACTCGTCGAAGTCCTCGGTGCCGTCCCACTCCTCCTCGCCGGCGTAGACCGTCGGGGTGCCGGGGATCTGATCCTCTCCGGCGACCTCAGTGGTGTACTCGGCGAAGTCGAGGTAGGTGCCGTCCTCGATGCAGTTGGAGATGTCGGCGCCGTAGTCATCCGCGGCGATCTCGGCGAGATCCTCCGGGCTCAGTCCCTCGCCGAAGGACTGGGTGACCTCGTTGAGGTAGGGCAGGTAGTCCTCCGGGGACTCTTCGGCCATGCAGGAGAAGGCGTTGGAGGCCTCGGGGGAGTTCTGCTCGTCCACGAAGGTCATGGTGCGGTACTCCACGGTGATGGTGCCCTCGTCGAGCTCGTCCTCGAGGAAGTCGCCGTACTCCTCCTCGAAGTCGGCGCAGTGCGGGCAGGAGGGGTCGCTGTAGATGACCACATGCAGCGGCTCGCCCTCCTCCGGCGGGCGCAGGCCGCTGGGGACTCCGGGCTCCTCGGAGCTGGGCAGATCCTCCAGGTCCACCTCATCCGGGGCGGTGCCGGGCTCCAGCTCCGTGGGGGAGCTCAGGACGAAGCCGCCGTGCTCAGTGGCGGCGGAGGGGACGGCGCCCAGGTCGCCGTCGTCGTCGCCGTCCTGGGCGGCGTCGTCCTGATCGGCCTGGTCAGGCTGATCCTGCTCCTCCTGGCCGGCGGCGTCCTCCTCCGGGGCGTCGGGCTCTGCGGAGTCACCCACGCTGGCGCATCCGGAGAGCACCAGCGACAGGGCGGCCACAGAGGTCAGGGCAGTCAGCCAGCGGCGAGGTGTCCGATTCATCATGAGCCTCACTCTAAGACATGGGCTCAGTCCTGCGGGAGGGCCACCAGATGCGCCGGCCCAGCTCCACGCAGAGCGCGGGCACCTGCAGCGTGCGCACCACAAAGGTGTCGATCAGGATCCCGACGGCCACCAGGAAGGCCAGTTGGACCATGAACATGATCGGCAGCACCGCCAGTGCGGCGAAGGTGGCCGCCAGCACGACGCCGGCTGAGGTGATCACCCCGCCGGTGACCACCAGGGAACGCAGCGTGCCTTCGGCCGCCCCGTGCTGAGGCGACTCCTCCCGGGCACGGGTCATCAGGAAGATGTTGTAGTCCACGCCCAGAGCCACCAGGAACATGAATCCGTAGAGCGGGACCGAGGGGTCGGCGCCGGGGAACTCGAAGAGGTGGTTGAAGACCAGCGCGGAGACGCCCAGTGCGGCCAGATAGGACAGCACCGTGGTGGCCACCAGGATCAGCGGCGCCACCACGGAACGCAGCAGCAGGATCAGGATGGCAGTGATGGCGATCAGCACCATCGGGATGATCACCGTCAGGTCCCGCTGGGCGGTGTCATTGGTGTCCACCTGGGTGGCGGTGGTCCCGCCCACCAGGGCCTCGCCCGGCAGGGAGTCCAGCTCCGCCCGGAGGTCCCGGACGGTGTCCTCGGCCTCCAGGGAGTCCCCGGCGTGGTCCAGAGTGGCGGAGATCTGCACCCAGCCGTCCACCTGGTGGGCCGCGCTCGGGTCTGTGGCCGGGGCGGAGTCCTCATCCAAGAGATGGGCCGTGGCCACACCCTCGGTGCCGGTGACGGTCTCCAGGGCCTCGGAGGCGTCCTCGGCGGAGACGAAGACGCTGCTGGGTGCGCCGGTGCCGGCGTCGAAGTGTTCCTCCAGCAGGGCCTGGCCGGCCTGGGTCTCGGTCTCGGCCAGGACCATCTCGGTCTGCGGGACGCCGTGGGCCTTCAGCTGGGTGACGCCGGCGGCGCAGGCCAGCAGCAGGAGGGTGACCACCAGCCAGACGGCGCGCGGCCGGCGTCGCACCGCTGCTGCCACACCGCGCCAGAGCCGGAACTGGGAGGCGGAGGTGTCGGTCTGGACGTGCGGGACCTTGGGCCAGAAGGCGGGTCGGCCGATCAGCGCCAGCAGGGCCGGGAGGAAGGTCAGCGTGGCCAGCATGGCGAAGACGATGCCGGTGCTGGCCACCGGGCCCAGGGCCTGGTTGGAGTTCAGGTCCGAGAAGAGCAGGCAGAGCATGGCCACGGCCACTGTTCCGCCGGAGGCGAGGATCGGCGGTGTGGAGCGGCGCACGGCCGCCCAGAGTGCGGCGTGGCGGTTCTCGGCGTGGGCCAGCTCTTCGCGGTAGCGGGCCACCAGCAGCAGCGAGTAGTCGGTGGCCGCGCCGATGACCAGGATGGAGAGGATGCCTTGGGTCTGGTCGTCCAGCGTGATCCAGCCCTGCTGGGCCATGCCCCAGATGACGGTGATGGCCGCGCACAGGGCGCCGATGGAGGAGAGCAGCACCAGCACCGGCAGCAGCACGGAGCGGTAGACCGCGATCAGGATCAGGAAGACCGCGGCGATGGCCACCAGGAGCAGGACTCCGTCGATGCCGGCGAAGGCCTCGACGAAGTCGCCGGAGAGTGCGGCCGGGCCGGTCACATAGGCCTCCCAGCTGTCCTGGTCCAGGCTCTCTCCCACCAGGCTGCGCAGCTCATCCAGCGTGCCGTCCTCAGTGGCCGCCTCCTCCAGCAGGATCAGCATCTGAAGGGCGCTTCCGTCCTCGTCGGGCTGGGGCGGGATCACCTGCACGACGCCGGACAGCTCAGAGATCTCCTCGGCCAGTTCGCCGGCTTCTGCTATGGCCTCGGCAGGGAGCTCCCCGCCTTCGGCCGGGGCTGCGACCACAGTGGCCGGGACGGCGTCGTCGTCGGCGAAGCGCTCCTGCAGCTCCATGGCCTGGGTGGACTCGGCGTCCACGGGCAGGAACGCGGCCTGGTCGCTGGTGGTGACCTCGGAGAGGTTCCCGAAGGTCTGCCCGCCCCAGGAGGTCCAAGCCAGCCAGAGGATGGCCAGCACGGAGGGGAGGAGGACCCGGAGCCGGGAGGTCTTCTTCCGCTGTTCCTTCCGCGGCGGGGTCGGATCCGGGTGGTGTCCGGTGGACGGGGTCTGCAGGGGAGAGGGGGCGTTCATGAGCTGGGGGAGTCCTTGCTGATGCGGGGTTGGGTGGAGGGCTCGGGGCGGGATCCGGGGTGGGAGCTGGAGTGTGCCGAGGCGGCTTGGCCGGCGTCGGGGTCTGGTGTGGCTGAGCGGCCGGAGTCGGGATCAGCGATGCGCTCGGAGAGCGCCTCGAGGAAGCCGGCGATGGAGTTCAGCTCTGTGGTGTCGGTGGCCCCGATGAGCTCCTGCATGACGCTCAGGTGCCGGCTGAAGTGGGCGAAGAAGTGCTGGCGGGCCTTGGGGGTGAGGGTGATGATCCGCGAGCGGCCGTCCTCGGGGTGACGGGCGCGCTGCACGAACCTGTCACGGACCAGCCGGTCGATCAGCGAGGTGGCGGCGGCAGTGGTGATCCCCAGATGCTCGGCGATGGCATGCGGGGTGACCGCAGTGCCCTGCTGCTCGCGGATGGCGAGCATGCGCAGCGCTCGCAGGTCCGAGGTGTGCATCTCCATCCGGCGGGTGAGGTCGCTGTGCATGCGGTCCAAGGCATCGGTGAGCAGCTGGATGGCTTGGAGCGTGCGCAGGGCAGGACTGTCTGGCGCAGCAGGATCGAGCATGCTGCGATCATATAGGTAGCTAGCTTATTTAACTAATTTCCTGGGAGTTCACACGCGGCGTGAGGCTCAAGTCCACTGCCCCGGGAACGCCTGAGGCCCGGCCCCACAGCGGGGGGGGCCGGGCCTCAGGCTCGTCTGAAGATGCTCAGCGGCAGATCACTGCTGCTCCGCCACGGAGGCGGAGGTGCCGAAGCGGCTCGGGATCACCGAGCTCCAGGCCTCCTTGAGCTCATCCAGCGGCAGGGTGAAGCTCCCGCCCTCGAACGGGCCGGCCACCTCCAGCTCACCGGACTGGACGTCCACCACACCGACGCGGATGGCCGCGAAGCCGCGCGCGCTGGTCATATCGGTGAACCGGATCTCCTCCGAGCGCGGCAGCGCCACGATCGCACGGGACTGGGACTCGCTGAACAGTGCGGAGAAGGCGTCGACGCCGTCGCGCTCGCAGACGCCGTCCAGCGCCACCCGGGCACCCACGCCGAATCGCAGGCTCATCTCGGCCAGACCGGCGGCCAGCCCACCCTCGGAGAGGTCGTGGGCGGCGTCGATCATGCCGTCGCGGGAGGCGTTGATCAGGATCTCGCCCAGAGTCTTCTCCGTGGCCAGGTCCACCTGCGGGGGAGTGCCGCCCAGGTGGCCGCGGCCGCGGGCGAACTCGGAGCCGTCCAGCTCATCGCCGGTGGTGCCCAGCAGGTAGATCGCCTGACCGTCGGCCCAGCGCTCGTAGCCGGAGGGGGTGCGGCGTCCGACGTCGTCGAACGTGCCCATCACACCGACCACCGGGGTCGGGTGGATGGCCCGGCCAGCGGTCTGGTTGTACAGGGAGACGTTGCCGCCGGTGACCGGGATGCCCAGCTCCTGGCAGCCGTCGGCCAGGCCGCGCACGGCCTCGGCGAACTGCCACATGATCTCCGGGTCCTCCGGGGAACCGAAGTTCAGGCAGTCGGAGACCGCCACAGGGACGGCACCGGTGGTGGAGACGTTGCGGTAGGCCTCGGCCAGCGCCAGCTGAGCCCCGGTGTAGGGGTCCAGGTAGGCGTAGCGGGCGTTGCAGTCGGTGGCCAGCGCGACGCCGAGACCGGTCTCCTCATCCACACGGATGACGCCGGAGTCATCCGGCTGGGACAGGGCGGTGTTGCCGCCGACGAACCGATCGTACTGGTCGGTGATCCAGGAGACGTCAGCCATGTTCGGGCTGGTCATCAGGTCCACGACGGCGTTGCCCAGCTCTTCAGCGGTGGCGGGCAGGTCCTTGCCGGCCTCGGAGGCGCGGAAGGAGTCGGCCTGCAGATCGTCCTGCCAAGAGGGGCGCCGGTAGGGGCGCTCGTAGACCGGGCCGTCGTGGGCCACAGTGCGCGGATCCACGTCCACGATGGTCTCGCCGTCCCATTCGATGATCAGCCGGCCGGTGTCGGTGACCTCGCCCAGCCAGGAGTACTCCACGCCCCACTTGGCCATGACCTGTTCGAAGCGCTCCTGGTTCTCCGGAGTCACCACGGCCATCATGCGCTCCTGGGACTCGGACATCAGAATCTCGCCCGGGGTCAGAGTGGGGTCGCGCAGCAGCACATCGGTCAGCTCCACGTGCATGCCGCCCTCGCCGTTGGAGGCCAGCTCGGAGGTCGCACAGGAGATGCCTGCCGCACCCAGGTCCTGGATGCCCTCGACCAGCTCGTCGCCGAAGAGCTCCAGGCAGCACTCGATGAGCACCTTCTCGGAGAAGGGGTCGCCCACCTGGACGGCCGGACGTTTGGAGGGCTTGCTGCTGTCGAAGGACTCGGAGGCCAGCACGGAGGCGCCGCCGATGCCGTCGCCGCCGGTGCGCGCCCCGAAGAGCACCACCTTGTTGCCCACGCCGGAGGCGTTGGCCAGGCGGATGTCCTCATGGCGCATCACACCCACAGCCAGGGCGTTGACCAGCGGGTTCTGCTGGTAGACCTCGTCGAAGACGACCTCGCCGCCCACATTCGGCAGGCCCAGGGAGTTGCCGTAGCCGCCGATGCCGGAGACCACACCGGGCAGGACACGCTGAGTGTCCGGGTGGTCGATGGCGCCGAAGCGCAGCGGATCCATCACGCCCACCGGGCGGGCGCCCATGGAGATGATGTCGCGCACGATGCCGCCGATGCCGGTGGCTGCGCCCTGGTAGGGCTCCACATAGCTGGGATGGTTATGGGACTCGATCTTGAAGGTGACCGCCCAGCCGTCGCCGAGGTCGGTCACACCGGCGTTCTCGCCGATGCCGACCATCAGGTCCTTCTTCATCTCCTCGGTGACCTTCTCGCCGAACTGGCGCAGATGGACCTTGGAGGACTTATAGCTGCAGTGCTCGGACCACATGACCGAGTACATGGCCAGCTCGGCCGCCGTCGGGCGCCGTCCCAGGATCTGGACGATCCGGTCATACTCATCAGACTTCAGGCCCAGCTCCGCCCAGGGGAGCTCGGTGTCCGGGGTGGTGGAGGCGTTCTCCACGGTGTCGATGTTGAATTCGGCGCTGACGCCGGGGGTGAAGTCTTCGCTCACTTCGAGCCTCCTGCCAGGGAAGAGATGACGGAGGTGAACAGGGTCAGTCCGTCGGTGCCGCTGCGCATGCCGGTGGAGTCGTCCGGGCCGTAGCCGGCCTCCACAGCGTGCTCGGGGTGAGGCATGAGGCCCACCACGTTGCCGGCCTCATTGGTCACGCCGGCGATGTCGTTGCGGGAGCCGTTGGGGTTGCCGCCCAGGTAGCGGAACACCACACGTCCCTCGGCCTCCAGGGCCTTGAGGGTCTCCTCATCGGCCACGTACTGGCCGTCCTGGTTCTTCAGCGGCACCGAGATGATCTCGTCGTCGGTGAACTGGGAGGTCCAGGCGGTGGAGTTGTTCTCCACGCGCAGCGCCTGGTCCTTGCAGACGAACTTCAGGTGGTCGTTCTTGATCATCGAGCCGGGCAGCAGGTGTGCCTCGGTGAGGACCTGGAAGCCGTTGCAGATGCCCAGCACCGGCAGGGGCCCGGAGGAGGCGGCGGCGCCGGCCTCCTTGATGAGGGTCTCCATGACTGGGGCGAAGCGGGAGATCGCACCGGCGCGCAGGTAGTCGCCGTAGGAGAAGCCGCCGGGCAGCACCACGGCGTCCACGCCGTGCAGGGAGGCGTCGGCATGCCACAACGAGACCGGGGTGCCGCCGCCGAGGCGGACCGCACGGGCGGCGTCGCGGTCATCCAGAGTGCCGGGGAAGGTGACGACGCCGATCCGGGCGCCGTCCAGGGGAGCGTCGGCTTCGGCGCGGAAGTCGCCGATCAGGGGGGTCTCGGTCATCTCAGCGCTGGTCCTCCACGCGGACGTCGACGACATCCTCGATGACGGGGTTGGAGAGCATCTCGGCGGCGGCCTTGCGAGCCTGCTCGAGAATCTCCTCAGTGACCTCGCCGTCCACGGTGAGGTCGAAGCGCTTGCCCTGGCGGACTGCCGAGAACTCCTCGAAGCCGAGGTGGGGGAGAGCGTTGACGATGGCCTTGCCCTGCGGGTCGAGGATCTCTGGCTTGGGCATGACCTCGACGATGATGCGCGGCATGTTTCTCCTGTGTCAGCTGGATGAGGGTGAGCGCCCGCGGATGCTGATGGAGGTGCCGTCTCACGCTGACCACGACGACGGCGGCCGGCGCTCCGCGAGCTTGCGGAGTCAGTCTACCGGCTCTCAGGCTGGTGGGAATCCACGGCAGGGAGAGTTCCCGCGTCAGCCTCCCTGTGGGAGACTCAGCAGATGGAGTGGGGCCTGTATGCAAGCTTTCTGGCGGTCGTGCTGGTCATCGCGGTGACACCCGGGGCTGACACTGCGGTGGTGCTGAAGAACGTGGTGACCGGCGGTCGTCGCGGCGGACTGGCTGCGGCAGCGGGGGTGTTCGCCGCCTCTGCGTTGCAGGCTGTGCTGGTTGCCGTCGGGCTGGGGCTTCTGATCGCGCAGTCTCAGGGGCTGTTGCAGGTCATTCGGTGGGTGGGCGCGGCCTACCTGTTGTGGCTGGCTTTCCAGTCGGTGCGCGCGGCGGTGCGGGGAGAGTATGGCCGTGGCGCTCAGGAGGCCGGCGTCGTTGCGCGCCGGGGTTTTGTCCAGGGGTTTCTCACCAACGCCACCAACCCGCAGATTCTGCTCTTCTACCTGGCGCTGCTGCCGCAGTTCGTGTCCGCTGAGACCGGAATCGGCGTACTGCTGGTGTTGGCCATGACTCTTCCGGTGATCGGCACCGCGCTGCTGCTGCTGGTGGTGGTTCTGATGGGACGTGTCAGGACGTGGCTCGATCGCCGGACGGTGCGTCGCAGCCTTGATGCGGTGACCGGGATGATCCTCGGCGGGCTTGGGGTGCGAGTAGCGGCTGATGCCGTGCGCGAAGCAGCCTGAGATCGGAGCCCGGGCGAAGCCTGCGCGTGTGGTGCTTCCCACAGTAGGGAACAGGGTCCCCGCCTACGACGTTCTTTCAAATTAGAAATAGTGCCGCCTGCCGTGAGGGAGATGAGGACCAGCTATGAAGATCGGAATCCTAGGTGCAGGCCGCGTCGGGACCGCCGTGGCGCGCCAAGCTGTGCGCGCCGGCCACACGGTGAGGATCGCCACGGGCAAGCCGGCGTCGGAGATCAAGCTGCTCACCGAGGTGATCGTCCCGGGTGCTACCGCCGTGGACCGGGATCAGCTGCGCGGCAGCGACCTGATCGTGGTGGCGGTTCCGCTGCATAAGTACCGCAGCATCGACGCCTCCGTGCTGCAGGGCCACGTGGTCATCGACACCATGAACTACTGGGCGCCGGTGGACGGCGTCATGGAGGAGTTCGAGGGCGGCCGCTCCACCTCCGAGGTCATCGCGGAGTTCCTCGGCGACGTCCGTGCGGTCAAGACGCTGAACCATATCGGCTACGGGGACATCGAGGTCGACTCCCACCCGGCCGGTGCGCCGAACCGGCGGGCCCTGGCGGTGGCAGGCGATGACGCACAGGCCAAGGCCGTGGTCTCGGCGTTCGTGGACTCACTGGGCTACGACGCCGTCGACGCCGGGCCGCTGAGCGCCGGGAAGACCTTCGAGAACGGCACAGAGATCTTCAACGGCCGCCACACCGCCGAGCAGGTGCGCGCGCTGCTGGACACCTGCCAGAAGGTGCTCGCCGAGGTCTGAGGTTCGGCTTCGGCTGGGCCAGATCGCCCAGGGCTTCTCCCGAGAACGGCGTGAAATCGCCTGATCTCAGGAAAAGCCCGGGGCGATCCGTTGTCTCGACGTGGACCGCTGGCTCTGCCAGATCAGGCGGTGCGCACGACCATCTTGCCGGTGTTCTGTCCCTGCATCATGCCTAGGAAAGCATCGACGGCGTGGTCGATCCCGCCGACCACCGTCTCGTCGTAGGCGATCTCCCCGGCGGCGAACCACTCGGTCATGCGCTGGGCGTACTCGTCGGCGAGGTCGAAGTGTCCGCCGAGGGTGAAGCCCTCCATGCGCAGGCTGCGGGTGATCAGCGCACTGAGGTTGTCCGGGCCGGGGGTCGGCTCCTCGGCGTTGTAGCTGGCGATGGCTCCGCACAGCGCCAGTCGGCCGCCGGTGTTCATCACATCGAGCGCCGCCTCGAGGTGGTCGCCGCCGACGTTGTCGAAGAAGACGTCGACGCCGTCGAGAGCGAGCTCCGGCAGCTGCTCGCGGACCGGGGCGTCCTTGTAGTTGAGCGCGGCGTCGAAGCCGTACTTCGAGGTCAGCAGCTCAACCTTCTCCGCTGAGCCGGCCGAGCCGATGACGCGTTCAGCGCCCAGCAGGCGGGCAATCTGTCCGGCGGCCGAGCCCACAGCCCCGGCGGCCCCGGAGATGAACACAGTCTCGCCGCTGCGCAGCCCGGCGATGCGGGTGAGGCCGACGTAGGCGGTCAGGCCCGTCATGCCCAGGATGCCCAGGTGCAGCGAGAGCGGGGCACCGTGGATCTCTGTGACCTGGCGGAAGGCGCTCGCCTCGGCCTGGGCGATGTCGCGCCAGCCCAACTGGTGCAGCACTGCCGTGCCGACCGGAAGGTCCTCGGCGCGGGAGGCGATGACCCGGCCGACGGCGCCGCCGGTCATCGTCTCGTCCAGGGCGAAGGGCGGGATGTAGCTCTTGACGTCGTTCATCCGTCCGCGCATATACGGGTCGACGGAGATGAACTCGTTGGCGACTCGGACCTCGCCCTCGGCCAGGTCCGGCAGTTCGACGGTGACGGTGCGGAAGTTCTCCGGCGTGGGCCAGCCGACGGGACGGCTGGCCAGCTGGATCTGGGTGCTGGTGCTGGAGGCTGTGGACGACATCGGTGTCCGCCTTTCTGAATCCGGGTCATGGTCCCGGGGAGTCTTTTTGGAATGACCGTTCCAGTATATTCTGGTGCAGAGCTCACACAAGGGGGCGAGGACGGAGGGGTTATGCCACGCACGCGGGAGTTTGTGACCGACGACGCCGTCGTCGCCGCCCGGTCGGTGTTCTGGGAGCACGGCTACGAACAGACCTCGGTGCCGGCGTTGGAGCGCGCCACCGGGCTGGGGCGCTCCAGCATCTATCAGGCGTTCGGCAGCAAGCGCGGGCTCTTCGACGCCTGCGTGGAGAGCTACCTCGATGAGATCCTCCGTCCGCGGCTGCGGCCGCTGCAGCAGGAAACGGTGGCTCCCCAGGCGCTGGTCGACTATCTGGAGGGTCTGCGCGGGGCACTGGCCGACGCCGGCTCCGCGCCGGGGCGGCACGGGTGCCTGCTGCTGAATGCGGCGTCGGGGCCGATCGGGCGGCAGCAGGCAGTCGCTGAGCGCGTGATGGCCTACCGCGAGGAGCTGCGCACGGCGATGCGCCGCGGCTTGGCCGCCGCACGAGCTGCGCAGGCAGGACCTGCGCGCGCACGGTCTGCCGAGGCCGGAGCTGCCGACTCCGGCGCCCACGGCGAACCGGATGATGACATCCTGGAACGTGATGCTGAGGCCTGTGCCTCACTGGTGACCTCGGCCTTCGTGCTGACCCGCGTGGACAACTCCGCGGCGCTGCGCTGCGTCGACGCCGCTCGAGCGATGGTCTAGAGCCGCTCCGCCTCGGAACACCCCGCCCTGTTCCTGAGGATGGCCCGACATCGCCTGATCTCAGGAAGACTGCGGGGCGATCCGCCCTGATGCTGCGTCCTCAGCACCCTGAGCACCCTCAGCATCCGCCAGCTCATCGACCTCGTCGAGTACGGCCAGGATCCGGCTGCGCAGCACCTGGGCCTCATCGGAGAAGCCCTTCTGTGCCCGCGCGTACTCGGCTCGGCCGGCCGGCTCCTCGATCCGCACCGGCGCATAGCCCCAGTCCTGCAGGTCATAGGGGGAGGCGCGCATATCCAGTTCGCGGATGCGCCAGGCCAGATCGAAGCAGTCCATCAGCAGATCGCTGCTCACCGCGGGGATGAGCTTATAGGCCCATTTGTAGAGGTCCATATTCGCGTGCAGGCAGCCCGGCTGCTCCAGGTCCACCTGGGTCTCGCGGGTGGGCTGCAGCGCATTCAGCGGCCGCGCCGACGGCGTGTAGAAGCGGAAAGCGTCGAAATGGGTGCAGCGGATGTTCAGCGACTCCACCACCTCATCGGTTCCTGAAGCGCCCAGCCGCAGGGGCACCTGATCATGGCGCTGGCCGTGCTCGCAGGAGCGGTGGACCATGGCCCACTCATGCAGGCCGAAGCAGCCCAGCTGTGCGGGCCGGGCCGCCGTGCTGCTCAGCAGGCGGCGGGTGAATCCGACGATGGAGTCCCGCTCGCGGCGGAACCGAGTCACATCCACAGCGGCTCCGGCCGCGGAGGTCCCGTCCGGCGTCGTGGTGTAGAACTTCCAGTCGGCCTGTTCGCCAGTGCCGGCGCCCTCCAGGATGTGGCCCGCGCCGGGATGCCAGCGGGAGAGCTGCCCCGGCTTATAGGAGTAATAGGTGAAGAGGAAGTCTTCGACCGGATGCTTCTGCCCGGCATTGCGACGGGCCAGAAAAGCATCGGCATAGCCGCGCACCTTCTGGTGATGCGCGGCGGCACGCTCACGGTGCTCCTGTGCGGAGATCACGACGCCGGCGGGGGAGAGGACAGACATAGCCCCACCAGGGTACCGGGGCCGGCTCCGCTGAGCCGATATCGGCGTCGGGCCGGCATCCAGCTGCGGCACGGTGCCTGACAGATTGCTGAACTCAAGCTGTGGATCCGCTAGAATGGCGATATCTCGCACCTGAAAGCAGAGGCGGCAGGCCCCTTCTCCAAGAAGGGACCTGCCGCCTCTGTCGTTGCTTCAGGCAGGTCTCAGCGGCCGGTGCCGGCGTAGACCTTGGCCTCCTCCTCGGAGTCGAAGCCGAAGGCGGTGTGGATGGCCTTCACAGCCTTGTCCATGTCCTCGACGTCGGTGATCACGGAGACCCGGATCTCGGAGGTGGAGATCAGGTCGATGTTGATGTCGGCCTCACGCAGAGCGGTGAAGAACCGTGCGGAGACGCCCGGGGCGGTGCGCATGCCGCCGCCCACCAGGGACACCTTGGCCACCTGCGGCACGAAGTCGAGCTTCTCGAAGCCGATGCTCTCCTGGTGGGTGGTCAGGATGTCGGTGGCCTTCTTGCCGTCTGCACCAGGCAGGGTGAAGGAGATGTTGGTCGTCTTGGTCTCATCGGAGACGTTCTGAACGATCATGTCGATGTTCACCCCGACCTCAGCGATCAGGTTGAAGATCTCTGCGGCCTTGCCGGGGACATCCGGCACGCCGCTGATGGTCAGCTTGGCCTCAGAGTCGTCATGTGAGACGCCGGAGATGATGGGCTGTTCCAAGGGTTCCCCCTCCTGAAGGGTCACAGGGTCGTTATTGCCTGGGATGACCCAGGTTCCTTCGAGATCGCTGAACGAGGAGCGCACGTGCAGCTTCACGCCGAAGCGGCGTGCGTACTCCACCGAGCGCAGGTGCAGCACCTTGGTTCCGGCCGCGGCCATCTCGAGCATGTCCTCGCTGGAGATCACGTCGATCTTCCGCGCATTCTTGACCACGCGCGGGTCAGCGGTGAAGACGCCGTCCACATCCGAGTAGATCTCGCAGACGTCGGCGTTCAGCGCCGCGGCCAGGGCCACCGCAGTGGTGTCGGAGCCGCCGCGGCCCATGGTGGTGATGTCCTTGGACTCCCGGGACATGCCCTGGAAGCCTGCGACGATGCCGACGTTGCCGGCGTCGAGGGACTCCTGGACGCGGTCCGGGCTGACCTCGATGATGCGGGCCTTGCCGTGGATGGCGTCGGTGATCATGCCGGCCTGGGAGCCGGTGAAGGACTGGGCGGACTCACCCAGCTGGTGGATCGCCATGGCCAGCAGGGCCATGGACATGCGCTCGCCGGAGGACAACAGGATGTCCATCTCGCGCTCGGGCGGCGCCTCAGTGATCTCGTCGGCGAGGTCGAGGAGGTCATCAGTGGTGTCTCCCATTGCGGAGACGACCACGACGACCTGGTTGCCCGCCTTCTTGGTCTCGACGATCCGCTTGGCCACGCGCTTGATGCTCTCGGCATCCTGCACGGAGGAACCGCCGTACTTCTGGACGATCAGGCTCATTCTCACTCCCGGTGAGTGGTCTTCTTGAGTCGGTTTCGAACTATGAACCCGACCAGTGTAGGGCGGTCGTGACATATGGCGCAGGCCAGGATGAAAACCGTCTCAGCTTTTGATAATGGCGCAGGCGCGCGGCTCTGTGAAGCCTCAGTGTCCCAGCACCGCCCCCAGGAACTTCTGGGTCCGCTCGTGCTCCGGGGCGGTGAAGATCGTCTCCGGATGGCCCTCCTCCACCACCCGGCCGCCGTCGAACATCATGACCTTATGCGACACATCCCGGGCGAATCCCATCTCATGGGTGACGATCAGCATGGTCACGTTGGTGGTGTCGGCGACCTCTCGCAGGATGTTGAGGACATCGCCCACCACTTCCGGGTCCAGGGCTGAGGTGACCTCGTCCAGCAGCAGGATCTCCGGGTCCATGGCCAGGGCTCGGGCGATGGCCACGCGCTGCTGCTGACCGCCGGAGAGGCTGGTGGGGTGGGCGTCGGCCTTATCCGGAAGCCCCACCTGCTCCAGCAGGGACTTGGCTTTCTGCACGGCTTCCTGCTTGGACTGGCCCAGCACGTGGACCGGGGCCTCGATGATGTTCTCCAGCACCGTCATGTTGGGGAACAGGTTGAACTGCTGGAAGACCATGCCGATCCGGGTGCGCAGCTTCTTCTGCTGCTTCTTGGAGACCGGGACCCGCTTGCCGCCGCGCTGTTCGTGGGTCAGCGGCTCGCCGTCGATGTGGATATAGCCGCCGGTGAGCTCCTCCAGGGTCATCACCAGGCGCAGGATGGTGGTCTTGCCCGAGCCGGAGGGCCCGATGAGGGTGACCCGCTCGCCGCGGGCCACGGAGAAGTTCAGGTCTTTGAGCACCACGTTGTCGCCGAAGCGCTTCTCCACATCGGTGAACTCGATGACCGGGGTCCCGGCCTCCGCGGGTGCGGGGGAGTGGCTCTCAGTGGGCGTAGGCAAGTCGCTTCTCCAATCGGTTGACCAGGACTGCGGTGGGGTAGCTGGCGGCCAGGAACAGGAGCCCGGCGATGGTGTAGACCTCGGTGTAGCGGAAGGTGGGCGCACCGATCTGCCCGGCCACGGTGACCATCTCGGCCACGCCGATCACCAGCAGGAACGGAGTGTCCTTGAACATCGAGATCGCATAGTTTCCCAGCGAGGGGATGGTGGAGCGCAGCGCCTGCGGGATGACCACTTTCCGCCAGGTGCGGGCGGCGGGCATGGACAGCGCGGTGGTCGCCTCCCACTGCCCCTTGGGGACCGACTCGATGCCGGCGCGGTACACCTCGGACATATAGGTGGCGTAGTGGACGCCGAAGACGATGATCCCGATGGTCAGGGCGTCCAGCCAGAGGAATGCCCAGAACATGAAGATCAGTTGGACCACGATGGGCGTCATGCGGATGAAATTGGCCGCCCAGCGGACGATCCAGGCCAGGGGCTTGGGCAGCACCATGATCAGGATGGCGATGACCAGCCCGAGCACTGCGGCGATCAGCGTGCCCACCACAGTGACCAGGATGGTGACCTCCAGGAAGGCCATGAACATCTGAGGGAAGGCTTCGAAGGCGAACTCCCAGTCCCAGAACGGGCTGCCCTCGATCTCCTCCTCGTCGACCATCGTGGGGTCATCGACTTCCACAGCAAGGATGTGACTCATCATCGGGCACCTCCCGCGGTCACCGGTTTGGGTGCCGGGGAGAGGATCTCGAGCAGCGAGGGTCCTCGGCCCAGCTTGTTCTTGGCCCGGGCTTCCAGAGCCTGCATGAACAGGGTGATGATCAGCGCCAGGATGAAGTAGACCACCAGGCCGATGAAGGCGTGGGAGAACCAGATGTCGGTGGGGCGCCGCAGCTGGTTGAGCTCTGCGGTGAAGTCGCTGACGAAGGGCATGATGTAGGCGATGGCGCTGCCTTTGAGCAGGTGCACCCAGAGGTTGGTCAGCGAGGGGAGCATCAGGGCCCAGGCCTGCGGGAAGATGACGCGGCGCATCTTATGGGGCCAGGACATCGACAGGGCGGTGGTGGCCTCCCACTGACCCTTCGGCACAGTGGTCATGGAGGCCCGCACCGCTTCAGCGCCGTAGGCGCCGTAATTGATGCCCAGCGCCATCACGCCGAGCAGGAAGGTGTTGTAGACCAGACCCTCGAAGGGCAGTCCGTCGGCCCGCATCCAGATCTGGGGCAGCACGAACATCAGCCAGAACAGCAGCACCACCAGGGAGACTCCGCGGAAGAGTTCGATGATGATGCGGGCGGGCACGCGCAGCCAGGCGCGCGGGCTTCCTGCGATCAGGCCCAGCACGACGGCGACGACGAAGGCGAGCAGCCCGCCGAAGATGGTCAGTTGGATGGTCGTCCAGAGCCCCTCGAGCAGTCTGTCCGACCAATTGATGGCCACGTCCAAGTATCCGGGCCAGTCCTCGAAGAATTCCATGAGCCCCCTCGGGGAGTGCGGTGCGGTGACGGGGAGGTGGGGAGTGGAGCTGGGAGCCGAGACGTGGTCTGCGGCCGACCCCGGATCACCGGGGCCAGCCGCAGACGTCGTCAGGCGGAAGGAGGAGGATCAGTCCTCGATGTACTCCTCGGCCAACTCATCCGGGTCCTCCTCGCAGAGCTCCTGCGCGGTCAGGCCGCTCGGGGGCATCTCGTCCTCGGAGAAGCCGAACTCCTCGACCAGCTCGAGGTACTCGCCGGACTCCATCAGCTCAGCCAGTTCCGCGTTGAACTCCTCGACGAGGTCCTCGTCTTCGGGCAGGAAGGCGTGTGCGCCGATGGACAGCTCATGCTCGAAGGAATCGGTGACCTCCAGACCGTCGATATCGCCGGCCATAGCTTCCAGGGAGGCGGCGGTCAGGGCGAAGACATCGGCGCGGCCGCCTTCGACGAACTCAATGCCGTCATCGGCGCTGCCGACGGTGTCATGGTCGATGCCCTCTTCCTCCATCCAGCCGGACTCCACTGCGCCGGAGAGGGCGACTACGTCCAGGCCGGCTTCCTGCAGGTCTTCGAAGTCCTCGACGCCGTGCGGGTTGCCCTCTTCCACGAGGAAAGCCGTGGTGTAGAGCAGCTCGGGATCGCCGAAGGCCGCCTCGGCGCAGCGCTCCCCCGTGATGGACATGCCTGCGGAGACCACGTCCCAGTGTCCAGCGGTCAGTCCGGGGATGAGGTTGTCCCAGTCGGGCTCCTCCTCGATGGTGATGTCATAGCCCAGGCGGTTCTCGAAGATCTCCTCGGCCACGGCGATCGTGGCGCCGGTGGGTTCGCCGCTCTCCTCATCGATCCAGGAGTAGGGCTCCTCGCCGAAGAGTGCGATGGTCAGCTCTTCGCCGTCTCCGTCGCCTTCGTTTCCGCCGTCGCCGTTTCCGCAGGCGGTCAGCGCCAGCAGGGCGGTTGCGCTCAGCGCGCCCATGGCGCGGGCTGAGTGAGTCTTCTGCTTCATGCCTCAGTACCTCATCATCTGGTGTGCGTTGATCCAGGTGATGCCCGCGCGGATGAGCGCGGGGCATCGAGGCTCACGCTAGACCTGAAAATGCAGAATTGGAACTGGATAGAAGCTGGGTGAGGGCTCACACAGGGCTTGACGAGTGCACCGGAAACATTCCCGTAAAGCAGGGCGCTGTGGGTGCGCGGAGCTCCCTTCCCATATGGGACAAGCCCTCTGCGGGCAGGGAAGTCGGGCGGATGAGGATATGGAAAGTCGTGTGAAATTGAACGATCACGCTTGGATAACGATCTCCCCGGCAGTGTGTCCGGAGAGCGTCATGACATGTCGGTGCGGCCCTCGAAAGCACGTCCGAGCGTGACGTCGTCGGCGTATTCGAGGTCCCCGCCCACCGGCAGCCCAGAGGCCAGGCGGGTCAGCTTGATGCCGATGGAGCCGAGCATGCGCACCAGGTAGGTGGCTGTGGCCTCGCCCTCGAGGTTGGGGTCGGTGGCGATGATGACCTCTTCGATCTGGTCATCGGAGAGGCGGTTCAGCAGCTCACGGATATGAAGCTGATCAGGCCCGATGCCGGCGATCGGATTGATGGAGCCGCCGAGCACGTGATACTTGCCGCGGAAGCTGCGGGTGCGCTCGATGGCCATGACGTCCTTGGACTCCTCGACCACACAGATCAGCGAGGGGTCGCGGCGGCTGTCCTGGCAGATCCGGCAGGTGCTCTCCTCGGAGACGTTGAAGCAGATCTCGCAGAACTTCACCTTATCCTTGACCGAGACGATGGCATCGGCCAGCCGCTTCATGTCCTCGCCGTCGGCCTCCAGGATGTGGAAGGCCACCCGCTGAGCGGATTTGGGGCCGATGCCGGGCAAGCGGCCGAGCTCATCGATCAGGTCCTGGACTGCGCCTTCATACACAGCAGTGCAGTCTACCCGCCAGCAGTGGAGGTGCTGCCGCCGTGGCGCTGGTGTCGCAGCGGCCCCGGGAGGGTCTTCCCCGCGGACGACCTGGGGCTTAGGCTCGCATCAGACCGATCAGTCGAAGGAGACCACATCGATGAACGCATTCAGCAGCCCGAACCGGACCTACCGCATCGCCGTGATCGCAGGCGATGGGATCGGCACTGAGGTGATGTCGGAAGGCCTGAAGGTCCTGGGTCGGGCGGCCGAGCGCTTCGGGTTCCGTCTGGAGACCCAGGAGTTCGACTTCGCCTCCGCCGAGTACTGGACCAAGCACGGCCGGATGCTGCCCGAAGACTGGTTCGAGACGCTGAGCGGCTTCGACGCGATCTACTTCGGCGCAGTGGGGTGGCCCGACGTCGTCCCGGACCACATCTCGCTGTGGGGCTCGTTGCTGCAGTTCCGCCGCGGCTTCGACCAGTATGTCAATCTGCGCCCGGTGAAGCTGCTGCCCGGCGTCCCCGGTCCGCTGCGCGGCCGCGAGCCCGGAGACATCGACTTCCTGGTGGTCCGTGAGAACACCGAGGGCGAGTACTCCAGCATCGGCGGCAAGATGTTCGAGGGCACCGACCGAGAGACCGTCGTCCAGGAGACCGTGATGACCCGAACCGGCATCGACCGGATCCTGCGCTTCGCCTACGAGCAGGCTCAGCGGCGCGGCGGCAGGCTGACCTCGGCCACCAAGTCCAACGGCATCTCCATCACCATGCCCTATTGGGATGAGCGGGTGGCCGAGATGGGGGAGAGCTTCCCCGAGATCGAGGTGGATAAGTTTCACATCGACATCCTGGCCGCGCAGTTCGTGCTGCACCCGGACTGGTTCGACGTGGTGGTGGCCTCCAACCTCTTCGGTGACATCCTCTCCGACCTGGGCCCGGCCTGCACCGGCACCATCGGCGTGGCACCCTCGGCGAACATCAACCCCACCGGTGAGCTGCCCTCGCTCTTCGAGCCGGTGCACGGCTCCGCCCCCGACATCGCAGGACAGGGGATCGCCAATCCGGTCGGTCAGATCTGGGCCGGTGCCATGATGCTGGACTTCCTGGGCGAGGCCCAGGCGGCTGAAGCAGTGACCACAGCCTTCGAAACCGTGCTGGAGTCCGGTGAGACGATGACTCCGGATCTGGGCGGCAGTGCGAGGTGCGAGGAGCTGGGCACCGCTATAGCCCAGGCCGTGGACGCCGCCTGAGTGCAGGTCCGTCAGGCGGCTGTGAACGTGAGCGCCGGCTGTGAGCCGTCCTGCGTTCTGTTCCGGCTTGGTTCCGGGCGGGTTATGAGATGGAGACCTCCGTATCCTGAGTGGGGTTTGGTCGCCCGCACCGATACGGAGGTCTCCTTCCTTGCTCAGCCTCATTCCCCATGCGTTGGGGACTGCACCTAGGCGTCCTGCGTCTGGCGCTGCTCCCGCTGGACGACATCGATCTCTTCGAGATCCTTCTGGCGACGTACCAGCTGGGTGATGCCAGCTCCGAACAGCGCCACACCGCCGAACACATAGAACGCGGCACCGCCTGTGAGGCCGAGGGTGGTGATCAAGCCCCCGACCGCAGGTCCTGCCACTCCTCCGAGGCGTCCGAACCCTGCACACCAAGCGACCCCGGCTGCCCGGGTATTGGTGGTGTAGTAGGTGGCGACGAAGCCGTAGATGAGGACCTGCGTCCCCAACGTGCCGACGCCAGCGATGGAGATGAGGAGGAGGAGCGTTGCGAACGGGAGCTCTATGGTCATCAGGCTCAGTGAGAGGGCTGCGAGGATGAAGGTGCCGGTCACCACGCGCTTAGGTCCGACGCGATCCGCCACCTTCGAGCCCAGCAGGCAACCGATGACGGCGCCCCCGTTGAGGAAGAGGAGGAATGCGAGTGAATAGGTCGTCCCGTAGCCGTAGCCCTCCATGATGCGAGGAAGCCAGGTGTTCAGGCCATAGGTCAGAAGCAGTCCGGAGAAGGACATGAAGCCGATGAGTATGGTGGGGAGCAGGTATCTCGGGGTCATCAGCGCGGCGAAGCCTGTGCGCTCGACCGCCTTGTCATCCGCTGTCTGGGATTCGTCGACCAACGCGATCCCCGTGCGCTCTGCGACTCGGATCGCTTCTTCGCGCCGTCCGCGGGACAGGAGCCATCGGGGTGACTCTGGGAGTTTGAACCATGCGACAGGGATCAGCAGAATCGGCAGGGCACCGATGAGGAACAGCCCGCGCCACCCGATAGGGTCGAGAAGGATCATGCCCAGAAGTGCGGCGAGTACGCCTCCGGCCGGAATCCCTGCGTAGACGATGGCGTTGTAGAGATTCTTCTTGTCGGCAGGCGCGAATTCCGCCATCGTGGCACCTGCGGTGGCGAGCACGGCGCCCAGTCCCAGGCCGGTCAGGAAGCGCAGCAGGCCGAAGGCCAGCACCGAGGTGGCGAATGACGTCAGGATCATGCCGACTGAGAACCACGTGATGCTCAGCAGAATCATGCGGCGGCGGCCGAGATAATCGCCGATGCCGCCCGTGATGAGGGCACCTGCGAGGACGCCGAGCATGGCGTAGGAGCCGAGCGCACCTGCGGTCGCACCATCGAGCGGCCCGATGTGGCTCGGGTCGTTCATCAAGGTGGGCATGACCGTGCCATAGATGGTCAGGTCATACCCATCGAATACGAGGGCCGTGCAGGCGATGAACGCCACCCACGCAGCTGTGCGGCGTTCTTTGGCCGGGGTCGCAGTCGTGAGAGCTTGGGACATGATTCCTCACTTGTCTGTAGGTGCGATGCTCGAATCGGTTCTGTCTCTTGTGCGACGGCCTCTTGAGAGAGGGCCTGTCGGGGTTCACCCGAGTCTTCCACTGTGTGTTCTGCGTCACATAGGAGGGATCCCTGATATCCACCCAGGGGATGCCTGGAGAGGTGGGGTTATGGCAGACTTCCGTGGTCTCCGAGCCACCGCGAAGCCAGCTCTGTTCGGGAACGGATGCCGAACTTCGCATAGACGTTCGTCAGGTGGTATTGCACTGTCTTTTCAGCGATGAAGAGCTTCTGAGCGACTTCGCTGTTGGTCATTCCCTGTGCAACGAGGTCGCTCACAGCGTGCTCCTGAGGAGTCAGCGTGAAGTGTGAGGAGACGTCGGGCTCGTCGCGGAGATTCGACCCAGCATCCTGCCCGTGTCCCGACATGCCTGTGGCTCGAAGCTCACGGTCGCATCGGTCGATCAGGACCGTCGCTCCGACACCTTCGTAGAACTCGCGGGCTCGGGAAAGCCATGTCACCGCCTCGCGTCGCCGATTGGCTCTACGGAGCATCTGCCCGCGGTTGAGCAGAACCTGCGCCTGAGTGGTGGGTTGGTCGTCGGCCTGTCCCAGCAGCTGGCTTGCCTCGTCGAACCTCTTCTCGGCTTGGCCTGTGTCCCCTTGGGCGCCCAGGACACGCGCCCGCGAGGTCAGCGCGAGTGCGTAGACATGCCGATTCGACGGGTCTGCCAGAGCCATCATCTGGTCGGAGGCTCGACGAGCCTCCCGGTCGCGGCCCACAGCTATCAGTGCGTCGACCAGCTCGGCGTGCCAGGGCCAGAAGGAGGTGCGCTCGGACGTCCAGGGGTCGACGTCCAGCAATGGTTGCAGAGCTGCTGCGCGTCCGAGGTGATCCCCGCGGACATTGGCCGCGACGGCCCGGACCAGACGAGCGGGGACCTGCATGGCCAGGTAGTCGCTGAGGGAAGCACCGTTGGTGGCACGGCGCATGACGGTCTGGGGTGAATGACCGCGCCACAGGCGAATCTCAGCTGCTGTCCAATGCAGAAGAGGGCTCACCAGGGCGATGCCTGCGGCTGAGGATTCGGTCAGCCCCCTATCAGCCGTGCGAAGTGCGTCGTCCCATTCGCCGAGGAGGTATTGGGTGCGGGCGAGCCATCCACGCGCCCAGAGAGATATACGCATGGACCCGCGCTCATACCGGGTGGGGACAGCGGCTTCGAGCTCACGTACCGCTTCTCGCAGCTTGCCTTGCCGCAGCAGCACCCATCCGTTGCACAGATGGAACCGTTGCTTCTGGGCCCCGAGAGCGCTGCGTCGAGCGATCTCATCGATGGTTCGTTCAGCTTCCCTGAAGTCTCCCTGCGCCGCGAGTCCTACGCCTCGCATGGCAAGTGACTCAACATGAGCTGGCTCCTCCGGGTCGCTGAGGTCCATCGCGCGGGCCGCCCAGGAACACAGCTGCTGACCATCCCATCGGCTCAATGCGTCGAGTGTTCGGCGCAGAGCTACGTGAGCGTCTGACTCTGAGGTCAAGGCGTCTGACGCTGAAGCTCGGGAGAGCAGGTCATCGGCCTCGGCAGCTTTGCCCCGATGGATCGCGACATTGGCCAGGACCGCGTCCCGGGACTGGGAGAACGGAACTTCTTTGCCTGCTTCGAGCCATGGCAGCAGGTCAGTGACATGTCCGGCGCTGGCCAGCGCATCGATCCCGGACAGGAGCTGCCGGTCTCGTTCGGCCGAGGGAGGTAAGACTTTGACTGCGGAGAACTTCAGGCGAGAGGAGTCTTCCCAGCGTCCTCGCCGTTCAGCGACCTCGGCCGCGTCGTTGAGGGCGGCTGCCAGGTCGAGGTCGGGCCCTTGGGCAGCTTCGGCAAGATGGCACAACCGTTCCTCCGGCTCGGGGGCTGTGTCTGCTGCGCGTCGGTGCAGAGCCCGTCGAGTCGATGGCAACATGTCGTCTGACACCACACGGGGTGCAGCGGGATGCGAGAACCCCAGCACTCGCAGCCCGGCTGTGTTGCGTTCGGTCAGAACTCCGCAGGACAGGCCCAGATCGACAGCGCGTGAAGTATCGTCGCCGGTCGCCGCTACGTGGCCGAGACGCTCCAGATCATGGGTATCTCCCAGCACCGTCAGTGCCGCGACCAGATTCCGGAGGGTCGGCGAGTCTGTCTCTCTGAGTGGGAGGAGGACCTCCTGGACGACGCTGGGTGGCAGCGGAACATCGGCGTGATCTGTGGGGAAGGCGCCTTCAGGTAGAGCCGCCATGATTTCCTGGAGGACGGTCAGTCGCCCTCCGCTGTACTGCAGCAGCATCGCAGCTTCGTGGTCGCCGATGTCGGTCATACCCTGGCGTCGAGCGAGTTCAGCCACATCGTCGATCTGCAGCGCCGGGATGTCGACTGCCAGATTCATCGGATCGGCCAGAAGCCTGACAAAGTCAGGATCCAGGTCCGCCATGTTCTCTGGGCTGACCGCAATCACTATGAGGGCTGATGAGTGACGAATCCGCCGAGCGACCAGGGTGAGCACCTGCAGGCTGGCCTGGTCGGAGAGGGCGGCGTCGTCCACAGCGATGATGCGAGGTTCCTGGTCTGCTGTCGGCAGCCTGCTGAGCAACACCTCGGCAGCGGTGATCTGACCCTCCATGTCGCTGCGATTCAGATCTGCACCTGATGTGGGCAGGTCGAATCCGGCAGTGCTCTGGCGCAGCAGTGCGTAGGGCGTCTGGCGCAGCCATGCAGTGCCGACCAGGACGTCGGTACTCTCGGGATGCTTCTCCTGAAGCGCGCGCAGGACGCTGGAACGCCCGGACCGAGAGGCTCCGCGCAGCACGACCAGGCGACCGCCGGATGCTGGCACGCTCGAGTGCGCCTCCAACACCTGGGACAGGGCTCGGCGCGGTCCGCTCAGCAGGCTCTCAAAGACTGGGCGTCGCTCTGCTGACGGCTCTATCCCTGATCACCTCCGCCCACAGGCAGGACGGTTCCGTTGATGTAGGAAGCAACGTCGGAGGCGAGCAGGACAAGCGGCCACGCCTGTTCGGCGAGAGTTCCGTAGCGCTTCAGATAGCTGGACTCCACGGTCTGAGCGACGACCTCGGAGAACCAGGCCTTCTCCTGCTCCGTCTGCGCACCGGGACCTCGCCGGATCCGGCGTGCAGGGGCTTCCGTTCCCCCTGGGGCAGTAGCGACCACTCGCACTCCGGCCGGCGCGGACTCCATAGCCAGCGACGCTGTGAGGGCGTTCACACCACCCTTGGCCGCTGAGTAGGGCACGCGGTTCACGCCGCGGGTGGCCACCGAGGAGACATTGACGATGGTGCCGGCACCCCGTTCCTTCATCCGGGGGAGCACCGCCCGGCACATCCAGAGGGTGGGGAACAGCGAACGCCTGATCTCGGCGTCGATGCGCTCGGGTTCATAGAGATCGTAGGGTTTGGCCCAGATGGTGCCGCCGACCGCATTGATGCACACATCGATGTCTCCGGCCGCTGCGGCGGTCTTCTGCGCCCCGTCCCAGGTCTCGAGGTCAGCGAGCACAGTGGCGACGCTCAGCTCTCTGCGCTCTGCCTGCGCGGCAGCTTGGGCGGCCTGGGCTGTCTCCTCAACGATCTCCGAGCGATCAGCGAGGATCAGGTCTGCGCCCTGCTCTGCTGCGAGCACCGCGGTCTCCCGGCCGATCCCCTGGGCAGCCCCTGTGATCAGGACGACTTTGTCCCTCAGCAGTCCTTTCGCGGCGCTCACCCCCGCACCACCTCGAACATAGTCATCCGTGCGTGCTGGTTGTGTTCTCGGATGATGCGGCGAGCTGCCTCGAGGTCCTTGCTCTCGAATGCCTCGACCAGAGCGAAGTGCTCAGCATCGATCTCCGGAGCGATCCATGCACCATTGCGCATCGCCTCCACGATCTGATTGTGCACGTCCAGCCGCCGGAAGCTCTCGAAGAAGGTCGGATTGTCACAGATGTGGAAGAGATACTCGTGGAACTCCTCGTTGCGCGTTGCGAACTTCTCGATGTCGGTGATGCCGTCATCCTGGAGCAGTTCGGAGGTCGCCTCAGCCAGGCGACGCAGCTGCTGGAGCTGCTCGTCGCTGAGCCGGCCCATCATCAGTTCCGTGACGGCCAGCTCCAGGCCCATCCGTGCGTCCAGATGCGCCATCGAGTCCTCACGGGTGAAGGAGAGCTGTCCTGTCTCCATCGAGGAGATCGCCTCTCCGGCTGTCAATGAGTCACCGGAGGCGCTGAGCTCTTCATCGGAAGCTGGCGCGCCGGTCTCATCATCATCGGTGGAGCCCTTGGGAGCGAACTTCTCGTAGTAGAAGTTGGCTGGTTGAACACCTTCGTCGTCCAACCAGCGGGAGACGGCATCGACCATAGGCGGAGGGCCGCACAGGTAGATGTCCACGTCGCCGTTCTGGAGGTGTTCGTCGTCCAAGAACTGGGTGACATAGCCGATCTGCTCGGCGCTGCTGTCAGGGTCAGCGACGCAATAGCTGTAGGTGAAGGTCTCTATCCGTTCGGAGAACGCGTCCAGCTCCTCCAGACCCACGACGTCGGCGTCGCGGGTGACGCCATAGACCAGGTGGATCGGCTGGTCCGTCCCGTCCTGGGCGATCTTCTCAAGGATCGACCGGATGGGAGCCAGGCCGGTGCCACCAGCCAGCAGCAGCAGCCGACGCTGAGGCGGGCGCAGGAAGAAGCTGCCGAACGGACCGGTCATAGTGATGACGTCTCCGACCGCCGCCCGCTCGGTCAGGTAGTCCGACATCGCGCCCCCAGGGGAAATGCGCACCATGAACGAGGCCGCTGCCTCCTTCGGCCCAGAGCTGAACGAGTAGGAGCGGGCCTGGTCGGTCCCCGGCACCGAGAGATTCATATATTGGCCCGGGAGAAATGCGAGGTCATCCCGGTCTTTCACCGACATGGTGAAGGACACTGTGGTCTCTGAGTGATGGATCAGTTCGGTGATCTGCGCCTCGAAGTCTGCCGCAGAGGTTTTGGCGACCTCGGAGGTGGTGGGCACCTCCACCACCATGTCAGACTCCGGGACGGACTGGCAGGTCAGCAGGTGTCCCTTCTCGAGCTCCGCGTCTGAGAGCGCGTCCTCGATGTAGTCTCCGGGGTCGAAGTCTCCGGAGGAGCAGAGGGATTTGCATGTTCCGCAGGCGCCGTCTCGGCAGTCTGAGGGAAGATTGATGCGGGCCTTGAATGCGGCCTCCATGATCGTCTCCATCGGATTGACTCTGACGATCTTCGTCACGCCATCTTCGAAGTTGATGGCCACTTCATTGCTCATGATGGTCTCTCTTGTCAGCAGTGAGATCTGCCGAGCTCCGGCGGATCTCAGGATGGTCTTGGGTGGGTTCTGACGGTGGCGGGCCAGCCCGGGCGGACCTCAGATCATGTAGATGTCGATGAGGTGATGGACCCGGTCGTTCTTCAGGATGACCTTCTTGCCGAGGATCAGGGGGGAATCCCCTGCGATGTCCAGGGTGTAGAAGCTGTGACCGTAGTAGGTCAGAGTCTCGTGGTAGCGGTAGTAGTGGGTCGTCCAGCTGAAGCGGATCTCGACCTGGTCGTCACGACGCTCCAGGAACTCGATGCCGCCGATGTTGTGTTCGGTACGAGGTTCCGGAATCGAAGTGGCTGCGGAGCGGTCGGTCTTGATGCGGAAGACACGGTCCTCCAGGCCGCTCCGGTTGGGATACCAGATCAGGGAGATGTCATTCTGAGGATCCTTGGTCAGGGTGTCGTCCACGTCCCAGGCCGGCATCCAGAATTCGGCGTCAGGGTGGTAGCACTCCAGCCACTGGTCGAACTGCCAGTCGTCCAGGAGCCGCGCCTCCCGATAGACGAACTGACGGATCCGTTCGGCGTCCTCGACGTCGACGACCAGGCCTGTGCTCTTCTGAATTTCAGTGGTGCTCATAGCGGTGTTTCGTCTTTCTCCCGCGTCTCAGCGGAGGGTCCGGTGTGGTGAGAGGAGGTTCGGCGCACACTGATCCGACGTCATGCAGTCGGTGCGGGGTGCTCCTCCTGCTGGCTGATCGCCGTGGTCATCACCTGGTGCCAGTAGGAGTGCTGGATCGGGTACAGCCCCTCATCCTCGGTCCGCCTGCCGGAGGCGAGAGGTTCCATCCCCAGTGCAGCTGCCTGTTCGTCGGGCCCGTTGATCTGGTGCGCCTGGCCGCGGGACATATCGTTCCAGGGTGCGGCAGAGGCCTGGTGCGTGTTCTGGGCTGAACGGAACTCCTCCAGATCGTCCGGGGTGGCCATGCCGGTGGCGTTGAAGAAGTCCTCGTACTGCCGGATGCGGTGGGCGCGGGCGTCTGCGGGCTCGCCCTTGGGTGCGATGCAGAATGTCGTCACCTCGGTCTTATCGGCTGAGATCGGCCGAATATGCCGGATCTGCGAGCTGAACTGGTCCATGAGATACACGTTGGGGTAGATGCACAGATTCCGGGAGATGTTGATCATGAAGTTGGCCATGGTCTCGCCGAACTGTTCCACCAACCGCTCACGCTGGTTCCACAGCGAGCGATCCTCAGGGTTGGTCCATTCCTGCCAGAGCAGCAGGTGGCCATGGGGGAAGGAGTAGAACCCGCCGGAGACCTTGCCCCAGCCGCCGGCGTCCATAGCCTTGGTGTCGTTCTTCGATTCGCCGGACTTGCGCCGGGCGGTGGTGGCCGCATAGTTCCAGTGCACTGAGGTGACGTGGTAGCCGTCGGCCCCGTTCTCGGCTTGGAGCTTCCAATTCCCGTCATAGGTATAGGTGGTGGCTCCCTTGAGGATCTCGAGGCCGTCAGGGGATTGGTCCACGATCGAATCGATGACGGTGCGGGTGTCGCCGAGGTGCTCTTCCAGGGGCTTCACGTCCGGATTGAGCGAGCCGAAGAGGAAGCCTCGGTAGTTCTCGAATCGAACAACCTTGGTGAGGTCATGGGAGCCTTCGGTGTTGAACTGTTCCGGGTAGCCGCCGTTGCGGCCGTCCTTGACCTTCAGAAGCTCACCTGAGTTCCGGAAGGTCCAGCCGTGGAAGGGGCAGGTGAACGTAGTCCGGTTGTCGGTCTTGCGGCGGCACAGCATGGCTCCGCGGTGCGCGCAGGCGTTGATCAGACAGTTCAGCCCACCTTCTTTGTCACGGGTGATCACAACGGGCTGCCGTCCGATGTAGGTGGTGAAGTAGTCGCCGATCTCCGGGATCTGGGTCTCGTGCGCGAGGTAGACCCAGTTGCCTTCGAAGATGTGCTTCATCTCCAGCTCGAAGATCTCGTCGTCGGTGAAGATCCTGCGGTTGACCCGGTGGATTCCTTCCTCCGGCTTCTCCTGAACGCCGTTCTCGATCAGCTCTCGAGTGTCGGTGTGGACGTTGAGCGTGTCAGTCATGGCAAACCTCCCCTTGAGATTCGGTGTGTCGGCAGGTCGCCGATCGTCGGTCCCGATCATCGTGTCCCACTGTGACTGAGCTCACGTAAGGGTACCTCCTAGGTGTGACCTAGGTGTACTTCCCCGTGAGGTTGTGAACGCGGGCTGAGGGAACCAGACCTCCGATAGCGGTGTGGGGTCGGTGGTGATTGTATTCGTGGAGGAAGGCCTCGTAGGAGGCTTCACGGGCTGACTCG
>NZ_BMIS01000015.1 GCF_014642675.1 Nesterenkonia cremea
CCTATCATCGCCGCCGCCGACAGCGGAGGCTGGGTAAGCTGACTCCGGTCGAATACGAGACCGTTCACAAGGATGCCGTCGCCCTGGCGGCATAAGCCCGACGGTCAACCGAACCTTCAGCAGACCCAAGTCACATCTGGAGGACTGCCTGGCTCTGGCCGGGGACTGCCATGCGATCTACACCAGCATCGATGACTCGCTGCGACGGATCGCGAACCAGGCCTTCTTCGACAAGCTCTACGTGACCGAGGCTGACACCGTGGACGGGGAGCCCGGGGTGCCGTTCAACCCCCAGGTCCAGGCGACCGCGTTGCGCCAGCAGACGGACGGAGACCTCACTAGGACTCAAACCGGTGATGTCGGCGGTTTGAACAACGACGATCTGGTGGGCGCTGAGGGACTCGAACCCCCGACCTATTCGGTGTAAACGAAGTGCTCTAGCCAACTGAGCTAAGCGCCCGGACTGTGCCGCATGAACGGCAACAGCCTAGAACTATAGCAGAGTTCTGTTTCCACAGACCCTGCGTGGAGTCACCCGTCGGTGAGAGCAGTCTGCTCGGCAGCGTACAGAGCCGCCCCGACGATGCCGGCGTTGTTCTGCAGCTGAGCGGTGACCACCTCGGCGCGCAGGCCCTCCACATAGGGGAGGAAGTCCTCGCTGCGCTTGGAGATGCCCCCGCCGATGATGAACATCGAGGGCGGGAAGATCCGCTCGAGGTGCTTCAGATACCGGCCCACAGTGCGCCCGTACTCATCCCAGGGCATATCGGCGCGCTCACGGGCCGAGGCCGAGGCGACCTTCTCTGCGATCTCGCCTTCGAACTCCAGGTGGCCGAACTCGGCATTGGGCACCAGGACGCCGTCGTGGACCATGGCGGCACCGATCCCGGTGCCCAGGGTGATGGTCATGACTGTGCCGGTGCGCCCGACGCCGGCGCCGTAGCGCGCCTCTGCCAGGCCGGCGCCGTCGGCGTCGTTCATGGTGTAGATCTGGCCGGGAAGCTCGGCCAGCAGCTGGCCGGCGTCGCACTCCAGCCAGGAGTCATCGATGTTCGCCGCGGAGAGCACCACATTGTCGATGACGATGCCGGGCACCAGCACACCCACCGCCAGATCATCGGGCGACGGCGCGCCCTTGCGGTGCAGCAGCTCGTGCAGGATCGTGTCGATCACCTCAGCCACAGCCTCCGGAGTGGCCGGCTTGGGCGTCGGGATGCGGTATCGCTCGCCCACCAGATCACCGGTGGGAAGATCCACGATTCCGCCCTTGATGCCAGTTCCTCCGACGTCGATGCCGATGGCACGCCGTGGAAGGCGCTTCACTCCTGCGCTGGCCGGACCGATGGCCCGGGCGGCGAGGGCGTCGCCCTCAGGGAGGTTCTCGGGGGAGCGGTCGGAGGTGGTCATGAAGTCAATTCTCCTCTGAGGGCAGGGTCAGGATGTCGGCACCGTCCTCGGTGACCACCAGGGTGTGCTCGAACTGGGCAGTGCGCCTCCGGTCACGGGTGACGGCGGTCCAGCCGTCTTCCCACATGTCCCAATGGCGGGTCCCCAGTGTGATCATCGGCTCGATGGTGAAGACCATTCCCGGTTCCATGGGCTGAGAATGGTCAGGAGCCGCATCGAAGTGAGGTATGACCAGTCCGGTATGGAAGGCGGGGCCGACCCCGTGGCCGATGAACTCGTGGACGGTATCATAGCCGAAGCGCCGGGCGTATACCTCAATGGTCCTGCCGATCACGTTGATGGGACGGCCCGGCTTCACCGCGCGGATGCCCCGCATCATGGCTTCCTTCGCCCGCTCCACCAGCAGCCGTGACTCTTCATCCACCTCGCCCACCAGGAAGGTCACGTTGTGGTCCCCGTGGACGCCGTCGAGGTAGGCGGTGATGTCCAGGTTCACGATGTCGCCGTCCTGCAGGACGGTCGAGTCAGGGATGCCGTGGCAGACGACCTCGTTGACCGAGGTGCAGATGGCCTTCGGGAAGCCTCGGTAGGATAGGCAGGAGGGATAGGCCCCACGTTCGATCAGGTACTGATGGGCGAAGGCATCCAGCTCATCGGTGGTCACACCCGGGCGGATGAGCCGCCCGGTGGCGACCATCGCGTCGGCTGCGAGCTGTCCGGCACGGCGGATCTTCTCCACTGTCTCGGCGTCGAAGACGTCCGGGCCGGTGTACTCCGGCGGTGCGTCCAGTCCGACATAGTTCGGCCGCTGGATATGGTCTGGGACGCTGCGCTGCGGGGAGACGATGCCCTTGGTGAGGGTGCCGACCGGCGCGGAGGAAGAAGCAGAGGACTGCGCTGAGGTCATAGATGTCATCCTAACGCTATGCGGACGGTGGTGCTGTCGTCGCACCTGCGGCCGGACGTAGGCTGGACCCATGGGCAACGACTATTGGTACAACATCGAGACCGGCCAGGTGGAAGAGGGAGCCCAGTCGAGCTGGAAGCACCTGCTGGGCCCCTACAGCTCCTATGGTGAGGCTGCGCAGGCGATGGAGCGTGTCAAGGCCAACAACGAGGCCTGGGAGGACGAAGATGCCTCCGAGCACTGGCAGGACGACGGCGGCCAGAGCGGCTGAGCGAGCAGCCGGGACAGTTCAGTCGCAGACGGCGCAGATCAGTCAGAGTCGGGACAGGCCAGTCAGAAGGAATGCTCCTCGCCCGGGAATGCGCCCTCGAGCACCTCCTGGCGATAGCTGCTGACCGCCTCGGTCATCACCTGGCGCAGGTCTGCGTACCTCTTGACGAACCGCGGGGTCCTACCCTCGCCCAGTCCCAGCATGTCCTGCCACACGAGCACCTGGCCGGTGGCGGCGGCACCTGCGCCGATGCCGATGGTGGGGACCTTCAGATCGGCGTCGAGCAGAGCCATCACGTCAGCTGGGATCATCTCGGCCAGCACAGCGAAGGCGCCTGCCTCCTCCATGGCCCGGGCGTCGGTCAGGACCTTCTGTGCGGCGTCTCCACGGCCCTGGACCCGGTAGCCGCCCAGGGCGTGTTCGGACTGTGGGGTGAAGCCCACATGACCGATGACCGGGATCCCTGCGGAGACCATGGCGCGGATATGGGGGGCCAGCTCGGCGTCGCCCTCCACCTTCACCGCGTGGACTCCGGCCTCCTTCATGAAGCGCACCGCGGTCTCGACCGCCTGCTGCGGGGAGGCCTCGTAGGTGCCGAAGGGGAGATCTGCGACCACCAGGGCGCGGCGGGCGCCGGCGACCACAGATTTCGCGAAGACCAGAAGCTCATCGGTGGTGATCGGAAGTGTGCTCTCCCGGCCCATCATCACGTTGGCGGCGGAGTCGCCCACCAGCAGAACCTCGACGCCGGCTTCGTCGAAGATGCCCGCGGTCATGGCGTCATAGGTGGTCAGCATGGCGAAGCGCCGCCCCTGCTCCTTGAACTGCCTCAGATGAAGGGTGCGGATCCGGGTCGGAGTCGACTTCTGCGCATCGGACATGCCCATAGAGTACAGCCTGGCCCGATTTGGGTAGAGTGGGTCGCGGATTGGACTCACCCCGTGTCAGGAGGCTGCACGCATGGATCGACAGCAGGAATTCGTACTGCGCACCATCGAGGAGCGCGATGTCCGGTTCGTGCGGCTTTGGTTCACCGACGTCGTCGGTTCGCTGAAGTCCGTGGCGCTCTCCCCGGCAGAGGTCGAGGGTGCCTTCAGCGAGGGGCTGGGATTCGACGGCTCCTCCATCGAGGGACTGTCCCGCGTGTTCGAGTCGGACATGCTGCTCAAGCCGGACCCGTCCAGCTTCCAGATCCTGCCCTGGCGCGGCGAGGACGAGCCCACCTCCCGCATGTTCTGCGACGTCCTGACCCCGGACCAGGAGCCGGCCGCCGGTGACCCGCGCTGGGTGCTGCGCCGCCAGCTTGAGGCCGCCGGTGAGATGGGCTTCACCTGCTACACCCACCCGGAGATCGAGTTCTACCTCTTCGAGTCCGAGGAGCTCGACGCCGACGGCCTGCCTCGCCCCGCCGACCGCGCCGGATACTTCGACCACATCACCGGCTCGGTCTCCCAGGACCTGCGCCGTCAGACGGTCAACATGCTCGAGGCCGTGGGCATCTCGGTGGAGTTCACCCACAACGAAGTCGGCCCCGGCCAGAACGAGATCGACCTGCGCTATGCCGATGCCCTGACGACTGCGGACAACATCATGACCTTCCGCACCATCGTCAAAGAGGTGGCGCTGCAGCACGATAAGTTCGCCTCCTTCATGCCCAAGCCCTTCTCGGAGCACCCAGGCTCGGCCATGCATACCCACTTCAGCCTCTTCGAGGGCGACACCAACGCGCTGTACTCGCCCAACGCCGAGTTCAACCTCTCCACCACGGCGCGCCAGTTCATCTCCGGCGTACTGACCCACGCCCCCGAGTTCACCGCGGTCACCAACCAGTTCGTGAACTCCTATAAGCGCCTCTGGGGCGGGGGAGAGGCTCCCTCCCACGTCTCCTGGGGCCACAACAACCGCTCCGCCCTCATCCGCGTGCCGCTCTACAAGCCCACCAAGGGCGGATCGGCGCGCATCGAGTTCCGCGGCATCGACTCTGCGGCCAACCCCTACCTGGCCTACGCCATGGTCCTGGGTGCCGGCCTGAAGGGCATCCGCGAGGAGTACGACCTGGGTGACGCCATCACCGAGGACGTCTGGTCGCTGACCACCGCCGAGCGCAAGGCCCTGGGCATCAAGCCGCTGCCGGGCACCCTGCATGACGCGATCCGTCAGATGGAGGACTCCGAGCTGGTGGCCGAGGTCCTGGGCGAGCAGGTCTTCGGCAACTTCCTGCGCAATAAGCAGCAGGAATGGGATGAGTACCGCGTGAACGTCTCACCCTGGGAGATCAGCCGCTACCTGGGGACCATCTGAGTCGAGTTGACTGCTGCTGCCTCGCATGACCGGATACTCACGACGTGACCTGATCGCCACCGGCTTCCAGGACCTCGAGCGTGCCACCGCGTTCCTGGCCGATGAGCAGCTGGCCGACTTCGAACCGGCCCCGCTGCTGGCTGCGCTGCGGTTTGCTCCCAATACTGACCAGGCGGTCCTGCTGCTGATCCGCCTGCTGGAGCGCGCTCCGCAGCTGAAGGAGCTCTTCACCGTGTCCCGCGGCGAGTATCCGCGGGCCGTTCCGCTGTTCCGGCTGCTGGGAGCCTCCCAGGCCATCAGCGAGTTCCTGATCCGCCGTCCCGAGCACACCGATCTGCTCCTGGCTTCCGCGGCGATGCTGCATCCCGGTGAGGACGGCACTCCCGCCCAGCCTCCGGCGGTGACCGTACCCGGGGAGCTGCGCAGCACTCTGCTGCGCGCCGTCCGGGCGGACCCTGACGCCGAGGTACCGCAGGCTGAGCTGGCCGAGGACTTCACCGGCAAGGACGCCTCCGTGGCGCTGCGGGTGGCCTATCGCCGTGAACTGGCCTCCCTGGCCCTGCGCGACCTCTGTGCGGAGGACCCCTTGGGCTATCAGCCTCTGGTGGCGCGTCAGCTGGCCGACCTCGCTGCCGCCGCACTGGAGGCCGCCCTGGCTGTCAGCCGCGCCGAGCAGCGTCGGAAGCAGGGTGAGCTGGTCGACGACCTGGAGCTGGCTGTCATCGGGATGGGCAAATGCGGCGCCCGCGAGCTCAACTACATCTCCGATGTGGACGTCATCTTCGTCCATCGCGCCCCGGAGGACGTGGACCCCGGCCAGGCCCGCACTGCGGCCGCTGCCATGGCCGCCGGGATCTCCAAGGTCATCAACACCGCCGCCCCGGAGCCCGGGCTCTGGGAGGTGGACGCGAATCTGCGCCCTGAGGGCAAGGACGGCGAGCTCTCCCGCAGCCTGGACTCCCATGTGGAGTACTACCGCCGCTGGGCCCACGGCTGGGAGTTCCAGGCTCTGCTCAAGGCCCGTCCCATCGCGGGCAGCGCCGCGCTCGGGGCGGACTATATGGAGAAGATCTGGCCCTTCGTCTGGAGCTCATCCCAGCAGGAGGGCTTCGTGGAGAACGTCCAGCGGATGCGGCGTCGGGTCTTCGAGAACATGCCGGCCGCCTCCGCGGAGCGGGAGCTGAAGCTGGGCCGCGGCGGCCTGCGCGATGTGGAGTTCACCGTCCAGCTGCTGCAGCTGGTGCACGGACGTGTGGATGAGTCGCTGCGGGTCCGAGACACGCTCTCGGCCATCGATGCCCTGACCGCCGGCGAGTACATGGCCAGCCGGGACCGTGACGCCATGTCGCGCTGTTACAGTCAGCTGCGGCTCTATGAGCACCGGATCCAGATGTCCCAGATGCGGCGCACGCATCTGATGCCGCAGAAGGAGACCGAGCTGCGCGCGCTGGCCCTGGCCGTGGAGCCGCCCAGCCCGCTGCGCCGCTCCCATCCTGAGGCTCTGCACCAGCAGTGGCGGGGTATCGTCCGTGAGGTCTCCAGCTTCCACGAGACCATCTTCTACCGGCCCCTGCTCTCCACCACGGCGGTGCTCTCCGATGCGGAGGCTCGGCTCTCGCCCGAGGCGGCGCAGGAGCGCCTGGCGGCCCTGGGCTATGCCGATACCCGCGGGGCCATGCGCCATATCGAGGCGCTGACCTCTGGGGTCAGTCGTCGGGCCACACTGCAGCGCCGGATCCTGCCGATGATGCTCGGCTGGTTCGCCGAAGGGGTGGATCCCGACGCCGGCCTGCTCGCCTTCCGCCGGCTCAGCGAGTCGCTGGGCACCAGCCCCTGGTACCTCACCATGCTGCGTGACTCCTCTGTGGCGGCCGAGCGGCTCTGCCACATCCTCTCCAGCGCCCGGTTCATCTCCGATCAGCTGGAGCATTCCCCGGAGTCCACCAAATGGCTGGGCGAGGATAAGGATCTGGTGCCGCGCAGCTTCGACCAGCTATGGCGCGAGATCCGCAACTCCCTGGCCCGCCATGAGGCGGACATTGCAGCCGCGGTGCGCCTGGTGCGGCTCATCCGCCAGCGCGAGGTGCTGCGGGTGGCCATCGCCGATGCCGTGGGACGGCTGGACGTCCAAGAGGTGGGCGCCGCGCTCTCCGATGCGGACCGTGCGGCCGCCCTGGGTGCCCTGCACATGGCCGAGCGTGAGGTCTTCGCCCAGGACCGCCAGCATGTGAAGTTCCTGGTGGTCGGCATGGGGCGCCAGGGTGGACGCGAGATCTCCTACGGCTCCGATATGGACGCGCTCTTCGTCCACCGGCTGGCCGAGGGAGGAGACCCGGCAAAGGCCGACGCCCAGGCGCAGAAGCTCGCTGTCCGGTTGAGGGCCCTGCTGTCCCAGGGCGCGGCCATCCGTGGTGAGTACCCGCTGCAGCTGGACGCCGATCTGCGGCCGGAGGGGAAGAACGGGCCGCTCTCACGCTCCCTGGACTCCTTCGTCGAGTATTACCGCCGCTGGATGGAGGTCTGGGAGCGCCAGGCCCTGCTGCGTGCCCGTCCGCTGGCCGGCTGCGATGAGCTGGCCGCCGACTTCATGGAGCTGGTGGACGGCATCCGCTACGGCGAGGAGCCCAGCACGGCTCAGGTTCGGGAGATCCGGCGCATCAAGGCCCGGGTGGAGTCTGAGCGGCTGCCCCGCGGAGCGGATCCGTCGCGGCATGTGAAGCTGGGCCGCGGAGGCCTCTCCGACGTCGAATGGCTGGTCCAGCTGCTCCAGCTGCAGCACGCGCACCGCCGGAGAAAGCTGCGCACCCCTTCCACACTGGCGGCATTGGACGCCCTGGTGGATGAGGAGCTGCTGAGCCCCTACGACGCCGCCATCCTGGCTGAGGCCTGGACGCTGTGCACCAAGGTCCGCTCCGCCTCCATGATCTGGCGCGGCAAGACCTCCGATGTGCTGCCCTCAGCCCGCCGGGATCTGGACGCCATCGGCAGGTGGTGCGGCTTCGAGCCCGGCAGCACCTCAGGCTTCGAGGAGCACTATCTGCGCACCACCCGCCGGTGCCGGCAGGTCTTCGAGCGGCTGTTCTACGAAGAGGCATGACCGGCAGGCTGACGGGCCGCTGGCTGAGACCCCTCAGCCCGTGGGGGCCAGCAGTTCCAGAGTCCGCTGCTGGGCCTCCTCGGAGGGTGCCAGGTTCACCAGCATGATCTCATCGGCCTGGACCCCGTCGCCGAAGGCGTCCAGCCAGTCCACGACCTCCTTCTGGGTGCCGGAGACGGTGCGGCTGAGCATGCCCAGGACCTGCTGGCCGGCGGGGTGGTCGCGCAGCTGGGTGACATCGTCATCGGAGAGCTGTTTATTGCGGCCCAGCATGGTGCGGATCCAGCTGTCCTCAGCTTGACGCTGCTGTTCTCGGGCGTAGTCGCCGTCGTCGTGGGCGATCACATTGGCCGCGGCGATGAAGTGCGGCTTGGAGCCCGGGCCGGCTAGCGACTTCGAGGAGTCGAACTGCTCACGGTAGGTCTCGGCGGCCTGGGTGAGCATCTGCGGAGCGAAGTGCGAGGCGAAGGCGTAGGGGACGCCCAGCTGGGCGGCCAGCTGAGCGCCGAAGAGCGAGGATCCCAGGATGTGGAGCGGGACATCGGTGCGGTGACCGGGGAAGGCGTTGACCCCCGGGATGCGGCTGTAGCCGGCCAGGTAGCCGTTGAGCTCCATGACGTCGGACTGGAAGTGATCGGCCTCGGTGCCGTCGCGGCGCAGGGCGCGCATGGTGACGCCGTCGGTGCCCGGTGCGCGGCCCAGCCCCAGGTCGATGCGTCCGGGGAAGAGGGTCTCCAGGGTGCCGAACTGCTCGGCGATGACCAGGGGGGAGTGGTTGGGCAGCATGATGCCGCCGGCGCCCACCCGGATGTTCTCCGTGGCGGCGGCGATGTGCTGGATCAGCAGGGAGGTGGCCGAGGAGGCCACATGGGGCATGTTGTGGTGCTCGGCGAACCAGAGCCGGGTGTAGCCCCGGGAGTCCGCAGTCTGCGCCAGGCGTCGGCTGCGGGCGATGCCCTCTGCGATCGGCTCCCCGGAGTGCACACGGGCGAGGTCGAGCAGGGACAGCGGGCGGGATGCAGTGGTGGACATATCCACGCCAACGCCGCAGCGGGCTCGCGTAATCCCATCTGTGATGCGGCCCGTCTCCGGCCAGTCTCCGAGGGCGCCGACCTCCTAGGATGGGAGGCATGGCTCATGGCGAATATAAGGTGCCCGGCGGCAAGCTGGTGGTGGCAGATCTGCAGCTCAGCGAGGACGGCTCGGTCATCGCACGGGCTTCGATCAACGGTGACTTCTTCCTCGAACCCGATGACGCGCTGGAGGACCTCAACGCCGCGCTGAGCGGACTGCCCTCCGATGCCTCCCGGGAGGACATCGCCGCTGCAGTGCGTGCCGGACTGTCCGAGGGCGCCCTGATGATCGGCTTCGACGAATCCTCGGTGGCCACAGCGGTGCGCCGGGCTCTGGGACGGGCCACCGGCTGGGAGGACCACCAGTGGGAGGTGCTGCCGGCCACCAACCTGCCCATAGCGGTCAACGTGGCCCTGGACCAGGTGCTCACCGAGGAGGTGGGCGCTGGCAACAGGCCTCCGCTCATGCGCCTCTGGGACTGGTCCGAGCGTGCCGTGGTGATCGGCTCCTTCCAGTCGCTGGCCAATGAGGTGGACAGTCAGGCCGCTCAGCAGCTCGAGGCCGAGGTGGTCCGCAGGATCTCCGGCGGCGGGGCGATGTTCATGGAGTCGGGCAACTGCATCACCTACTCCCTGTGCTTCCCCCAGTCGCTGGTGGACGGACTGAGCTTCGCCGATTCCTATCCATTCCTGGACTCCTGGGTCATGGAGGCCTTGGAACATGTGGGGGTGCAGGCCGAGTACAAGCCGCTCAACGACATCGTCTCCGCCGCCGAGGGCGTGGGCCGGGGCCGCAAGATCGGTGGCGCCGCCCAGAAGAGGCTGGCCAACGGCGGTATGGTCCACCACGTGACCATGAGCTACGACATCGACGCCGAGCGCATGACCCAAGTGCTGCGCATCGGCCGCGAGAAGCTCTCCGATAAGGGCCACCGCTCAGCGGTCAAGCGCGTGGATCCGCTGCGCAGCCAGACCGGACTGGCCCGCAGAGAGATCATGGACGTCTTTGTCCGCACCTTCGCAGAGCGCCACGGGGCGAAGGTGGCCAGCATCCGGCCGCATGAGCTCGCCCGGGCGGAGCAGCTGGTGGCAGAGAAGTTCGGAACCGAGGAATGGACGGAACGGGTTCCATGAGCATCGAGGACATCCTGACCCAGCCGCTGCTGGACAGCATCCGGCAGCGGGCTCCGGGCTATGACGAGCGCAATGAGTTCTGCGCCGAAGACCTCCAGGAACTCACCCAGGCGGGCTACCTCCGGGCCCTGGTGCCTGCCGAGCACGGCGGGCTCGGGTGGGACCTTCCGCAGCTGGTCCAGGCCCAGCGGCTGCTGGCCGCGCATGCCCCGGCCACTGCGCTGGCGGTCAATATGCACCACGTCTGGATCTCTGTGGCCCGCCAGATGGTGGCCAGGGGCCACCAGGAGTTCGAACAGGTGCTCACCGAGACTGCTGAGGGGCACCTCTTCGCCTTCGGCATCTCGGAGCCGGGCAACGATGCCGTCCTCTTCGACTCCACCACACAGGCTCAGGTGCTCCAGGACGGTTCGGTCAGCTTCACCGGCACCAAGATCTTCACCACGCTGTCCCCGGCGTGGACGCGTCTGGGGCTCTTCGGCAAGGATGTCTCGGCCTCTGGGGATCCGGAGGAGAAGCCGCTGATCGTCGGCTTCCTCCCGCGTGAGGCCCCGGGCTGGGAGATCATCGACGACTGGGACGTCCTGGGCATGCGGGCCACCCACTCCAACGCCACGGCGCTGAAGGGTGCAGCCGTGCCGGCCGAGCGGATCGTGCGCCGGCTCCCGGTGGGGCCCAATCAGGATCCGTTGGTCTTCGCCGTGTTCTCCTCCTTCCTCACGCTGCTCTCCTCGATCTATACCGGGATCGGAGACCGGGCCCTGCAGCTGGGCGCCGAGCATGCGGCGTCGCGGACTGCACTGACCACCGGGAAGAGCCTGAGCCAGGACCCGGACATCCGGTACAAGCTGGCCGAGGCGCAGATGCAGCAGCTGGCGCTGGACTCCCAGCTGCGCGGAATCGCTCAGGACGTGGAGCAGGGTGCCGACTACGGGGCCTCCTGGTTCCCTCGGCTGGTCACCCTGCGCACCTCAGCCACTCGGACGGCGCGCTCTGTGCTGGAGGCGGCGCTGAACGCAGGCGGGGGAGCGCAGTACCGCCGGACCTCGGAGCTCTCCCGGCTGCACCGGGACGCCCTGGCCGGCATCCATCACCCCTCGGACGACGAATCCGCCCACCGCACCCTGGCGAACTTCACCCTCGGCCCCGCGGACTGATCCTTGAGGAGCTCTGCGGCTCCCCGGATCCTCTGCAGTAGGGTGGGGGAAGAGGTCCTGCGTCGGACCGACGCAGGACTCAATACCCCAGGAGGGCAGAGTCGTGTCACAGAACGTCGCGCAGAAACTCATCGCCGACCATCTGGTCGAGGGAGAGATGACTCCCGGAAGCGAAATCGCTCTGACCGTCGACCAGACGCTCACCCAGGACGCGACCGGCACCATGGTGATGCTCGAGCTCGAGGCCATGGGCCTGGACCGCATTCAGACCGAACTGTCGGTGCAGTATGTCGATCACAACTTGCTGCAGACAGACGAGAAGAACCCCGACGACCACCTTTTCCTCCAATCGGCGGCCCAACGCTTCGGCCTCTGGTTCTCCAAAGCCGGAAACGGCGTCTCTCATCCGGTGCACCAGTCGAGGTTCGGGCGACCGGGTGCCACGATGATCGGTTCTGACTCCCATACGTGTGCCGCCGGCGCGCTGGGAATGCTGGCGATCGGTGTCGGGGGCTTGGAAGTGGCGATGGCCATGGCCGGTCAGCCCCTGTATGTGGAGATGCCTGAGATCTGGGGAGTGGAGCTCACCGGTGACCTTCCTGACTGGGTGTCGGCCAAAGATGTGATTCTGGAGCTGCTGCGCCGCCACGACGTCAAAGGCGGAGTCGGACGGATCATCGAGTATCACGGTCCTGGATTGGCGCAGCTGACTGCGATGGACCGCCACGTGATCGCCAATATGGGCGCTGAGCTCGGAGCCACCACCAGCGTCTTCCCCGCCGACGATGCGGTCCGCGAGTACCTGGAGGCAGTAGGCCGTGCAGATGACTACACCAGGATCGTGGCTGACGACGACGCCACCTACGACGTCGAGGAACATATCGACCTCTCGACCCTCGAACCGCTGATCGCAAAGCCGTCGTCGCCGGGAAACGTGGTGCCGGTGTCTCAGGTGAGCGACGAGGATGTGTTCCAGGTGGTCGTCGGCTCCTCGGCCAACCCGGGGCTGCGCGACTTCGCTGTCGTCGCTGAGATCCTTCAGGGGACCCAGACCAGCGACCAGGTATCAGTGGACATCAACCCGACCTCGCGCGAGGTCCTCGCAGACCTGATCACGGGAGGATGGATGACCTCTCTGGTGGCTTCCGGCGCGCGGATCCATCAGTCCGGCTGCATGGGCTGCATCGGCATGGGCCAGGCCCCGGCGAGCGGACGCAACTCTTTGCGGACGATGCCACGCAACTTCCCAGGCCGCTCGGGGACAGAAGAGGATGCCGTCTGGCTGTGCTCGCCGGAGACGGCGGCCGCTTCTGCTCTGACCGGGAAGATCACAGACCCGCGCGAACTCGCGTCCAGCCATCGGATCCAGTATCCGAAGCCGCAGATGCCTGAGCATTACAGCGCCTACGACGACATGCTGCTGGCACCGCTGGATCCGGAGAAGGCGGCACAGGTCGAGCTGGTGAAAGGCCCGAACATCGCGTCGCTGCCAGATTTCGAGCCTCTGCGAGACAGACTTGAGGCTCCGGCTCTGCTGGTGATGGGGGACAATGTCTCCACCGATGAGATCATGCCGGCAGGATCGCGCGTGCTGCCGTACCGCAGCAATATCCCCAAGATCGCCGAATTCAGCTTTGAGCGCATCGATCCCACCTACTCCCAGAGAGCCTCCGCGGCCCAAGGCGGACATGTGGTCGTCGCCGGAGCGAACTACGGTCAGGGCTCTTCACGTGAGCATGCTGTGATCGCGCCGCGATACCTGGGACTGCGTGCCGTGATCGCCAAATCATTCGCGCGGATCCACTGGCAGAACCTGGCGAACTTCGGGATCCTCGCGCTCGAATTCGACGATCCTGATGCGTATGGAAGCATCGCCCAGGATGACGAGGTCGTGTTCGAGGACCTGCGTTCAGCCCTGAAGTCAGGAACCCGGATCTCAGCCCAGATCGGCGGACGTGACGTGGCGCTGCACCACCGTCTCTCAGATCGTCAGGTTGACATGGTCCTCGAAGGCGGCCGTATTCCGCAGGCGGCGAAGAGAGCCTGAGGGCACTCTGTACCGTGGATCGCGAGAGTGCCCCCGCCCGGCTTCCGGACAGCACAGAAGCGCCTCGGGCAGCCGCCCGAGGATTGGGCGATGCGCGAGGCGCTTCTGAGAGATGTCAGAGTGGCTGAGTCACCGTGGCACGGGGGAGGTGACCGGTTCTTGGGGTGGCAGGAAGCGGTCACCTCCCGTGATGCTGGCAGAGTCAGACTCTCCGAGGACCGATCACACGCTGTAGTAGAGCTCGAACTCGTAAGGGTTCGGACGCAGGTTCAGGGGAGCGATCTCCTCTTCACGTTTGTACTCGATCCACGCCTTGACCAGCTCTTCGGTGAAGACGCCGCCCTCCAGCAGGAACTCGTAGTCGTTCTCCAGGGCGTCCAGGGCCTCCTCGAGACTGCCCGGAGCCTGCGGGATGTCCTTGAGTTCCTCGGCGGGCAGCTCATAGAGGTCCTTGTCCACCGGATCGTGGGGCTCGATGCGGTTCCTGATGCCGTCGAGGCCCGCCATCAGCATGGCGGCGAAGCCCAGGTAGGGGTTGCCGGAGGCATCCGGTGCGCGGAACTCCAAGCGCTTGGCCTTCGGATTGGCGCCGGTGATCGGGATGCGCACCGCTGCGGAGCGGTTGCCCTGGGAGTAGACCAGGGAGACCGGAGCCTCGTATCCCTTGACCAGACGCTTATAGGAGTTGACGGTGGGGTTGGAGAAGGCCAGCACGGCGTGTGCGTGCTTCAGCAGGCCGCCGATGTACCAACGAGCGGTGTCGGAGAGGTTGGCGTAGCCCTTCTCGTCGTAGAACAGGGGGTCACCGCCGGACCACAGGGACTGGTGGCAGTGCATGCCGGAGCCGTTCTCACCGAAGATCGGCTTGGGCATGAAGGTGGCGGACTTGCCGTACTCCAGTGCAGTGTTCTTCACGACATACTTGAACTTCTGGACGTCGTCGGCCGCGTGGACCAGAGTGTTGAACTTGTAGTTGATCTCCTGCTGACCGGGGCCGGCCACCTCGTGGTGGGAGCGCTCGACCTCGAGGCCCACAGCGTCGAGGGCCAGGCAGATCGCGTCGCGGACATCAGCGCTCTTGTCCTGCGGAGTGACCGGGAAGTAGCCGCCCTTGGTGGCGAGCTTGTGGCCCAGGTTGCCGCCCGGGATCTCCTCGCCGGACTTCCACTCTGCTTCCTCAGCGTCCACGGAGTAGAAGGAGGCCTGAGGGGTGGAGGACCACTTCACGTCGTCGAAGAGGAAGAACTCAGCCTCGGGACCGAAGAAGGCGGTGTCAGCGATGCCGGAGGAGGACAGGTAATCTTCCGCCTTCTGAGCCACACCGCGCGGGTCGCGGGCGTAGGGCTCGCCGGTGCGGGGGTTCACGATGGAGAAGTTCATCGCCAGAGTCTTCTCTGCGCGGTACTCGTCCAGGAACGCGGTGGCCACATCCGGGATCAGCTGCATATCGGACTCTTCGATGCCCTGGAAGCCGCGGATGGAGGAGCCATCGAACAGCTGACCGTTCTCGAAGAACTCGAGATCGACGGTCTTGGCCGGAACATTGAAGTGGTGCTGGAGGCCGGGAAGGTCGGTGAAGCGGATGTCGACGAACTTGACGTCCTCTTCCTTGATGAACTTCAGAACTTCCTCGGGGCTGGTGAACATGCGTCCGTGCTCCTCTATGGGTGATGCGTTCGGGTCACCCCTCACCCTACCGAGGTCTGAGTTTCTCACCCATCACGCAAATGTTTCAGGCATGTAACTTAAGTCGCTCATCCGGTTCCGAATTAGGATGGCGGGGATGACTGCAGAGAACGACGCCGGCTGGCCCGGCCAAGAGTATGGGCTCCCTGAGTCCGGAGCCGGCAGCATGGCACCCTTCGGTCGGCGCGTGCTCGCCCTCTTCATCGACTGGGCGCTGGTGATGTTCCTGGGGACGCTGCTGGCCGGGACCTTCGCCGGTTCGGCGCAGGTGGCCGATCAGACCGGGGGACTGGTGGCCCTGGTGCTCTTCGTGCTGATGCATCTGACGATGGTCAGCTTCCTGGGCATCACCGTGGGCAAGCGGATCGTCCGCATCCAGGTGGTCCGCGGGACTGAGGTGCCTGGCCTGTCCGCCGTCGCGCTGCGCACCGGTCTGCTGCTTCTGGTCCTGCCCGCCATCCTGGCTGGCCCCGACGGCCGCACGCTGCATGACAAGGCAGCGGGGACATTCCAGCTGCGCATGTGATCCCTGAGCCCTGCTCCCAGGCCGAGTAGAGTCTGTGCAGAACCTGATCCGGACGGGTGGACAGCGCAGCATGCTCGCCAGCACCCACCGGTGAACGGAACAGATCTGCGAGGAGAGGGAGACACAGTGGAGCAGAGGGCTCAGCAGGTGTGGGGTGCGGCGTCGTTGGCGGCGCTGCTGATGCTGACCTCCTGCGGAGGCGGGGACGCCGCCCAGGACGGCACGGCCGAGGACGAGGCCACACCGGCCGCCGAGGGTGGAGACGGCGCGGAGGCGACCACCGGCGAGGACGCCGAGGGCGAGTCTCAGGCCGACGCTGAGCAGGAGGCCCGCCAGGACGAGGCTCCTGACTTCGCCGAGTCCAGCAGCACCTCCATGATCCACGACACCACGCTCCACCAGGACAGCCTGACCGATACGGTCATCTCTCCGAAGTCCGTGGTGGCCAGCGGCGACGGCCTGGCCATCGCCAACAACATGCTCTACCAGAACACCGTCACGATCTATGACACCGAGACCAAGGAGCTGGTCCAGGAGCTGCCGGATACGGTGAATCCCGGCGAGCTGGGCGCAGAGGGCCACCCGGACTCCGTGGAGGGCGCCCCGGTGGAGGCGGTCTGGACCGAGGACGGCGACTACGCCTATGTCTCCAACTACCGGCTGGCCGATATGGGTGCCACCGCGGAGGACAGCTGCGCGGCCGGCGATGCCATCGCACCCTCGGCGGTCTACCGCTACAACGTGGCCGAACAGGACTGGGATCAGTTCATCGAAGTGGGCCGGGTGCCAAAATTCGTGGAGCTGACCCCGGACGGCTCGCGTCTGTTGGTCACCAACTGGTGTGACTTCGACCTCTCGGTCATCGACACCGAGACCGGTGAGGAGGAGTTCAGGGTTCCGCTCAACGCTCAGCCACGTGGAATCGCGGCCATGCCGGACAATGAGACCGTCTACGTGACTGCGATGTACGCCGATGAGCTCTACACCGTGGACCTGGAGTCCCAGGAGAGCGAGGTCATCTACGACCAGGCGAGCTTCCCGCGGCATCTGGTGCTCTCACCTGACGGTGAGACCCTCTATGTGACCTTCTCCCGCTCCAACCTGCTGGTCGCCTTTGACACGGAGACCGATGAGGTCATCCGCACCGCCGACACCGGCCAGGAGCCGCGGACCATGGACATCTCGGCCGATGGCAGCGCGCTCTACGTGGTGAACTACGACGAGGACACCGTCTCCAAATTCGACGCCGAGAGCTTCGAGGAGATCAGCCGCGAGTCCACCGGGCATCTGCCCATCGGGGTCAGCTATGACCCGGTGACCGCCTCAGTGTGGGTGGCGAACTATTCCGGCACCATCGACGTCTTCGACGACTCCGGCGAGGCCTCCGGGGATGCCGAGGACGGCTCAGCGGAGTAGGGCTTCCGGGTCAGGTAGCTGCTCTGGTAGCGGTCCCAGAGGTTGGCCGCGGCCACCATGGTCAGCGCGGAGCCCAGCATATGGGCCCACACCAGGCCGATGGGCAGCCCGGTGAAGTGCTGCCAGTAGCCGACCACGCCCTGGGCCACGATCACGCCCACCAGCAGCCATGCCGCACGGCGCTGGGCGCCAGAGGTGCGTAGCCCGACCTGGCGGAACAGGATGGCGATGGTGGCGGCGCAGAGGACGTAGACCGGGACCACATGCATCTGGGTGACCAGCTGCGGATCGAAGTCGTGGCGCGGGGATCCCGGATCTCCTGCGTGGGGGCCGGTGCCGGTGACCACAGTGCCCAGCACCACGGCGGCCCAGGCCGCGCCCAGGGCGACCCAGGCCATGCCGCGGGTGACGTTGTCGGTGCCGCCGTCGATCAGGGAGACTCCGGGCTCGCTGCTGCGCAGCTCCAGGTTCACCCGGTTGAGGATCCAGGTGGCCACCATGACCAGGCCCGCGGAGGCGATGAAGTGCAGCCCTACCACCCAAGGGTTCAGGTTGGTCCACACGGTGATGCCGCCGATCACGGCCTGCACCGGGATGCCGGCCACGATCAGGGTGGACATGACCACCAGCGAGCGGTGGGTCTCCCAGAGCCGCACCACGGCCAGCAGCATGGCCGCGGCGATGGCGATCAGCACATAGGTCAGCATCCGGTTGCCGAACTCGATGGCGCCGTGGATGCCCATCTCCGCAGTGGAGACCAGGGAGTCTTCGGTGCACATGGGCCACTCGGGGCAACCCAGGCCGGAATCGGTGAGCCGGACGGCACCGCCGGTGAGGATGATGCCGATGTTGGCCACCAGCGAGGCCCAGGCGATCAGCTTGGTCCTGCGCGTGATCTCGGTGGGGAGCCGACGTCGGATGCTATCGATGATGTTCATGGGAGGGTCCTCATCTCCAGTTGAACCAGCGGCGTGCGGCCAGGATCGCCAGGGCGGCCCAGCCGGCAAGGATGATCAGGGGCAGCAGTGCCGGGCTGCCCTCCAGGGTCGCAGTGCGGATGCCCTCGCCCAGCGCGGCTGAAGGCAGCAGGAGCAGCAGGGCGGCTGCGCCGTCGTGATCGAGCGGGAACACCGTCCCGCCGACGGCACCCATCAGCACCCAGAGCACGTTGGTCAGCGCAAGCGTGGCCTCGGCCCGGACTGTTCCGGCCAGCAGCAGCCCCAGTGCCGTGAATGCGGCGGCACCCACCACGACGACGGCGGCCAGCCACAGCAGTCCGGCTGGGTCCGGGGACCAGCCCAGGGCCAGTCCGGCACCGCCGAGCACCACGGCTTGGACGATGACCACACAGAGCACGGCCAGGGCCTTGCCCAGTATCAGGCCCGTGGGGCCTAGGGGAGTGGTGGCCAGATAGGCCAGCACTCCGTATTGGCGTTCGAAGCCGGTGGCGATGCCCTGTCCGGTGAAAGCCGAGGCCATGACGGCCAGGGCCAGCACGCCCGGGGTGATGACGTCGATGCTGGGCAGGGAACCGTCGCCCAGGGCGATGTCCAGTCGGTGGGCGCCCAACAGCACCAGCAGGGGCAGGATCAGGGAGACCAGCAGCTGCTCGCCGTTGCGCAGCACATTGCGGGTCTCATAGAGACCGTGTGCCAGGATCCGCCGGGAGGCCGGGGCGGGGCGTGAGATCTCGATGCTCATGAGGTGGAGACCTCCCAGAACACGTCCTCGAGCGTGCGGGCCTCGAAGGAGACCTCGCCGGGCATGAGGCTGATCTGCTCCCACCAGGTGGCCAGGGCGCTGAGATCGGCCGGAGTGCTGATCCCGGAGGCGGCCCAGCGGGCGCCGGGCTCATTGTCCGCGCTGCCGTCGAGCTCCAGAGCGGTGGGTGCCGACTCCAGCTCACCGCGGGTGAGGGTGCGCGGGGCGACGAACACCAGCCGCCGCTCGGGTGCGGCTCCGTTGGTCAGGGCGGGGTCGGCGTCGCCGGTGAGCTCCGAGACCGTGCCGTGGCGGACCACTACGCCGTCCTTGAGGATGAACACCGAGTCGGCGAGCTTCTGCGCCTCCTCCAGCAGGTGGGTGGTCAGCACGATGCCCAGCCCCAGTTCGCGCAGGTGCTGGACGAGGTCGAAGACCATCTGCCGGGACTGCGGATCCAGGCCGGCGGAGGGCTCGTCCAGGAAGACGACCTCCGGGCGGCCGATCAGGCTGGCGGCCAGGGCTGCGCGCTGCTTCTGCCCGCCGGAGAGTCGGCGGATATTGGTGGTCATGAAGTCCGCCATGCCCAGGCGCTCCACGAGGTCCTCCACGGGCCAGGGGTCCTGGTGGAGGCGGGCCACATGGCGCAGCAGGACACCGGGCTGCTGGGACTGGGGGAGTCCGCCGTCCTGCAGCATGACACCTACGCGGGCGCGCAGCTCCGCACCGGCGGCGAAGGGGTCCTGACCGAGCAGCTGAACGGTGCCCTGGGAGGGGCGGATGAGGCCCTGGGCGGCACCGAGGGTGGTGGTCTTGCCGGCGCCGTTGGGGCCGAGGAGGACGGTCACCTCGCCGCGGCGTGCGGTGAAGTCGACGCCGCGGAGGATCTCCTTCACGCCAGCCGTCTGCCGGGCGGAGCCGACGGCGTACCGCACCTGGCGCAGGCTGAGGCAGGGTGGATGCTGGGGCACCGGTCCAGTCTACCTTTTCTACAGTGCGTAGAAGAAAGCCGCGCGCGCTCCGTGTGAGGAGGCGATAGAGTGCCGTGCTGTGACTGCGCAGAATGACACCGCCCCCTCGAGCAGCAGGCCGCTCGGCGTCCTGGACCGCTACTTCCACATCACCGAGCGAGGATCCACGCTGGGCCGCGAGATGCGCGGGGGGCTGGCGACCTTCTTCGCCATGTCCTACATCATCGTGCTGAACCCGCTGATCATCGGTGCCGCTGAGGATTCCACCGGCCATTATCTGGGCGGGGGCACCGAGCCGAACCTGCCGGCGGTGGCCGCGGCGACCTCGCTGATCTCGGGCCTGCTGACCATCCTGATGGGGATCATCGGAAAGTTCCCCATGGCGGTGTCATCCTCGCTGGGGCTCTCAGCCTTCGTCACCTACGGCATCGTAGTGCTGCCCGGCATGACCTGGGCTGATGCCATGGGTCTGGTGGTCATCGAAGGGTTCATCCTGCTGATCCTGGTGCTGACCGGGTTCCGCTCAGCCATCTTCAACGCCGTGCCGTCACCTCTGAAGGTGGCCATCAGTGTGGGCATCGGCCTGTTCATCGCGCTGATCGGCATGATGAACGCCGGGTTCATCCAGAACTCCGGCGGCGCCGGACTGGAGCTGGGTGTGGGCGGATTCGTCTTCGGCTGGCCGCTGCTGATCTTCCTGGTGGCCCTGTTCGCCCTGTTCGTGATGTGGTCGGCTGACGTCCGCGGTGCCATCCTGTACTCGATCATCACCGCCACCGTCCTGGCCATCACCATCGAGTCCCTGCTCACCGTGGGGCCGCGCACCGATGACGACGGCGAGGTGGTCAACGAATACGGCTGGGACCTCAACGTGCCCACGTTGGACCAGGACTGGATCACTGCACCTGACCTCGGCCTTCTGGGTGAGTTCAACCTGCTGGGCTCCTGGGAGTCGGTGGGCCTGGTGGCCGCCACGCTGCTGATCTTCACCCTGCTGCTGGCCAACTTCTTCGACCTGCTGGGGACCATGGTGGGCGTCTCCAACACCGGTGACATCAAGGATGAGCAGGGTGAGATCCCTTACTCCCGCCGCATCATGGTCGCAGACGCCCTGGGCACGATGGGCGGCGGCGCCGGTGGAACCTCGGTGAACTCCGGCTTCATCGAATCCACCGTGGGTGTGGGCGACGGCGCCCGCACCGGCTTCGCCAACGTCATCACCGGCCTGCTCTTCCTGGCGACCATCGTCCTGGCGCCGCTGGCGGCCCTGGTCCCCACAGAGGCCGCCTCGGCCACGCTGGTGCTGGTGGGCTTCCTGATGATGCAGCAGATCACCCGCATCGATTGGAAGGACGTGGAGATCGCCATCCCCGCCTTCATGACGCTGGTCATGATGCCTTTCAGCTACTCCATCACCAACGGCATCGGCGCAGGGTTCGTCACCTACGTGCTGATCAAGGTGCTGCGCGGGAAGTTCCGCGAGGTGCATCCGCTGATGTACGTCACCGCGGCGCTGTTCGTCCTCTACTTCGTATCCGGCCCGATCCAGGACGCCCTGGGCGTCAGCTGATCGGGGCTGGAGGGGGCGATTCAGGGGACTCGAGCGGCCGGGGTCGGGAGCTTATGAAGAGGATCCCCGGGCAAGGGCGGCCTTACTGGTCCGCCAGATCGTAATAGTTCACAATAGACATATGAATTCCATCGCTTCGCGACCAGACGCCGTGCGGCTGCCCGGACCGGGCGAGTCCGCTGAGGCCGATACGTCCCGCGAGGCTGACGGTTCCACCCGGGAGCGGGTTCTTCAGCTCGTGGTGGAGGAGGGTCCGATCAGCGCGGCCGCCCTCGGACGCACGCTGAATCTGACCGCAGCGGCGGTCCGCCGCCACCTGGACGCGATGACCGAGCAGGGCATCGTGGAGATCAAGAACGTGACCACCCGTCGCAAGGGCGCCGGACGTCCGTCGCGCCGGTACGTCATCTCCCAGCGCGGCCAGGAGGTGCTCGGCGACGACTACCTCTCCCTGACTCGCCAGGCTCTGAGCCTGCTGGAGGAGAGTGTGCAGGACGACGCCGCCCGCAGTCTGGCCACGAGGTACTTCGGCGAATTCGAAGCCAAGTACCGCCACGAGCTTGAGGGCATCGCCGATCTCGACGAGCGCACGGAGAAGCTCTCCGAGCTCTTCAACCAGGACGGCTTCGCCGGCTTCACCCGACTGGTCGGCCGGGACAACCCGCTGCTGGCCATGCAGTCCACCCAGCTGTGCCAGGGCCATTGCCCCATCCGGGAAATAGCTGAGGCGCATCCGGTGTTCTGCGAGGAGGAGACGGAGATGATCTCCCGCCTGCTCGAAGTCGACGTCCGCAGGCTCTCCACGCAGGCCGGCGGCGCCCACGTCTGCACCACCCACGTCCCGGTGGGACGCGAAAAGCTCGCCGCAGATCGCCGAGTGCGCGCCGCACAGGCGGCGGCTGAGCCGGGACCACAAGCTTCCGAGTCCGCAGGCGCCGGCCCGGCTGGAACCCGGGCGTCCGGCGGCGGACGCCGGAGAATCGTCATCTCCCCCCGTCAACAAGAGAGGTTGTCATGACCGAGCAGATCAACAAGACCGAGGACCCGGGGGTCATCCAGGAAGTCCTGGATGCGAACCCTGAGCTCAATGCCATCGGTGCCTACGAGTACGGGTGGTCTGACAAGGACGAAGCCGGTGCCAACGCAAAACGTGGCATCGACTCCGAGGTCGTCGCTGACATCTCCAGCAAAAAGGACGAGCCCGAGTGGATTCTCAAGCTGCGCCAGAAAGGGTTGAAGTACTTCGACCGCAAGCCGCTTCCGCTCTGGGGCGCCGACCTCACCGAAATCGACTTCGACAACATCAAATACTTCGTGCGCTCCACTGAGAAGCAGGCCCAGACCTGGGAGGACCTGCCGGAGGAGATCCGCAACACCTACGAGAAGCTGGGCATCCCGGAGGCAGAGCGTGAGCGCCTGGTGGCCGGTGTGGCCGCACAGTACGAGTCTGAGGTCGTCTACCACCAGATCCGCGAGGACCTGGAGGAGCAGGGCGTCATCTTCATGGACACCGACACTGCTCTGAAGGAGCACCCGGAGTTCTTCGAGGAGTACTTCGGCTCCGTCATCCCGGTGGGAGACAACAAGTTCGCCGCGCTGAACACCGCAGTGTGGTCCGGCGGCTCCTTCGTCTACGTCCCCAAGGGCGTCCATGTGGAGATCCCGCTGCAGGCCTACTTCCGCATCAACACCGAGAACATGGGCCAGTTCGAGCGGACCCTGATCATCGCGGACGAGGACTCCTATGTCCACTACATCGAGGGCTGCACCGCACCGATCTATGACACCGATTCCCTGCACTCCGCAGTGGTCGAGATCGTGGTGAAGAAGAACGCCCGCGTCCGCTACACCACCATCCAGAACTGGTCCACCAACGTGTACAACCTGGTGACCAAGCGCGCCGTCGTCGAAGAGGGCGGCACCATGGAGTGGATCGACGGCAACATCGGCTCCAAGGTCACCATGAAGTACCCCGCGGTCTACCTCACCGGGGAGCACGCCAAGGGCGAGACCCTCTCGGTGGCCTTCGCCGGCGAGAACCAGCACCAGGACACCGGCTCCAAGATGGTGCACATGGCGCCGAACACCTCCAGCTCCATCGTGTCCAAGTCGGTGGCCCGCTCCGGCGGCCGCGCCTCCTACCGCGGTCTGGTCCAGATCAATGAGGGCGCCAACAACTCGGCGAACTCCGTGGTCTGTGACGCCCTGCTGGTGGACACGATCTCCAAGACCGACACCTACCCCTACATCGACATCCGTGAGGACGATGTGACCCTGGGCCACGAGGCCACGGTCTCCAAGGTGTCTGAGGACCAGCTGTTCTACCTGATGGCCCGCGGCATGGCCGAGGACGAGGCCATGGCGATGATCGTGCGTGGCTTCATCGAGCCGATCGCCCGTGAGCTGCCCATGGAGTACGCGCTGGAGCTCAACCGCCTGATCGAGCTGCAGATGGAGGGCTCGGTCGGCTGATCCAGCCGTCGCTGCGACCCAGGCCGCCCGCCTGAGGCCTTCTGAGGCCCAGGCGGGCGGCTGTGGGCCGGACGAGTCTTCCTCACCACTTTCACTTCAGATCTCATCGAGAGTTAAGGGACGAGAAACAGATGACGAATACCCCTGCTGAGCAGGCGGAGAAGGTTGCTGGCGTGGAGGTCGGCGAACGCCGCATCTCCATCCCCGGCATGTCCGAAGAGGGCGAGAACCTCGCCGCCCAGACCAACACCGCCGCTGACCACTCCCACGGCGGTGTGGGCGAGTCCAAGGAGATCACTGCGGGCATCGGCTCCCGGGCCAAGCGCCACATCGGCTTCGACGTCGAGGGCTTCCCTGAGCCCAACGGCCGGGAGGAGGAGTGGCGCTTCACCCCGCTGAAGAAGCTGGCTCCGGTCATCACCGACGCCGCCACCGAGGGCGAGCCGGTGAGCTACGAGGTCACCGCTCCCGAGAACGTCACCGTCTCCTCCCTGGGCCAGGACGCCGCTCCGCGGAACACCGTCCTGCATCCGGCAGACCGTGCCGCCGTCGTCGGCTCCAAGAACACCGCCGAGGCGCTGCACCTCAAGGTGCCCGCCGACGCCGAGGTCACTGAGCCCATCCGCGTGGACATCACCGGTGCTGAGTCCGGCAAGCGCGCCAACAGCCACATCGTGCTCGAGGCCGAGTCCCACGCCAAGGCCGTCTTCGTGCTGGAGCACCGCGGCAGCGCCGCCTTCAACGGCAACGTGGAGGTCAAGGTCGCCGACGGCGCCGACATCAAGGTCATCTCCCTGCAGCGCTGGAACGACGACGCCATCCACGTCGGTCAGCACGATGCCGAGGTCGGCCGCGATGCCAAGTACAAGCACGTCGCCGTCACCCTGGGCGGTGAGGTCGTGCGCCTCAACGCCAACTTCCGCTACGCGGCAGAGGGCGGCGAGGCCGAGATGTACGGCCTGTACTTCGCCGACTCCGGCCAGCACCTCGAGCACCGGACCTTCGTGGACCACAACGCCCCGCGCAACGCCTCCAACGTGCTCTACAAGGGCGCGCTGCAGGGCGAGTCCGCACGCACTGTGTGGGTGGGCGACGTGCTGATCCGCAAGGCCGCCGAAGGCACCGACTCCTACGAGAAGAACCAGAACCTGGTGCTCACCGACGGTGCCCGTGCCGACTCGGTGCCGAACCTGGAGATCGAGACCGGCGTCATCGAGGGCGCAGGCCACGCATCCTCCACCGGCCGCTTCGACGAGAACCACCTCTTCTACCTGATGGCCCGCGGCATCCCGGAGAAGGAGGCCCGCCAGCTGGTGGTCCGCGGCTTCCTCAACGAGATCATCCAGAAGATCGGGGTGGATTCCATCGAGGAGTCCCTCCAAGAGGACCTGGAGAACGAGCTGGAGATCGCCGGCTACTGAGTTCCCCGCCGGCTCAGACCGCCGGCAGCACATACTTCAACGCTTCACCACACGAGCAAAGGACACATAGAGAACATGTCTACTCTCGAGATCAAGGACCTGCACGTCTCCATCGAGACCGAGCAGGGCGCCAAGGAGATCCTCAAGGGCGTCTCCCTGACCATCGACTCCGGCGAGACCCACGCCATCATGGGTCCCAACGGCTCCGGGAAGTCCACTCTGGCCTCCACCGTCGCCGGGCACCCCCGCTACGAGGTGACCTCCGGCTCCATCACCCTGGACGGCGAGGACGTCCTGGCGATGGAGGTCGACGAGCGCGCCCAGGCCGGTCTGTTCCTGGCCATGCAGTACCCCGTCGAGGTGCCCGGCGTGACCATGACCAACTTCCTGCGGACCGCCAAGACCGCCCTGGACGGCGAGGCTCCCAAGCTGCGCACCTGGACCAAGGAGGTCAAGGAGGCCATGGCGCAGCTGAAGATCGACGCCGACTTCGCCAACCGCAACGTGAACGAGGGCTTCTCCGGCGGCGAGAAGAAGCGCGTGGAGATCCTGCAGCTCGAGCTGTTCAAGCCGAAGTTCGCCGTCCTGGACGAGACCGACTCCGGCCTGGACATCGACGCACTGCGCGTGGTCTCCGAAGGTGTGAACCGTGCTCACTCCGAGAACAACATGGGCACCATGCTGATCACCCACTACACCCGCATCCTGAACTACATCAAGCCCGACTACGTCCACGTCTTCGTCGACGGCCAGATCGCCGAGCAGGGCGGTCCGGAGCTGGCTGACGAGCTGGAGGCCAACGGGTACGACCGTTTCCTCGCCGCCGTCGGCGCCTGATCCAGACGTGATCGATATCGAGCGCATCCGAGCCGACTTCCCGCTCCTGGACCGTGAGGTCCGGGACGGGAAACGGCTCGTCTACCTGGACACCGGTGCGACCTCGCAGAAGCCCCGCCAAGTCATCGAGGCCGAGCGGCACTTCTACGAGCACACCAATGCGGCGGTCCATCGCGGTGCCCATGCCGTGGCCGAGGAGGCCACTGAGGCCTATGAGGCGGCCCGCACCGCCGTCGCGGAGTTCGTCGGAGCAGAGTTCGACGAACTGGTCTGGGCGAAGAACGCCACTGAGGGCCTCAATCTGGTGGCCTACGGCTTCCTCAACGCCACGCTGAACGCCCGGATGGGCCGCAGCAGCGCTGGTGAGGAGCAGTTCGTGCTGGCCGAGGGCGACGAGATCGTGGTCACCGAGCTCGAGCACCACGCGAACCTGGTGCCCTGGCAGGAGCTGGCGGCCAAGACCGGCGCACAGCTGCGGTGGATCGGCGTGACCGATGAGGGTCGGCTCAACCCGGATGACTTCGATGTCATCGGGGAGAAGACCCGCATCCTCGCCTTCACCCACGCCTCCAACGTCACCGGGGCCATCACTCCGGTCGAGGAGATCGTGCGCCGGGCTCAGGCCGCTGGGGCCTTCACCGTGCTGGACGCCTGCCAGTCGGCGGCCCACCTGCCGGTGGACCTGCACCAGCTCGGCGTGGACTTCGCCGCCTTCTCCGGTCATAAGATGCTGGCCCCCACGGGGATCGGCGCCCTCTATGGACGCCGTGAGCTGCTGGAAGCCCTGCCACCCTTCCTGACCGGAGGATCGATGGTGGAGCTGGTGACCATGGAGTCCACGAGCTTCATGCCCCCGCCGCAGCGGTTCGAGGCCGGAACCCAGATGGTGGCCCAGGCCGCCGGGTTCCACGCCGCCGTGGACTACCTCAGCGAGGTAGGCATGGAGGCCTTCGCGGCCCACGAGCAGAAGCTGACCCAGCGTCTGCTCGACGGCATCGCGGAGGTCCCGGGCGTGCGCGTGCTCGGGCCGCAGGATGCTCATGATCGGCTGGCCGTGGTGGCCTTCGAGGTCGAGGGCGTCCATCCCCACGATGTGGGGCAGGTCCTCGACGACGCCGGCATCGCAGTGCGTGTGGGTCACCACTGCGCCCAGCCGGTGCATCGTCGCCTGGGTGTCCACGCCTCGGCGCGGGCCTCAGCCGGAGTCCACACCACAGAGGCCGAGATCGACGCATTCATCGAGGGGCTGCACCGTGTGCGCAGCTTCTTCGGAGCAGCCGAAGGGAGGAGCTGACCATGGCCGATGCGATGGAACAGCTCTACCAGCAGGTCATCCTCGACCACTCCCGGGCACGGTCCGGGGAGGGCGAGCTGGAGAGCGCCCACGGCTCCTCCTTCCAGGTGAACCCCACCTGCGGCGATGAGTGCACTGTGCAGGTCCGTCTCGAAGGCGGGAAGCTGGAGACTGTGGCCTGGGCGGGCCGCGGATGCTCCATCTCTCAGGCCTCCCTGTCGATCATGCACGAGATGCTCGACGGCGAGCACCTGCAGCGCGCCGATGAGCTCGGGGACCTGTTCCGCGAGCTCATGCACGGCCGCGGCAAGGAGCTCGCCGCCGCCAAGCAGGAGGACCTGGAGGACCTGAGCGCCTTCACCGGGGTGGCCAAGTACCCGGCCCGGATCAAATGTGCGTTGCTGGGCTGGGCGGCCCTGAAAGATGCTCTGGCACAGGCTCGGGCATAGCTGAGAGACTATTGACGTTGACGCTGTGAGAAGCGTCGGGCGGACAGGAAGGAGAGCTGGATGAGTGACGTTGCTGCTCAGACTCCGCTGGAAGACATCGAAGAGGCCCTCAAAGAGGTCATCGACCCGGAACTCGGGATCAACATCGTGGATCTGGGGCTGCTCTACGGCCTGCACTACGCCGAGGACGGCGCCCTGATCATCGATATGACCTTGACCACTGCGGCCTGCCCGCTGACCGACGTGCTCGAGGAGCAGGTCGGCCAGAACATCGGCACCATGGTCGATGAGTGGAGGCTCAACTGGGTCTGGATGCCGCCATGGGGTCCCGAGAAGATCACCGATGACGGCCGCGAGCAGATGCGTGCTCTCGGCTTCAACATCTGAGGTCTTCTCCGCAGAGATCGCGTGAAGGGGTCCGGAAGCTGCTCATCCGCAGGTGCCGGACCCCTTTCGCATATCCACCTCTCAGCATTGACCCTCCATGAACAACCTCGAAGGGTTGATTCACCAGGATCAACCCTCTAGGGTTTAACTATGTTTGTGGTGACAGCGGATCAGCGCTCAAGCCGTGGGGGCCGGGACCGTGTCCCTGCGCTCATCGAGCAGCTGCGCCCATGGGCTGAGGATCACGCTGAGGTCATCGAGCTGCCGCTGGAGCGCACAGTGGGCGATGAGGTCCAGATCCTGCTCTCCAGGGCGGAAGCGGCCGTGGATCTGAGTATCCGGCTGATCGCCGCCGAGCACTGGGCCGTGGGCATCGGAGCCGGAACCGTGGAACACCCGCTGGGCGCCAGCGCCCGTGAGAGCTCCGGAGAGGCCTTCTACCTGGCGCGCACCGCAGTGGAGCGGGCCAAGAGCCGAACGGAGCCTGCGCCGGTGGTCATCGAAGGCACCGACGACGCCGCCGCAGCCTCGGCCACCGCTGTGCTCCAGCTGCTCGCCTCCACGATCAGGCGACGCTCTGAAGGCGGCCAGCAGGCCGCCGAGCTGAAGCTGCAGGGGATGACACAGACCAGCATCGCCGCCGAGCTTGAGGTCACGCCCCAGGCGGTCAGCAAGCGGCTGCGGGCCGCCATGGCCGAGGAGGAGCTGCGCGTCCGTCCGGTGATCGCCCAGCTGCTGTCCGGTGCAGCAGGTGAGGCAGCCGGCGGTTCCGCCGACGATGCAGCAGGCGCGCCGACTGCGGCGTCGCGCTGACATGTCCGTGCCGCTGGGCAGAATGGAGGCATGGACATGTTGATCGATGCCGGGATTGTGATCGGCGCGCTGGCCGTCTCCGCGGCACTGGGCGCACTGCTGGTCTCCGTGGTCCTGCGCTGGGTGGAGCCGGAGGGCTATGCCCCGGGGGTGCTGCGCGGCGGGACCTGGATCGGCGTCCTGGAGCGGCTGGCCATCACGGGCGCCACCATCGCTGGCTATCCGGAGGCAGTAGCCGTGGTGCTGGCTGTCAAAGGCCTGGGCCGCTATCCCGAACTGCGGGCCACCGGCACCGATCAGCGGGCCAAGGCCACGGAGCGGTTCATCATCGGCACCCTGGCCAGCTATCTCTGGGCCGGGCTCATCGGAGTCCTCGCCACACTTCTGTTCTAGAGCCGACGGTGCTGCGTCAGAGGTTGATGGTGTCCGAGAGTGCAACGGCAGTGGAGCCGCCCACCCACAGACCCTGGTCATCGGCGTCGGCCACCACGGCGACCGGATTCCCGGCGAAGGGCGTGTGGCCGAAGGCGTCGACTTGGCTGAACGGCTTGGTCATACCGCCACTCTGGGTCGCCGCTGAATCTGTCGGGGCCGTTTGCTATGTTGGCGGGGTCATAGTCCGGCCTGCCCCTGGGAGGGTGCTCGATGCCTCAGATCTCCGACCGTCCGACGGCTCCGCTGCTGTTCCGCCGAGGAGCTGCCCTGCTGGGCGGTGCGACCCTCCTGCTCAGCGCCGCCGCTTGCGGTGATGACGAGGGTGTGGATATCGCCGAGGAGGCCGAGGGTCAGGAGGCCGGGGCGGTTGCGGAGGAGCTGCAGGGAGTGGATGTCTGCGAGCTGCTCGACGAGGAGGAGCTCGGCGGAATCTTCGGCGACACCGTGGAGGACGCCACCGGGTCCGCCGAGGAGGAGGGCGGCACTATGCAGACCTGCATGTGGACCGCTCCGGGGGATCAGCTTCTGGTCTCAGTGGTCCTGCACGCCGATGAGGAGGCCACGGGCGATCAGCTCTTCGAGCAGATCTCCGGACAGGTGGACATCGATCAGGAGGGCGGCGGCTATGAGCAGGTCGAGGTCGGGGACCAGGCCATCTGGAACGAGGGCATGCTGATCTTCCGATACGGCGACGCCGTCTTCCAGGTCTCCGCAGTGGAGGAGCTTCACCAGGCAGAGGAGCTGGCCGAACAGCTGATGGACGCGGTCTGAGCAGTCGGTATGTCCGCGGCGCCGGCCTCCCTACGGCGCTGGGGGCCGGTGCATATCGAAGCGGTCCTCCTCGCGGACGGTGAAATAGGCCGAGGGTCCGCCGCCGCGCAGCAGCGGGTGCCCGGCCGCCGTCTGGTAGATGCCGTCGGTGAGCAGCGAGGTGCTGATGTGCACGCCCACGACTTCGCCGAAGACCACTTTGGTCACCGTCTCCTCCCCAGCGGCTGAGAGCAGCGGGACCACCTGAGTGGTCCGGCATTCGAAGACGGTCTGGGCCTGGGCCACATGCGGGACATCCACCACGTGGGAGGCCGCAGGGGTCAGTCCGGCCAGTGCGAACTCATCCTGATCCGGCGGGACAGCCGCCGAGGTGGCGTTCATCTGCTCGGCCAGATCGGCGCTGACCAGGTTCCAGCAGAACTCGCCCACGGCCTCGGCGTTGAGGACGCTGTCCTTGGGGCCGTTGCCGGCGAATCCGATGATCGGCGGCTCATAGTTGAAGGCGTTGAAGAAGCTGAACGGCGCCAGGTTCAAAGTGCCCCCCGAGCTCTGCGAGGAGATCCAGCCGATGGGCCTGGGCGCGATGATCGCGTTGAACGGTGAATGCGGCAGCCCATGTCCGGCGGCCGGCTCATAGAAATGGTGCTCAGCGATCAACGGTCCTCCTCAGTCGTCTGCGGGCGGCGGCGGGTCGCGGTGCCCCGTCGGCCAGTCTTCCAGAGTCCGCCCGATAGGATCGGTCCATGAGTGAGATCTCCCACCTGACAGTGTTCACCGGATCGGCCACCGGAGCAGACCTCGGATACCAGCGGGAGGTGCGCTGTCTCGGAACTCTGCTCGCTCAGGAGGGGATCGGCGTCGTCTTCGGCGGCGGCCGTGTGGGCCTGATGGGACATATCGCAGATGCCGCGCTGGAGGCCGGGGGAGAGGTCCGCGGCGTCATCCCCGATGTCCTGGTGGAGCGTGAGGTGGCTCATCCTGGGCTGACCCGCCTGGACGTCGTCGCCGATATGCATGAGCGCAAACGGCTGATGGCTGAGCAGGGAGACGCCTTCATCGCGCTGCCCGGAGGCATGGGCACGCTGGAGGAGTTCTTCGAGACCTGGACCTGGCAGTACCTGAACATCCACCACAAGCCGGTGGGCCTCTATAGCGTGAACGGGTTCTGGGATCCGCTGTTGGACATGGTGGACCATATGGTGGCCGAGGGCTTCATGGCCGAGTGGCGCCGCGATGCCTTGGTGATCAGCGATGAGCCGCAGGAGCTGATCGCTGCGCTGCGGGCCTGGCAGATGCCCCAGCAGTAGATGCCGCGGGCCGGGCGCTCCCCGGTACACTGGAAAGGTTGCCATCCGGCAGACATCCCCCGAAAGCTCTGAGAGGTTCTGCGTTTCCGTGATCACTGTGTCCGACCTTGAGCTGCGCGTCGGTGCGCGTCTGCTCATGGACGAGGTCTCTTTCCGCATCGATTCCGGAGACAAGATCGGGCTGGTCGGACGCAACGGCGCCGGCAAGACCACGATGACCAAGGTGCTCGCCGGAGAGTCCGCCCCCACGGCGGGAACGGTGGAGCGCCGCGGCGAGATCGGCTATCTGCCCCAGGATCCCCGCGTGGAGAACATGGAGCAGCTGGCCCGGGACCGCATCCTCTCGGCCCGCGGCATGGACGAGGTCGTGGCCAAGATGCGCCAGACCGAGGAAGACATGACCTCCGAAGACGACACCGTCCGGGACAAGGCCATGAAGCGCTACTCCAGCCTGGAGGCCCGCTTCACCGCTGCAGGAGGCTATGCCGCCGAGTCGGAGGCCGCCACCATCTGCGCGAACCTGGACCTTCCTGAGCGCATCCTGGTCCAGCCGCTGAAGACGCTCTCCGGCGGTCAGCGCCGGCGTGTGGAGCTGGCCCGCATCCTCTTCTCCGATGCCGACACCCTGCTGCTGGATGAGCCCACCAACCACCTCGACGCCGACTCCATCGCCTGGCTGCGCGAGCATCTGCGGACCTTCCCCGGCGGTGTGCTGATGATCTCCCACGACGTGGACCTCATCGAGGAGACGGTGAACAAGGTGCTCTACCTGGATGCCATCCGGCAGACGGTGGACACCTACAACATGGGGTGGAAGAAGTACCTGGTCCAGCGCGAACAGGATGAGGCCCGCCGCAAGCGCGAATACGCCAACGCGGAGAAGAAGGCCTCTCAGCTGCGCCAGCAGGCCGAGAAGATGAAGGCCACCGCCACCAAGGCCACTGCGGCGCAGTCCATGCTCAAGCGTGCTGAGCGCATGATGCGCGGCATGGAGGGGGAACGCCAGCAGGACAAGGTGGCCAACATCCGCTTCCCCAAGCCGCAGTCCTGCGGCAAGACGCCGCTCATGGCCGAGGGGATCTCCAAGTCCTACGGCTCCCTGGAGATCTTCACCGGGCTGGACCTGGCCATCGACCGCGGCTCACGGGTGGTCATCCTGGGCTACAACGGTGCGGGCAAGACTACGCTGATGAAGCTGCTGGCGGGGGCCACCGATTCGGACACCGGTGAGGTCATCCACGGTCATGGCCTGAAGCTGGGCTACTTCGCCCAGGAGCACGACACCCTGGACACCGAGCAGTCGGTGCTGGCGAACATGAAGTCTGCCGCGCCCTTCCTCAATGACACCGACCAGCGGAAGGTCCTGGGATCCTTCCTCTTCACCGGCGATGAGGTGGATAAGCCCGCCTCGGTCCTCTCTGGCGGGGAGAAGACGCGTCTGGCCCTGGCCACCCTGGTGGCCTCGCAGGCCAATGTGCTGCTGCTGGACGAGCCCACCAACAACTTGGACCCGGCGTCGCGAGAGGAGATCCTGGCCGCGCTGCGCACCTATGAGGGTGCTGTGGTGCTGATCTCCCACGACCCGGGTGCCGTAGAGGCCCTCGACCCCGAGCGGGTGCTGCTGCTTCCCGACGGCGCCGAGGACCTCTATACACAGGAGTATGAAGACCTCATCACCCTGGAGTGAGCCGGTGCAGCTGAGCGCCGGCCCGCTCCAGGGCGGGTGTCAGCTGTTGNTGGGAGATCTCTGCGGCGAACTCCTGCACGGAGTAGAGCTTGCCGGCAGCCTCGCGGCGTGCCTCGATGGCGCCGGGCTCGGCGCGGTTGAGCAGAGTCGCGGTGATGGTGCCCTCGATCATGTCGCCGGAGACCACGGTGAGCTTGATGCCCTTCTCTGCGAGCTCAGGGGCCATCTCACGCAGAGCGTCCTCACCGGCGCGCTTGGAGCGGGCCACCGGCTCATAGGCGTCCATCGTGGCGGTCTGGTCGATGAAGTGTGCCTGGTGGCTGGTCACGAAGATGATCTGGGATCCCTCCGGCATGACCTCCAGGGCGGTGCGTGCCATCTGCACCTGGGCGTCGCGGTTGAGCTTCAGGGCGTATTCGTCGCCGCGGTCGGACTCCATGCCGCCGGAGGCGTTGAGGATCAGCAGGTCCAGGGAGCCGAAGCTCTCCATTGCGGCGTCCACCAGGGCCTTCGCTCCCTCGGCCTCGGTCAGGTCCGCGCCGACGGTCACGGCCTGGCCGCCGGCTTCCTCGATGCCCTTGGCCACCTTCTGGGCACGGGGAGCCTTGGCGCGGTAGTTCACCACGACGCCGGCGCCGCGGGCGCCCAGCAGCTGTGCGGTGGCCGCGCCGATGCCGCGGGAGGAGCCGGTGATGATCGCGCCCTTGCCGGCGAGATCCTTCTGGGGAGTGTCAGTCATCGTCGTTTCCTTCGTCTTCGTCAGTAGGAGGGCGGGGCGCTCAGTGGCCCATGCCCAGTCCGCCGTCCACAGGGATCACCGCACCGGAGATGTAGCCGGCATCCTCGGAACCCAACCACTTCACCACGCGGGCGACCTCGTCCACCTCGGCGAAGCGGCCGGCGGGGATGTTCTCCAGGTACTTCTTCTGGGTGTCCTCGTCCAGCGCGTCGGTCATATCCGAGCGCACGAAGCCCGGTGCCACCACGTTGGCGGTGATGCCGCGGCCGCCCAACTCACGGGTCAGCGAGCGGGCCATGCCCACCAGGGCGGACTTGGAGGAGGAGTAGTTGATCTGACCGGGGGAGCCGTAGAGGCCCACCACGGAGCCGATCAGGATCACGCGGCCGCGCTTCAGGCGCAGCATGCCTTTGGAGGCACGCTTGAGCACACGGAAGGCGCCGGTGAGGTTGGTGTCGAGGACCTCGGAGAAGTCCTCCTCAGTCATGCGCAGCAGCAGGGTGTCCTTGGTGATGCCCGCATTGGCCACCAGGATCTCCACGGGGCCGTGGGCCTCCTCGACATGTTTGAAGGCCTCGTCGACGGAGGCGGAGTCCGTCACATCTGCGGCCACGCCGAGCGCCCCCTCGGGGGCCTCGCCGCTGCGGGTGGTGACGGCGACCTTATCGCCGTTCGCGATGAACTCCTCGGCGATGGCGCGGCCGATGCCGCGGTTTCCGCCGGTGACCAGAACGCTGCGTCCGGACATCATTCTCCTCAGGATCGGTGCAGAAAAGCTGCACCCCAGCCTATGCCAGAGATGCGGTGACCGTCGCGTCACCTGCTGGCGCCGTCGCAGTGTTCTACCTGTTGTAGAAGATCAGGCGTAGACTGGGGCGGTGGCAAGACACGGCGATGAGGTGCACTCGATCACTGATGCCCCGCAGCGGCACAGTGAGGAGCAGCATGCCCGGATGATGCGCTACGCGTACTCCCAGGGCGTCCGCATGCTCTGCTTCATCCTGGCCGCGGTCACTGCGATCATCTGGCAGAGCTGGTGGTCCATGGCCTTCGTCGTAGCGGCGATGATCCTGCCGTATGTGGCCGTGGTGGACGCCAACGCCGGAGGCGACCGCTACACCCGTGGGCGCGAGTCCGATGAGGTGGACCCGCAGGCCCGGCTGACCACAGGGCACCAGGAGCCCGCTGAGGCTCCCGAATGGTGGGAGACCGAGGAGCAGGAGGCGTCCGAGCAGGCCTCGGAGAACGGCGCCGCGGGCACCGTGATCGAGGGCGAGATCGTCCGCGACGACGCCGATGGCGACCGCTGAACCCTTTGAGAGAATAGGACACGATGGATCTCCTCAGCTCACTCGGCAGCGGCGATGAGGGCAATGCCGGCCCCGATGTGCCGCAGTGCTCCCGCAAGGGCTGCCGCGCCGACGCCGTATGGCAGATCCTCTGGAACAACCCCAAGATCCACGACGCCGAACGGCGCAAGATCTGGTTGGCCTGCGATGAGCACCGCGGTTGGTTGGAGAACTTCCTGCAGCAGCGCCTGTTCTGGCGCAGCACCGAGCCTTTGGAGGAAGGCGAGGCATGAAGCAGCGCTACTCGTTCCTCCTGACGCCCACCTGGCTGGGCTGGCTGGCCATCTGCGGCCTGTTCCTGGTGGTCTGCATCTTCCTGGGTCAGTGGCAGATGGACCGCCGCGATCAGGCCCTGGAGGAGATCAACCGTGTGGTCCACAACTATGACGAGGACCCGGTTCCCTATGCCCAGGTGCGCGACCTCTTCGTGGACACCGATGATGAGGACGAGTGGACGGTCGCAGAGGCCACCGGTGAGTACCGTGAAGAGGACATGCTGCTGGTCCGCAACCGCGGCCACGGCGGTGCCGTGGGATATGAGCAGCTGATCCCGTTCGAGGTCACCCAGGGTGAGGCCGCAGGCGACGTGCTGATCATCAGCCGCGGCTGGCTGGCCACCCACAGCGAGGACGGCGGACAGCCGGCCACCCTTCCGGATCCGCCTCAGGGCGAGGTAGACGTGACCTGGCGCCTGAAGCCCGGGGAGCCGGCCATCGACCGTGACGCCCCCGAGGGCCAGCTGGCCTCGGTGGACATCGCTGAGTACGAGGACGAGGTCGGCTACGAGCTGATCCCGGGTGCCTACGGCCTGATGGCTGAGGAGTCTCCGGCCCCTGCGGAGACCCCTCAGCAGCTGGCCCGCCCGGCCCTGGATGAGGGTCCCCATCTGGCCTACTCCATGCAGTGGGTGGCCTTCGGCCTGCTGGGCTTCGTCGGTTGGGGCTATGCGGCCCGCCTGCAGGCCCGGAACAACGATCTCGACATGCTCGATGACGACGACGGCCGGCACGCCGCCTCCGGTGTCTCCAAGCAGGAGCGCCTGCGGGAGGCCAAGCGCATCCACCGCCTGCGCTCCGGCAAGCTCAGCGACGAGGATATGGAGGACGCCTGGGTGGAGGAGCAGCTCAGTCGCTGAACTGGGCCGATCCCAGCTGGGTGATGGTGAACGGCTGATGGTTGAACAGCCCGTTCCTCGCCTCCAGGACCACTGTCTGGGATTCGCCCACCTCCACGGTGGTCTCCTCCATGCCGAGCACGCTGCCGGTGCCGCGATAACGTGCGCCGACTCCGATGGTGTGGGCCCCGACGCTGACCTCGATCTCGGCCGCGCGGCCCCACGTCACAGGATGGTCTGTGCCGTCGATGCGGATCACAGGGACGGCGAGGGGGCGCAGCACCCAGCCGTTCATCCAATGGGTGTGTGGGGTGATCGTCACGGTGGAGGCCATCGTCTCAGCCTAGCTGAGCCGGCCGTCACCCGCTCAGACCCTGATCACAGCGTCAGCAGCAGGCCCGTGGGCACCAGGAGCAGGGCGGCGGCCGCGGACAGGATGCCTGAGGCGGCAGGGCGGCCCAGGGGCTGCGGCGGGACGATCAGGCGCTTGAGCCGCACACCGGTGATCAGCGCCGAGGAGTGCCGACTCAGCTCGGCCTCCTTCGACTCCTCCTCCGGCGAGCTCAGCGCCAGGGAACGCAGCAGATCATCCCGTGAATGATGCTGCAGGGCGCCGTCGTCGGCCAGCATCTCAGTCAGCTCCAGCACGGCCTCGCGCCCATGGCGCGCTGTGGGCAGCCAGGGCAGTGCGCGGTACCAGGCATCGAAGGCCATGGTCAGCAGATGATGGCGCTGATGCAGATGGGTCCGCTCATGGGCGACCACTGCTGCCAGCTCCTTCTCCGAGAGCTGATCCAGCAGGCCGCGGGAGATCACGGTGACCGATCCGGCATAGGTGCGGCCCGGCAGACAGTAGGCCAGCGGCGCGTCGTGCTCGATGACATGGGCGTCGTCCAGCTGGGCGCCCAGGCCGCTGTGCCGGCCGAGATCTGCGCCGGGGGAACCGTCCACCGGGGTGGAGAGCAGGCGCACCAGGTCCCGATGCCGGCGTCGGGAGGCGAGCACCCGCATATAGGTGCGCAGCAGAGTCAGCAGCAGGTGCCCGCCCATGACCACGCTGAAGCACAGCGCGAAGATATGGGTGGGGTGGACCTCTCGCTCAGCCAGGGCCGTGTAGTCCTCGGCGAACATCAGTCGGATCACCTCAGCCACAGCCTCAGGCAGGGACTCTCCGAAGGGCGCCAGGCCATAGGTCATCGGGGCGCCCAGGATGGAGAGTCCGCCGGCCAGTGCGATGGCCTGCCACAGCAGCATGGCGGACCACGGGGACCGGGAACGGAAGCGGGCAGTGCTCAACGCGCGCGGGACCGGAACGGCCAGCAGGAAGGCGAGCAGCGCCAGAAAGAGGGCGAGAAACTCCACCGGACCATCCTACGTGGGACTGGGGCAGGTCTCTGCAGCAGTCCGGCACCGCCGGACAGGAGAAGGGGCGTCTACTTGAGGATGCGACGCAGCGCCGCGGCCTCTTCCTCAGAGACGCCGCCGATGAACCGGGCCAGAACAGCCTCGCGGTCGGAGGCGGTGCCGAGCACCTCGTTGAGCATCTCCACCGTGTGCTCCTCGCGGGAGGCGGTGGCGGTGTAGCGGTGCGGGCGGGTGGAACGCTCGCGGCGGACCAGGCCCTTCTTCTCCAGCCGGGAGAGCACGGTGAGCACAGTGGTGACCGCCAGGTCTTCGCCCAGCTGGTCCCGGACGTCATTGGCGCTGAGGGAGGTGTCGCCTTCCCAGAGCAGACTCATGACGGAACGCTCGAGGTCTCCAAGTGTGGCCATATCACTACGATACTCCTGGTGAGGGCCCGACTTCTACATTGTGTAGTAGGACCGTGTCACAATGTGGCGACGCTCACGCCTCCGGAGTCTCGGAGGCTGTCAGCTGTGCTGTGAGCTGTTCGGGGCTGGTGGCCACGGCGTCGATGGCGCGCTCCAGCGGCACACCGGAGGCATCGCGCTTGGACATCTCCGCCGGCAGCACCCGGGCGGTGCCGTTCTTGGCCGCAGCCAGTGCCGGCGATGGACCAGCCCAGCCCAGCTTCAGGTGATCCTCGCCCTTGCCGAAGCGGTGGGCGCGCACACCGGCGGTGGCACGGCCCTTGGCGGGGAACTCGGCGAAGTCGGTGACCTTGATGCTGCCGGACTCGAAGCCCTCCAGCGGCACCTCACCGGCGGCCAGAGTGACCACAACTGCGTTGGAGACACCCTCAGCCTGTTCTTCGCCGGCCGTTGCGGGAACCACGGAGAAGCCGACCACACGGTCGCCCTCGGCCAGTTTCATGCCCGCCATGCCGGAGGCGGTGCGGCCCTGCGGGCGCACCAGGGAGGCCTCATAGCGCAGCAGCTGCGCCCCGGCGGTGACGAAGACCAACTCGTCGGTGTCCGCGGCCACGGAGGCACCCACCACCGTGTCGGCATTGCGCGTGCCGGCGTCCTTCAACGCGATGATCTCCCACTCGTCACGGTTGAGCGGGTAGTCCGGGTTCACCCGCTTCACGCGGCCGGAGGCGGTGCCCAGTGCGATCACCTCGTCCAGCGGGACGAAGGCGATGAGCTCTTCCTTCTTCTCCAGCTGGTGGACCCCGGTGAAGAATTCCTTGGTCTTCACGCCCTGCGACAGGTTGGCCTTGCCGGAGGCGATCTCCACTGCGGGCATATCCACCACCGGCACGCGGATCATGCGGCCGAAGGAGGTCACTGCGCCGATCTCGCCGCGCGCCGTGGTCGGCACCGCTGAGACCAGGGTGTCGTGACGGCTGCGCCGGGTGGGGTGGATCAGTGCGGAGCGGTCTGTGGTCCGGGCCAGCTGCCCTGAGGTCGACAGCAGGGCCCAGCAGGGGGAGTCGGCGATCTGCAGGCCGCTGCCGGCGTCGGGAGCTGAGGCGGCGGGCGCGGCGGCCGCAGCAGGCTCCATGGTCTCGGACTCCACCAGCACGGTGCGGCGGTCATCGCCGTGTTTCTCTGCCACATCGGCCAGCTCATCGGCGACCGTCTGGCGCAGCCTGGCCTCAGATTCGAGGATGGCCTTGAGCTCGGCGATCTCCTCCTCGAGCTTCTGCTTCTCCTGCTCCAGCTCCAGCGTGGAGTAGCGGGTCAGCTGGCGCAGGCGCAGCTCCAGGATGTGCTCGGCCTGGGGCTGGGTCAGATCGAAGATCGTCATCAGCCGCTCACGGGCGGTGCCGCTGTCCTCAGCCGCGCGGATCACCTGGATCACCTCATCGATGTCCAGGATCGCGATCAGCAGGCCCTCGACCAGGTGCAGCCGGTCCTGGCGCTTGTTCAGCCGGAAGGAGGTGCGGCGGCGCACGACCTCCAGGCGGTGGTCCACATAGACCTGGAGCAGCTCCAGCAGGCCCATGGTCCGCGGCTGGCCGTCCACCAACGCCACATTGTTGATGCCGAAGGAGTCCTCCATCGGCGTGAGCTTATAGAGCTGGGCCAGCACCGCCTGCGGGTTGAACCCGGCCTTGAGCTCGATGATGAGCTTCATGCCGTTCTTGCGGTCGGTCAGGTCCAGCACATCGGAGATGCCGGTCAGCTTCTTGTTCTGGACCGCGTCCTTGATCTTCTCGATCAGCTTCTCCGGACCGACCATATAGGGCAGCTGGGTGACCACGATGCCGGTCTTGCGGGCGGTGACCTGCTCGATGGAGACCGTGGCGCGGGTCTTGAAGGAGCCGCGCCCGGTGGCATAGGCGTCCTTGATGCCGTCCAGGCCCACGATCCGGCCGCCGGAGGGCAGGTCCGGGCCCGGGATGTGCTGCATCAGATCCTCGAGGGTGGCCTCAGGGTTGAGGATCAGGTGGCGGGCGCCGTTGACCACCTCGCGCATGTTGTGCGGGGCCATATTGGTGGCCATGCCCACTGCGATGCCCGAGGCGCCGTTGACCAGAAGGTTGGGGAAGGCGCTGGGCAGCACGCCAGGCTGAGTCAGCTGGTTGTCATAGTTGGGCTCATAGTCGACGACGTCCTCGTCCAGATCGGCGGTCATCGCTAGGGCCGCCGAGGTCATCCGAGCCTCGGTGTAGCGGGCCGCCGCCGGACCGTCGTCCAGGGAGCCGAAGTTTCCGTGGCCGTCCACCAGGGGCAGGCGCAGGGCCCATGACTGGGCGAGGCGGACCAGCGCATCGTAGATGGCGGCGTCGCCGTGGGGGTGGAGCTTACCCATCACCTCGCCCACCACACGGGCGGACTTCACATGGCCCTTCTCGGGGCGGAGCCCCATATCGGCCATCATGTAGAGGATGCGGCGCTGCACCGGTTTCATCCCGTCGCGGGCATCCGGCAGAGCGCGCGAGTAGATGACCGAATAGGCGTACTCGAGGAAGGATGTCTCCATCTCCGCAGAGACGTCGATGTCGACGATGTTGTCCTCGGGGGTCGCCGGAGGCTCTTCGGTGCTGCTCGCCATAGTGTGAGTGAGGGTCCTGTATCGGTCGTGCCAAACTTCTCGTAGTGTTGATCCTATGGGCCATCAGAGCAGAACCCAGGGATATCCGTCCCACTGGGAGGCAGATGTCGTGCTCCGCGATGGAGCGGCAGCTCATCTGCGCCCCATCAGCAGTGACGACGCCGACCGGCTGCAGCGGATGCACCAGGGCCAGTCGGAGTCGTCGATCTACCTGCGGTACTTCACCTATAAGTCGACGCTGACGGAGAAGGAGCTGGCCCGCTTCACCGTGGTCGACCACACCGATCGGGTGGCGATGGTGATCCTGCTCGACGACGAGATCATCGGGGTCGGGGGATTCGACCGCATCGACGATACCCGAGAGGCCGAGGTCTCCTTCAACATCTCTGACGCTCACCAGGGCCGCGGCCTGGGCTCCATCCTGCTGGAGCATCTGGCGGCCGCCGGACGGGAGCGCGGGATCGAACGGTTCTCCGCCGAGGTGCTGCCGGAGAACCGCAAGATGCTGCTGGTCTTCTCCGAGGCCGGCTATGAGGTCCAGCGGAAGTTCGAGGACGGTGTGGTGCTGCTGGAGTTCAGCATCGACCCCACGGAACGCTCCCGCGAGGTCATGGAGTCCCGCGAGCACCGTGCGGAGGCCCGCAGCGTGGGGGAGCTGCTGGCCCCGGAGCAGGTGGCGGTGATCGGTGCCTCCCGCGAGTACGGCTCCGTGGGCTATCACCTGCTGCAGAACATCGTGGAGGGCCGCTTCACCGGAGGCGTCCACTCGGTGAACCCTGAGGCCTTCGAAGTGGGCGGCACCACCGCCTACGCCTCCCTGGAGCACATCAGACAGGACATCGATCTGGGTGTGGTGGCGGTTCCGCCGGAGCATCTGGAGGAGGTGGTGGCCGACTGCGGCCGCCACGGGGTCAAGGGAATCCTGGTTCTCACCGACTCTCCGCAGATCGATCAGCGCGAGCTGGTCCGCCTGGCCCGGCGCTGGGGCATGCGCGTGGTGGGCCCAGCCTCTGTGGGTCTGCTCAACACCGATCCGGACGTCTCGCTCAACGCCTCGCTCTCACCCTCGATGCCGTTGCGCGGCGGAGTGGGCCTGTTCAGCCAGTCCGCCTCCGTGGGGGTCTCCCTCTACTCCCAGGCCCACCGGCGCGAGCTCGGGCTCTCCTCGGTGATCTCGGCGGGCAACCGTGCGGATCTCTCCGGCAACGACGCCATGCAGTACTTCGAGGACGACGATGCCACCCGCGCCGTGGGAGTCTATCTGGAGAGCTTCGGCAACCCGCGCAAATTCTCGCGCATCGTCCGCAGGCTCTCCCGCACCAAGCCGGTGGTGGTGGCGAAGTCCGATGTGATGGGCCGCCGGCTGCCGCCCGGCCACGAGGTGCGGACCACCCGAGCCCCGCTGGGCGCAGTGGATGCCATGCTGGACCACTCCGGAGTGGTCCAGGTGGGCAACCATGACTCGCTGATGGACGTGCTCCAGGTGCTGGCGACCCAGCCCCTGCCCGCCGGACGGCGGATCGCTATCCTCTCCAACTCGCCTTCGATGAGCCGAGTGTTGGCCGATGCCGCCGAGTCGCAGAACCTCAAGCCCACCCGCGTGGTCGGAGACCTGGACCTGGAGGGCACCAACCGTGAGGCAGGGAAAGCTCTGACCCGTGCCCTGAGCGAACTGCTGGAGGACGACGACGTCGACTCCGTCGCGCTGTGCCTGCAGCCCAGCTTCACCGGTGAGCATGTGGACCGCAGCCGCGCGATCTCCGAGATCTCGCGAGAGTATGCCAAGCCTGTGGTGGCCTCCTATATCGGAGTGCTGGATCAGAACGTGGCACTGAACCATGTGGGCAACGCGGCCCCGGTGATCGAGACCGGTGCGCTGCAGCAGGGCGTGCCGATCTTCTCCTCACCGGAACGCTCAGTGGCCGCCCTGGGCAAGATCGCGCGCTATCAGCGGTGGCGCCAGGACGGCATCGGCGAGCCCTTCGTCCCCGCCGGGCTGGAGGGCACCACGGTGCTGCGCGACGCCGATGAGAAGCTCAAGCGCTGGCTCACCGGTGTGCGCGGCGCTGAGCTGCGCAGGCTGGACCCTGATCAGGTCGCCGAGCTCCTGGGGCTCTACGGGGTCACCGTGATGCGTTCCATCGGCTTCGACACCGATGATGAGGCGGTGGCCGCGGCCGAGGAGCTGGGCTATCCGGTGGCGGTCAAGGCCACCAACTCCTATCTGCGGCATCGCCTGGACCTGGGCGGTGTGCAGCTGAACATCGAGGATGCCGAGATGCTGCGCCGGACGGTGGCCGAGATGCGCCGGACGCTGGCCCGCTACGGCAGTCCCGGGCTGGAGGTCCAGCCCATGGCGCCCACCGGACAGGGCTGCACCCTGCGGGCCATCGAGGATCCGATGATGGGCCCAGTGGTCTCCTTCGGCATCTCCGGAGACGCGGTGGATCTGCTCGACGACTGGGCCCACGGGGTCCCACCGCTGACCGATCGCGATGTGCGCCGCCTGGTGCGCCGGCCGCGGGCAGGGCAGAAGCTGCTGGGCTATCAGGGTGTGCCGGCTGTGGATGTGGGTGCGCTGGAGGAGACGGTGCAGCGGATCGCGATCCTGAAGGACAACCACCCGCAGGTGGCCTCACTGGAGCTGACGCCGCTGCTGGCCTCACCGGATGGGGTCAGCGTGCTGCACGCCGCCGTGGAGATCGCCAACCCGGAGCAGCGCACCGACTCAGCCCGCCGCGCCATGTCCCGCTGGTGAGCCTGCGCTCGGCAGCTGCCGCGAGTTTTCAACATTGCCGCGCGTCATGACCCGCGACAGGTGTGAAAGCTTGCGGCGAACTGTGCTCGCGCCAGAGGCTCACCCGGAGATTCGGAGGCCGGATCGGCGAAGGCCAGGGCTGTCGCCCAGAGGTGGCGGCGTCGTAAGTCCACTGCAGAGCCGCGGCGCCCTCCTGGAGCTGTTGCTGAGAGAGGGTAGGGCGACTGTCACCACCTCTGAGCGCAGCATCCAAGACGACGACGCCGGCTGGGAAGCGCATCCTGCCCACGGCGTCTGGAACCGCCCTGGTCAGCGGCTCGGTCAGCAGACTGACGCCATGAGCCGCCGCGGGAATGGGCGACGCGGGATCGGGAGCGGTGGTGGGAGAGATCATGTGGGTGCCGAAGCCACGGAGAAAGTTGGGGCCCAGGCCAGCGGGCCGCCGCGGTCAGGCTGAACCGCTCCGACGGCTGCGACTCAGCCCAGGTGTCCACTGGGAGGTAGACACCGCGCCTGAGTCGGAGGAGCCGACCGCGCCGCAGAGCCCTGCCGTACTGATTCCCCGTGTGGATCCCCTCCGGCTCCCACCGGCTGACGAGGAACGGGTGGGCGGCGTTGGGCTGCGGAGGGTTCATCCGTTCAGCGTGCCGGATATCTCCGAACTCTGCAGAAGTTATCCACAAGGCCCCCGAGTGCGCCGGAGGAGGAGGGGGAGCCTCAGAGCACTCCGCCGGTGCGGCGGACGTGCTCGCTCAGCTTCTCGAGCCCTTGATCGACGCTGACCGAGGGGGTCCAGTCCAGGGACTCTCGGGTGCGGCGCTGATCGAACCAATGCGCAGTGCTCAGCTGCTCGGCCAGGAACTTGGTCATGGGCGGCTCGCCGTCTCCGGGCATCTCGGTGACTCGGCTGGCCGAGGCCCAGATCTTCTCCACGGCCAGGCCCGCCGCTTTGGCGATGGCCGGTGCCACGCGCATGCGCGGACGCTTGGCGCCGCCGGCCTCAGCGATGCCCATCAGGAGCTCGCCGATCGGCCGCGGCTCACCGTTGGTCAGCACCAGGCGCTGCCCGTGGATGGCCGGCAGTCGCCGCAGGCCGGCCACGAAAGCTTCCACGGCGTTGTCGATGTAGAGCGTGTCCACCAGGGCCGCGCCGGAGCCCAGGATGGGCAGCCGGCCGGAGCGGGCACGGGCCACGATCCGGTGTGTCAGCTGTCCGTCGCCGGGGCCCCAGATCAGATGTGGGCGGATGATCAGCACGTTCATGCCCGCACTGCCGTAGGTCTCGGCGATCAGCTCGGCCTCGGCCTTGGTCTGGGCGTAGTTGCCCTCGGCATGCTCAGGATCTGCAGCCCCTGCGCCCTCACCCACCAGCGAGGAGCCGCCGTGGGCCACTGAGGGGGAGGAGACGTGCAGGACGTTGTCCACACCGGCGCTCCAGGCGGCCTCGAGGAGACGCTCGGTGCCGCGGATGTTGACCTCCACGAACTCTTCGCGCTCACCGGAGACGGACACCTTCGCCGCCATGTGGATGATGGCGTGCTGACCTTCCACGGCGCGTGTCACGGCCTCGGGGTCGCTGAGCGACCCACGGACCTCCTGGGCGCCATCGATGCTGGAGGAGCTGCGCTGCAGGGTGGTGACCTCATAGCCGAGGTCGACCAGCTTCTGCGCCACGGAGCGTCCCAGCAGGCCGGAAGCGCCGGTGACCAGCACGCGGCTGCCGGGCAGGATCTCCTGATCGGTCACAGTCTTCGGGCTCACAGAGACTTCACCTTCTCGCCGGCGAGCACCTCAGCGGCCCACTCGGCCAGCCGGGTGCGGTCGATCTTGGAGTTATGACGGATATCGGTGGGCAGCCCCTCCAGCACCAGGACTGCGGACACCGGGACCTCGGAGGCCTCGCGCACAGTACGGGCGAACTCCGGCTGGGCCAGCGGGGAACGGCCGGTGCGCAGCGCCTTGGCGCTGCCCTCAGGTTCAGCGATGACCACCACGGCCTGTGTGCCGGCCGGGCCGACGCCGACGGCGGCCGCGCGGGCCACCTCGTCCAGTGCGTCCACCGGGGTCTCCACGGTGCCGGGGCCCACCGGACCCGCGGGTGTGGTGATCACATGCTGGAGGCGCCCCTGGATCCAGAGCCGGCCTTCGGCGTCGAAGTGTCCGACGTCATTGGTGCGGTGCCAGATCAGCCCGTCATAGGTGTCCCGGCGGCTCTGCCGATCGGTGAGCCACAGGCGGTCATAGCCCTCCTTGAGGTGGGCCGCAGACACCACGATCTCACCCAGGGTGCCCACATGGTCGGCCGGCTCCACCAGCTGTTCCACGGGGTGCCCCTCGGCATCCAGCGGTGCCAGGGCGAAACGCACTCCGTCCACGGGGCGGCCCACGCAGACGCCGGGCTGACCTTCGCCGGAGGGGCCGGAGGTCATGGCCTCGTGGACCTGCTCGCGGGAGATGTCCGCCTGCAGCAGACCCTCGGTCATTCCGTAGGGCGTGTGGATCTCAGCCTCCGGGAAGAGCTCCTGGACCTGGTCCAACAGCACCGGGTGCACCGGGGCGCCGGCAGACAGGACCAGGTAGATCCCGCCCAAGGCGTCGCGCTGCTCGGCGCTCAGCTCACCGGCGGTGGCCACCACATTGCGCAGTGCGGCCGGGGATCCGAAGAACATCGTGGCCTCGCCGGCCAGGGCGGCCTCGGCCACGGCCACAGCGGTCAGCGTGGAGGGCTTGGTCACCGACATGTCCGGAGTCACCGAGGTGGCGCCGATGGCCGGGCCGAGCAGGGCGAAGGGTGCGAATCCTGCGATCAGCGAGGAGCCGGGCTTCACGGCGAACTGTTGGCGCAGCAGAGCCACCAGGGCACCCAAGCGTCCGTGGGTGTAGAGCACACCCTTGGCCGGGCCGGTGGATCCGGAGGTGAACAGCACGGCGGCCGGATCCTCCGGTGCCGGATAAGGCAGATCCTGCGGGCTGCGTCCGCTGTGGCTGCGCAGCAGGCGCTCCACTGAGGCCACAGTGCCCAGGAGCTTGGCCTGGCGGCCGGAGAGCACGTCCAGGCTGACCCGCCGTCCGGGCCAGTTCAGCGTCCGCGCCACGGTCAGGCCGGGCTTGGCGCCGATGATCCACTGCGGGCGGGCGCTGCGCACAGCACGGGTCATCCCCTTCAGGCCCAGCCCCTGATCGGCCACCACGGCCACGGCGCCGATGCGCAGGCAGGCATAGAGGATCACGGTGAGGTCGTTGCCGGGCTGGACCAGCAGGGAGACACGGTCACCGGGGGAGACGCCGAGCTCGCTGAGCCCCACGGCCAGGGCATCGACCTTCTCGGCCAGATCGTCCCAGGAGACGGCGCGCTCCTGGTCCTCGGCCACGCCCATGTCCACCACGGCGGGGCTGGCCTTGCGCCACGTCATCGTCAGGTGCTCCAGCTGATCGTGGAGGCGGGAGACCTCGCCGGCCGGCTCGGGGGAGCGCAGGCCGCTGCGTGCGTCCTCCTGAACATCGGCGGCGGGGAAGCGGTCGTCCAGCCAGGTGAACAGCGGTGCGGCGATGTTCCGGTCCTCGGCCAGCAGGTGCCCGGAGCCTTCGAAGCGGTGCACATCGGCATGGGGGAGTCGTTCCAGCAGATCGGCCAGATAGCGGTCCTGGAACACGGGGTCCTGGGGGCCCCAGAGGAAGAGGGTGGGCTTCTGCCACTGAGTCAGCTTGGAAGAGGTCTCCTCCAGCACGGGGCGGGAGACATGCTCGCTGAGCGCGGGGATGTCGGCCACGAAGCCGCCGATGCCGCCGCGGCCCCAGCGGGAGGTGTAGGGGGCGCGGTAGGCCTTCTTCACCGCAGACTCCAGGCCGCCCTCGGCCAGGCCCAGGGTGACCTTCAGGAAGCCCTCGGTCTCCACTGTGGAGATCGGCAGCACGGCAGGCGCCATCGCGGCGCGCAGCGCGGCGGGGACATGCTCGTCGACGGGATGGTCCACGGCAGTGTTGAGGCTGACCACGGCGTCCACCTCGTCGGCGTGGCGCATGGCCCAGCCCATGCTGATCACACCGCCCCAGTCGTGGCCCAGGGTGACCAGAGGGACGGAGGTGTCCACATCCAAGGCGTCCATCAGCCCGTCCAGGTCGCCCAGGCGCTGCTCGAAGCGGCGGTAGGACTCAGCCTCGGCGGCCGGTGCCTCCGGGTGCTCCAGCCGGTCGGATAAGCCCATATCCAGCTGGTCGGGTGCGATCACGCGCCAGGCACGGCCCTCAGCGGCCTGCTCCAGGGAGGCGGCGAGGACGCGGCGCCACAGATAGGACCACGTGGGGTTGCCGTGCACTGCCAGGATGGTGCCGGTGGGGGTGATGCCGCGCTCGGCCAGCTCCGGACCGGTGTCCAGCACGTGGAAGGTGTGGGCGCCGTCGTCGGTCTTCGCGGTGACCAGCCGGGACCACTTCGGATCCAACCCGGGGAAGGCCCCCTCAGCGGCGATGTGTTCGGTGGGGAGCCGTGCCCCGGCCGCCGGAATCGAACGCCATGCCTTCAGCTTCGCCATCGGCGCTGCACCCCTCAATCTGTGTACTGCGGTGACTGCCGGTTCACCATTCGATCTCGACCATCGCGGTGTTCAGCCCTGACCCTACCCCCATGCAGAGCACGCGCGCACCGCGGTGGAGGGAAGCCGCCTCGCGCGAGAGTGTGATGGGCAGCGAGGCCGGCCCCACATTGCCCAGTTCGGGGTAGGTGACCGGAACTCGCTTCTTGTCCAGCTTGGCCGCCTTGATGATGGAGGAGGTGTGCAGCTGGGAGACCTGATGGGTCACATAGGAGTCCATCTGCTGCCAGTCGAAGTGCTCCTCGGCGGCCTCCCAGGCGTCCATGACCAGCTCCAGGCCGCCGTCGAGCAGGCCGCGGGAGTCGGTGAACATGCCCCGGTGATCGCCCACGCAGAGACCGTGGTGCTGAGAGGCAGCACGGGTCACGCCGCCGATGATGCGGTGACCCTCAGGGTGCTGGTCCGCCGGGCCGATGACTGCCGCGGCCGCACCGCAGCCCAGTGTCAGGGAGGCGAACTCGCTCATGAAGTCATCGCGGGAGACTGCCTGCTCCAGGGAGTTGATCCGCTCCACAGTGGCCTCCTGGACCTTCCGCGCGTCCTCGCCGTTGACGATCAGCACGTACTTGGCCTGACCGGCGTCGATGAGCGAGCTGGCCAGGGTCATCGCGTTGACGAAGCCCAAGCAGGCATTGGTGATGTCGAAGTTCATCGCCGAGCTCGGCAGGCCGAGCTTGTGATGGATCCCCACGGCCACCGAGGGCTCAAGATGCTCACGGGTGACCGAGGTGTTGACCATCACAGTGACGTCGTCGCGGGAGATGCCGGCGGCCTCGATGGCGCGGCGGCCCGCTTCCACGGCGCCGGTGATGGCGCCGTCGGGGGTGTCCCAGTTGCGCCGAGCCCTGACTCCGGCCACGCGCTGAAGGAGTCCTGTGGGCAGCTTCAGCCGCTTCAGCGCATCGGAGAGCCGCTTGTCCAGCTCCTTCGACGTCAGTGCTGCGGGAGCCTCGACCTCTGCCACAGAGAGCAGGGAGGCGTTCTGGTGATGGAAGGTGGTGTTTCCGGGCACCGGTCCATGCTACTGGAAAGTCAGCACCGCTCAGTGCCTCGGACTCCAGCGGCTCTGGATACGATGGTGACCATGACTCTTTCCATGCGCGAGGCCATCGAGCGCGGCGGCTTCTACCCCGCTCTGGTTCACCACACGGTGACCGAGGCGCTCGACGGCCGCGAAGCCAGCCACCAGATCGTGCACGTAGACACCCATTTCGACATGGAGGAGGTCCACCGCCACATCACTGTGCTGGTCCTGGCCGATGACGTGGTCGTGGTCGCTCACCTGGACGATCATGATCTGGAGGCCGACGACGGCGGACTCCATCAGCCTGCCGCAGGGTCCTCAGACACTGTGGCGAGAATCTCCACCGAAGTGGTCCCGGTGAGCCGGATCCGGTCGCTCATCCTCTCCGAGGTCCACCGTCACCCGGACCGGTTCGTCCCGGAACGTGGTCTGGCTGAGGTGACGCTGAACATGCACTGGACAGGGGGCGCTCGGTTCGAGACTGTGCCGGCCGAATGCGCCAACCCCGACTGCATGGCCGATCACGGCGACAGCGGCACCTGGGTGCCGGAGGACATCGTGCTGCGCATCGCCGCCACTGCCGAGGGCGACACTGCAGTGGATGAGGCCCGCAGCTTCGTCCGAGCGCTGCGCCGCGCCTGTGTGAAGTACGCGCGCTGAGGCCGCTGCGATGACTCTTCCGCCTCCACCGGCGGCCCCGGACTACAACGGCGCACACCTGCGTCAGATCCTGCCCTCCGTCGGTGCCGCCCTCGGTCTCAGCAGCGCCGAGGGCCAGGGGGAGTGTTTCGAGAACCGTCTGGGTCTGCCCGAGGCGAGCATCGCCGTGGTGCTCATGGTGGACGGGCTCGGCGATGAGCAGCTCGCCCGCCACACCGGTCATGCCCGCTTCCTGGCCTCGCGCTGGCGACGGGCGGCCACCGGCAGGGTCCTCGACGCCGGGGTCCCCTCCACCACCTCGGCCTCGCTGACCTCCTTGGGCACCGGCCGGACACCGGGGGAGCACGGGCTCACCGGCTACAACGTCTATGCGCAGGACCTGGACCGCGTGGTGAACATGCTGGGCGGCTGGGATCCGGAGGTGGATCCGCGCAGCTGGCAGCCCCATGACTCCCTGCTGGCCCGGGCCGAACGGGCCGGAGCCGCCGTGGTCACAGTCTCCCGCCCCCAGTTCCAGGACTCACGACTCACCGAGGCCTCACTCTCCGGGGGCGAGTTCCTGGGTGCCAAACATATGGACGCGCGGTTCCGGCTGGCCGAGGACTGGATCTCCGGGCACCGTCTCCGCAAGGGCCAGGTCCGTCAGGGCGCGCCCACCCCGCTGATGGTCTACCTCTATGTCGATGAGCTGGATAAGACGGGCCATAAGTATGGAGTGGACTCCGCGGAATGGATCCGCATGCTGGAGCTGCTCGATGCCGAGGCCGAACGGTTCTGCGCCGCCCTGGACAAGTTCTACGGCTCCCAGGCCCTGGTGCTGATGACCGCCGATCACGGCATGATCGACATCGCTGCGGAGAGCCGAATCGACCTCCAGGCGCTGGAGCAGCAGGAGCAGGATGAGCTGCTCGGTGCGGTGGAGCATGTGGCCGGTGAGCCCCGGTTCCTGCACCTGCACACCGCCGAAGGGCGAGAGGCTCAGGTGCAGGAGGCCTGGCAGCGAGCCTTCGGCGATCAGACCTGGGTGGTGCAGAAGCGCCAGGCCCTCGACGCCGGGTGGTTCGGTCCCGTGGAGGACCGGGTGCTCTCACGCATCGGCGATGTGCTGGTGGCCGTGCACGGTCCCATCGCCCTGTTCCACACGGCAGAAAGCGGTCCGGCTCCGCTGTCCATGGTGGGTCAGCACGGCTCGCTCACCGACGCCGAGAGGAAGGTCCCGCTGCTCTCGCTCAGCGGTCAGGAGATCTGAGATTCAGTCCTTGCCGCCGAAGAGGATGTCATCCCACTTCGGCATCGAGGGACGGCGGGAGGAGGAACGCTTGCGGTGGCGGGGCTCGGGAGCCTCCTCGCGCTGCTCAGGCTCCTTCTGCTCCGGGGCCTCCTCGGGGGACGGTCCCTCGGTCTCTTCGCCGCCGTCCTCATAGGAGAAGCCCCAGGCATCGGTGCCTGCCGCGTCCTGCTCTTCGCTGTCCTCGGAGCGGTCCGCGCTGACCCCACTGTCCTCCAGCCCCGGGATCGGGCCGGTGAACTGCTCGTCCGGGTCGGCCCCCGGCTCCTGCTCGGGAGCCTCCACCGGGCGCAGGCGGGGCTCAACGGGTTCACCTTCGCCCTGCTCATCGCGGGTGAGCATGAGCGCCAGCTTCTCGTCTGACTCCTCATCGGCGCCCAAGCGCTGGCCGCGGCGGGCGCGCAGGACATCCAGCAGATCCTCATGCTCTCCGCCCTCGGCGCCGTCGCCGCTGGGCTGCGGCTCAGTGTTCTGCGAAGCCTCTGCGGCGGCCCGGCGGGCGGCGTCATGGCGGCGCTGCGGCTGCTGAGGCTCCCGCTGCGCGGACTCGTGAGCGGAGCGCGCGCGGTCCCGTGCAGCAGAAGGGGAGTGTTCGGCGTCGACGTCGAAGGGGGCATCCACCGCGGCCAGATGGCGGGAGCTGTCGCGGCGGCGGGTTTTGCCCGGCAGCGGCAGGGAGCTCAGCGACTCGGCCCAACGGTTGGCCGCAGTCAGCTGACGGGACTCGGCGATGAAGGTCCATTCGGCCGGCGGCTGCAGCCCGATGCCGGCCCCGTGGGTCTCCGAGGAGCCCACATCGAACCAGCACTCCACCGTCCAGCGTCCGTCCTCACGGCGCCAGGCATCCCAGGAGACCGTCTTCAGCTCCACCTCCATGGCGCGCAGGCGGACTTTGACCATGGCCTCCAGGCTGGCGGGGGCGTCGCCGAAGGCCAGGCGGTGGTGTTCGGCGGTGGATGCGGCGGCCACCTCAGTGCTGCGGGCGCGCTGGGCGATATAGGAGCGTTCGGCCTGCACCGGACCGGCGTAGCGCTCAACGTGTTTGTGGTCCAGGCCGGAGTCCTCCACGACCTGCGCCACCGAGTCGCCGGCGCGCAGCCGCGCCTGGATCTCACGGGGAGACAGGGGAGCGGGGGAGTCGTCAGAGGAGGAGCTCTGCCGGGCGGCGCGGCCCGCGGCAGAGCGGAGAGCGTCATCGACAGGCAGCGCGTATTCGTTGCCATCATCGTCTGAGAGGATCAGCTGATTCCGATTCTCCTCGTCGCCGACGCCGACGATGCGCAGGTGCTGCATGAGAGGCTTCCTCCGAAAAGACTGTGGAGACCGCCGCCCCTGCTCACAGGCGGGTTTCGGGCCCGCCGGCCGGAGCGGCCGTCTCGCTTTCGCTTCTCGCCACTGTATCGCGGGGGAGACAGAATGGGGCCGCATCCTTCGAGCTTGACCCGAACGATTTTTGCTCACGGCTCAACATGCGTGTCCCGATTTGTCCATACGCCCCCGGGGAGGGCACAATCTGTGCGACCGATTAGGCCGTACGGACTCGAAGTGTGGAGCGACTCTCATGGCAACTGATTACGATGCACCGCGTAAGAACGACGACGAGGTCAATGAGGACTCGATCGAAGAGCTGAAGAATCGCTCGAACAACCGCCAGTCCGCGGTGGTCGACGAGGATGAGGCTGAGGCCGCCGAGGGCTTTGAGCTGCCCGGCGCCGATCTCTCCGACGAAGAGCTTCAGGTGCGGGTCCTGCCCGCCCAGTCCGACGAGTTCACCTGCGGGGAGTGCTTCCTGGTCCGCCACCGTTCCCAGGTATCCCGGGAGCAGGGCGGAATGTTCATCTGCAAGGACTGCGACGCATAGCAGAAGGAATCCTCCCCGCTGACCGCACTCGCCAAGAGGGTGTCGGCCCCCGGCTCAGCCGGTGGTGCTGACGCCCTCTTCGCGCACCTGCTCCGTGGAGCCCAGCGCCTTCAACAGCGCCTCCGGGTTGCGCGTGGAGAACAGCCAATAGGGAGTGGCGTCCTGCTCATCGGTGATCTCAGCGGTGACCACCGGACTGATCCAGCCGCGGATGCACTGGTAGGAGCGGGCGTCGAAGCCCGGGCCGAGCTGCTCCCGGGCGGCCTGTCCGCGGTGGGCGACGATGCGGCCCAGATGACCGGTCTCGATCTGCGCGCGACCCACACGCAGCCAGCCCTCGCGGACCTCGATGGTCGGGGTGGTGATGACCAGGGCGAAGACCAGCAGCAGGATGCCGGCGCCCATGGTCAGGAAGCCGAAGAACAGGTCGATGGGGAAGAAGATCAGGGAGACCGAGGCCCCGATGATCACTGCAGCGGTCCAAAGCCACCAGGAGGGCCACAGCTTCTCGGCGTAGTGCACGCCGTCGTCGTACTGAGTCGTCATATCCCTATCGTCGCATGAGTAGACTCAGTGGCATGAGTCCGCAGACCTCCCCTGAGACGATCACACCTGAGAAGATCACCGTCCCCATCCGCCAGTTGGACCCCGAGCTCCCGGTGCCCGGCTACGCACACCCCGGCGACGCCGGTGCCGACCTGCTGGCCGCTGAGGACTTCGCCTTGGAGCCGGGGGAGCGCCGCCTGGTCCCCACCGGCATCGCCATCGCGCTGCCCGAGGGATGGGTGGGCCTGGTCCACCCGCGCAGCGGCTTAGCGGTCAGGCACGGAATCACCCTGGTCAACACCCCCGGCACCATCGACGCCGGTTATCGTGGTGAGGTGAAGGTGTGCCTGCTGAACACGGATCGCGCTGGGACCGTGCACTTCAGCCGCGGAGACCGGATCGCCCAACTGGTGCTGCAGCGCATCGGCCAGGCCGACTTCGTGCCGGTGGCTGATCTCGAGGACAGCGCGCGCGGCGAAGGCGGCTTCGGCTCCACCGGACTCGGCTCGCAACAGTAAGGAATTGAGGTCAATCCCCATGCTCTTCGGAAAGAAGAAATCGAAGGACAAGGCCGCGGCGCCGCCGACGATCCGCGATGCGCTGAAGGAGGAGTCCGCAGCGGCCGATCAGGCGGAGGACGCCTCGGCCGAGACCGCTGAGGACGTTGCCGCCGCAGAGCAGGCGGAGACGAAGGGCGAGAACAAGTCCGCTTCCTTCTCCGCCGATGCGCCCCGGGTGGAGGGCCACGACCCCGAGGATTCGGCTGCCGACTCCGCTGAGGAGGAGACTTCGAGCGGGCCCTATGACGTCAGCGAGATCGAGTCGCGCAAGGGCTACATCGACTTCGGTTCGGTCATGATCCCCGGCGGCAAGGACCAGAAGGTCCGCCTGGACATCGACCAGAAGACCAAGCGTGTGGTGGCCCTGACCATTTCGGTGGGCCAGGCCAGCGTGCAGCTGCAGCCCTTCTCTGCGCCCAAGTCCGGCGGCACCTGGGATGAGGTGCGCCAGCAGATCCAGGAATCTGTGGTCAAGCAGAAGGGCAAGGTCAAAGAGGCCGAGGGCCGCTTCGGCAAGGAGCTCGTCGCTCGGGTCCCCACCACGCTGAAGGACGGCCGCTCCGGCTGGCGCGTGGCCAGGTTCATCGGCTTCGAGGGCAACCGCTGGTTCCTGCGCGGCGTGGTCGGCGGCCGCGGCGCCATCGACCGCAGCGCGGCCCAAGAGGTGGAGGACCTCTTCTCCCGGATCGTCGTGGTCCGCGGAGATGACCCGATGCCCCCGCGTGAGCTTCTGCAGCTGCGTCCGCCGGAGGGCGCCAAGCGCGTCACCGTGCCGCGGAACCCGGCTCAGCGCCGCACCGGCGAGAGCCCGAACCCTGCCGCCGCCGACGTCTCTGCCTCGGGAGCGGCCGAACAGTGAGCACCGAAGACGTCGGACGGCAGCTCTCCAGCAGCGCGGCCTCGAAGCTTCACACCCGTGAGGACGGGTCGCTGAACGTCATGGCCTCCATCGGAGGCGTGCGCGGTCTGCTGGAGGCCGCACTCCCGGCGGCGTTCTTCCTGGTCACCTTCGTGGTGACCGATGACCTCGCCCCGGCGCTGATCATCGCCCTCGTCCTGGCGGGGGTCTTCGCTGTGGGCCGACTGCTGCAGCGCGGACCGCTGATCCAGTCCCTCTCCGGACTCGCCGGCGTCGGGATCTGTGCCTTGGCCGCCATGTCCACCGGCGACGGCCGCGACTTCTACGCCCCCGGCTTCTTCATCAACGGGTCCTACATCCTGGCCTTCATCGTCTCCATCCTGGTGCGCTGGCCGATCATCGGTCTGCTCTTCGGGCTGGTCCGCGGAGAAGGTATGGACTGGCGGAAGGACACGGTGCGCCGCCGCCGCTACGCCTTGGCCACCTGGATCATCGTGGTGGTCATGGCCGCCCGGCTGATCGTGCAGGTTCCCATGTACCTGGCCGACGACGTGGCCGCCCTGGGTGTGGCCCGGCTGGTGATGGGCATGCCGCTCTACGCGCTGGCCCTGTGGGTGTGCTGGATGATCACCCGCCCCGAACCGCAGATCGGACGTGAGAGCACCTCATGACAGCTGCCCCCTCCGCGGACCAGCAGGTCCTCACGCTGGAAGTCGGCCCGATGGCCCATGGAGGTCACTGTGTGGCCCGCTATGAGGGCCGCGTGGTGTTCGTCCGCCACGCCATCCCCGGGGAGGTGGTGCGGGCCCGGCTGACCGAAGGCGGTGAGCAGGCGAAGTTCTGGCGCGCCGACGTCGTCGAGGTCGTCTCCGCCTCCGACTACCGGCGCCGGCACATCTGGAAGCTGGCCGACTCGCTGCGGGCCGATGAGATGGGGCGCCTGCCGGTGGGCGGAGCTGAGTTCGGACACATCACCGATCAGCACCAGCGCCGGCTCAAGGGCCAGGTCTTCCGGGACACGCTGCAACGGATCGGAGGCATCTCGCTGCATGATCTGAACATCCCGCAGGAGCACGCCGACGGCGAGGTCCATGTGGAGGACATCAGCCGCCCGCACAGCAACGGGCTGCATTGGCGCACTCGGGTGAGCTTCGCCGTGGATCCCAACGGGATGCTGAGCATGAAGCCGCACCGCAGCAATGATCTGATCGAGCTGCGCGGCATGCCGCTGGCCGTGGCGGGCATCCACGAGAGCAGGATCTTCTCCGCCGACTTCCGCGGTGCCCACCGGGTGGACGCTGTGGCTCCCGGCGGTGGGCGGGACCTGACTCTGGTGGTCCACACGGTGGCGCAGGGGCAGGACCAGGAGGGGCTGCGCGCCCGGCTTCACACTCTGGCCTCTGAGGACCCGTCCATCGCGAACGTCCTGCTGGCGGTGGCCGCTCCCGGTTCGGCGAACGGACGTCCCGCAGGCCGGCGCGGGCGCAATCAGCGCGGCCGCCGCAGCGACTCCACCAGTCCGGCGCGGGTGGACTATGAACTGCTCGCCGGAGACCGCACGGTCAGCGAGCCGCTGCCGGTGGGACCACATCGGGGCAGCTCAGCGGTGCAGCTGCGCCCCGAAGGCTTCTGGCAGGTCCACCGCGGCGCTCCCGAGGCGCTGGTCGGCGTCGTCGGGGAGATGGCCCGCAGTGCGGCGGGGGAGGCCGTCGTCGATCTCTATGCCGGTGCCGGGCTGTTCAGCGCCTGGGCCGCGCAGCAGGTGGGGAACAGCGGCCGTGTGCTCAGCGTGGAGGCCGCCGACGCCTCCAGCCGCAGCGCCGAGGAGCTCTTCGCTGAGATGGACCAGGTGCGCATCCTGCAGGCCCCTGTGGAGCGCTCCCTGGGTGATGTCCGAAGCTTCTTGGCGGAGGACGGACGGAGCGCCGGAACAGTGGTGCTGGACCCGCCGCGGGCCGGTGCCGGAACTCGGGTGATCGAGGGGTTGGATCAGACCGATGCGGCGCAGATCGTCTATGTCTCCTGTGAGCCCTCATCTTTCGCTCGAGATGCGAAAGAGCTGATCAGCCGCGGATGGCGGATGGATGGGCTGCGCGTGCTGGATCTCTATCCCAACACGCACCACATGGAGGCGGTGGCCTCCTTCACCCGCTGAGGCCGTGCTGCGCGCGGCAGCCTCGCCGAGGACGTCATGGTGCACGTCACAGAGGCCCGAACGAGTAGGATGGACAGCGATACGGCCCTGAACGCTGTGGAGGGACATCAGACTCAGGCCTGGTCGCACCACTGACTCCGCCGACGGCGCCCGAGCTCACCGCTGAGCTGGGCCTCGAGGGGGAGGCGATCACGGCCTCTGCTGAACCTCCCCATCCATCGAAGGGCCGGCGTCCGTGAGAGCAGTCTCCCGGACAGTGTCAGTCTGGCAACTACAGAGGAGTCCCGCGTGAGCACTGTGGACAGCTTCGGAGCCAAAGGCGTTCTCAACGTCGACGGAGCCGATTACGAAATCTTCCGTCTCAACACGGTCGAGGGCTATGATTCCCTCCCGTACAGCCTGAAAGTTCTGCTCGAGAACCTTCTGCGCACCGAAGACGGAGCAAACGTCACTGCCGAGCACATCAAGGCGCTCGGGCAGTGGGATGAGACCGCGCAGCCCTCCAAGGAGATCCAGTTCACCCCGGGCCGTGTGCTGATGCAGGACTTCACCGGCGTGCCCTGCGTGGTGGACCTGGCGACGATGCGTGAGGCCGTCACCGACCTGGGCGGCGACCCGAAGAAGATCAACCCGCTGGCACCGGCCGAGATGGTCATCGACCACTCCGTCCAGATCGACTCCTTCGGCAATTCCGATGCCATCGAGCGCAACATGGACATCGAGTACAAGCGCAACGGTGAGCGCTATAAGTTCCTGCGCTGGGGGCAGACCGCCTTCGATGACTTCAAGGTCGTGCCCCCGGGCATGGGCATCGTCCACCAGGTCAACATCGAGTCCCTGGCCCGCGTGGTCATGACCCGCAACGTCGGCGGCGCGCTTCGTGCCTACCCGGACACCTGCGTGGGCACCGACTCCCACACCACGATGGAGAACGGCTTGGGCGTCCTGGGTTGGGGCGTGGGCGGCATCGAGGCCGAGGCAGCGATGCTCGGCCAGCCGATCTCCATGCTGATCCCGCGTGTGGTCGGATTCAAGCTCTCCGGCGAGATCCCCGCCGGCGCCACCGCCACCGATGTGGTGCTGACCATCACTCAGATGCTCCGCGAGCACGGTGTGGTCGGCAAGTTCGTCGAGTTCTACGGCGAGGGTGTGACCGAGGTCCCGCTGGCCAACCGCGCCACCATCGGCAACATGTCCCCGGAGTTCGGCTCCACTGCGGCCATGTTCCCGATCGACGACGTCACCATCGACTACCTGCGCCTGACCGGCCGCACCGAGGAGCAGCTTGCTCTGGTGGAGGCCTACGCCAAGGAGCAGGGCATGTGGCACGACCCGTCCCGCGAGCTGCGCTTCTCCGAGCACCTGGAGCTGGACCTCTCCACTGTGGTCCCCTCCATCTCCGGCCCGAAGCGTCCGCAGGACCGCATCGAGCTCACCGATGCCAAGGAGCAGTTCCGCAAGGACATCCACAACTACGCCCAGGAGGACGACGGCCGCAACGGTCACGTCGACGAGTCGGTGGAGGAGACCTTCCCGGCTTCGGACGCGCCGAGCGCGGCCGCGGGAGAGGCCCAGGACCCGGCCGACAAGCCGCGGAACATGGACGGCTCCGGCGCACCGGTGGTGGGCCGGCCCTCCAAGCAGGTTCCGGTGCAGATGCCCGACGGCCGTGAGTTCAACCTGGACCACGGTGCGGTCTCCATCGCATCCATCACCTCCTGCACCAACACCTCCAACCCGAACGTGATGCTGGCCGCCGGTGTGCTGGCCCGCAACGCAGTGGAGAAGGGCCTGGTGCAGAAGCCCTGGGTCAAGACCTCCATCGCCCCCGGTTCGAAGGTCGTCACCGACTACTACGAGAAGTCGGGTCTGATCGAGTACCTGGAGAAGATCGGCTTCTTCGTGGTCGGCTACGGCTGCACCACCTGCATCGGCAACTCCGGTCCGCTGGAGGAGGAGATCTCCCAGAAGATCCAGGAGGAGGACCTCGCGGTCACCTCCGTGCTCTCCGGAAACCGCAACTTCGAGGGCCGCATCAACCCCGATGTGAAGATGAACTACCTGGCGTCCCCGCCGTTGGTGGTGGCCTACGCTCTGGCCGGCACCATGGACTTCGACTTCCAGAACGAGCCGCTGGGTCAGGATGCTGAGGGCAACGCAGTCTTCCTGCAGGACATCTGGCCGGACCCATCCGAGGTGCAGCAGATCATCGATGAGTCCATCGATACCGGCATGTTCACCTCGAAGTACGGCACCATCTTCGAGGGCGATCACCGCTGGCAGGAGCTGGAGACCCCCGAGGGCTCCACCTTCGCCTGGGACCAGGACTCCACCTACGTCCGCAAGGCTCCTTACTTCGAGGGCATGGAGCTGGAGCCCCAGCCCGTGGAGGACATCGAGGGTGCACGCGTGCTGCTGAAGCTGGGCGATTCGGTCACCACCGACCACATCTCCCCGGCCGGCTCCTTCAAGTCGGACACACCGGCAGGCCGCTACCTGCTGGAGAACGGTGTGGAGCGCAAGGACTTCAACTCCTACGGCTCCCGCCGCGGCAACCACGAGGTCATGATCCGCGGAACCTTCGCCAACATCCGCATCAAGAACGAGCTGCTGGCCGATGAGAACGACGGCGCCGGCGTGGAGGGCGGCTTCACCCGCGACTTCACCAAGGGCGGCGAGCAGGCCTACGTCTACGACGCGGCACAGAACTACCAGGCAGAGGGAACTCCGCTGGTGGTCCTGGGCGGCAAGGAGTACGGCTCCGGTTCCTCCCGTGACTGGGCGGCCAAGGGCACCCGCCTGCTGGGCGTGAAGGCTGTCATCACGCAGTCCTTCGAGCGCATCCACCGCTCCAACCTGATCGGTATGGGCGTGCTGCCGCTGCAGTTCCCTGAGGGCGAGTCCGCAGACACCCTGGGCCTGAGCGGCTTCGAGACCTTCTCCATCTCCGGGATCACTGTTCTGAACGAGGGCACCACGCCGAAGACTGTGAAGGTCACCGCCACCAAGGAGGACGGCTCCACGGTGGAGTTCGACGCGGATGTCCGCATCGACACCCCGGGCGAGGCCGACTACTACCGCAACGGCGGCATCCTGCAATACGTGCTGCGCCAGCTGGTCGACAACCAGTGATCGCCTGACTGAAGAGGTGGCCGGTCAGCACCCTGACCGGCCACCTGCTCAGAGCACCAGATGACGACGGCGGCCGACTTCTCAGGATTTCTTGTGGGAGCGAAGGGTTTCGCGACACGCGGCAGCGTGGCGCGCTTCGCGATCTGAGGAAGAGAAGTCGGCCGCCGTCGTCGTTTCATCTCAGACTTACTAGAATGGACGAATGAGCATTCTGCAGACGATCCGGTCTCCGCAGGACCTGTCGAAGCTGAGCGATGAGCAGCTGGTGCGGCTGGCAGAGGAGATCCGCGAGTTCCTCATCGCCAACGTGTCCCAGACCGGCGGCCACCTGGGCCCCAACCTCGGAGTGGTGGAGCTGACGCTGGCCCTGCACCGCGTCTTCGACTCTCCACGGGACTCGATCATCTTCGACACCGGCCACCAGTCGTATATCCATAAGCTGGTGACCGGCCGGCAGGACTTCTCTACGCTGCGCCAGCAGAACGGGTTGGCCGGTTATCCTGAGCGTGCCGAATCGGTGCATGACATCGTGGAGTCCTCCCACGCCTCCTCCTCCCTGTCCTGGGCCGACGGCATCTCCAAGGCTCGGGTGCTCAACGGTGAGGAGGACCGTTTCGCAGTGGCCGTCATCGGTGACGGTGCTCTGACCGGCGGCATGGCCTGGGAGGCGATGAACAACATCGCCGCGGACAAGGACCGCCGCGTGGTGATCGTGGTCAACGACAACGGCCGCTCCTATGCGCCCACTGTGGGCGGACTGGCCGAGCAGCTGGGCCATCTGCGCCGCGGCTTCCTGGACAAGGTCCGCACCCACCGCATCTACGAGCAGACCATGGACGGCACCAAGCAGCGGCTCCGCCACGGCGGCCCGCTGAGCCAGATGGTCTACCGCAGCCTGCATGCTGCGAAGAAGGGTGCCAAGGACTTCTGGGCGCCCCAGGGCCTCTTCGAGGACCTCGGGATGAAGTACATCGGTCCGGTGGACGGTCACAGCCAGTCTGCGATGGAGGAGGCACTGTCTGACGCCAAGAACTATGGCGGTCCGGTCATCGTCCACGCCCTCACCGACAAGGGCCGCGGCTATGCTCCGGCCCGCGCCGATGAGAAGGACCAGTTCCATGCGGTCGGCGTGATCGATCCGGAGACCGGCGAGCCCGTCTCCAGCGGATCCTCCCGTTCCTGGACCTCTGTGTTCGAGGAGGAGATCACAGCCATCGCTGATGAGCGCGAGGACATCGTCGCGCTGACCGGTGCCATGATGATCCCGGTGGGGCTGCGCTCCATGGCCCAGAAGCACCCGGACAGGGTCTATGACGTGGGCATCGCCGAGCAGCACGCTGTGGCCTCGGCCGCGGGGCTGGCCTACGGCGGGCTGCACCCGGTGGTGGCCGTCTACGCCACCTTCCTCAACCGCGCCTTCGATCAGCTGCTGATGGATGTGGCCCTGCACAAGGCCGGAGTGACCCTGGTGCTCGACCGGGCCGGAGTCACCGGTCCTGACGGGCCCAGTCACCACGGCATGTGGGACCTCTCGCTGCTGCAGATCGTTCCCGGGCTGCAGATCGCCGCACCCCGTGACTCCACCCGCCTGCGGGAGGAGCTGCGCGAGGCTGTGGCAGTGGATGACGCACCCACTGTGGTTCGGTTCTCCAAGGGCTCGGTCAACGGCGAGATCGAGGCGCTGGAGCGTTTCGAAGACGGCGTCGATGTCCTGCGCGGTGAGGCTGATGAGGATGGTGCCTACACTGCCGATGTCCTGATCGTCTCCGTGGGCACGATGGGCGAGCTCTCCCTGGACCTGGCCCGCCGACTGGAGGATCAGGGGATCAGCTCGACTGTGCTGGATCCCCGCTGGGTCCTGCCCGTGCCGGAGTCGGTGGTCTCCGTGGCCGCCCGCCACCGCCTGGTGGTCTGCCTGGAGGACGGGGTGAAGGCCGGCGGCGTCGGCTCCCGGATCCGCCAGACCATGCGCGAGGCCGGCGTGGACACCGCGTTGAACGAGGTCGGCCTGCCCGTCGAGTTCCTGGCCCACGGCAGCCGCGCCCAGGTGCTGGATCGTGTGGGTCTGACCGCCCAGCGGATCGCCCAGGACACTGTGGGACAGGTGCTCGGCACCAAAGTCCCCTTCGCCCGGCCGCTGCCGGGTGAGGAGCTTCCCACCGGGGAGCTCCCGGTCTTTCATCGAACCAAGGAGTCTTGATGCTCAGTCTGTTCCGTCGTGATCCCGAGCAGGGTTGGCACTACCGGGAGGCCTGGTACGACGAGAGCGCCGGAGAGTTCGTGGTCCACCACGGCAAGGTCGGCACCAACGGGAAGATCACCGCGGAGAAGGCCTCGGCAGAAGAGGCTGACGCATTGGTGGAGTCCTTCGCCGCTCAGTGCGCAGAGGACGGCTACGCAGAGCCCGCGGCCGAGGAGCTCGGCACGCTGACCGTGGCGTATCCGCTCAAGGGCGCTGAGCCCAATGCCTCGGAGCGCCGCAATGCGAACAGCGTGCATGAGGCCGTGCTGGTGGCCCTGGCCTGGCGCGGCCTGGGCGCGTTGTCCGACCCTGAGCAGCAGCCGCGCGAGGGCGGGGGACAGGCCCTTGTCATGACCTCGCAGACCGTGCGCACCAGAAAGGCCGTCGACGCCGCACAGTCGGCCATCAAGCACACCGACGTCCCGCTGTCGAAGGTGGAGATCACCCGCTGAGGAGCTGAAGCAGGGTGTGTCTCTGGCCACCCAAGCTACCGGTGGGTAGCATGTGACCTATGGAACATTCTGACTTCAGTGCCTACCGTGATCTTGCCACCGCCTTCGACGATGAGGTGGTCACCCACAGCAGGGTGGAGGACGTAGAGCTTCCCCAGGGAGCTGGGACCTTCGCCCTGATCCGTCTGGACAATGACAGCCCCAAGCGTCCGAGCACGCTGGGCCCCAACTCGCTCATCGAGTTCGGGGAGACGGTGGCCGCTCAGGCCGAGCGTGCACGGGCCGGCGAGATCGTCGGACTGGGTGTCATCGGCAAGCCGGGATTCCTGGTGGCCGGGGCCGATCTCGGTGCGGTCAACCGCATCGACTCCAAGGACCAGGCGCGTGCCATGGCGGATCTGGGCCACCACGCCTATGAGCTGCTGGAAGACTTCCCGGTTCCGACCTTCGCCTTCATCAATGGAACGGCTTTGGGCGGCGGCCTGGAGATCGCCCTGGCCGCGCACTACCGAACCGTCTCCGAGGAGGCCAAGGCTCTCTCCCTGCCCGAAGCCTTCCTCGGCCTGGTCCCGGGCTGGGGCGGCGTCTACCGCCTGCCGAAGATCATCGGCCCGGAGGCGGCTGCGCAGGTCATCTTCACCAATGCGCTGAACAACAACAAGACGCTCAAGGGAGCTCAGGCCTACGCACTGGGCATCGCCGATGCTCTGTTCGGCGCCGACACCTTCCTGGAGGAGTCGCTGACCTTCGCGGCACAGGTGATCAGTCAGGACTCCGCCGCCATCGGCGCGCTGACCGCACACCGGGAGCGGGACCACTCCGAGGCCGCCTGGGAGCGAGGCCTCGCCGCCGCACAGAAGGCAGTGGCCTCCAAGACCGGTGACTCCGCCCCGGCGCCCAAGCGCGCACTGGAGCTCTTCGAGGCTGGCCGCCGCCGCAGCCGCGCCGAAGAGCGTCGGGAGGAGGTCGCGGCGTTGGGCGACCTCATGGTCACCGATGAGTTTGCCAATACGGTCTACGCCTTCCTGGAGCTGGTGCAGAAGCGGGCCAAGCGCCCCGCCGGAGTGCCTGAGGCCCAGCCGCGACCGCTGAAGAAGGTCGGCGTCGTGGGTGCAGGTCTGATGGCCTCCCAACTGGCCATGGTCTTCGCCCAGAAGCTGCAGGTGCCGGTGGTCATCAGCGATGTCGACCAGGCGCGCGTGGACAAGGGGGTGGACTACATCCGCGGACAGGCGAAGAAGCTGGCCGAGAAGGGGCGCATCTCCGTGGAGCAGGCCGAGGGTCTGAGCTCCCTGGTCACCGGTTCGGTGGACAAGAGCGTCTACGCCGATGCCGACTTCGTCATCGAGGCGGTCTTCGAGGAGATCGGTGTGAAGAAGCAGGTCTTCGCCGAGCTGGAGGAGATCGTCTCTCCGGAGGCGATCCTGGCCACGAACACCTCCTCGCTGTCGGTCACTGAGATGGCCGCCGATCTGAAGCATCCGGACCGGGTCATCGGCTTCCACTTCTTCAATCCGGTGGCGGTCATGCCGCTGATCGAGATCGCCCGCACCCCGCAGACCGCTGATGAGCCCATCGCCACGGCATTCCAGCTGGCGGCCGATCTGCGCAAGACTCCGGTGCTCAGCCGCGACTCCACCGCCTTCGTGGTCAACCGCGTGCTGCTGCGGCTGATGGCCGAGGTGCAGAAGGCCTTCGACGAAGGCACCGATGCCGAGACCGCCGACGGCGCCCTGGGTCCGATCGGGCTGCCGATGAGCCCCTTCACCCTGCTGGCCATGGTGGGCGTCCCGGTGGCTCAGCACGTCACTGAGTCTCTGCAGGCATCCTTCGGCGACCGCTTCTACGTCTCGGAGAACCTGCAGCGCCTCATCGACAACGGGGTGACCGAGATCTGGAGCCGTCAGGAGGACGGCTCGGTCGCCATCAATGACTCCACGCGTGAGCTGCTGCCACAGGGACAGACCCGGCGCAGCGCCGAGGAGATCCTGACCACTGTCCAGGACGCCCTGGCCGAGGAGATCGGCCTGCTGCTCCAGGAGGACGTGGTGGCCTCGCCCAAGGACGTGGACCTCTGCATGATCCTCGGCGCCGGGTGGCCCATGCACCGCGGCGGCATCACGCCCTATCTGGACCAGTGCGGAGCCAGCGAGCGGGTCAACGGACGCCGCTTCGACGCCGCCGTGTGACGGCCGTGTGATCCCGGTGCTTCTGCGCCCGCGGCCCTTCGGCCGCGGGCGTAGAATACCGGGGTGTCTTCCTCCTGCTGCTCACGCCGATCCTTCGTCCGTACCACCGCCGCCGCAGGGCTGACCGGCACCTCGGGGCTGGCGCTGAACGCCTGCCAGACCGATGCCCTGGCCGAGGAGGAATCGGCGCCGGCCACCCATGAGGGCTCCACCTGGGAGACCCTGGTGTCTGCCGAGGATCTCCCCGTGGGGGAGACCGGCCGGGCCCAGACCGGTGAGCATGAGCTGCTGCTGTATCGGGCCTCCGAGGAGGAGGTCCACGTCTTCTCCAATGTCTGCACCCACGAGGGCTGTGCGGTGGATGCCCAGGAGGATCGCTTCCACTGCCCCTGCCACGGCTCGGTGTATCAGCTGGAGGACGGCGTGCCGTACGGCGGTCCCGCCCGCGAGCCGCTGACCCGCTTCACCGCTGAGATCGACGAGGGCGAGATCCGCGTCCTGGTCTGAGCCGTCAGACGGCGTCCATCGGATCCGGATCCAACAGCGCCACCGCGACCACGGCGGCCGCCTGCTCCACCTGCCACGGCCGCGCGCCCAGCTCAGTCAGCGCGGCATTCACCGAGTCCAGGTCGATCTGCTCCGGGGGAGTCCAGCAGAGCTGCTTGAGCACTGCGGGGGTCAGCAGCGTCTCCGGCATGACCTCGAGCTGCTCAGCACGGTGGGTCAGCCAGGCGCGCGCCGTCCGATACTGCCGATAGGCCAGCGGATTGCGGTCCTTCCAGGAGCGCGGAGGCGGCGGACCGCCGCTGCGGCGCTGCTGTTCCGGCATGTCCTGGGTGGAGGATCCGGTCTTGATCGCCCGCAGCCAGCGCGGCGCCTCACGCTTGGCCGCACGGCCGTGGAAGCCGTTGACCGAAAGCAGCTGAGGGACAGTGCGCGGCAGAGCATCGGCGGCTGCGATCAGCGCCGAATCGGGCAGGATATGCCCCGGGGCCACATCCTTCTTCTCGGCCAGTGACTCGCGGGCGAACCACAGCTCCCGCAGCACAGCCAGCTTCCGCGGGTTCTTCAGCTTGTTGACGCCGCTGGTCTTGCGCCAGCGCTCCTTGCGTGGGACCACCGCCGGACGGTGCGTCCGGGCGTACTCGAACTCCTGAGCAGCCCACTCGGCCTTGCGCTGCTCGGCGAGCAGTGCGGTCAGCTTCTCCCGCAGCGGGATCAGCAGCTCCACATCCAGTGCCGCATAGCGCAGCCAGTCCTTGGGCAGCGGGCGGGTGGACCAGTCGGCGGCGGAATGCTCCTTAGCCAGCCGCACGCCCATCAGGTTCTCGACGACGGCGCCCAGGCCCACCTTGGGCAGCCCGGCCAGACGCGCGGCCAGCTCCGTGTCGAAGAGCGCATGGGGGCTCATGCCCAGCTCCGCGAGGCAGGGCAGGTCCTGGGTGGCGGCGTGGAGGATCCATTCCGCATCGCCCAGAGCCTTCTGCAGCGGGGCCAGCGTGTCGAAGGGCTCGGGGTCCACCAGCCACAGGCCGGAGCCCTCGCGCTTGAGCTGGACCAGGAAGGCGCGCTGTCCATAGCGGAAGCCGGAGGCGCGTTCGGCGTCGATGGCCACCGGACCGGTGCCGACTGCCAGCGCCTCGGCGCAACGCTTCAGGCCCCGGTCGGTGTCGATGACGAAGGGCACGCCGTCCTCAGGCTCGGTGAGCAGAGGCGGGAGCTCTTCCTGCGATTGTTCGGTGTTCTCTGACATCAGGGTGTCAGCTTCTCCTCACGTGGGGCAGCGCCACGACGCCGTCGGGCAGCGGCGGCAGCCCGGCGAAGGAGCAGACCATATCCGCCCACGCCTCGAGGTGGGAGTCGAATCGAGTGCCCGTGGGCGTCCAGGAGGCGCGCAGCTCGACGTCGTTGCTGGCCTGCCGGTCCTCCAAGCTGCCGAAGCTCTCGGAGAGGATTCGGGTGGCCGTGCCGCCGGCGCGGCTGTACTCCACGCCGTGCTGGGCCAGAGAGTCGGAGAGCCAGGTCCAGGCCACTGAGGCCAGCAGCGGATCATTGCCCATCTCGGGTTCCAGCTCGGCCTTGATGTAGATGACCACACGGAAGGTTCCGCCCCAGGCCTCCTGGCCCTCTGGATCGTGAAGCAGGATGAACCGGCCGGTGGCCAGCAGCTCATCCTCATTGGGGGCGGGGCGCAGTCGTGCCACCGGGTGGCTTCCGGGCGCTGTGGCGGCCGGGTCCCTCACCTCTGCGCGCAGGGCGACAGCGTAGGGGGCCAGCTTGGACGGGGCCGGAGTCTCCTCCACCAGCGCCTCGGAGCGGGGTGCGGCCCGCCGCAGGTCACCCAGGGCGGTCAGGAAGGACTGCGGCAGCCTTTCGAGGCCGGAGGCGCCTGTCTGGTCGCCCCGGCCTGCCGCGTCGCCGAAGCCGCGGTGCATGGGACCGATTGCTGTCACGGTTCCAGCCTAGGAATCCTTCTGAGAATGATGTGCTAGGCGCGCCGTGCGGCGCCCTCAGCGACTCTGACCAATGCCTCGATCTCTGCGTCCTCGGTGGAGAAGGAGCACATCAGGCGCAGCACCGGGTTCCCGCTGGGCGCGGTCTCCCAGACATGGGCCAGATACCTGCTCTGGATGGCCTCGGCGATCTGTGCGGGCACCTCTGGGAAGACCGCGTTGACCTCGGTGGGCCGGGCAAGGCTCACACCCTCGATCTGCGCCAGTTGCTCACCGAGCCGGTGCGCCTGCGCGTTGGCATGTCCGGCGTTGCGCCGCCACAGATCTGTGCCGAAGAGCGCGTTCAGCTGGGCGGAGACATAGCGCTGCTTGCTGGCCAGCTGCATGGAGTATTTGCGGATGAAGCTCAGTCCCGGCACCTTCTCCGGACGGATGGCCACCACAGCCTCGGCTGCCATGGCGCCGTTCTTGGTGCCGCCCAGGCTCAGCACGTCCACTCCGAGCTCCGTGGTCAGCTCGCCCAGCGAGGTGCTCAGAGCGGCAGCGGCGTTGGAGATCCGCGAGCCGTCCATATGCACGGCCATGCCCAGCCGGTGCGCCTCATCGGCCAGGGCGGCGATCTCCTCCACGGAGTAGAGGGTCCCCAGCTCAGTGGACTGGGTCAGCGTGACCGCCAGTGGCTGGGCGGCATGGACGAAGTCGAGATCCTCAGCCGCCGCGCGGATGCTCTCCGGGGTGAGCTTGCCGTCCTCAGCGGGCTGGGGGAGCAGCTTCAGGCCCAGCCGCTCCGGAGCTCCGCCCTCATCGGTGTTCACATGGGCGATCTGCGTGCAGACCGCCGCGCCCCACCGGGGCAGCAGGGCCTGCAGGGACACCACGTTGGCCCCGGTTCCGTTGAACACAGGCAGGATCTCCGCCTGGGGGCCGAAGTGCTCCCGAGCGGTCTCGCGCAGAGTCGCCGTGCCGGCGTCGTCCCCATAGGGCAGCTCGGAGCCGGAGTTCTGGGCCGTCAGCGCGGTCATGATCTCCTCGGAGACTCCGGAGACGTTGTCGGAGGCGAAGCTGGCGTCCAGCGGGGTGTGCTCAGCGGGGCTGGAGCGCTCGCTCATGCACCGTCCTCGTCGAAGGTCATAGAGATGGAATTGATGCAGTACCGCTGATCGGTGGGCGTTCCGAAGCCCTCGCCGGAGAAGACGTGGCCAAGGTGGGAGTCGCAGCTGCCGCAGCGGACCTCCACGCGCTCCATGCCCAGGCTGGTGTCCTTCAGATACGTCACATTCGCGTCATCCGCGGGCTGATAGAAGCTCGGCCAGCCGCAGCGCGCGTCGAACTTCGTCTCCGAGGTGAAGAGCACGGCGCCGCAGGCGCGGCACCGGTAGGTGCCTGCGTGCTCGTTGTCCCAGTACTCGCCGGTGAAGGGGCGTTCTGTCCCGGCCTGACGCAGGACCTGAAATTCCTCGGGGGAGAGTCGCTTCTGCCATTCCTCGTCACTGATCTGCATATGCCTATTCTACTTCTATGGCTTCGATTCCATTCAGACAGGAAGCACAGGCCGAGACCGCACCGCAGACCCCCTGGGTGCGGTCGGTGGCCTCCGGCGCCGGGGTGGGGCTCGCCGCCGGCATGACGATGACGGCCACCGCCTCGGCCGCTGCGGCCTATCTGGCCCGTGTGGTGGTGACCCCGGTCCATGAGAAGCGCGCCGACGTCGAGATCCTCGCCGTCATCCAGGCCTCTCGCGGCCAGGAGGTGGTGCTGACCAGCACCCCGGAGACCATCGTCTCCGGAACCTACGGCCTCCACTTCGACGCCGGCCGTGGTCTGGCCAAGATCGGTGAGGTCACAGCCCTGGAGCCCAAGCACGGGACGGTGACCCGACGTGTGGAGGAGGTGGTGGCCGGCGATCTGCGTGCGGCCCGCCGCGGATGGGTCAGCTCCGGCTTCCACCGGGACCCGGGGGAGGCCGGCTACGAGTTCGACGAGGTCACCGTGGGGACCCCGGTGGGGGAGGCCGCCGCCTGGTACGTCCCCAACGGGAACCCGGAGGGTCCGCTGGCCGAGAGGAACATCTGGGCCATCATGGTCCACGGGCGTGCCGGCACACGTGTGGAGGGCATCAAAGCTCTGCCCGCTGCTCAGCAGCTGGGCCTGGACTCCCTGCTGATCTCCTACCGCAACGACGGTGAGGCCCCGGCCGCCCCGGACGGTCGCTACGGCCTGGGGATGACCGAATGGGAGGATGTGGAGGCAGGCATCCGCTATGCCCTGGACCACGGCGCCGATGAGGTGCTGCTCTTCGGCTGGTCCATGGGTGGGGCCATCTGCCTGCAGGCCGCCGACCGCTCCCAGCTGGCGCCGGCCGTGCGCGGACTGGTGCTGACCGGTCCGGTGATCGATTGGATCGATGTGCTGGCCCATCAGGCCCGCATCAACCGGGTGCCGGAGCCGGTGGGTCGGATGACCCGGTGGCTGCTGTCCCATCCTTTGGGGCGCCGGGTGACCGGCCTGGCCTCGCCGCTGGACCTGAAGGCTATGAACTGGATCGACCGGGCCGATCAGCTGCACACCCGCACGCTGATCCTGCACAGTCAGGACGACGAGACCGTTCCGCACGGACCCAGCAGGGACTTGGCGGAGAAGAACGGTCTGGTCAGCTTCGAATCCTTCACCCAGGCTCGGCACGTCAAGGAGTGGAACCACGATCCGGAGCGTTGGAACGGCCGGGTCACCTCCTGGGTCACCGACCTGTTCTCCGAGGCTGAGCCGGGGCACTGAGCGGGGTTGCGGAGCCCGCCGCTGAGGCCGCGCCGCCGTGCGCGTCTCAGGGCAGCGGGGTGAAGCCCTCGAAGATGTAGTTGTCGCCCAGCTGCTCGGCCCGGCGCCGCTGCTCTTCGGAAGTGATCGTCCAGAGCAGCAGCGGCTTGCCCGTGCGGCGCAGCCAGGCGGAGCGCCGTGGGGACAGGTGGGCCAGCTCGTAGCCGAGGAAGTCGGGCCGGGTGGCCACGTTATAGGCGAAGTTCTGCAGCAGCAGCCGGCGCACCGCGGACATCTTCCGCTTCCCGGAGAAGCTTCCAGAGAGCTGGCCCCGGGGGGTCTCCGGGGCATTCTTGCGGAACCAGGCCACGATATCCGGATCGAAGGATTGGACGGCGGCCTCTCCGGAATAGCCTCGCAGGGCTGCGGCCACGCCTGCGGCACGGACAGTCTTGGCCGATCCCGCCTTGATCTCCACCAGCAGCGGGACGCGTCCGTCCACCAGCTCCAGCAGCTCAGCGAAGCTCATGATCGTATGCGGCCCACCGGCGATCTGCATGCGCCTGAGATCGGCCAGGCTGTGACGGCGCACAGCGCCGGACTGCTCGGTGAGTCGGCCCAGCTTCGGATCGTGGTGGACCACCAGCTGATCATCGGCGCTGAGCTGCAGGTCCAGCTCGATGGGGAGCCCGGCCTCCACGGCGGCCTCGAAGGATGGGCGCGAGTTCTCCGGGACCCTGCTGCCCCCGTGCAGGCCGCGATGGGCGATCGGTCGCTCAGTCAGCCAGGCTGGGGCAGTCATAGGGCCTGATCCTATCGGAGGCCCCGGACTGATCAGCGGCTACGCGCCGCCGAGGTGGCGGCGGATGTTCTGCTTGACCCGGGCGAGCATCGCGCTCATCCCGCGCAGCCGCAGCGGAGTGATGGCCTTGGCCAGTCCCAGGCGGTTGGCGACGTCGTCGGGTGTGTTCAGGATCTGCTCATAGGTGAGCCCGCTGAGCCCCTGGTGGAGGATGGAGGCGAAGCCACGCGTGGTGGGCGCCTCCTGAGGGGCGGCGAAGATGAGCTCGGCGCGGCGGGCCTCGTCGTCGAACTCCAGGCTCAGGAACAGCGGAGACTGGCACTCCACCACCTGCTCCATGGACTCCTGGTAGTCATCGCCGTAACCCTCGGGCAGCTCCGGCAGCTCGCGGGAGAGATCCAGCAGCAGCTCCAGCTTCTGCCGATCCTCCACGGACTGGAACTCGTCGATGATCTCTGCCAGCGGCTCGGGAACGTCCTCACTCATGCGGCCCGAGTCTACCGGTGAGCACGGGCCCGCTGTGAGGGTGACGAGATGTGTCAGCCCTTGTCATCCGTGGAATCCTCAGTAGAGTGATGCGTGTCACATCATCCGATCGTCACCGACAGACGAAGGAGCCCCGATGGCTGTCATCACGAGCCCGCACACCTCCATCGAGATCCCGGACCTCAGCCTGTATGACCTGCTGTTCGGCTCACTGAGCGATGAGGACGCCGCGCGCACGGCCCTGGTCCAGGGTGAGACCGGGCGGGCGGTCAGCTACGGGGCGCTGAAGCAGCAGGTGGATCACTTCGCCGGGGCGCTGTCCGCCCGCGGCATCGGATCCGGCAGCGTGGTGGCGCTGCAGGCGCCCAATCTGCCCGAGTTCGTCACCGCATTCCACGGCATCCTGCGCTCCGGCGCGACGGCGACCACGGTGAACTCGCTATACACCGCCTCCGAGGTGGCGCGGCAGCTGCGGGCCTCCGGGGCCACCATGATGATCACCGTCTCTGCCCTGGCACAGAACGCCGTGGTAGGAGCTGAGGAGGCCGGATTCAGCACCGAGCGCATCATCATGCTGGATGAGGACGGCATCCACCCCTCGCTGCTGACGCTGCTGGGGGAGGAGCACGAGGCTCCGGACCCGCAGATCGACCCGGCCGAGCATGTGGCGGTGCTGCCCTACTCCTCCGGGACCACCGGCGTGCCCAAGGGCGTGATGCTGACCCACCGCAATCTGGTGGCCAATACGCTGCAGCTCGAAGGCCTGCTGCCGGTGGACCCCGGAGCGCCCATCCAGGCGGTGCTGCCCATGTTCCACATCTACGGGCTGACCGTGCTGATGAACTTCGGACTCCACCGCCGCGCCGAGATCGTCACCATGGCCAAATTCGACCTCTCCGAGTTCCTGCGCATCATCCAGGACCACCAGATCAGGGTCTCCTTCATCGCTCCGCCCATCGCTGTGGCCCTGGCCAAGCATCCGATGGTCGATGACTATGACACCGACAGCCTCATCTCCATGCTCTGCGGCGCTGCGCCGCTGGATGAGAGCACCGCTTCCGCGGTGAGTCGCCGACTGGGAGCAGACCTGCGGCAGGGCTTCGGGATGACGGAGCTTTCCCCCGTCTCCCATCTGGCGCCCTACGGCGATGACCGCAACCCGCTGGGCTCCATCGGGCCCGCTGTGGCCAATGTGGAATGCCGAGTGGTGGATCCGGCCACCGGAGAGGATGTGGAGCTGCCCCAGGAGGGCGAATCCGCGCCGGGGGAGATGTGGACCCGCGGACCGCTGGTCATGAAGGGCTACCTCAACAATGAGGAGGCCACCTTCGCCACCATCACAGAGGACGGCTGGCTGCGCACCGGAGACATCGTCACGTACAACACCGGCGGCTGGTTCACTGCCGTGGACAGGCTCAAGGAGGCCCCCGGCCGAGCTGGAGGCGGTGCTGCTGGAGCATGAGCAGATCGCCGACGCCGCCGTCATCGGCGTCCCCGATGAGGAGGGCGGCGAGGCGCCCAAAGCCTTCGTGGTGGTGCGCCAGGACGCCCAGGAGCAGCCGGCCCAGCTCAGCGGGAAGGAGGTCATGGAGTACATGGCCTCACGGGTGGCCCCGCATAAGAAGATTCGCTATGTGGAGTTCATCGACGAGGTGCCCAAATCCCGGACGGGCAAGATTCTGCGCCGTGAGCTCAAGGCCCGCACGGCGCCCGCAGCCGCGGCCTAGGTGTAATGCCCCGGAACGTTGTGAACAGGTGACGTAAAGAGGAGACCTCCGGTATCGATGTGGGTAATCACACTCACAAGTCGATAAACCGGAGGTCTCCATGACTCACCGTAATGCCCCGA
>NZ_BMIS01000016.1 GCF_014642675.1 Nesterenkonia cremea
TCCTGCAGTGATCCTCCATCATCCGCACTGCCCGGTCCTTGAACTCCGGGGTGTAGAACGTCCTGGTCCTGCTCATAGTCCGATCCTCCTGAATCAAGTAGGTCGGAACAAAACCCAGGACGGTTCACCTGCCACCTAGTCACAACGAAAGACGGCCGAGCAGAGTTCGTGCTCTTCTGACTAAATCGGGGCGGGAACCGAGTGACCGGGTCGTCCCTTCTAACATTGCGATTCCTTGGTTATGCAACTCGCCAGCAGTAACCCACTGCTCGTCCGGAACCAGCTTCCCCAAAGTCCACCGCAGTAAGAATTCCCCGTGATGAGCAGCCTGCCGCATATCATCACTCGGATGGCTCAATAGCTCCCCGTGATGCCCTCCATGCACGATCTTATTCCTCTGCTTATAGAGCTGTTCAGCACGTTCGAAGTGATCCCAGAAACCCTCTAAGGCCTCCGGACTGTCACAGTCATTGCCTCCGACGACACGCGCTGCGGCCCGAAGAGCAAATCGTTCCCCTGTGCTTCGATCACGCGGGCGCATCAACACTGCCTCGAGCCCTGAAACACAGTCGAGTATTCGATCAGCTTCGTTATCTCGCGTAGCAAGCATCTGAAGGCGCCGACCAGCGTATGCGTAACCTCTCCTCTCGGAAGTGAGTTGTTTCCAAGCCCCCGGTATCCGCTCAGCGATCTCATTCGGCCAAGGAAATGTCGGATCTCTCCAGGGGTTGAAGTGCCACCGTCCAGCCTCAGCCCGATTGGCAACCTCCAGCTTCAGCACCGATGGCAGATGCCCGCGCCAGCCATCGGACCAGCCGTCGGGAACTACTACCACCTGCTGATAACCGTAGGGCTGTAGCATACCGATGCTGACCGCTTGGAGCGCCGCATCAATCCGCATTATCTGCTGAATTGAGAGAATGTCATCCCCCAGCAACGGCGACACCATTCGTTGCATGTAATTCTCATTGGAGATCACTACATCCTTGAAGCGCAACGCATGTGTTGCAGCCGCTGCCCGATAGGCCCCAATATGTCCATCTGGCTCAACCAAGGGCGCCCGCGCCAATTGCATCTCTGGCTCAATTGGGACTAGAGAAACATCCTCCTCCATCTCAATCTGAAGGGGATCGTCAAACTCGAGTCTTGGGATAGGGACCAAGAGGTCGCAAGGCAACGAAGTGTCCAGTCGTGCGCGCTCAAGGGGCCGATATATGTCGGCGAAGTCACCATTGAGATCGACCTGTGTAGCTTCAGCGCGTTGTATGACTTCCAAGATCAGTCGGAGGAAATCCGCTTGCCACCATGATTCCCTCGATCTGTTGAATTGCTCTGCATACAAGATCGGCAACCCATGTTCCTCGGTCTTCGGCACGTGGAAACGAGCTACCGCCCAGTCCAGGGCTTTCCTCACTTCGGGGATAGAGCGAGCTGGTATTCCCCATACTGCGTCGCTTTTGAGATGAACAATCGCTGACCACGCCACAAGCCCCTCTTCGCCATACACCACCGGCTGCTCGATAGCCGCCGCAGGCCAGCCTGTCTCAGTAACGGCCTGACGGGGCATGGCAACGCGAGGCAGACGGTCTCGACCTTCCGCCCACCCCATAGCTGCCCGGTAGAGGCTTCTGACGGCACTCTCGACGTACGAGTACATCTCCGGATCCATCGGCGAAGAACCACTCATTGGCGCCGGACTCCCCTACCTGGCCGATAGCGCGAAACCGACGGGTTGCCTTCCAACCAATAGCGCCAGGGGAAACGCACTGAGCCACCTTTCCCTGAAACCCCCACACGTGGGCCCTTCGATATCAGCAGGGCATCCACCGGCTCTCGTGGCGCCACAAGGCGAACAGTATCGACGCTTGGGTCACCAGCCTCACCAATCTGTAGGCCTTGCCCGTCCATAGATAGGGTCAGCCCCATCCCTTGAGCAAATCGCCCTGGGCCGGATAACAGCTTGCTACCCGTGTCCTGACCCCCTCGACGCGTTATTGCGAGGCTTCTCCCCGCTATGACCTCACCTGCTCGCAGGAGCACACCACCTGCTCTGTTCCCGTTCCCTACGAGGTTGGCGCAATGGTGTATGCCATACGAGAGGTAAAGGTAGAGGTGACGGGGCGGCCCGAAAAGTGATGCATTGCGCGCGGTCTTGCCGTTATAGCTATGGGCACCGGGATCTTCACCCTGATCTCCGTATGCTTCTACCTCTGTGAGCCGCGCTCTGACACTGCCTTCCGCTGTAGTCACAGTCAGCTCACACCCAAGCAACGCTCGCGCGAGCTCCGTGGGGTGATCGTCGAAGAGGGCATCCAGGTCAGAAACGTCCATTAGACAGCGCCTTCTGCAACACGCGGATAAGTATGTCCTGTTGACAAATTGATCCCGTAGTTGAGGTACACGTAGGTGTGCCGCGGAGGGCCGAACAGCGAGCTGTTGCGCGCAGTCCGCCCGTTGAAGCTGTGCGCACCGGGGTCCTCTCCCTGTCCCCCATAGGCCTCCACCTCAGTGAGCCGTACGGAGACGGAGCCGCCCGCCGTCGTGACCGTCAGCTCACACCCCAGCAGGGTCGGCGCCAACACGGTGGCGTGCTCGTCGAAGAGCCTCTGGAGCTTCCTTCCATCTGTCATCACGAGACCAAGGTTAGATCATCCCACTATTGAACTGACCAGTCAGTCTAGTAAGCTGAGGGAATGCTCGAACTCGAGGACGTAGGCTTCCACGGCCACCATGCACCCCTGCTGGAGAACGTCAGTGCCAGCATCGGCGAAGGAACTCTCAGCGAGATCACCGCACCCACCGGTGACGCCCGCACAGCTCTGGCGCTGATCTGCTCCGGCCGAGCCGCGCCGGACAGCGGAAGGGTGCTGATCCATGGGGCAGCCGAGACCGCCCGGCTCCGCCGCAGCACGGCGCTGATCGACTCTCCCGGGATCACCGCCCCGGAGCATCACATGCGTGCTCGCGATCTGATCAGCGAGAGCCTGGGACTCATCCCGCGCAGGCGTGGCACCCGCATCCCTGCAACGGCTCAGTGGATCGCCGAGCAGGAGGTCGCCGACATCGCCGATCGACCCGTGGACTCCCTCCCCTCGGAACTGCGCCTGTGGATGATGGCCGAACTCGCCTTCGCGGACCCGCAGGTCGAGCTGGTGGTCCTGGACTCGCCCGATCGCCATGACATCTCCGCCGAAGGACTGTCCGAGACGCTGGAGCTGACCGCAGAGCCCTCCGAGCGCACAGTGCTGGCCATCCTCGCCCAGGAGGTTCTCCGATGAGCCTGATGACGCTGCCCCGCGCGGAGTGGAAGCGGCTGACCAGCGGCTTCGACCCCATCAAGACAGTGGTCGGGCTCGCCCTGATCCCTCTGCTGTACGCCGCGGTGTATCTGTACGCCAATTGGGACCCCTACGGGAACATGGACAACGTCGACGCCGCCCTGGTCACGTTGGACGAAGGCGCCGAGTTCGACGGCGAGCACCGCGTCATCGGTGATGACGTCGTCGATGACCTGCTCGAGGACGAGTCCTTCGGCTGGCAGGTGGTCTCAGAGCGTGAGCTGGCCGAACAGGGCACCTCCCGGGGGGACTATCAGTTTGCACTGGTCATCCCCGAGGACTTCTCAGCGTCTTTGGCGTCCCCGGCAGACCTGGAGGATCCGGAGCAGGCCCAGATCGAGATCATCAGCAATGAGGCCAACAACTACCTGCTCTCAAGCATCCTGGACGTGCTGGCCGCTGAGCTGCACGAATCGGTCTCCGAAGAGGTGGGCCGAGAGGCCGCAGACCAGATGCTCACCGGCTTCGGGCAGATCCACCAGCAGCTCAATGAGGCTGCCGACGGCGCCGGGGACCTGCAGGACGGCGCCCACGACCTCGAATCAGGACTGGTGGAGCTTCACGACGGCTCCGGGGAGCTGAGCCAGGGTGCTTCCGAGCTGAACGATGGCGTAGGCGAACTCAACGACGCCCTGGCCAGCCTCCGCAGCGGCACACAGGATCTTGACGAGGGCGCAGGGCAGCTCAGCACAGGCTCCTGGGAACTCTTCGAAGGGATCGCCGAGCTGGACGACGGTGCCGGAGAGCTCCAAGAGGGCGTCGGCTCACTCGAGGACGGAGCCTCCGCGCTCGATGATGGCCTCGGGGAGCTCAGCTCCGGAGCTGAGAGTGTGGCTGAGGGAAACGAGCAGCTCGCTGGGGCCTCACAGGATGCGCTGGACGTGCTCACCGAATTCGAAGAAGCCGCCGCAGAGCGCACCGGAGAGAGTGTCCAGCAGCTGGTCGACGCAGGGATCATCTCCGAGGAGCAGGCCGAGGAGGCCGCCGCTGAGCTGACGCCGATCCTCGAGGAGAGCGAACTGGTGGGCCGCGCCCAGGAGGTCCGAGGCGATCTCGAGGGCGCACAGGACTCTGTGGATCAGCTGGCCGAGGGATCCCGCGGCGTGGCCGACGGGGCCTCCGAGCTCCAGAGCGGGGCCTCCGAACTGCACGGGGGAGCCTCGGAGATGGCCGAATCTCTCCCCGCACTCACCGACGGGCTCGGCGAGGCACGATCAGCCTCCTACTCGCTGGCCGAAGGCGCCGGAGAACTCTCGGAGGGAACCCAGGAGGCCGACGAGGGCGTCGGACAGCTCCAAGAGGGCGCCGGCGAACTCTCCGAGGGCACCGGGGAGCTGGAAGAAGGAGCCGCGGAGCTCGACGACGGCTTGGGCGAGGCGCTGGAGGGCGCCGAACAGCTCAGCGAAGGCAGCGGCGAACTGGCCTCCGAGCTGGGCAGCGGCGCCGAAGAGGTCCCCTCCCCCGATGAGCAGGAGCGTGAGCAGACCAGCAGCGTCATCGGCAATCCGCTCAACATCACACAGTCCGCCCAGGCTGAAGCCGGCTCCTATGGCGCCGGAATGGCTCCCTTCTTCATGGGCCTGGCTCTATGGATCGGTGCTCTGGTGATGCTCCAGGTCCTCAGGCCCTTCTCCCCGCGAGCCGTTGCCTCCAACGCCTCCACCGCGGCTGTGGCCTTCGGCTCCTGGTTGCCGTTCCTGGCGCTGTCAGCGGTGCAGAGCCTGCTGCTCTATTCAGCCGTCACTCTGGGCCTGGGCCTGGAGCCTGCTCATCCGGGACTGGCGCTGCTGGTGCTGCTGGCCGCCTCTGCGGCCTTCTCAGCCCTGGTCCACGGCCTGGTGGCGCTGCTGGGCAACCCAGGCAAATTCGTGGCCATCATCCTGCTGGTGCTTCAGCTGGTGGCCGCCGGGGGCACGTTCCCCAGCCAATCGCTGCCCGGACCGCTGGAGTCGATCCACCCGATGCTTCCGTTGACCTATGTGGTGGACGGTCTGCGACATGCCATCTATGGCGCGGACACCTCCGTGGTGCTCAGCAGCCTCGGTGCCCTGGGTGCGGCCACGGCCCTCGGCCTGACCGTGCTGCTCCTGGCGATCCGGAAGAATAGGATGTGGACGCTGAAGCGCCTGCACCCGCCCATCGAGGAGGACGCATGAGCCCTGTCCCGAATGCACGCCCCAAGGCTTCTGCCCGGGTGAAGCTCCTGCACACCATGATGGCCCTGGATGACCACCGCAGCGTCCAGGACCATACAGTCGACGAGCTGGCTCGATCGGCCGATGTCGCCAAAGGCTCGGTGTACTACCACTTCGGGTCCAAGGAGAACCTGGTCCGGGAGATGCTGGTCCACGGTGCGACCGAGCTGCAGTCGCTGATGGATGCCATCGAGCAGGATCAGGGCAGCAGTCCGCGCGAGGCATTCCGAGCTCAGCTGCGGGCCGCCTGCCGGTTCCTCGGAGAATTCCCCTCCTTCACCGGGCTGGTGGCCTTCGCACTGGCTCAGCGAGAAGGCGACAGCAGCAGTCAGCTCTACGAGGAGAAGGCAGCCATCGTCCGGCTGCTGGCCGGGCGCATCGAACGTCTGGAAGAGGCTGAGGCGGGACCGACGACGCCGGGGCCCACCTTGGAGATCGCAGCGACGGCCATGCTCTCAGCAGCCGTGACGCTGAGCATCGAGCGATTGACCGTCCACCCCGAATGGGAGATCGAAGCCTGCGTAGATGCGCTGCTGCGCCTGGTCACCTCATAGCCGGGACGCCCGGGCCCCATCAGCCGGCCGCTGAGTCAGCGTACTCCTGGGCGTGGCGGGCGACGTCGTTGGCGTACTCCACCGACTGGTTATAGGCGGTGACGGCGTCGTTCCAGCCGTGGTCGGTGGTGAGATCCTCGCCGGAGGCGCAGAGATAGACCGCCGCGGTCAGGGCGGCGTCGTCGTATTGGTGGACATCGGTCTGCCCGTCGAGATTCCCGTCCTGGGCCCACTGGTACCAGGTGGTGGGGATGAACTGCATCGGCCCCACGGCACGGTCCCACTCATCATCGCCGTCGAGCTCGCCGTCGTCGGTGTCCGGGATCTCCATGAGCCCCTCAGAGCCGTCCAGCGGCACTCCGATGACCGGTGGGTCCACCACGCCGTCCTCACCGATCTGGGCACCGTCATAGGAGCCGTGGGCCGACTCCACCTGCCCGACGCCGGCCAGAGTGTTCCAACCGATTCCGCAGTCCGGGTCCTCCTGGGAGACGCGCAGCGCGGCCCCGGCATAGGCCTCCACCGCGCGGGAGGGGATCCCGGTCTCCTCCGAGACCTCCTGGACCCAGTCGGAATCCGGCAGATCCGCCAGCGGAACGGCGGCCACCGTCTCCCACTCCCCTTCAGGGAGCGTGGGCACGGACTGCTCCGGCGCACTGGGGTATCCCAGCTCTGTGGGATGCGGCTCCGGCTCCTCCTGCCGGCCTGCCATGCTGCGGATCATCACGATGATCATCAGCACCAGCAGCAGGGCGCCCAGGGCCCCCACCGCGGCACGGCGCCGCCAGACCTTCGGCGAAGGTCGGCGGGCGGGACCGGAGGTGGAGGCCACGGCGGGCTCAGCCCCAGCTGACCGCGTCGGGTCCGACGTTGCTGCCGGCCGACTCGGCGAAGGCGCGGATGGACTCCAGCTGACGCTTCAGCTCCTCCAGCTGCTCGGCCACCGCCTGCGGCGCCGTTCCGCCGCGGGAGGAGCGCGAGTTCAGCGAGCCGAAGGTGCTCAGCACCTCGCGCACGGCCGGAGTCAGGTGCTCGGAGATGCCGGTGAGCTCCTCATCGGTGAGATCCCAGAGCTCCACGTCTCGGGCCTCGGCCACACGCACCGCCTCACCGGCCAGCTCATGGGCCACGCGGAAGGGCACGCCCTGACGGACCAGCCATTCGGCGATGTCGGTGGCAAGGGCGAAGCCGCGCGGGGCCAGCTCCGCCATGCGCTCAGTATGGAACTCCAGGGTGCCGATCATCCCGGAGACCGCCGGGAGCAGCAGCTCCAGAGTGTCCACCGCATCGAAGAGCGGCTCTTTGTCCTCCTGCAGATCCCGGTTGTACGCCAGCGGAAGGCCCTTCAGCGTCCCCAGGAGCCCGGTCAGGTCACCGATGAGGCGACCGGACTTGCCGCGGGCCAGCTCGGCGACGTCGGGGTTCTTCTTCTGCGGCATGATCGAGCTGCCGGTGGAGAAGGCGTCGTCCAGGGTCACGAAGGAAGCCTCCTTGGTGGCCCAGAAGATGACCTCCTCGCTGATCCGGGAGAGATCCACGCCGACCATCGCGGCCACCCAGGCGAACTCCGCATAGACATCGCGGGCCGCGGTGCCGTCGATGGAGTTCCAGGCCGCCTCGGCGAAGCCCAGCTCCTCGGCCACCCGCTGCGGGTCCAGCCCCAGGGAGGAGCCGGCCAGCGCGCCGGAGCCGTAGGGCGAGACCGCGGCACGGGCATCCCAGTCCATCAGCCGCTGCAGATCCCGGGCGAAGGCCCAGGCGTGGGCCAGCAGATGGTGGGACAGCAGAACCGGCTGGGCGTGCTGCAGATGGGTCCGTCCGGGCATGGGCGCATTCGGATGCGCTTCAGCCTGAGCGATCAGCGCATCGATCACCGCAGTGACCTCTGCGGCGATGACCCGGGCGTGGTCGCGCAGGAACATCCGGCCCATCGTGGCGATCTGGTCGTTGCGGGAGCGCCCGGCGCGCAGCTTGCCGCCCAGCTCCTCCCCCGCACGCTCCAGCAGACCGCGCTCCAGAGCGCCGTGGACGTCCTCATCGGACTGCGCCGGGCCGAAGGTGCCGGAGAGGACGTCCTCCTCCAGGCGGTCCAGGGCCGAGAGCATCCCGGCCAGCTCGGCGTCTTCCAGCAGCCCCGTGCGGTGCAGCACCCGGGCGTGGGCCCGGGAGCCTGCGATGTCATAGCGGGCCAGCCGGAAGTCGAACTGGGTGGACTTGCTCAGTGCCGCCAGGGCGTCCGCCGGCCCGGAGGCGAAACGGCCGCCCCAGAGGGCGCCCTCGTTGGTTCCGGAGTGATCCTGCTGATCTGCCATCGTCACTTCCCGATGCCGTGGCCGGAGAGGTCCGGCTTGCCGTGGAGGCGCTCCTCGCGCTGCGAGGCGGTCCGGGAGGACAGGCCGTAGATGTCGATGAAGCCCGGTGCCGAGGCCTGGTCGAAGGAGTCGCCCTCGTCGTAGGTGGCCAGGTTGAAGTCGTAGAGGGAGGTCTCGGACTTCCGGCCCTGCACCGTGGCGCGGCCGCCGTGCATCTCCAGGCGGATCTCGCCGGAGACGTACTTCTGGGTCTCGTCGATGAAGGCGTCCAGGTTCTTCTTCAGCGGGGAGAACCACTGACCGTCGTAGACCAGCTCGGTCCAGCGCTGGTCCACGGTCTTCTTGAACCGTGCCTGCTCGCGCTCCAGGGTGATGTTCTCCAGCTCGCGGTGGGCGGCCATCAGGGCCATCGCCCCGGGGGCCTCGTAGATCTCGCGGGACTTGATGCCCACCAGGCGGTCCTCGACGATGTCGATCCGACCGATCCCCTGGGCACCGGCGCGGCGGTTGAGCTGCTCGATGATCTGCAGCGGGGTGAGGGTCTCACCGTCCAGCGCCACCGGGACGCCTGCGTCGAAGGTGATGTTGACGACGTCGGGGGCCGGCGGGAAGGCCGGGTCCTCGGTGTAGTCGTAGACGTCCTTGGTGGGACCGTTCCAGATGTCCTCCAGGAAGCCGGTCTCCACGGCGCGGCCCCAGACGTTCTGGTCGATGGAGAAGGGATTCTTCTTGGTGGTCTCGATCGGCAGGTTGTGCTTCTCTGCGTATTCGATGGCCTTCTCACGGGTCAGGGCCAGGTCGCGCACCGGGGCGATGCACTTCAGCTCCGGGCCGAGGGTCTGGATGGAGACCTCGAAGCGAACCTGGTCGTTGCCCTTGCCGGTGCAGCCGTGGGCCACCGTGGTGGCGCCGAACTGCTGGGCGGCGGCCACCAGGTGCTTGGAGATGATCGGCCGGGAGATGGCTGAGACCAGCGGGTAGGCGTCCATGTAGAGTCCGTTGGCCTTCAGCGTGGGCATGCAGTACGCCTCGGCGAACTCATCGCGGGCATCTGCCACATAGGCCTCGACGGCGCCGCAGTCCAGGGCGCGCTGACGGACGGTCTCCAGGGACTCGCCTCCCTGTCCGACGTCGACGGCGACGGCGACGACTTCGGCTCCGGTGGCCTCGGCGATCCAGCCGATGGCCACAGAGGTGTCGAGGCCGCCCGAGTAGGCGAGAACGATGCGATCGGTCACTGCAGGCTCCTTGAGATCTGTGCTGTCTGAGCACGTGGAAGTATGGGATCAGCCGCGAGTCTACATAAATATTCACCGCCATGCATACTCACACATTTCACCGTTGTCCCCACCAGGGTATCGCTCGGTAAAGTAGAGCCCATGGCACATGACTCCGCCCAGGACGGGCCCCCAGAGCTGACCGATGAGCAGCTCGAGTTCCTCAACTCCATGTTCGATCTGGCGCGCGCCGGCCGGACCGAGGAGCTGCTGAGCCTGATCGACCAGGGGATCCCGGTGAACCTCACCAACTCCAAGGGCGATTCCCTGCTCATCCTGGCCTCCTATAACGACCACGCCGGCCTGGTGCGCGGCCTGCTGGAGCGCGACGTGGATGTGGACCGCATGAACGACCGCGGTCAGACCGCACTCTCCTGCGCCGTCTTCCGGCAGAACGAAGAGATCACCGCCGCACTGCTGCAGGCCGGCGCCGACGTCGAGCTGGGCCCGCAGAACGCCTATGCGGTCATCGACATGTTCGGCCTGGAGAACATGCGCACAGTGGTGGACACCCACCGGAAGCAGGCGTAGAGCATGAATATGTCCCGCGGCTCCATCCTGCTCTGCTTCGTGACCGGCGCAGCAGTTCTCCTGTTGGGCGTGACGCTGGCCGACGGCGGCGTGCTGCCCGAGTGGACACGCCTGATCTTCATCGCAGTAGGCGGCGGACTGGTCGGTCTCGGCGTCTCCGCCAAAGCTCAGCAGCGCCGCCTGCGCGGCCGCTGAGGATCAGTCGACGCGCAGAATCGGCCGGCGGGTGCGGCTCAGCCGGCGGCGCGGCCTTCGGCGAAGCCGTTGAAGCGCTCGGCCACCGCTTCTCCCCCGCTGGGATCCATGGTGACCAGCATGATCGTGTCATCGCCGGCGATGGTGCCCAGCACCTCTTTCAGACCCGCATGATCCACTGCGCTGGCCAGGAACTGAGCCGCCCCCGGAGGGGTGCGCAGGATGACCAGGTTGGCGCTCGCCTCAGCAGAGATCAGCAGATCCTTGCACAGACTCAGCAGCCGGGCCGTAGTGGTGGCCTCAGTCTGATCCGCCTGCAGCTCGCGGTCCGGCCCGTCAGAGGGCACCGCATAGATCAGCGTTCCCTCGGCGCCGCGCACCCGCGCCGCCCCGATCTCCACCAGATCCCGGGAGAGCGTCCCCTGGGTGACGCTCACCCCCTCGTCGGAGAGCCGCTCCGCCAGCTCCGCCTGGGAGCGGATGCTGGACCGGGTGATCAGCTCGCGGATCTTGGCGTGGCGGGCCGTCTTGGTGGTGGGTCCCATCAGGACTCCTCAGCGGCGGATCGCCCGGCGGCGCGCACCAGCTCCACCGTCTCCTCGTCCGCGCGGCCGGACTCCACCAGAAGCCAGGCCATGAGCGCCTTTTGAGCGTGAAGACGGTTCTCCGCCTCATCCCAGATGACCGACTGCTTCCCATCCAGCACCTCTGCGGTGATCTCAGCCCCGCGATAGGCGGGAAGACAGTGCAGGACCACAGCCTCCGGAGATGCTTTGTCCATGGCATCGGCATCCACACGGTAGTCGCCGAAGAGCTGCATGCGCTGCTCCTTCTCATCCTCCTGGCCCATAGAGATCCAGGTGTCGGTGGCGACCACATCGGCGTCGGCCAGCGCCACGGAGGGATCCGCGGTGATGGTGACCTTCCCGCCGGTCTCTGCGGCGCGGTCCTCAGCGGCTCGGATGATCCGCTCCTCGGGCAGATAGCCCGCCGGTCCGGCGATGCGCACATCCATGCCCGCGGTCACGCCCGCCAGCAGATAGGAATTGGCCATATTGTTGGCCGCATCCCCCAGATAGGCCAGCTTCCTGCCCTGCAGGGAGCCCAGCCGCTCACGCACGGTGAGCAGATCGGCCAGCAGCTGGCAGGGGTGGTAGTCGTCGCTGAGCGAGTTGATCACCGGAGAGGCGCTGTGCTCGGCCATCTCCTCCAGCCCGGCCTGAGCGTAGGTCCGCCAGATGATCAGGCTGACCTGACGCTCGAAGACCCGCGCCGAATCGGCGATGGACTCCTTATGCCCCAGCTGGGACTCCCCCGGGTTGATGATCAGCGGGCTGCCGCCCAGCGCTGAGATCCCCGCGGCGAAGGAGACGCGGGTACGGGTGGAGGTCTTGTCGAAGATGACCGCCGCCGTCTGCGGTCCGGCCAGAGCTTTGACCGCATAGGGGTTCTGCTTCATCCAGGCGGCCAGGTTCAGGACCCGATCCTGCTCCTGGGCGGTCAGGTCGATATCGGTGAGGAAGTGACGAGTGCTCATGCGGCGGTCTCCTGCAGGTGGCGCACGGCGGCGCCGAAACGGGTGAGGAACAGATCAGCCTCCTGCTCGCTGAGGATCAGCGGCGGAGCCAGGCGCAGCGTGTGCTCCCCGGTGGCGTTGATGATCAGCTGCTGGCGCTCGCGGGCGATGCCCACCAGCTCCTTGGCCGGGGCCTCCGCGGCGAAGGCGGCCGGGTCCAGATCGATGCCCAGATGCAGCCCGTACTGACGGACATCGGTGACGGCGTCGAGCTCACGCAGCCCGGTGGCCAGATGCGTGCCGACCTGCTGGGCGTTCTCCAGCAGACCTTCGGCCTCGATGGTCTCCAGGGTGACCTGCCCGGCCAGTGCGGCCAGCGGATTGCCGCCGAAGGTGGAGCCGTGCTGCCCCGCGCCCAGCAGCTCGGAGGCCTGCTGCCCGAAGGCCATCAGCGCGCCGATGGGCACACCGGAGCCCAGCCCCTTGGCCAGTGTCATGAGATCGGGAAGAACGACGCCGTCGGCCCCGGACTCTGCCAGCTCTCGATTCACACCCTGGTGGCGGAACCAATCGCCGGTGCGTCCGATGCCGGTCTGAACCTCGTCCAGCACCAGCAGGGCCCCGCGCTGGGAAGCCAGCCGACGGGCGCGCAGCAGGTACTCCGCGCTCAGCGGCCGCACTCCGGCCTCCCCCTGGATGGGCTCCAGGAAGATGCCGGCCACCTCCTCGTCCAGCGCATGCTCCAGGGCGGAGAGGTCATCCGGCGGGAGGAATTCGATGCCCTCGATCAGCGGGCCGAAGGGCTCGCGGAAGGCGGGTTTGTGCGTCAGGGAGAGCGCTCCTGCGGTCCTCCCGTGGAAGCCGCCCTCCAGTGCGAGGATACGGGTCCGTCCGGTGTCCCTGCGATGGCGCAGCACTGCCTTCAGCGCAGCCTCATTGGCCTCCGAGCCGGAGTTGGCGAAGAAGACGGTGGAGCCCTCGGGAGCCTCGGCCGCGTGGAGCAGCAATTCGGCAAGTCGCATCTGCGGCACCGAGGTGAACAGGTTCGAGATGTGTCCCAGTGTCTTGAGCTGTTCGGCAAGCGCCCCGGTCAGGGCAGGGTAATTGTGCCCCAGGGCATTGACGGCGATGCCGCCGAGCATATCCAGCAGCTCGTTCCCCCGGGAGTCGGTGACCCAGCAGCCGCGCCCTGCGACGAGCAGCTCCTGCGGGGTCCCGAAGACACCCATGAGCGAGCTCTCATAGCGTTCTTCCCACGATTCCACGGCATCGAGCTTCTCGAGCCCCAGCAGGTCCGGATAACTCATCGTTCCTCCTTGGTCTGCGTCGGCACCTCGCCGTCGGGCACCACCTGGGTGCCGACACCTTCGGTGGTGACGATCTCCAGCAGCATCGAATGGGGTGCGCGGCCGTCGACGATATGGGCGCGCGGGACCCCGGACTCCACAGCGGTCAGCGCCGCCGTCATCTTGGGGATCATGCCGGACTGCAGCGAGGGCAGCATCTGCTTCAGGTCCGAGGCCCCCAGGGAGGAGATCAGCGAGGACTTATCCGGCCAGTTCGCATACAGGCCCTCGACGTCGGTGAGCATGACCAGCTTGGCGGCCCCCAGGGCCGAGGCCACAGCGGCAGCGGCCAGATCGGCGTTGACGTTGAGCACCTCGCCGGTGGGCTGAGAGCTCCCGTCCTCGGTGGTGACGAACTCGGGGGCGATGGTGGAGATCACCGGGATGCGTCCGGCGGCCAGCAAGTCCTGGACCGCCTCGGCCCGGACACCGGTGACCTCGCCGACCAGCCCGAGGTCCACCTCCTCGCCATCCACCTGGGCGGTCTTGCGCTCGGCACGCAGCAGGGCTGCGTCCTCGCCGGAGAGACCCACCGCGTAGGGGCCGTGGGAGTTGATCAGACCGATGAGTTCGCGGCTGACCTGACCGGTGAGCACCATCCGAACCACCTCCATGGCCTCCGGTGTGGTGACCCGCTGACCGGCACGGAACTCGGACTCGATCCCCAGAGTGTCCAGCATGGCGTTGATCTGAGGGCCGCCGCCGTGGACCACCACCGGGTTGACGCCCACGTGACGCAGGAAGACCACGTCCTCGGCGAAGGCGCGGCGCAGCTCATCGTTGACCATGGCGTTGCCGCCGTATTTGATCACGATGGTCTCGCCGGCGAACTTCTGAATCCAGGGCAGCGCCTCGACCAGAACAGATGCTTTCTCGCCGGCGTGGGCCAAGGGGTCAGTCTGCCTGGGCTTCAGGGAGGGTTTCTCAGTCATGGTCTCTCAGACTCGGTGCGGGCGCCTCAGCTGGAGTAGGCGCTGTTCTCATGGACATAGTCATGGGTGAGGTCATTGGTGAGGATGGTGGCCTCGGTCTCACCAGCCTTGAGGTCGATGACGACCTCCACGTCACGCCCGGAGAGGTCCACCAGATCGCGATCCTCTCCGATCCCTCCACCGCGGCAGATCCAGACACCGTTGACGGCCACATCGATGGTGGTGGGGTCGAAGTCGACATCAGTGGTGCCTACCGCTGAGAGGATCCGTCCCCAGTTCGGATCGCGGCCGAAGATCGCCGTCTTGAACAGGTTGGAGCGGGCCACGGCACGCCCTGCTTCCTCCGCCTGCTCCTCGGTGAGCGCGCCGACCGTGCGGATGGCGATCTCGTGGTGGGCGCCCTCGGCGTCGGCGATGAGCTGGGCGGCCAGGGAGGAGCAGACCTCGTTGAGCGCGACTTGGAACTCAGGGAGGTCCACGCCGGAGGGGTCGGACTCAGAGTTCGCACCCGAGGCCAGGGCGATGACCGTGTCGTTGGTGGACATGCAGCCGTCGGAGTCCGCGCGGTTGAAGCTGATGCGCACCGCCTCGCGCAGGGCGGCGTCGAGGTCCTCCTGGGAGATGACGGCGTCGGTGGTGACCACGGCGAGCATCGTGGCCATGCCGGGGGCCAGCATGCCGGCTCCCTTGGCCATGCCGCCCACGGTGAAGCCGCTGCCGCTGCGGGTCTCGGTCTTGGAGACGGTGTCGGTGGTGCGGATGGCCTCGGCGGCGTCGGCGGCGGCGTGCTGCTCGGCCGAGAGGCCCTGGACCGCACCCTCGACGCCGGAGAGCAGGGCCGGCATGTCCAGCCGCTCCCCGATCAGTCCGGTGGAACAGACCAGCACGTCGGTGGCGGAGACGTCCCTCCCGCTGGCGGTGAGCTTCTCGGCCACCTCCTCCGCCGTGGTGTGGGTGTCGGCGAAGCCTGGCGCTCCGGTGCAGGCGTTGGCGCCCCCGGAGTTGAGGATCACGGCGTCGGCCCGGCCGTCGCTGATGACCTGGCGGGACCAGAGCACAGGCGCGGCCGCCACCGTATTGGTGGTGAACACGGCGGAGGCGTGGTGCAGAGGGCCGTCGTTGACCACCAGGGCCACATCCTTGGCATCGGCCTTCAGCCCGGCGGCCACTCCTGCGGCCCGGAATCCTGCGGCTGCTGTCACGCTCATGGGGAGACTCCCAACAGATCGAGCCCGGTGGTCTCCTCGAGTCCCAGGGCGAGGTTCATGGACTGCACCGCTCCGCCGGCGGTGCCTTTGGTGAGGTTGTCGGAGGCGGAGACGACGACGGCGCGGCCGGCGTGCTCGTCCACGGCCAGCTGAATGGTCACGTGGTTGGATCCGACCACCTGCTTGGTGGCCGGCCACTGGCCCTCGGGCAGCAGGTGGACGAAGGGTTCGGCGTCGTAGTGGGCTGCATAGGCCTGCCTCAGCTGAGCCTCCGTGGTGCCCGGGGCCAGCTTGGCGGTGGAGGTGGCCAGGATGCCGCGCGGCATGGGGGCCAGCGTGGGGGTGAAGGAGATCTGCACCTCGGTGCCGGCCACAGAGCTCAGCCCCTGCTCGATCTCCGGAGTGTGCCGGTGGACCCCGCCGACGCCGTAGGGGCTCATCCCGCCCATCACCTCGGAGCCCAGCAGATGGGGTTTGAGTGACTTGCCGGCCCCGGAGGCACCGGTGGCCGCGACGATGACCACGTCCTGGGGCTGGACCAGCGGGCCTTCGCCGGCGCCGGCGAAGGCCGGGGCCAAGCCCAGCAGGATGGTGGTGGGATAGCAGCCGGGCACGGCGATGCGCCCGGAGCCGGCGAGCCGCTCACGCTGACCGGGCAGCTCCGGCAGACCATAGGGCCAGGTGCCCTGGTGCTCGGAGCCGTAGAAGGCCTCCCATGCGGCGGCCGACTCCAGACGGTGGTCGGCGGCGGCGTCGATGACCAGGGTGTCCTCACCCAGGGCGGCGGCGATCTCCCCGCTGGCCCCGTGCGGCAGCGCCAGGAAGACCACATCGTGGCCGGCGAGGTTCTCGGCCGTGGTCTCAGTGATCACACGGTCGGCCAGCGGATGCAGGTGCGGCTGCAGCGCCCCCAGGCGCTCTCCGGCCGAGGAGTGGGCGGTGACCTGCCCGATCTCGACCTGCGGGTGGTTGGCGAGGAGGCGCAGGACCTCTCCCCCGGCGTAGCCGGAGGCTCCTGAGACGGCTGCTGTATAGACCATGCCGAGAAGTCTACGCGACAGTATGCAGAGCTATCAATATTTATGCATCTACGCTCCACGCGGAACGCACCCAGCCACGCCGGGCGAGGCTTCTTGATTATCAGGGTCCTTCGATACCCTGACGCCTATGAGCGAACAGACTGTTTTCCCCGAGGACCTTCCGGACAGCGCACTGGTGATGCGCGCCGAAGAGGCCGGCGGGACCGACGTGTTCCAGGCCGCCGACGTCACCCTTCCCTCTCCCGGTGAGGGCCAGATCCTGGTCAAGACCGCCGCGGCCGGCGTGAACTTCATCGAGACCTACCAGCGCAGCGGCGTCTACCCGGTGGACTACCCCTTCGTCCCCGGCACCGAGGGCGCAGGCACCGTGATCTCCGTGGGAGACGGAGTGGAGGGCTTCGCCGTGGGTGAGCGCGTGGCCACCACTGAGGCCGCCACCGGCACCTACGCCACCCACTTCGTGGTGGATGCCGCCAAGGCCTTCCGCGTCCCGGACGAGGTGACCGACGAGCAGGCCGCAGCACTGCCGCTGCAGGGCATCACCGCCCACTACCTGATCAACTCCACCTACCGGGTCTCCGCCGGGGAGACAGTGCTGACCCATGCCGGAGCCGGCGGGGTCGGACAGATCCTGACCCAGCTGCTCAAGGCCAAGGGCGCCCGCGTGATCACCACCACCTCCACCGATGAGAAGGCAGAGATCGCCCAGGCCGCCGGCGCCGACTATGTGCTGGGCTATGAGGACTTCGCCGATCGGGTCCTGGAGATCACCAAGGGCGAGGGCGTCTCCGTTGCCTATGACGGCGTAGGCAGGGACACCTACCAGGGCTCGCTGAAGTCCCTGGCGGTGCGCGGCATGCTCGTGGCCTTCGGCGGAGCCTCCGGCCAGGTCCCGCCCATCGACCCGCAGGAGCTCAATCGCCGCGGCGGCCTGTTCGTGACCCGCCCCTCGGTGCAGTGGTACCTGCAGAACGCCCAGGAGCGGGCTTGGCGGTACTCCGAGCTCTTCGGTGCCCTGACCTCGGGCGAGCTGACGCTGAACATCGGCAGCACCTACCCGCTGACCGAGGCCGCCCGTGCCCACGACGACCTCGAGGCACGCCGCACCACCGGCAAGCTGCTGCTGGTGCCGTAAGGGCCCTGTACACGACGCTATACACGACGACGTCGGCCCCGTCACCTCCCAGCGGAGGTGACGGGGCCGACGTCGTTCTGTGCGGCTGCTGACCCGTTCAACACTGCTGGTCCGTTCAACACTGTGCCGTTCGGGGTGGGGCGTTGTTCGGGGTGGGGCGTGGCTCAGCGTTGGACGGCTCCGTGGCGCTGCTCGGCCAGGGCGACGGCGGCCGCACGGGCCTCGGATGCCTCCTCTGCGGTCAGCGTGCGGTCCTGGGCACGGAAGCGCAGGGCATAGGCCAGGGACTTCCTGCCCTCCTCGATGCCGGTGCCCGAGTAGACGTCGAAGAGCTCGATGCCCTCCAGCAGCTCACCTGCGCCTTCGGCGAGAGTGGCCCTGAGCTGCGCGGAGGGCAGAGAGTCCTCCACGATGAGCGCCACGTCCTGCGAGGTCTGCGGGAAGCCGGAGATCGGCTCCGCGGCGACCTTCTCGGCCGCAGCCGCGATCAGCGCCTCCAGGTCCAGCTCCATGACAGCGGTGCGCTCGGGCAGACCCCAGGCCTCGACCACCTTGGGGTGCAGCTCACCGGCGTAACCGATGGCGCTCTGCGCGCCGGACAGCCGCAGCTCAGCAGTGCGGCCCGGGTGGAAGGCCTGATGGGACCCCTGCACGACCTCCAGCTGAAGGTTCAGCAGGCCGGCCACAGTATGTGCAGACTCCAGGGCATCGGCCCAGTCACGACGCCGAGCCTGCTGACCCAGCTCCGCGGCCGGCTCCTCGCCGGTCAGCGCCACGGCCACATGCAGCGGCTGGTCCGGGATGCCGGCCTCCAGCTCCGCGATGTGCTCCGCACCGGGGTGTGCGCCCAGGCCCGGGATGGTGGTGCTGCCGAGGGTCCCTCCGGGGTGGAAGACCCGGCCGGCCTCGAAGAGCGCCACAGCGCCGAACCCGCGAGAGACGTTGCGGCGAGCGGCATCCAGCAGGCCCGGCAGCAGCGTGGTGCGCAGCGTGGGGTGCTGGCTGGCGATCGGATTGGCCAGTCGGACCATCGGCAGCTCGGCGCCCTCCTCGGCGGCGCCGAAGAGCTGGTTGGCCTCCTCCGAGTAGAACGGGTAGCTCAGCACCTCAGTGAAGCCTGCACCGGCCAGACCGGTGAAGACCTGGCGACGGCGCTTCTGCTCAGCGCTCAGCCCGCGGCCCGCCGGTGCCACCGGCAGGCGGGACGGGATCTGGTCGTAACCGATGAGCCGTGCGACCTCCTCCACCAGAGCCTCCGGGATGGTCAGGTCCGGGCGCCATGCCGGCGGGGTGACCGTCCAGGACTCGGGGGACCGCTCCTCGACGCTTGCGCCGATGTCGCTCAGCGTCTGCCGCAGCTGCTCGGCGGTGTAGGACACACCGGTTGTGCGCTCAGCCAGAGCCGGGTCCAGGGTGATCGGCGCAGGCAGGGCAGGCTCGCCCACCTGGGTGATCTCCCCGCTGTCGGTGCCGCCGGCCAGCTCCACCAGCAGGTCCACCGCACGCTGGGCTGCGATGGCCGGCAGCAGCGGATCCACTCCGCGCTCATTGCGCTTGGAGGCCTCGGAGGGCAGCTTATGGCGGCGCTTGCTGCGGCTGATGGTGATCGGATCGAAGTGGGCGGCCTCGATCAGCACAGTGCTGGTGGACTCTCCCACCTCCGTGGCGGCTCCGCCCATCACGCCGGCCAGGCCGATGGCACCGCGGTCATCGGCGATGACCAGGTCCTCGGCGTGGAGCTCGCGCTCCTTCTCATCCAGCGTGGTGAGCTTCTCCCCGGCTGCGGCGCGGCGCACACGGATGGCGCCCCGCAGGGACTCGGCGTCGTAGAAGTGCAGGGGCTGGCCCAGCTCCCACATCACGTAGTTGGAGATGTCCACGGCCAGGCTGATCGGGCGCATGCCCGCCAGACGCAGGCGCGCGGCCATCCACGGCGGAGTGGGCGCGTTGGGGTCCACGCCGGTGACCTTCCGGGCCACGAAGGAGTCGCAGCCGGGGGTGCCGTAGATGGGTGCGGAGTCCTCGAGGATGACCTCATGACCGGCCGTGCCGGCGTCGGGAACCTGAACCTGCTCGGCAGGGTCGGTGAACGCGGTGCCGGTGGCGTGGGAGTACTCTCGTGCCGCACCGCGGATGCTGAAGGCGTATCCGCGGTCCGGGGTCACATTGATCTCGGCGGCGGAGTCATAGAGGCCCAGCAGCTCCATGGCGTCGGTGCCCGGCTGGGGATCCAGGCCCAGAGTGCTGAGCACCAGGATGCCGGCGTGGTCCTCTCCCAGGCCGAGCTCCTTGACCGAGGCGATCATGCCCGCGGAGAGGTGGCCGTAGGTCTTGCGCGCCGAGATGGCGAAGTTTCCGGGCAGCACAGCGCCGGGCATGGTCACCACGACCTTGTCGCCCCGCTCGAAGTTGTGGGCGCCGCAGACGATGCCCTGCACACCGGAAGGATCGATCCCCTTGCCGGTCAGGGTCTGCTCCTGCCCCTCGGGGACCACGCGGACCTGGCACCAGTTGATGGTCTTGCCGTTGGACTGCTCCTCCGGGTGCTTCTCCAGCACCTCGCCGACGACGATGGGGCCGGAGATCTCGTCGGTGGGACGGTGGACGTCCTCTTCCTCGAGCCCGACCTTCACCAGCTCGGCCATGAGGTCCTCGGCCATCCCTGTCGCGGGGAACTGGGTGTATTCACGGATCCATGACAGCGGGATGCGCATGCCTCAGACCTCCATTCCGAACTGCTGGCTGAACCGGACATCGCCTTCGATCATGTCGCGCATATCGGTGACACCGTTGCGGAACATCAGTGTGCGCTCCACACCCATGCCGAAGGCGAAGCCGGTATGCTCCTGGGGATCCACGCCCGCAGCGCGCAGAACGTCGGGGTTGACCATGCCGCAGCCTCCCCACTCGACCCAGCGCGGACCACCCTTGGCGTTGACGTCCCAGACATCCAGCTCGGCGGAGGGCTCAGTGAAGGGGAAGTAGCTCGGGCGCAGGCGGATGGCGGCCTCCGGGCCGAACATCTGGCGGGCGAAGTGCTCCAGAGTGCCCTTCAGATCCGCCATGGTCAGGCCCTTGTCCACGGCCAGGCCCTCGAACTGATGGAAGACCGGGGTGTGGGTGGCGTCGAGCTCATCGGTGCGGAAGGTCTTGCCCGGGCAGAGCACATAGACCGGCAGTTCGCGGCCCAGCAGCGCACGGATCTGCACCGGCGAGGTGTGGGTGCGCAGCACCAGGTGGGAGCTCTTGGGCTCCACGAAGAAGGTGTCCTGCATCTCGCGGGCCGGGTGGTCCGGATCGAAGTTCAGGGCGTCGAAGTTGAACCACTCGGACTCCACCTCGGGACCCTCGGCGATCTCCCAGCCCATGCCGATGAAGACGTCGGAGACCTCCTCCTGCAGCACCGAGAGCGGGTGCCGGGCGCCCAGCGGCTTACGACGCGGGGCGGCGGTGACGTCCACCGCCTCCTCGATGAGCATGCGCTCGGCGTGCTCGGCCTCCAGGACGTCGGTGCGGGCCGACAGCGCCTTCTGGACACGGCCGCGGGCCGCTCCGAGCAGCTTGCCGGCCTCCTTCTTCTGGTCCTTGTCCAGATCCTTGATCTGGCGGTTGGCCAGCACGATGGGGGCCTTCTCCCCGGTGTGGGCCAGCCGAGCCTCTTTGAGCTCCTCGAGATCGGCGGCGGCCTCGAAGGCCTGCAGAGCCTGCTGCACGGCGTTCTCGACCGCGGCCTCATCGAGGGGATGAGGCCCTGAGGAGGCAGCCTGCTCCTCAGTGCTGCCCGCAGGGCGTTCGGACGTAGACATACTGCTCCCATAAGGTATGCGCTTGGACAATCCAGGTCAGTTTATGCGCTCGACTCCGCATCTGCAGAGTCGGGCACATGGAGCCTGCGGCCCGTAGGCTGGGGCATCGGATCACTGAGACACCAGATGATGAAAGGTTTGCCACGATGCACCTGGAGAAGACCTCCGCCGCCGTGTTCGCGACTGCGGGACTGTTCACCCTGACCGCCTGCGGCTCCGCGCTGCAGAGCGATGATGTGGAGGAGACCATGGTCTCCGAGCTTGAGGAAGCCGGCCTGACCGAGGAGGAGTTCGACGTCGACTGCTCCGGCGACATCGGTGCCGAGATCGACGAGCAGATGGACTGCACGGTGGCGTTCGAGGAGGAGGACATTCCGGACGAGCAGTACCTCATCACCATCACCGACGTGGATGACGAGGACGTCTACTACGACATCGTCCCTGAGAACGAGGCCGAGCAGCAGGACGAGGACTGATCACCTCGGTCCCCTCACACTTGAGTCGCCGAGTCCGTTGCGGAACGCGGATGCACTTCAGAGCCCCGGTCACCCACCTGCCGCCTGCGAGACGACAGGGTGCGGCGACCGGGGCTCTGAAGCGTGCGAGGCTCCCGCCTCAGAGCGACTCCTGCAGCCGCTTCCAGAATTCGCGGCCGGGCGTGGGATCCACGCCGAAGACCTGTGCATAGTGCTCGTGGATCTCGCCCCAGCCGGCGTGGGCCTCCTTCTCGGAGATCGCAGCGCCCGCCAGCAGCCCTTCCAGCCGATCCATATAGGTGTGCCAGCCGGCCGCGGTCTGCGCCGCAGGGGTCTGCGGATCGGCGAAGACGTGGAGGAACATCAGCCGGCAGGAGCGCTCATCTCCGGTGAGCTCGAAGCGGTAGAGATCTCCGTTGAAGCTCCAGGCCAGGGTGTGCGGCGGCTGCGCCTCGGTCACCTCTCCGGTCATGCCGAAGGCCTCCAGCTTCTCTCCGGCCTCCGGTCCCCACTCCACGGCGGCGGGGAACCACTGTTCCAGCTCTGCCGGCGTGGACACTGCCCTCCAGACCCGCTCGATGGAACAGGGAAGCTCCCGCACGAAGCGCAGTGCGGGGCGGCCCTCGATGGTCTCCAGCACGCCGTCGCGGGCGGTGTTCTCGGTCATGGGTTCTCCCTGAGGTGGTGTTCGAGGCGGTCGAGCCGACTGGACCAGAGCATCCGATAGGGCTCCAGCCAGTCGACGATCTCTTCCAGGGGCTCCGGCTCCAGCGCATAGACGCGGCGCCGACCATGGACGCGCACAGCGACCAGTCCGGCCTCACGCAGCGCCTTGAGGTGCTTGGAGACTCCCGGCTGACTGAGGTCCATCCGCTCGACCAGCTCACCGGCGGACATCTCCCCCTCGCGGAGGAGGTCCAGGATCTGCCGGCGGTGAGGCTCTGCCACGGCGCTGAAGACGCTCATACAGAAAGATTACCCTGAGGAAATATTTCTGTACAGGCATATGGGTGCGAGCACAGCCAGCCCGACGCCGTCCGCTCACCCTCTTCCACTCGCTTGGCGTACGGCGTACGATATTTCGGTGATCGAGAGCAGCCTGCCCCCTGAGTCCGCATCCCCCCATTCTTCTGCCTCCGGGACGGTCCACGAGACCATCACTGTCCGCGGCGCCCAGGAGAACAACCTGCGCGGCGTGGCCGTGGACATCCCCAAGCGTCGGCTCACCGTCTTCACCGGCGTCTCCGGCTCCGGGAAGTCCTCCCTGGTCTTCGGGACCATCGCCGCCGAATCCCGACGGCTCATCAACGAGACCTATGACGCCTTCATACAGGGCTTCATGCCGGCCATGTCCCGCCCCGAGGTGGAGGCCCTGGAGGGGCTGACAGCCTCAATCATCATCGACCAGGAGCGCATGGCGCCCAATCCGCGCTCCACCGTGGGAACGGCCACCGATGTGAACTCCATGCTGAGGATCCTCTTCAGCCGCTTCGCCCAGCCCGCACTGGGCAATCCGATGGCCTACTCCTTCAACGTCATGTCCTCCTCCGGCGGCGGCACACTCACCAGAGCCGACGGCAGCCGGGAGGCCGCCGGCTACAGCGTCACCGGCGGCATGTGCGTGCGCTGCGAGGGACGCGGTCAGGTCAATGACATCGACCTGAGCCAGCTGGTGGATGAGACCAAGTCGCTGAACGAGGGCGCGATCACCGTGCCCGGCTATAAGCCCGGCGGCTGGTCCGTGCGATTCTACGCCGAGTCCGGATTCTTCGACCCGGAGAAGCCGGTGCGCGACTACACCGAGCAGGAGCGTGAGGACCTCTTCCACCGCAAGGCCACCAAGGTGAACATCAGCGGCACCAATATGACCTTCCAGGGACTGGTTCCGGCGGTGAAGAAGTCCTTCCTCTCCAAGGACCGCGACGCCATGCAGCCCCATATCCGCGCTTTCGTGGACCGTGCGGTCACCTATACCGACTGTCCCGACTGCGGCGGCACCCGCCTGGCAGCCCTGACCCTCTCCTCACTGATCGAGGGGAGGAACATCGCCGACCTCTGCTGCATGCAGATCAGCGATCTGCTCAGCTGGATCACCGAGGTCGGCTCATCCCAGAGCCTGACCGGGGCCGCTCCCCTGCTCACGGCTCTCACCGAGACTCTGAAGAACTTTGTGGACATCGGTCTGGGTTATCTCTCCCTGGATCGCGCCTCCGGCACGCTCTCCGGCGGTGAGGCTCAGCGGGTCAAGATGATCCGCCACCTGGGCTCCTCGCTGACCGATGTCACCTATGTCTTCGACGAGCCGACGGTGGGCCTGCACCCGCACGATGTGGACCGCATGAACGTGCTGCTGCTCAAGCTGCGCGACAAGGGCAACACCGTGCTGGTGGTCGAGCACAACCCCACGGTCATGGCCATCGCCGATCACATCGTGGATATGGGCCCTGGGGCCGGAACCCATGGCGGCGAGATCGTCTACACCGGCGACTTCGCCGGACTGCGCAGCTCCGGCACGCTGACCGGCGAGCACCTGGAGAGCCGCGCCGCGCTGAAGACCCGGCCGCGCAGCCCCTCCGGAGCTCTGGAGATCCGCGGGGCGCAGACCCATAACCTGCAGGGCGTGGACGTGGATGTGCCCACCGGGGTGCTGGTGGCCGTGACCGGCGTGGCAGGCTCCGGCAAGAGCTCACTGATCCATGGCTCACTGGCCGGCCGCGAGTCCGTGGTGGCCGTGGACCAGACCGGGATCCGGGGATCGCGCCGTTCCAATCCGGCCACCTACACCGGACTGCTGGAGCCGGTGCGCAAGGCCTTCGCCAAGTCCAATGGGGTCAAGCCCGCCCTGTTCAGCGCCAACTCCGAAGGCGCCTGCCCCACCTGCGGCGGCGCCGGCGTCATCTATCAGGACCTGGGTATCGTCTCCGGGATCTCCACCGTCTGCGAGGAGTGCGAGGGGCGCCGCTTCCAGGCCGCCGTCCTGGAGTACACCCTGGGTGGGAAGAACATCGCCGAGGTGCTGAGCATGTCCGTGGAGGAGGCGCTGGTCTTCTTCCGCGGCGAGGTCGAGGGCGCGGCCGAAGCCACGCTGCCCACGGCCGGGAAGATCCTCACCCGCCTCTGGGACGTGGGCCTGGGCTACCTGACCCTGGGCCAGCCGCTGAGCACGCTCTCCGGCGGCGAGCGCCAGCGCATCAAGCTGGCCATCGAGATCGGCTCCGAGGCCGATGTGATCATCCTGGACGAGCCCAGCGCCGGGTTGCATATGGCCGACACCGAGCGTCTGACCCAGATGTTGGAGAAGATCGTCGACGCCGGCCGCACCGTCATCGTGATCGAGCACAACCTGGACGTGATCTCCCGGGCGGACCGGATCATCGACGTCGGCCCCGGTGCCGGGCATGACGGCGGCCGCGTGGTCTTCTCCGGCACGCCGACTGAGCTGATCGGCGTCGAGGGTTCTCTGACCGGCCTGCACCTGGAGCGCCGCCATGGCCGCTGAGCGCAGCGATGAGGACGTGCTGGTGGTCTCCGCGATCAGGCTGGCCTGGCGCAGCTGACTGGATGAGCAGGAGGACAGCCATCAGGGCGTCTGGCTGATGCTGGCGAAGAAGGGGACCTCCTCCCCCTCGCTGAGCCCCCGGTGCTGAACGGAACAGCCCAGGGGTTCAGCCTCTTGTGGAGGCTGTCAGCGCTGGTCTACCTTCGAACTGTGAGGTGCTGAATATCCGTTCAGCCCCGAGGTGAGGAGGAGCCTATGGTCTATCGCTACGGCGCCACGCGCACCGGCAGGGATCGATTCCGCGTGGACTCCGCACACCGGGAGAACGGCACCTCAGGCGCCTCCGGCCAGGAGACCCAGGAGAGCGCGCGGCAGCGGATCATCTGCGCCGCCATCGATCTCTACGGTGAGCATGGCTTCGATGGGGTGACGGTGAAGACCATCGCCCAGCGGGCCGGAGCCTCGGCTCCCCTGGTCATCCATCACTTCGGCTCCAAAGCCGGGCTGAGAACTGCCTGCGACAGGTATGTGGCCGAGCAGTTCAGCCGGGTCAAGACCGAATCGGTGCGCCGCGGCAGCATGCCGCGCAACGTCGCCCATGAGGCGGTGATGGCCAACCGTCACCTGGTGAAGTACCTGATGCGCGCTTTCGTGGCCGGCGGGCCGGAGGTGGATCTCCTCTTCGACCAGCTCGTGGAGGACTCCCTGGTCTACACCGCGGAGGCCGAGGAGATAGGGCTGGTCTATCCCAGCCGCAATCCGCGTCACCGTGCCGTGGTCCTGCTCCTGCAGTCCTTCGGCGGGCTGGTCCTGCACCGGCATATGGAGCGCCATCTGGGCATGAGCCTGGTCCAGGAGGATCCGGACCCCGAAGGCCTGGACGCCTATATGGCCACTCTCATGGAGCTCTACACCCGACCACTGTTCAACGCCGAGGCCTATTCCGAGCTGCTCGGCGCCGAACAGGCTGAGCAGGCCCCCGAGAGCTCCGCCCTCTGAACCCACCGCGCGTGAGACCCCGCGCGTCACACAGCAGCGCCGAAGCCGCGAGACATCCGCTCGACGGCAGCTTCGCCGATCTCAGCGCCGCCTCCACGAAAGGAACTGACCGATGAGTGAGAACGCCCCGGTCATCTCTGCCGTCGATCTGGTCAAGGAGTTCGGCCCGGTCCGCGCCCTCGACGATCTGAACCTGAGCATCGCCCCCGGGGAGGTGCACGGCTTCCTGGGCCCCAACGGCGCAGGCAAATCCACCACCATGCGCGTGCTGCTGGGACTGCTTCGCCCGGACTCGGGGACCATCCGGCTCTTCGGCCGCGATCCCTGGCGAGACGCGGTGGAGCTGCACCGCCGCCTGGCCTATGTGCCCGGCGACGTCGAGCTGTGGCCCAACCTCACCGGAGGCGAGGCCATCGACGTGTTCCTGCGGCTGCGCAGCCGCGGCACCGGCCGCGCATTCGACCCGACCCGCCGCGATGAGCTGATCGAACGCTTCGACCTGGACCCCCGGAAGAAGACCCGGACCTACTCCAAGGGCAACCGACAGAAGGTGGCGCTGATCGCCGCGCTGGCCGCTGAGGTGGACCTGCTCCTGCTGGATGAGCCCACCGCCGGACTGGACCCGCTCATGGAGGCCGTCTTCCAAGAGGTCATCCACGAGGCCAAGGCCGCCGGGCGCTCCGTGCTGCTCTCCAGCCACATCCTCTCCCAGGTGGAGGCGCTCTCCGACCGGATCTCGATCATCCGCAGCGGCAATATCGTCGAATCCGGCACGCTCTCCGAGCTGCGGCATATGACCCGGACGACCATCGAAGTCCAGACCGAGTCCCCGGCGGATGAGCTGGCCTCGGTGAGCTTCGTCCACGCCTTCCACACCGAAGGCAGTCCGAGCACCGGCGAGCGCAGCGTCTTCGAGGTCGACGGCGACCACGTGGGAGAGGTCATGCAGCGCCTCGCCGGTCTGGGCGTGCACTCCATCGTGGCGCATCCGCCCACTTTGGAACAGCTGCTGATGCGCCACTACGGAGACGATCTCTCCGCCCGCGGCGTGAGCACCTCCACGCAGAAGAAGGTGTCCTGACATGAGCACCACAGTCTCCACGACGCAGCACACACCCAGCCCTGCCGCCCGCCAGGCCACGCTGTCCGGGACCGGCACCCTGCTGCGGTTCATGATCCGGCGCGACCGGATCCGCACCACGGCCTGGGTGCTGGGGATCGGACTGATGGGCTTCTACTTCGCCCATGCCGTCCAGGTGGTGGCCGAGTCCCAGGAGGAGCTGCTCAGCGTCTCCGGGATGTATGCCGATCCGGTGGGCCGCATGATGGTGGGCCCCGGCTTCGGCATGGAGGAACCCACCCATGAACGGTTCTACTCCGGCGGCTATGCGCTGTTCATCTACATCCTGACCGCACTGTTCAGCGCCTTCACCGTGGTCCGCCACACCCGCTCCGAGGAGCAGACCGGACGGGCCGAGCTGGTCCGAGCCAATGTGGTGGGACGGCATGCCACGCTGACCGCCGCCCTGATCCTCACCGTTGCCGCGAATCTGGTGACCGCGGGGCTGGTCTTCGCCGGCGCCGCCTCTGCGGAGTATTCGCTCACCGGCTCAGCGCTGGTGGCCTCAGGCTCCCTGGCAGTGGGGCTGTTCTTCGCCAGCGCCGCCGCGGTGAGCTCCCAGCTCAGCGAGTCCTCCCGCGGCGCCAGCGCCATGGCCGGGGCAATGCTGGGCCTGGCCTATGTGATCCGCATGGGCGGAGATATGGCGGAGGTGGGCGGCAATGCCCTCTCCTGGTTCTCACCCTTGGCGTGGGCGCAGCAGACCGCACCCTATGTGGAGGACCGGTGGTGGCCGCTGGCCCTGCCGGTGGGCTTCGCCGTGGTGCTCACCGCCCTGGGCTTCTGGCTGAGCACCAAGCGTGATGTGGCCGCCAGCCTGATCCCGGTGCGGCTGGGCCGCAGCAGGGCTCGGCCGTCCCTGGGCACGCCAGCGGGGCTGGCCGCCCATACGCTGCGCGGAGGTCTGCGCGGCTGGGGCATCGCCCTGCTGCTGACCGCCCTGATGTTCGGCGCATTCGCCCAGACCATGGTCGATGCCGCCGACACCCTCCCCGAGGAGATGGGCCAGATGTTCGCCGGCGAGGACATGATGCTGGGCTATCTGGCCTATATGGCTCTTTTCATGGCGGTCTTCGTGGGCGCGGCAGGGGTCAGCGGACTGCAGCAGCTGCGCGGCGAGGAGAGCCGCGGCCGGGCCGAGTATGCGCTCTCGGCACCGGTGAGCCGGCTGGGCTGGCTCGGCGCCCACCTGGGCGTGCTGCTGGCCGGGCTGCTGCTGATCCTGGCCGTGGTCGGCGTCGGGATGGGCCTGGGCGCGATGGCCTCGTTGGAGGAGGACGGCGGCCGCTGGTTCGGTGAGCTGTTCCTGGCCGCGGTCCTGCAGGCCCCTGCGGTCTTCGCCGTGGTGGGAATCGTGACGGCCCTGCTGGGCTGGCTGCCGCGGCTGGCGGCACCGGTGGGATGGGTGCTGATCGGCTTCGCCGGTGTGATGGCCAGCTTCGGCTCCCTGCTGGAGCTGCCGGAGGCGGTGACCGAGCTGAACCTCTACGGACATCTGAGCGAATACCCGGTGGAGGAGATCGCCTGGACGCCGGTGCTGGTGCTCAGCGGGATCGGAATCGCCGGCCTCGTGCTGGGTCTGCTGGGGTGGACCCGCCGGGAGGTGAACCGGGTGTGACCACTGATCCGCTGTCGGCCGGTCTCATATCAGGAAGAACAGCCGCTGGGAGTGCTGCGCGCAGCGGCGTAGACTGGGGCTATGGCCTCCCGCGCATATGACGGCCCGCAGAAGGATCCGGGGATCGCCCTGGTCCTCACCATCATCGGCTTCTTCTTCATCGCCGGCCTGCAGTACTTCTACCTGGGCAAGTACATCAAGGGCATCTTGTTCCTCGTGACCCTCGGTTTCCTCTACATCGGCACGATCATCTCTCTGTTCACCATCCGGAACGCGACGCGCAACGTCAACCGCGACCGCATGCTCGGCCTGCGCTGAGGGTCAGCGGCTCTCCACTCCCATCTCAGTGTGGAACCGAGCGCCGGCCTCGTTGAAGATGCTGATGATCTCGCCGTCCTCCGGGCCCACGGCGCTCAACGCATGGGGTGTGAGGGTGTCGAACTCGGCGGCCTCGCCCTTGTGCAGGATGATCTCCCGGTTTCCCAGCTGCAGCCGCATCCGGCCGGAGAGCACGTAGAACCACTCGTATCCGTTGTGGGTCTTCAGCTCGTCGCACGGCGGTCGCGGCGAGTACTGCAGCTTATAGGTGTGGACCGGTGAGGACTCGGGCGAGAGCGGGTGGACACGGATGCCGTCTGCCTCCCAGCCGTCGCGCCGGACCCGAGGATCCTCCGGCACCGGAACCAGCAGGTCATCGATGCTGATGCCGAGCTGACGGGTCAGCGGCAGCAGCAGCTCCAGGCTGGCCTGACGCTTGCCCGACTCCAGCCGCGAGAGCGTACTGGCGGAGATGTTCGCGGCCTTGGCCAGCCGATCCAGCGTCCAGCCCTTGGAGGTCCGTGCGGCCTTGAGCCTGATGCCGACCTGCTCGAGCTCTTCCATATCTGTGTCCGTCCTCGCCATGGCGCTCCTGCAATTCTTGCAGTTTCTGCAAACTATATTTCCATTATGGCACAGCGGCCTCATCCTGGAGATATGACTTCTTCAGATCTGCACTCCGAACACCACCCCGAGGACTCCCCCAGCCCTGAGTTCGCTGTCGAGAGCACGCTGCCCAGCACCGCCGCCGGCGAACTCTGGGACAGCATCATCATCGGCGGCGGCGCCAGCGGGCTGGCCGCGGCCCAGGCCCTCGGCCGCTCCCTGCGGAAGACCCTGGTGATCGACGCCGGCTCTCCGCGCAACCGCTTCGCCACCCATATGCATACAGTGCTGGGCCACGACGGCACCCCTCCGGCCGAGCTGCTCCACGCCGGCCGCGTCGAGGCCGCCCGCTACGGCGTGGCCCTGCACCCGGGGCGGGTGAAGCAGGTCCGCGACGCCGCCCAGGATCCCAGCCGGCCGCGCACCCTGGTGGTCACCTTGGAGGACGACCAGCAGCTCTTCGCCCGCACCGTCATCGCAGCCACCGGCGTCACCGACCACCCGCCGGCCATCCCGGGGCTGCCCAAACGCTGGGGGCGTTCCGTGCTGCACTGCCCCTACTGCCACGGCTGGGAGTTCCGCGGCCGGCGCCTTGGTGTGCTGGCCACCTCGGCCCTGGGGCTGCACCAGACCGAGCTGCTGCGCCAGTGGAGCGATCAGCTGACCTTCTTCAGCGCCGGCGCCGGAGAGCTCAACGCCGAGACCGCCGCTCGGCTGGAGTCCCGCGGCGTGGTCATCGAGCCCACCCCGGTGACCGAGGTCCTCGGCGAAGGTGATGTTCTCTCCGCAGTGACCCTGGAGGACGGCCGCCGGGTCAGCATCGACGCACTGTTCACCGCCGCCGACCTGACCCCGCAGGACGGCTTCCTGGGCCCGCTGGGGCTCACACGGGGCGAGACCATGGTGGGCAGCTTCATCGAGGCCGACCAGTTCGGGAAGACCAGCCACGAGCGCGTATGGGCCCCGGGCAACCTGAGCGCGCCGATGGCCAACGTTCCCATGGCCGTCAGCGCCGGCACGATGGCAGGGGCCATGGCCAATATGACCCTGGTGAGCGAGGACTTCGACCTCGCCGAGCGGGCCCGACGATGAGCCGCGGTTTCAGCGCCGAGTTCTGGGATCAGACCTGGCGAGGCGGCCACGGCGGCTCGGCGATGAAGGCTATGCCGCCTCATCCGCGGGTCCTCTCCGAGACTGCCGACCTGAAGCCGGGCACCGCCCTGGATGTCGGATGCGGCGCCGGGACAGAGGCGCTCGCCCTGGCCCAGGCCGGCTGGGAGGCCACCGGAGTGGACATCTCTGAGCAGGCCCTGGAGCATGCCGCCCAGCGGGCGCAGGCGGCGGGACTGGACCAACAGGTGCGGTGGCAGGTCGCCGACGCCGTGACCTGGGAGCCTGAACAGCGCTATGACCTGGTGCTCTCCTGCTACGCCCATGCGCCGATCCCGCAGGAGGATCTCTACGCGCGGCTCGCCGACTGGGTGGCACCGGGCGGTCGGCTCCTGCTGATCGGGCATCTGCATCACCACGCCGATCGCCCGGAGGAGGCCAGCACCACGCCCGAGCAGGCCGCGGCGGGCTTCGGCGCCGCGGACTGGGAGATCATCACCACCAAGGAGGAGATCCGGATCGTCCAGAAGCCGGATGGGGCCGGCGTCGTGCTGCGCGATGTGATCCTGCACCTGCTCCGGCGCTGAGCGCGGGCTGGGCTCTCAGGAAACCTCCAGGCCCGCGTGACATGGATTTCACGCTGACCTGGAATGATGGTCCTTACGGGAACTGGGTTCTACACGAGGACTGATGAGATGACTCAGACTGAACGCATGAAAGACCAGAACACACCACCGGAGCGGGCAGTCGCAGAGGGGACCTCATCGCCGGTCGGCCCGATGACCAGCCCGGTGCAGATCATCACCGGCTCCATCCCCGCGGTCACCGGCACCACCCCGGTGGTCAGACCCGGCATGGAGGACCCTGGCTACTCCACGCGCCAGGTCATCATCGCGATCCTCGCACTCTCCCTGGGCGGCTTCGCCATCGGCGTCACCGAGTTCGCCATCATGGGGCTCAACGCCGCGGCCGCCGAGGAGCTGGACATCTCCGATTCCCAGGGCGGGCTGCTGGTGACCTTCTACGCCGCCGGTGTGGTGGTGGGTGCCCCGCTGCTCTCCCTGATGGGCGCCAAGCGCGAACGCAAGACCTACGCCCTGGTGCTGCTGGGGATCTTCGCCTTCGCCCATCTGTTCAGCTACTTCGCGCCCAGCTTCGAGGCCATGCTCTACGGGCGCTTCATCTCCGGGCTGCCCCACGGAGCCTACTTCGCAACCGCCGCACTGATGGCCGCCCATATGGCCGGGCCGGTGATGCGCGCCCGAGCCATCGCCGTGGTCCTCTCCGGCATCGCCATCGCCAACCTGGTGGGCGTGCCGGTGGTGACCTGGGCCGGACTGGAGTTCGGCTGGCGGATCATGTTCCTGGTCACCGCCGGGCTGGCCGTGATCACCATGGTGGCCGTGGCCTTCTGTGCCCCGAAGATCTGGCCGCCGGAGGGCTCTTCAGTCCGTGGTGAGCTCAAGGGGCTCTGGAATCAGCGGCTCTGGGTGGGCATCATTCTGGCGGTGGTCGGCTTCTCCGGGATGTTCGCCATCTACTCCTACATCTCCTATACGGCCATGCATGTCACGGAGCTCTCCTCGGCGGCGATCCCGATCGTGGTGTTCTTCTACGGCCTGGGCAATGTGATCGGCAACTTCGTGGGCGGCCACTATTCGGATAAGTCTGTCCTGGGAACGGTGATGGTGGGGACCGTGACCGTGGCCGTGTGCATGGCGCTCTTCGGCGCCTTCGCCCATATCCCGGCGCTGATGGTGACCTTCCTCTTCCTGATCGGCGTGGCCTCCGGCGGGCTGGGCCCCTCCGTGCAGACCCACCTGCTGGACACTGCGCCGCGGGCCCCACAGCTGGCCGCGAGCTTCCAGCATTCGGCCTTCAACAGCGCCAATGCCATCGGCGCCATCATGGGCGCGGCCGTCATCGACGCCGGCCTGGGACTGCGCGCGCCGGCCTTCGCCGGTTCGATCACAGCCTTCGTGGGAGTGCTGATCTGCGCCTACGCGATCTACCTGGCCAGAAAGGCCGGCGACCCCGTTCTGCCCAAGGCATGACAGCGATGCAGATCATCGAACCAGTGTTCTGACAGGTTCTTCACAGAGAAGCTCTATCGAAGACATCTTCTAGTCAGAAATGGCCTTGCCAGCGATCTAGAAGACGTGTTCTAATGGCAAATGCGCGATGGGAAGCGCGACGCCTGCGGAGGCCCTCCTCACTGCTTCCGCAGGCATCTCCCGTTTCTGGGGCCCTACATCCTTGTCATTGCAGGGATGTAGGGCTGCCCCAGAAACGGGGCCAGAGCAGGGAGGAGAACCTCGTCCCACTCTATTCCCACCTTTGGCCGGGAACCGATGACCTCGGAAGGCACCTCCGCCGGACACTCTCACCTCAGCCCGTAGGGCGAACGTCGAGAGCTGCAAGGAGAGATCGTGCCCCGCCAACCACTAAGACCAGGGACCCACGGCGCCGTCAACGTTAAGCAGGACAGCGACGGAGGCTACTACGCCAGAGTCTTGTACAGAGACGCCAGGGGAAACCGCCGAGAAATGCTGGTCCGAGAGAAGACCAAGGGCGCTGTGCGTCGTGTTTTCAACGAGAAGTGGCATGAGCTGTCAGAGAGGATGCACACGACCGGGTCTCTGGAAGACGTCACCATTGAGCAGCTCTTCCTAGGCTGGGCTGAGTACGAAGACCAAAAGATCCAGTCCATGAGAGACCGGGACATGCAACCGCACATCGAGCCCCACACCCATCACCAGTACAAAGCACTTGGAATGACCCCCTGATTTCGGTCCACGAGTTATGAGAGTCGCACTAGCGCCCGGTGCTCCGGGCAGGAAAACTGGTGTGACCATGACAAGCAAGAGAAGACGCCACACCCCGGAACGGCCATTCGCGGTTGAGCGTGGAGGTGTGTCGAGTCAAGGGGCTCGCGCCCTTGTTGGATGATGGATTTTGCCGATCTATCTTCCAAGTAGCAAAGGACGCGAGCCATGTTCCAGCCTACGGGCCCA
>NZ_BMIS01000017.1 GCF_014642675.1 Nesterenkonia cremea
GCCCGAGGAGAAGCGATGAAAGTCTGGGTTCAGCACTACAATCATCACCGCCCCCACTCAGCTGCAGACGGTCAAGCTCCTGCCAGCCTCGTCCCGGGGCGCGTCACCAACGTCCTGCCCTCCTACAACTAGCGGTTATATGCGCTCTTGGCGTGGTTTGGGCAGCGCCTACACGGGTGCAACAGTGGGCGGCACTGTTCCCTGGGGAAATAGTGCGGCCTACCCTCAGTCCCGGGCGCAGACCGTTAACCTTGGGGCCAGCGGTTCGTGGTGTCACTGAGGAAGGAAGGGCCAGAGATGCCTGCAAGAGGGAAGGGACTCGATCCGATCGCGAAGAAGTGTGTGGGCTGGTCCGTCGTCTGCTTTCTCGCGGGGAGCATCATGTTGGTGGCTCATCCGCTGATCTTCGATTCGATGGACGTCCCTGCACAGCCTGGAGGCAACGCCGTCATGGCGGCCGGACAGCTTCTGGTCACTGCATTGCAATGGTCCCTGTTCCCAACTGGTGCTGCCCTGATCGGGGCGAGCGTCGTCATCCAATGGTTCAGGAGCAACCTGGCGGTCATGCCGAAGAAGTCTCAGAACCCGTAGGACCGCAGAGGCGGCGAGGACGGTGTCTTGCCCCTCGCCGCCTCAGTTGTGCGCCGTCGGCGGCTCAGAGCACCAGGGCGGCGACGATGCCTCCGGCAAAGATCAGCACGTTGTAGTGCAGGAACGTGGGCACACAGGTGTCCCAGATGTGGTGGTGCTGGCCGTCGGCGTTCAGACCGGAGGTCGGGCCCAGCGTGGAGTCCGAGGCGGGGGCGCCGGCGTCGCCGAGTGCACCGGCGGAGCCGATCAGTGCCGCGGTGGCCAGCGGGCTGAACCCGACGGCGGCGGCCAGCGGCACGAAGATCGCCGCCAAAACCGGCACGGTGCCGAAGGAGGTGCCGATGCCCATGGTCACCAGCAGGCCTACGGCCATCATCACCACGGCGGCGAGGATCTGGCTGTCGCCGATCCACCCGGCGGCGGAGGAGACCAGGTCGTCCACGGAGCCGGTCTCGGTCAGCACCGTGGCGTAGCCGGAGGCCACCAGCATGATGAAGGCGATGGTGCCCATCATGCCCACACCGCGGTCCACGATCGGATCGCCGTCGGTCCAGCGCTCACCGCGCAGCAGGAAGATCACCACGACGCCGGCCAGTGCCGCCATCACCAGGGACCCGTAGACCAGCTGCAGCACCAAGGTCACGGCCAGTCCCAGCAGCACGGCCACGTCCTGGCGGGTCCAGCGCAGCTCCTCCTGGGAGTCCAGCAGCTCCAGCGGGGAGCCGTCCGTACCGGCCAGCGGCTTACCGGGCTCATACTCACGGTTCTTCCGGTAGGTCACCAGGATGGCGAAGGACAGCCCCACAGCCATGGCGGCCACAGGGAACGCCATGGCCAGCGGGATCTGCCCCAGGGAGATCTCCATGCCGTGGTCCTCCATGGAATCCACGATGATCCCCTGGAAGATCAGTCCGAAGCCCAGCGGCACGATCAGATACGGCGCCTTCAGCCCGAAGGTCAGGGCCACGGCCACACCGCGGCGGTCGATCTTCATCCGGTCGAAGGCCGCCAGCAGCGGCGGGATCAGGATGGGGATGAAGGCGATGTGCACCGGCACCAGGTTCTGCGAGAAGCAGGCCAGTCCCGCGATGGCGAAGAGCACCACGGCGCGGGGTCCACGCAGCAGCGGCATGACCCGGCGGATCAGCTTCCGGGTGAGTCCCGAGCGGGCCACCATCACCGCCAGCGTCCCGAGCAGGATATAGCTCAGTGCGGTCTCACCTTGGCCGCCGAGGCCTTCGATCATGGTGTCGAAGGTGCCCTCCAGTGAGAGGCCGCCGGTGAGGCCGCCGACCACTGCGGCGATCAGCAGCGCGATGACCACATTCACGCGCAGGAGGCTGAGCACCACCAGGGTGAGGACAGAGAGGATGACGGGGTTCAGGAGATCGAGCACCGAGCAATTTCATCACATCTCGGCCCGTGCTCAGATCTCTCCGCATCAGCGGCCTTCAGCTGTGGGGGCGGCCGCTCAGTGCGAGAGGCGTTCAGGCGTGGCGGTGGTCTCTGGCGCCGCTGTGGTCGGGGCAGGGCGCGGCTGCCGGTACGCGGTGATGAGCACGAGGATCGGGCCCAACACCGGCGCGAACCAGGCTGTCAGGATCAGCGCCAGAGTGTTGGGGAGGCTGAAGTTCTCCCGGCTGCCGAGGATGGCGACGGTCGCCCAGACTGCGAGGACGAAGTACGCGATGGAGCTCCCTGCCGCGATGCCCTCCCACACGGTGGGCATCAGCGGACTGGCATCGTTCGCAGTCATCTGCAGGGCACTCATGCCGGTCACGGTATAGATCCTGATTTCTGCTTTCAAGGGGGCGCTGAGCTGTTGCACCTTCTCAGGACTGGTTATTAGGTTCGAGATGAAGAAGGTCGTTGCACCTAGAAACCTGCGGGGGAGGCGAGGTCCTCCCCGGAAGGAGAACCATGCAGACGGACGCAGTTCAGGACAACACCGGGATCGAGCTGAGCAGGTTCCGTCCCGTCTATGAGGCTCAGGGCCCCTTCGCCACGGTCTATCTGGAGTCGCGGGCGCCTTCCGAGGACGCCGGTGACCAAGTTCGTCTCCGTTGGGACGCGCTGAAGCGAGAACTCGCCGATGCCGGGGCCCACGATGAGGCCATCCGCGCCCTGGAGGACTCCATCCTCATCGACGACATCACGGAGGTCCAGGCTGAAGGTCGTGTGCTGGTGGCCAATCAGGACGGACTTCTCCTCGAAGAGCACTGGGACGCTGCGCTGGGCCGCGGTGACCATGCGGTGCTCGGCGAACCGGCCGAACTCGGCCCCTACATCCGCGAGCGCATCCGCTCAGTCCGGGCATTGGTGGCCATCGCTGATCAGGAGGGCGCTGTCGTCCGCCGTCTGGTGCTGACCTCCTCGGAGGTCCTGCACGAAGGCGCCGAGGAGAGTGTCTCCGGCTCCGCCGTGGAGTCGGTGCACAAGCCCCGTGAGGGCGCGCTGAGCCACAAGCAGATCCAGCGTGCGGCCGATGAGGCCGCCAAGCAGAATATTCGTGACGTCGTCGAGCGTCTGTCCACGGTCGTGGACCGCTGGAAGCCCGATGTCTTAGTGCTCGCTGGCGAAGTTCAGGGACGCAAACGTCTGCAGGAGGAGCTGCCTGAGCCTCTGAGCAGCATTGCTCAGGAGGTCGAGTCCGGCGGGGGCATTCCTTCGGGAAGCGCTGACAGCGGTGCTGAGGAGTCCCTGATCGAGGACATCGGCGACCTGGCCCGCGAGCTCGTCATCCGCCGCGCCCAGGAGGAGACCGGAGGGTTCCAGGAGCTCAAGGCCGCCGACCGTGCCGTAGAGGGAGCCGAGGACGTCCGCAAGGCCATCACCCTGGGCGCCGTGCAGACCCTGCTGCTGCGCTACGATGCCCGCGCGGAGGGCGAGGATGAGCTGCTCCGCGAAGCCGCCGGCATCGATGCTCAGGTGGGATTGGTCGGTGCCGGAGTCACAGACAACGTTGCGGCCACCCTCCGCTATGAGGCCCCTGTGGACCAGGTGGGCTGAGCCCCCGGGCCCGCCTATCTCCCATCGCCCCGTTCCCCGTTGCGTGGGCGCTGTGTGGTGGATCGTTCCCAGAGGGAGGCTCCAGAGCGCCATAAAGTGCCCACGTCACGGGTGAGGTGGGGATGAAGCGATAATCTTGATCCCATGAGTCTGGCCGAGCGACTGCAGAGCGTCTTTGTGACAGTCGCCGCAGTCCTCGGCCTTTCTCTTGGGCTGCTGCTCCCGGCCGCGCACCTCGCCGAGCATGTGATCCTTCCGGCACTGCTGGTGATGCTGGCGGCGATCTTTCTGCAGATGAACCTCGCCCAGGTGGGGGAGGCCCGCCAAGCGAAGGGCCTTGTCGCTGCCAGTCTTGTGCTGAACTTCGTGTTCACCCCAGTCCTGGCGTGGGCGCTCGGCGCCGGGCTGCTCGGCGGGGAGCCTGATCTGCGGATCGGTCTGCTGCTTCTGCTCGTGACTCCCTGCACCGACTGGTACCTGGTGTTCACCGCTCTGGCACGCGGTCATACCGGTATCGCGACGGCGCTGCTGCCGGTCAACCTGGTGCTGCAGCTGGCCCTGTTGCCGCTCTACATCCTGTTTCTCGGCGGAGAGACCGTCGGGTTGGACTGGCGGATGCTCTTCGAAGCTGTCGTCCTGGTCCTGTTCTTCCCGGCGGCCCTGGCGGTCATCCTGCGCCGTGGCCTGCCGCGGATCATGGGGCGCAGAGAGATGGAGCGCCGTATCATCGGCCCCGCCGGAGCTGTCGTGGTGCCGTTGCTGTGCTTGGCGGTCGCCGCCATGTTCGCCACCCACGCCGAGACCGTCCTGGCGAACTGGGATGCTCTGCTGTTGCTGCTCGCCCCGCTGCTGATCTTCTTCGCCGTGTTGCCGTTGGTCTCCGCCGGCGTCGGAAAGCTGTTGAAGCTGAGGGCCGACCGGAGGGTCACCCTCATCATGACGACGACGGCGCGCAACTCGCCCATCGCCTTGGCTCTGGCGGTGGCCGCGTTCCCGGACCGTCCGCTGATCGCCGTCGCACTGGTGGCCGGCCCGCTGCTCGAACTGCCGGTGTTGGCGGTGCTGTCCCAGATCCTCCGTGTGCGGAAGAGTGCCTCAGCCGGCTCCTGAAGCGCCGACATCCGGCGTGACCGACGGGCCGCATCAGCTCACCCGGAATTCGATGCGATGCTGCCCGGTGGCGGCGTTGGGGATCGGGTCGCGCCGTTCGTCCGTCTGGGTCTCGCCTGCGGCATTGGTGGCACGGACAGTGACTGAATGGCGGCCAGAATCGGCGTCCGCATAGACGTAGCGCCATTGGCGCCAGGTGTCGGCCGAGACCTCGGCCGCCATCTCTGCCTCCTGCCACTCGCCGTCGTCGATCCTGACCTCGACCTTCTCGATCCCCTCCTGCTGGGACCACGCGCTGCCGGCGATGACGACATCCCCCGAGTCGACCTCCTGGAGGGAACCCGGCACATCGATGCGCGAGGAGACGAGGACCGGGGCCTTCTCATCCCACCCACGGTCGGTCCAGTAGGCGGTGTCCTGGTCGAAGCGGGTGACTTCCAGCTCGATCACCCATTTGGTGGCGGAGACGTACCCGTAGAGACCTGGCACCACGAGCCGGGCGGGGAAGCCATGCTCTGCAGGAAGCGGATCCCCGTTCATGCCGATGGCCAGCAGCGAGTCCCGGGAGTCGGTCAGGGCTTCCAGAGGGGTGGAGGCCGTGAAGCCGTCCACTGAGCGTGAGAGCACCATATCCGCCTCCGGAAGCGGCCTGGCCTGGGCAAGCAGCTCCCGCACCGGATATCCCAGCCATGTCGCCGTGCCCAGGAGATCCCCACCGACGGGGTTGGAGACGCAGGTCAAGGTGATGTGGTGCTCCTCCAGGGGCAGGTCCAGCAGCTGCGGCATGTCCAGTGTGACCTCTTCCTCCACCAGCCCGTGGATGCGCAGGCTCCACTCCTGAGGAGTCAGCTCCGGAACCGCCAGGGCCGTATCGATCCGGTAGAACTCGTCATTGGGCGTGATGAAGGGCTCCACACCGTCGATGTCCACGACTGCCTCGGCGGGGATCGCGGCGGCTCGGACGGCAGGGGAGGGAAGGACCAGCTCACTGATGGTTGCACCGGCGGTTCGGGTGAAGGCACCCACAGATCGTCCCAGGGAGAGCGAGGCTGCGGCTGCCACTGTCCCGGCTGCTGTGAGCGTCAGGAACATCCGCCGGGACGGACGTTCATCCTCCTCACCGACGGAGTTTCGCTGGGACGGTTCAGATGCCCCGGGCGCTGAGGATTCTGCTGGAGAACCTGATGCTGAAGAACCAGAGGCACGGATCAGAACGACCAGAGCAGCGACCCCTGAGACTGCGCCCAGCGCAGTGGGCACGAGGTCCGACAAGGACGTCTCGGGACGGCTGACGACGGTTGCCAGCAGGACCGCCGCCACTGCTGCGAAGGTCCCGCAGGCGAGACCGAGTCGACGGCGGGCGAGAAGACCGATCCCGGCGGCCAGCACGGCCCCGCCGATGCCCATCCCCAGGACGAGGACCAGCTTGTTGCTGCTGCCGAAGATCGATATCGCAACGTCCTGGACCGCGGGCGGCGCGAGTTCGATGACGCTGTTCCCCAGGGCGATCAGGGGCGAGGAGGCGGGGGCGAAGAATCTGGCCAGCAGATCGGCTATTCCGATGAAGATGCCGGCCGCCACGATTCCGGAGATCGCAGCGGCGAAGAATCTACGGAGCTGACCGGCTGTCGGACGGTGTACGGGTCCCATGTCTGCAGTTCGGAACAGACTCTGCTCCCGGATGGTCCCCGCCGCGGCGGGGTCTCAGAGCTGGGCTACGATGATCGGCTCGTCGCTCGGCTCGGGGGATCCTCCCTCGGGCTCCACGGTGACGCCGAAGGAGACACCCTCATCGAACTCCACGTCAGCGAGCAGCTCAGAGGTCTCTCCGCCCATCAGACCGATGCTCTGGGCGCCTTGATCGTCTATCAGCCACATCTGCATCGTCTGATCCGGTTCCGGGGCCGGTACATCGTGGGGCACCACGTGGATCATCTCCTCTGCGACGGAGTAGGTGACCGTGAGGCTTCCCCCCTCTGCGGATTCTGCATGGGCGGAGGAGAGGTCGGGCGCTCCCAGCAGGCGCTCCGTCTCTTGGCGTTCGCTCTCGGCCGCCGTCAGAGACTCCTCCATGTCCTGCTGGTCCTGGGCCTGTGTGAACAGCAGGCCCCCCAGCACGGTCGCGAGAACGAGCAGCACCGAAGCGGCCAGCGCGAAGAAGATGGTCGAAGAGCGTCCGCCCCTGCGCCGGGGAGCCTGCTGGGCTTCCTCAGTTGTCAGCGGCAGCGACTCTGACGACGACGGCGCTTCCTGGGGCTCTGCCGCGTCCGGCGCCGTATCTGCAGGAGTCGTCTCCGCAGGGCGGGGGTGACGGTTCGGGATGCTCAGGATGGCGGCCTCTGTCTCGGAGCTCGGGGTCACGGGCTCGTCGGACTCTCCCACGAGGGCCATGGTCTCCCGCATGAGTTCCAGCTCTTCCTGGAAATGCGGGTCCGAGGCTTCCAGGGACCGGGCGAGGTCTTCCTCTTCGCCGCTGAGCCCGCCGAGCACATAGCCGGCGGCGAGGTATTCGCGATCAGCGTCCATCTGCCACCCCCAGGTGTGCTCGTAAACGTGCCATGCCATCCCGGATCCTCGATTTTATGGTGCCCAGGGGCACATCGAGGGTGGTGGCGATTTCGGAATGGGACAACTCTTGATAATAGGCCATCGCTATTGCAGTGGCCTGCTCTGCTGGAAGCTTCTGGAGGACCGTCGCCACCCGGGCGGACTCTGCGTGGTTCAGTGCCTCCGTCTGGATATCCGGTTCGACATCACGAGCGTGCCGGGACCCTTCGGTGAAGTCTCTGTCCTGCTGCGCCTGGACCGACCGCACCTTATCGACGGCTCGACGCCGGCACATGGTGGTGAGCCAGGCGCGGCCGGTGCCGACCTGAGGGCTGAACCGCGTGGGGTTCGTCCACACTTCGGTGAAGACCTCCTGCAGGACCTCTTCGGCCAGAGACCGGTTTCTCACCACCCGGAGGATGGTCGCCAGGAACATCGGCGCGTGGTGGCGGTAGAGCTGTTCGAAGGCCTGCTCATCACCGCCCTGGACCCGCAGCAGCAGTGACCCGCAGGCATCACCGGATGCACGCGGGGGTCGCGTGGAGCTCACAGGCTCTCCCGGTGAGGGGTCGGAACTCGGCATTCAGCCAGCTTGCCATGTTTCGGCCTCGTAGTACGAGTCCTGGGTCCTCCACGGCGAGCCGTGTCTCTGCGGCAACCCGGTCGAGACGACGACGGCGGCCCTCCCTGCCCAGGCAGAGGGGCCGCCGTCGTCGCCCCGGTGCCCTGCGGCGCGGGCAGAACCGGTCCGGGGCGGAGCCTTCAGCTGGAGGCCTACTCCTCGGCTGCTTCGGGCATCAGAACGCCGTCGATCATATACACGGTGGCGTTATCGGTCTGGACGCCTCCGCACACGAGCCCGGCGTCGTCGAACATGAGCTCCTCGCCCTCACCGGAGATGGTGACGGTGGTGCCGTTGACGGTCTCGTGCTCACCTTCGATCTCATCGGGGGACATCTGGCCCGGGATGACGTGATAGGTCAGCACATCGGTCAGTGCGTCGGCATCGGCTCCCAGAGCCTCGAGGTCCTCTTCAGGGACTGCCTCGAAGGCCTCGTCGACGGGGGCAAGCACAGTGAACTCGTCACCGTTGAGCGTATCCACCAGGTCGACCTCCGGGTTCAGCTCTCCGGAGACCGCACTGGTCAGCGTGGTCAGCATGGGGTTGTTCGATGCTGCGGTGGCAACAGGGTCCTGAGCCATACCGTCGACGGACCCGTCGCCGTCGGGCACTTCCTCTGCATAGTCGTCGCATGCTGCCCCGACCAGGTCGGCGGTGGGGTCCATCTCCTCTGCCTCGTCCTCCTCGGCGGCGTCCTCGTCCCCGTTCATGTCCTCACCCTCGGCGTCATCGCCGGAGTCCTCGTCCATATTCTGGCCGTCAGTGTCCTCTTCGGTTTCACCCATGTCCTGATCTTCTGCGGGTGCGTCTTCCTCGGCATCGCCGCAGGCCGTCAGGCTCAGAAGGGCGATGGAGCCGATTCCCAGAATCTTCGTTGCGGTGCGCATCTCGGTCTGCATGACTGATTCTCCTGTCGAACTGTGTCGGACTGTTTCCGGGTCAACACAAGGCGGCCAGTCTCCTGCCCGAACTGTGTATCTGTGTGTTCGGAGCTCAGGCCGTTCCGGATGGAGAAATTCTGAGATCTTTCTGCGAACTCGGCGTCTGTGGTGGGCGCTTGAGCTGACAGGCCCCGCTGATTCGGCGGATGCGCGGTGGCCGGTGAGCGGTAGTGTTGGTCTGTATGGGAGACCCTCAGCCTCGTCCTGGACATCGGCAGCAGCGACGCCGGAGGCACTCCGCCTCACACCGTTCCCCCTCTGCTCGGTCAGAGGTTCCAGGTTTCAAAGTCATGAGCACGCTCGCCAGGGTCGAACAGCTCAGACACGCTGGTCACGATGTGGTCTCGCTGACCGCCGGTGAGCCGGGTTCCGGTGCCCCGCCGTCGGTGAACCGGGCGGCCGCGCGGATCCACCAGGACAACACTGTGCTCAACTACAGCGCCGGCTTCGGAATTCTGCCGCTGCGCGAGGCTCTGGCTGAGCACTGCAGCAGCTGGTACGGCGTCGACCTGCCGGCCGAGCGGATCGCCATCACCACCGGCTCGTCCGGAGCCTTCGTGCTCAGCTTCCTGGCCGCCTTCGACGCCGGGGCGCGGGTGGCGCTGGCCCGTCCCGGGTACCCCGCCTACCGCAACATCTTGGACAGCCTGGGCATTGAGGTGGTGGACCTGGACTGCGACCCGGACGTGCGTTTTCAGCCAACTGTGGAGCAGCTGGAGGCAGAGGTCGCCCAGAACGGGTCCTTGGACGGGCTGATCATCGCCTCACCGGCCAACCCCACCGGCACCATGATCGGCCGCGAGCAGCTGAGCAGCCTGGCCCAGTGGTGCACTTCCCACGGAGCCCAGCTGATCAGCGACGAGATCTACCATGGGATCAGCTACGGGGAGCCTGCGGTCAGTGCCTCTGAGGTCACTGACGACGCCGTGATCATCTCCTCCTTCTCCAAATATTGGGGGATGCCCGGCTGGCGGCTGGGCTGGACCGTCCTGCCCGAGTATCTGGTGGACCCGGTGGCCCGCCTGGGCGGCAACATCGCGCTCTGTGCACCCCACGGTTCTCAGATCGCCGCCGTGGAGGCATTCAGCACCGAATCCATGGACTTCGCCGAATCCCAGGTGGCCGAGTATGCCGCAGCTCGTCAGCTGGTCCTCGACGCCCTGGATGAGCTCGGCTGGGGCCGCGTCGCTCCGGCCGACGGCGCCTTCTACGTCTATACCCACATCGGCGAACACCTGCAGCGCTTCGGCAGCTCTGAGGACTACTGCGCAGCGGTGCTGGAGGAGGCCGGCGTGGCAGTGGTGCCCGGCACCGATTTCGACCCGGTCAACGGGCACGAGTGGGTGCGGCTCTCCCTGGCTCCCGGCCGAGAAGCGGTGGAGGAGGGGCTGCGGCGGATCAAGGCCTTTCACGCCGGAGACCCGTCAGCCCGATGACCAGCAGGGCGAGCAGCACCAGCAGCAGCGAGAGGGCGACGGCGGCCTGCGGGTCGGTCTCGCGCTGCAGGTAGATCTCCAGCGGCAGCGTCCTGGTGACTCCCTGCATGCTGCCGGCGAATGCGATGGTGGCGCCGAACTCGCCCAGCGCCCGGGCGAAGGCCAGAATCACCCCGGAGATCAGGCTGGGCAGGATCAGCGGGATCGCCACCGTCCGCAGTACGGTGCTCCGACCGGCACCGTCCATGACTGCGGCCTCGACCATCTGAGGGTCCAGATCGCGCAGCGCCGTCTCCGCGGTCACCACCAGGAAGGGCAGCGAGACGAAGGTCTGGGCCAGTACGACGGCGGCGGTGGAGTAGGCGATCTGCAGTCCGAGCAGCTCCAGGGTCCCGCCCAGCAGGCCCTGCCGGCCGAAGACCGTCAGCAGCGCGATGCCGCCCACCACCGGTGGCAGCACCAGCGGCAGCAGCACCAGTCCGCGCAGCAGGCTCACGCCCCGGAATCGGGCCTGAGCCAGCACTGTGGCCAGGGGGACTCCGAGCAGCAGGCAGAGCAGTGTGGCCACGGCGGCAGTGCGCAGGCTCAGCAGCAGAGCATCCACAGCCGGTTCTGAGGTCAGCAGCGAGGGTAGGTCCGACCAGCTGACCTGCAGGAACATCGCGGCCACCGGCAGCAGCACCAACAGGGCGCCGCCGGCGGCCGGCAGCAGCAGCCAGCGGGGGACACCGGAGGGGGCCAGCGGACCGCGTGGGGCTCTGGGCCGCCCTGTGCGGCAACGTGCCGCTCGAGACCGTCCTGCTCGGTCCTGTCCTGTCCGCTTCCCCTCAGTCTTCACCATGAGTCTCGCCATCAGCGGTTCGGAACCCGGCCTCCGCAAGGACCTCCTCCACCTCGGGCATCGCAAGGAAGGCGAGGAACTCGGAAGCCGCCTCGGGGGAGTCGGCGGCATCCAGCACGGCACCGGGGTAGTGGTTGAGGTGGTCCTCGGCGTCGTCGATCTCGATGGTCTCTACCTCATCCCCGGCCGCTTGGGCGTCGGTGGCGTAGACCAGGCCGGCGTCGGCCTCCCCGGAGCGGATCTTGCCCAGCACATCGGTGACCGAGTTCTCTTCGCTGGCGGGGGCAGGCTCGACGCCGGCGGCCGCGGTCAGCTCCGCGCTGAGGGCGCCGCAGGGGACCTGTTCGGCGCAGAGCACGGAGACCACGTCTTCGCGTTCCAGGTCTTCCACACCGGTGATGTCGGCGGGGTTTCCTGCGGGGGTGGCCAGGACCAGGGTGTTGGCGGCGAAGATCTGCGGGGACTCCGACACCAGGTCTGCCTCCTGAGCGCGGGACATGGTCAGAGTGTCCGCCGTGACCAGGGCGTCGGCCGGAGCGCCCTGCTCCAGCTGGGCCAGCAGATCGGCGGAGCCGGCAAAGCTGAACTCCACCTCCGTGCCGGTCTCCTCGGTGTAGAGCTCGCCGATCTCCTCGTAGACCTCCTGCAGGCTGGCCGCGGCGTAGACGGTGATGCGCTCCTCGGACTCCTCAGCGGCACAGGCGGTGAGCCCCAGCAGCCCGACGCCGGCCACGGCCAGCGCACAGTTCACAGATCCTGCGCGCTGCACAGCTCTCGCACGGCTCACCGGTCCACCACCACATTGGTGGCCTTGATGGCGGCGGTGGCCACGGCCCCGGGCTCCAGGCCCATCTCTTGGACGGCCTCGGTGCTCATCAGCGAGACCACGCGGTAGGGGCCGCACTGCAGCTCCACCTGGGACATCACAGTGTCCGAGGTGATGGCGGTGACCAGCCCCACGAACCGATTCCGCGCTGAGGAGATGCCGCTGGGAGTGGGGCCGTGGGAGCTGCGCTCGTGGGCGAAGCGGGCTGCCTCGGCGCCGTCGAGAACCTTCCGGCCGGCGTCGTCGGTGGTGGCCTGCAGCTCGCCGGAGGCGACCCATCGGCGCACGGTGTCATCGCTGACGCCCAGCAGGCTGGCAGCTTCTGAGATCCGCAGAGTCGGCATGGAATCCATCATAGATCAGCATCTGCGGAATTGTGTACCGGATTACGGCGAATACGAGGATCGCGTACGTCATTGATGAGATGGAGGTACACGATTCCGGCGCGGGTCGGTATGCTGCTGGCCATCCTCAAAGGTCACCTCTTCCTGCATGTGGTGCTCTTCGCGCCCTTCATCGCGCTGGCCGCCTACTTCTTCGTCCTCTGCGTGGGCTGAGGTTCGATCCGCCCCCGGATCCGCAGCGTCGGAAGAGCTCCACCCACTGTTCGGCGGTGAGCTGCTTGGGCAGGTCTGAGGCGCGGATTCCGGCCTCTCCGAGTCTGCGTCCGGCCTCAGCACGGGTCAGCCCCTGGGTGCGCTGGAGGATCTGTGCCATTCCCCGTCCCGGTCCGGTGAACAGTCGGTGGACGAACCCCGCGTAGGCGCGGCGCTGCTTCCACAGCAGCAGCGGATCCTGCCGTCGGGTCACCGTGAGGATGCCGCCGTCCACAGCCGGCGCAGGGGAGTAGGCCTGCGCAGGGACTCGGGCCTGCAGTTCGAAGGAGTAGTACGGGGCCCACTGCGCGGTCATCATCGAGGCCCCGCCCACTCCGGCCCGACGCCGAGCGACCTCCCACTGTGTGATGAGCACGGCCTGCTCCCAATGCTGGTGGTGGAGCAGTCGGCGGAGGATCGCTGTGGTCAGGTGGAAGGGGAGGTTGCCGACCACGGTATGCGGTGCCTCGGGCAGCCGGTGCTGCAGGAAGTCCCCGTGGACGACTGAGGTCCGGCGCCCACAGCTGCGGCTGAGCCGCTGAGCGAGCCGTCGGTCGGTCTCCACGGCGGTCACAGGTCGTCCCAGCTCTTCCAGCGGGAAGGTCAGGGCACCGCGGCCTGGCCCGATCTCGAGGATCGGTCCCTGGGTCTGTGCGGCCAGATCGATCATCCGGCGGATGATCCGTCGGTCGCGGAGGAAGTTCTGGCCGTGCTCATGACGGCCGTCGGTATAGGTGTGCATCGGTTCTCCGGGAATGCTGAAGATGTCCCCGGGCAGGCACGATCAGAGGTGCCGCCCAGCTGTGCTGTGAGCTGGTGCGGCGGCGCACGGGCAGGGAGGCACCCCAGAAGTGGGTGCCGGGGTGATCGCTGGAAGCCTCAGAAGGGCACGGCTGACGGCGCTGAGGTGGCCTCAGCGGCAGGTCAGACGGTGAGTTCTCCGGCGGATCTCCGGAGAGTGATCAGCTGTGCGACGCCGCGGCGTCCGTCCAAGGACGCGCGACGTGCTGGAAGATCGCATGGATGCCCATGCGGTCCAGTGTAAGAGATCAGGACAGCAGCGCGTGAATTCGACTAAGCTCGTCGGAAAGGGAAAGGGGCTCACATGGGGGACGAGCCGCACAGCGAAGAGGTGCGTCAGCGCGCCGATCCGGCGCCGCCCGCGGGACGTGCTGTCCACGGACTCCTGACTGCAGTGACCGGCGTCGGGCTGGTGACCTCCTTCTGGATCGCCTGGCATCACCCCACCGGCATCCCCGCCGGCGCCACCTTTGAGGGCGGGTTCCCCGCCGGCTGGGAGCACATCATCAACCAGCCGGTGCACTTCACCTTCATCTCTGCGGCGATGGTCTTCGCCACCTCTCTGGCCCTGACCATCCGCCCGCAGATCGGCAACACCGGGCGCTGGGGGATCCTCTTCCACACGGTGCGCCTCTCCGGGATCGTCTGCATGGTGCTCAGCGGCCTGCTGTGGAATCTGCTGCTGCGCACCCCGGATCTGCTGGACGGGGTCAAGCTGGTCAACGACTCCATCTATCACCTGCTGCTGCCCGTGCTGGTGCCGCTGGTCTGGCTGATGGGCGGACCCCATGGGCGGATCACCTGGAAGATCGTGCTGCTCTCGCCGCTGCCGCCCACTATCTGGTTCATCCTCACGCTGTTGCGCGGCCCCAGCCTGGACTGGTATCCCTACTCCATCCTGGACGTGCCGCGCCTGGGCTATCCCACAGTGCTGGGCATGGCTGCAGGTGTGCTGGTGGCCTTCTTGGCCGTGGCCGCGCTCATCTGGCTGGTGGACCGGATGATGGACCGCAACGTGGGGCGCCTGGAGATCCGCCCCGGCGGCGCTGCCTGAACCGGCTCCTGCTGAACCCGCCTGCGCCCGACGCCGGCCGCGCATCGCACCGGGCCCCCGCACCGGACAGCTCAACCTTACGATTGGTATAGTTTCCCGGGCTCCGGTCGGAGAACCTGTCCGCCGTCGTCAGTGCCGTGGGTGAGGAGTGTGCGATGAGCGCCGCAGAGTGGTGGGGGATCCTGGGCATCTTCCTGGGCGGAGCGACTCCCTGGCTGGAGGCTCCCATCGTCATCCCCGCCGGACTGATCGCGGGCCTGCCCACCGTTCCGGTCCTGCTGGCGGCGATCATCGGCAATCTGTTGACCGTGGGCATCGCCGCCTATTTCGGAGAGGCCATGCGCAGCTGGTTCTCCCGGCGTCGTGAGGCCCGCCGCCAGGAGCTGGACGTGGAGGCCGAGGCGCACCGCCGGGCCAAGACGGTGAAGCGCCGGGCTCGGATCGAGAAGGTCATGGACCGCGGAGGCCTCCCGCTGCTGGCCCTGGTGGGGCCGGTAGGGCTGGGAACCCAGGTCTCCGCCGTGGTGGCCGTGGCCCTGGGCGTACGGGCCACCACCTCATTCCTCTGGGTCAGCGCCGGGACCGTGCTCTGGTGTGTGGTGGCCGCCTACGCCACGCTGACCGGCGTCGAGATCCTCGGCTTCGGCGGCTGAGACCGGCCGAACGCCGCACTCTGCCTGACCGAGCGACGCTGCGTCATACGGCCGTGGCAGAATCTCCCCGTGACCACCGCTGAGACCACACCGCACTCCTGGCAGAGCACGACGCCGGTCCGTCTGGTCCACGCAGCCGTGGCGCTGCTGTGTGCCGCCGGGCTGGCCAGCTCTCTCCACCTGGGCTGGACCCGCGACACCGATCTGCCCGTGGGCGCCGGATTCGCCGGAGGCTTCTCCGCCGGCTGGGAGCACACGCTGAACCAGCTGGCCTATTTCACCTTCGTCTCCGGAGTGCTGGCAGGGGCCACCTCAGCCGTGTTGGCGGTGAAGCCGCAGATCCGTTCGGCGGCCTTCCACGCACTGCGCCTGGCCGGAGTGGTCTGCGTGATCATCACCGGTGCGGTGTTCAACCTGCTGCTTCGCGGCGAGGACGTGCTCACCGGCGTCCAGCTCTTCAACGACACCGTGCTGCACCTGATCGTCCCGGTGCTGGTGCCTGTGGTGTGGCTGGTGTTCGGCCCGCATGGCCGGCTGGGCGGCCGCGCGCTGCTGCTCTCCCTGCTGGTCCCGCTGATCTGGCTGAGCGTGACCCTCGCCCGTGGACCGGCGCTGGACTGGTACCCCTACGAGATCCTCGACGTCCCGCGGATGGGCTACGCCGGCGTCGGGGTGCATCTGGTCTCGATCATCGCGGCCTATGTGCTCATCGGCCTGCTGATCTGGGGTCTCGACCGATTGCTGCACCGGCGCCGGAGCTGAACCTCCCCGCAGACGCAGAACGCCCCGCCCTCTTCCTCAGAACCCGAGGGGCAGAAAGCCCGATCTGACGGAAGAACGCGGGGCGATCCCCCGGTGCTGAGTCTCAGCGGCTGAACTGCTTGGCCAGAGCCGTCGCCAGCCCGGTGTACTGATCCGGGGTCAGGTGCTTCAGCCGCTCCTCGGCCTCGGCAGAGAGGCCCAGCCCGGAGACGAACTCCTTGAGCTTCTCGGCGTCCACACGGCGGCCGCGAGTCAGCTCCTTCAGCCGCTCATAGGGGTTCTCCATGCCCTCGGTGCCGGCGATGGCCTCAGCGCGCATCACCGTCTGGACGGCCTCGCCCAGGACCTCCCAGTTGGCGTCCAGATCGGCGGCGATGACCTGATCGGCCACATCCAGCTGCTTCAGACCCTTGGTCACATTGGACAGCGCCAGGACTGAGTGGCCCAGCCCGGTGCCGATGTTGCGCTGGCCGGAGGAGTCGGTGAGGTCGCGCTGCCAGCGGGACTCCACCAGCGTGGCGCCCAGAGCATCCAGCAGGGCGTTGGAGATCTCCAGGTTGGCCTCGGCGTTCTCGAACCGGATCGGGTTGACCTTATGCGGCATCGTGGAGGATCCGGTGGCCCCGGCCACGGGGATCTGCTTGAAGAAGCCGATGGAGATGTAGGACCAGATGTCCACGCACAGGCCGTGCAGGATCCGGTTGAAGCGGGCGATGTCCGCGTAGATCTCGGCCTGGAAGTCGTGGGACTCGATCTGAGTGGTCAGTGGGTTGAAGGTCAGCCCCAGCGTCTCCACGAACCGCTGTGCGATGCCGGGCCAGTCGGCGTCGGGAGCGGCCGCCAGATGGGCCGCGTAGGTGCCGGTGGCGCCGTTGATCTTGCCCAGGTACTCCTGCTGCTCGATCCGGCGGACCTGGCGGCCCAGCCGGTGGACGAAGACGGTGATCTCCTTGCCCAGCGTGGAGGGGGTGGCGGGCTGGCCGTGGGTGCGCGAGAGCATCGGCACCCCAGCGGCCTGCTCGGCCAGCGTGGACAGGCCCTCCAGAGCCTGTCTGGCGGCGGGCAGCCAGACCTGCTCCACGGCGTCGCGGATGCCCACGGCGTAGCTCAGATTGTTGATGTCCTCGGAGGTGCAGGCGAAGTGCACCAGTGGGGTCAGCTCGGCCAGTCCCAGACCGTCCAGGCGGCGGGCGATGAAATACTCCACGGCCTTCACATCGTGGACGGTCTCAGCCTCGATGGCGCCCAGCTCGGCGATCTCCTCGGACCCGAAGCTGGTGACGATCTCACGCAGCCCATCGATCTGATCAGCGGAGAGCTCCGGAAGCCCGGGCAGCACCTGCTCGCGGCAGAGGTGGATGAACCACTCGATCTCCACGTGGATGCGGTTGCGGTTCAGCGCGGCCTCGGAGAGGTGGTCCACCAGAGGCGCGACGGCGCTGCGGTAGCGCCCGTCCAGCGCGCCGAGGGCGATCGTGGGCTCGGCCGCGGCGAGGCAGATGCGGTCCTGGTCAGCTGAGAGAGCAGTGGAGTTGGCCATGCGCATCATTTTGTCACGTTTCCTCCACACCCCTGGCCTGAGTCACGACGCCGCGCCCGGTCCTCCACAGAACGGGCTCAGCTGCGCTGTGGGCGGGTGCGCCGTCTCTAGCGTCGAGAGCAGCACAGACCACCGGATGAGGGCGTCGGGAGAAGGAGCCAGGCCATGATGCTGAGCATTGCCGCCACGGAGTTGGAGAGGACCGCCGCGGTCTATGAGGACATGTCCGGGGCCCTGAGCAGAGTGGATGCACTGGCGGGCCCCTATGACTCGGCCGTGGCGCGGGCCGAGGACTGCACCTGGGACTCCAGCGCAGGGGAGGCCTTCAGCACGGCCGTGGGATTCGTCAGGGGAGAGGGCCTCTTCGTCGGAGGCGAGGCCTCAGAGCTGGCCTTGGAGGCGCGGACCATCGCTGGGGAGCTGTACGAAGCCGCCTCCATGGCCAGGACGGTGGCCCAGCTGCTGAGCGCGGCGGCCGGCGTCGCGCCGGATCTGCTGCCCGAGGCGGTGTCCCGGGCCGCTGAGGCGTTGGGAGACCCGGTGGGCTTCGTCCGCTTCCTGGAGCAGTACGGGGGAGTGCCCAGTGTGCTCTACACGATCGAGGACATCATCTCCGCCCTGCCCATCGGCGACTGAGGCTGAACTGTACCCTGCTGAACCTTGCACCCTGACAGAGGAGACCGAGCAGATATGTTGACCGTCGATCCCGGGCTCGTGGAGACCGTGCTGGCCCCACATGTCACCGATGCCCTTCCGGACGCCCCGAGCAGTCCCTTCACGGTGAGGAGCTCCGGAGGGCCCACACAGGTCAACCTGGCCTGGGAGCAGCTGCGCAGCGCCACCGTCCATCTGGGGGACGCCACCCAGATCAGCGGTGAGCAGCTCTCCGCCATGCGGGCCGCGGGCGGAGAGCTGGCCACCGCCCCGCTTCCGCTGCACTGGCGCATCCCGTACTTCGCCGCCCGGATGGCGGCTCTGGGGCTGCGCATGTCGGCTGTGAACACGGCGGTGGAGCAGGGGCGCAGTGCGGTGGACACCGCTCATGAGGTCTATCGCTCTGCGGAGGGCGCGGCACAGCGCTGGATGGACCTGGGCGTGCTGGTGGACGACTCTGGCTTCGTGCTGCAGAACCTGGCCCTGGCGCCGCTGGGGAAGGGAGACCCCTATGTGGCCTATGACTGGGCGGCAGCCGCGACGGTGCTCGGCGGAGGGTTGCTGCACCAGCATGCCGGAGGCATCTGGCCGGCGGTCCGGGTGGGCCAGCATCTGGGCCAGGATGCTCTGGCCCAGGAGGAGATGGAGAACAATCAGCTGCAGCTCGGGGACCAGACCACCAGTTTCGACCATCAGGGCGATGAGACCATCGAGGGCTTCTACGAGCAGATGGGGGAGATCAGCTCGCAGGGCGACATCGCCGTGACGGTCACCCATGATGCCGCCGGGGAGCCCGTCTACATGGTCTACCTGCCTGGGCTGGAGGTGGATCCCACAGATGTGAACCGGGAGGACGCCCGCGGTTATCTGGGCTATGTGGACGCCGCCCTCAACGACTCGGAGCAGCTGGCCGGCGTCATCGATCAGGCTCTGGCCGAGGTCGGGGCGGATCCGGGTGCGGCCGTGGCGCTGGGCGGATACAGCCTGGGCGGGATCGGGGCCACCAATCTGGCCGGCAACCAGGCGCTGCAGCAGCGCTACGCCATCCGTGCGGTGACCACGATCGGCGCCGCGGGACAGGACCGGACGCTTCCGGCCGGCACTTCAGTGGTCCACTTCCAGGACAGCCGGGACCCGATCAACCACGTGATGGGGCAGACCCATCAGGAGTCCGGCGATCGCCTGGCCATCACCTACGACTTCCACAATGAGGAGGTCGGCTGGAACAGCGCCTTCGGCGGCGCCCACGACTACGGGCATCACCTGGAGGCCATCCGGCGCCTGGAGGAGACTCCGGAGGAGTACCTCAGTTCGGAGGAGCAGGCCATGCTGGCCGACTTCGGGCAGCTCTACTCAGGGGAGGCGCAGACCTACGTCTTCGAGGCGGGCTGGGAGCCCACCGAGGCCGCGGTCGAGACCCCGGTCGAGGGAGCGGCCGAGCCCGCTGAGTGAGCGCGTGCCTCAGGGCCTGTTCCTCAGGTGGTCGCTGAGACCACGAACCGGTTCAGCAGTGCGGAGACGATGGCCACGATGATGCCGCCCAGGATGGCGTCCCAGAAGAAGCTGGGCACCTGGAAGGTCGGGATCAGCGGGACCAGGGAGGTCAGCCAGCCGGTCAGCAGGAGCATCGCGGCGTTGATCACCAGGGCGAAGAGTCCCAGGGTCAGACAGGTGATGGGCAGAGTCAGGAACGAGACCACCGGTTTGATGATCACGTTGACGAGCCCGAAGACTGCGCCCACAGCCAGGTAGGAAAGGATCAGAGTGCCGGTGTCGCTCCCGCCCTGGGGGATGCCGATCCCGGGGACCAGGAAGGCGGCTGCTCCGAGGGCCAGTGCGTTGAGGATGATCGCCAGTAAGATTCTCACAGAACCGATGATCTCACGCCCAAAGTGAGAAGACTCTGAGAAGGAGACCGGCCCATGCCCGTCACCCCGCGGGAGACGCTGAAGACGCTGCCTGCCTACGCTGCCGGAAAGCCGCCGACGCCGGCGGAAGGCCTGACCCCCTATAAGCTCTCCTCCAACGAGAACCCGCTGGGCCCGGTGCCGGCGGTGGCCGAGGCCATCGCCGCAGTGGACACTCTGCACCGGTACCCGAACCCCACCGCGGAGAGCCTGCGGGCCGCCATCGCGGAGACCTACGGCGTGGACGCCGAGGACGTGGTGGCCGGAACCGGCAGCCTGGGCGCGCTGACTCAGATCATCAACACCTTCGCCGGAACCCGCTCCGACGGCGGCCAGGACGAGGTCATCTACGCCTGGCGCTCCTTCGAGGCCTATCCGATCGTGGTCCGCACGGCCGGGGCCAAGGACATCATGATCCCAGTGACCCAGGACGGGCGTCACGACCTGGAGGCCATGCTCGCGGCCATCACCGAGAACACCCGGGTCATCCTGCTCTGCACCCCCAACAACCCCACCGGGCCGGCTCTGACTCATACGGAGGTGGCCGAATTCCTGGACCGCGTGCCCGAGGACATCGTGGTGGTCATCGACGAGGCCTACCACGAGTTCGTGCGGATCGAGGATCCCGTGGACTCCCTGGCGCTCTGCCGCAGTCACCCCAATGTGGCCGTGCTGCGCACCTTCTCCAAGGCCCACGGCCTGGCCACGCTGCGGGTGGGCTACTCCATCGCCCGTCAGGAGATCACCCAGCATCTGCGTGTGGTGACCGTTCCCTTCACCGTCTCCACACTGGGGGAGACCGCCGCCGTCGCCTCTCTGCAGCACCTGGATCAGGTGGAGGACCGGGTGGAGGAACTTGTAGAGGAGCGACAAAGAGTGCGTGCCGCCCTGCTGAGAACCGGATGGCAGATCCCGGAGGCCCAGGGCAACTTCCTGTGGCTCCCACTGGGGGAGAAATCCCTTGATTTTGCGCATGAGGCCGGTGTGCAGGCCCTGGCGGTGCGAGCCTTCGACGGCGACGGCGTGCGGGTCACCATCGGTGAGCCTGAGGCCAACGATCGCCTGATCGCATTGTGCACTACCTACACACGCGCAGCATGCGCGGAACTGACAGAATGAACGCTGTGCAGCCCATACAGCTACTCGCGCCCGAGGGGACGCTCTCCGAGAACGAGACCTACAGCCCCTATATCGCCGCGCTCAGCGACGAGGACCTCCGCAGCCTCTACCGGAATATGGCCCTGGAGCGTCGTCTCGACGCCGAAGCCACCTCCCTGCAGCGTCAGGGGCAGCTGGCCCTCTGGGTCCCGGCACTGGGTCAGGAGGGTGCACAGGTCGGCACCATCGCCGCGCTGAAGCCCAGCGATATGGTCTTCCCCACCTACCGCGAGCACGCGATGGCGCTCTACCGGGGCATCACCCCGGAGGAGCTGATCACCCAGTTCCGCGCCGTGGCACACGCCGGCTGGACCCCCGAAAAGTACAACTTCCATCTCTACACCGTGGTCCTCGGCGCCCAGACCCTGCACGCCGCCGGCTGGGCGATGGGCATCGCCCAGGATCTGCGCACCGGCTCGGTGCCGCGCGGCCGTCAGGAGGACGAGATCGTGCTGGCCTGCCTGGGCGACGGCGCCTCCAGCCAGGGCGATGTGCATGAGTCTATGGTCTTCGCCGGCTCCTACGGGCTGCCCGTGCTCTACTTCATCCAGAACAACCACTGGGCCATCTCCGTGCCCACCTCCACCCAGTCCAAGGCCCCGCTGGCCGCCCGCGCCGGCGGCTACGGCTTCGAAGGCGTCCGGGTGGACGGCAACGACGTGCTGGGCAGCTACGCCGTGGCCGCCCATATGGCCGAGCAGATCCGCTCCGGCCAGGGGCCCAAGCTGATCGAATCGGTGACCTACCGGATCGGCGCCCACACCACCGCCGATGACCCCACCAAATATCGCAGCGCCGATGAGGTGGAGCGCTGGAAGGCCCAGGATCCGCTGGACCGCTACCGGACCTGGCTCACCGCCCAGGAGACGGCCGATGAGGGCTTCTACCAGCAGGTGGAGGAGGAGGCCGAAGACCTCGCCGCCGAGCTGCGCCGGGCCACGCTGTCCATCGAGGCCCAGCCGCTGGAGGAGGTCTTCGACACCGTCTACGCTGAGCCTCACCGGCAGATCGAGGCGGAGAAGGCCTGGCTGAAGGACTATGAGGCGGGCTTCGCCGAGGATGGGGATAAGGCATGAGCGCTGAGCTGAGCACAGAGCAGCAGGCACAGCAGCCTGAGGAGATGGTGCTGGCCAAGGCCATCAATGCCGCCCTGCACGATGAGCTCACCGCCGATGAGAAGACGCTTCTGATCGGAGAGGACATCGGTGCCCTGGGAGGCGTCTTCCGTGTGACCGACGGACTGCAGTCCCGGTTCGGCACCGACCGCGTGATCGATTCCCCCTTGGCCGAGTCCGGCATCGTGGGCACCAGCATCGGCATGGCCATGCGCGGCTACCGTCCGGTGGCCGAGATCCAGTTCGACGGCTTCGTCTTCCCGGCCTTCAACCAGATCACCACCCAGCTGGCCAAGATGCACAACCGCTCCGACGGAGCGATCACCGTGCCGGTGACCATCCGCCTGCCCTACGGCGGCTCCATCGGCTCCATCGAGCACCACTCGGAGTCCCCGGAGGCGCTGTTCGCCCACACGGCGGGCCTGCGGATCGTGGCGCCCTCCAACCCGCATGACGCCTACTGGATGACCCGCCAGGCGATCGTCTGTGATGACCCGGTGATCATCCTGGAGCCCAAGCGCCGCTACTGGCTCAAGGGCCCGGTGGACCGGCAGAACCCGGCCCCGGACGCCTTCACCGCCCAGGTGGTCCGCGAGGGCGCCGACGCCACCATCGCCTGCTACGGGCCCCTGGTACCGGTGGCCCTGGCCGCGGCGGAGGCCGCCGCCCAGGACGGCCGCAGCATCGAAGTGGTGGACATCCGCTCCATCAGCCCCTTGGACGATGAGACCATCGCCCGTTCTGCGGCGAAGACCAGCCGGCTGGTGGTGGCCCATGAGGCCCCCACCTTCGGCGGCTTCGGCGCAGAGATCGCGGCCCGGGCCGCGGAGAAGGCTCATGGCCGGCTGCGTTCGCCGGTGCTGCGGGTGGGCGGATTCCACATGCCGTATCCGCCGTCGAAGCAGGAGCACCGCTACCTGCCGGATATCGACCGCATGCTCGAAGCCGTCGACCGCAGCTTCAGCTACTGAGTCCGCTCAGCACCTATTCGAGGAGAGTCCACCATGGCTGAGACCTTCAACCTTCCCGACGTCGGCGAGGGCCTGACCGAGGCCGAGATCGTCGCCTGGCGGGTCGCTGTCGGGGACACTGTGGCAGTCAACGACATCGTGGTGGAGATCGAGACCGCCAAGTCTCTGGTGGAGCTGCCCGTGCCCTTCGCCGGCACCGTGGAGGAGCTGGTGGTCCCCGAGGGTGAGACCATCGAGGTCGGCAGCCCGCTGATCCGCATCGCCGCCGAGGGCGAGGCCCCGGCCCCGCAGGGTTCGGATGAGTCCGTCGAGGAAGAGACCGCAGAACCCCACGCGGAGCAGAAGAACCAGCCCGAGCAGAAGTCCCAGAAGGGCCAGCGCAGGAGCGCTGAGAAGAGGTCCCAGCAGAAGTCGGCCGGAAAGTCGGTGGGGGAGAAGACCCCCGACGCCGGCGGCGACGCCCTGGTGGGCTCCGGTCCGAAGGCCGATGTGGCCGTGCGCCGCCCCCGCGTCCGCCACACAGAACCGGACTCCGTGGACGTCTCCGACCTGGGTCTGCCGGATCCTGTGCTGCCGATCCGAGACGGCGGATCCGGTGCTGCTCCGGACATCGCCGATATCGTCTCCAAAGCCAGCCCGCCGGTGCGGGCGCTGGCCAAGCGGCTCGGCGTCGCCGTCTGGGAGCTGGTCGGCTCCGGCGGCAACGGCAAGATCACCCGCGACGACGTCGAGCGTCAGGCCCAGGAGAAGCAGGCTCAGCGCTCCGCCGGGGGAGCCCCCGCGCGCAGCCTGCCGGTGACCGCTTCCCCGCGGCCGCCGGTCCCTGCTGAGCAGGGGCTGCTCTATGAGGGCCCGCGGGAGGAGAAGATCCAGGTCCGCGGCGTCCGTAAGGCCACCGCCGCCAACGTCTCCCATATGGCGGCGAACGTCCCGCATGTCTCCGTGTTCAAAGAGGTGGATGTCACCCGGACCATGGAGCTGCGTGAGGCGCTGAAGAAGGATCCCTCCTTCGAGGGCCTGAGCGTCTCCCCGATGCTCTTCGCCGCCAAGGCGATCATCTGGGCCGCACGGCGGAACCCGCAGGTCAACGCCTCCTGGCATGACACCCACTACACGCTGAAGAACTACGTGAACCTGGGCATCGCCGCCGCCACACCGCGTGGACTGGTGGTTCCGGTGATCCACGAGGCGCACACCTTCAACACCCGTGGTCTGGCGGCGGCGATCACCCAGCTGACCGTTGATGCCCGGGATGGGCGGACCACCCCGGCAGAGATGCAGGGCGGGACCATCTCCATCACCAACGTCGGCAGCCTGGGGCTGGACGGCGGCACACCTATCCTGCCTCCGGGGCAGGCCTCCATTGTGGCCCTGGGACGCGTGCAGAAGAAGCCGTGGGTGGTGGACGGCCAGATCGTCCCGCGGGACATCATGATCATCGGCGGCTCCTTCGACCACCGGCTGATCGACGGCGAGCACGCCGGGCGATTCATCTCCGATGTGGCCGCCGTCCTTGAGCAGCCGGGCCTGCTCCTGGACTGAACCTGCTCCTGGCGGGGGCTTTCCTATCGGCCGGTCCAGATCGGCTGGCCTCCAGCCGAGAGGCCCCGCTCGCTTCAGAGCAGGTGCGTCCACTGGGCGTGCTCCAGCAGGACGTCTTGGCGGCGCCTCTCGGCGGCCAGCCGATGCTCCTGGGTCTGGACGGTCCGCTCTCTGCGCTGCTGCGCTCGGAGCTCCGCACGCTCGGCGCGGGTCTGTGCCCATTCCACCAGTGCCTTGCCCAGGGCGAAGGCCAGCCGATGAACGGCCGTTTGGGGAACAGGGTAGCTGCTGATAGACATAGAAGTCCTTAGGAATGTCGAAAAACGGCAGGGTGGAATAAGGTTTATATCGCGCCGATAAATAAGGGTACGATCGTTGAGTGATACTGCGTGAGGCACAGAAGAACGCCCGCTTGCTGAAAGCCTCCCCGTGACTGACCACGGTGGATCAGAGGCAGGAGGCCCTTCAGAGGATCATCCGGTGATGCGAAGAGGCTGCGCGGCGAGAACAGTCATAGCCACGCCTGTGCGGCGGGATGACAAAAGGCTCGACAGCCGAGAGATTCCTGTGTCTGTGCGGCTCAGTGAGCGGCGGCAGTGACGTGGAAGCGACCGGTGAAGAGGGGTCGGTCCGCGCTGATGGCGCCTACTGTCCGCAGGTTCAGATGCTCTGCGGTCTTCATGGATGTGAATTTCATGGTGCCCCTCCTTTCAGCAGGCTCGTTCCGTACAGTGACAATCACGAAGCTATCACGGGAATTTGAGGCAGGGAACCCCTGAAAAAGAATTTCTCGCAGAGATTCGTGCAGAACTCAGCGAGCCGACGGAAGGGGAGCGGTCGGCGTCGTGGTGAAGAAGATCAGTTGTGGGTGATCTCTTGGATCTCCAGCGGAGTCTCCGCCGGAGGCAGGCCGAGCTCCTCGTGCAGGGGAGTGCCGTCGATCAGCACCTCACTGTCATCGGCGCCGGTGACCACCCGTGCGGTGGTCTCCAGCTGGGTGAGGATCTGCCAGGACTCGCATTCGTCGCGGGAGGAGGCCTCTCCGCTCAGCTCCACGGTGACGGTGTCGCCGTCGGTCTCCACCGACTCCACGGCCAGGGTCTCGGAGACGGAGAGAGGGTTGCTGAAGGCTGGATCACCGTGGTAATACAGCGGGTCGTTGATCAGGTACTCAAGGGCGGTCGGTGCCGGATCATCGGTGACCATCGGGACCGTCTGGATCACGCTGACGGTGTCGCCGCAGCCGAAGCTGCCCGTGCGTGCGATCTCGATCTGGTGGGCCTGATCCGGATCGGCCTCGAAGAGCTCGTTGCCGTCCTCATCCACCGGGTCGCCGGGGGCATCGGTGCCCTCCAGCGTTCCGTCCTCGCCGATCGGCGCGCCCTCGGAATGTCCGTCCGGGGTCACCATGGCCACCGGGAGGCGGACGGTGTCATCGCCCTCGAACTCCGGCTGCGGGATGGCGTTGGCGGGGCTGTCTTCCTCGGTCTGGTCCTCCTCGCCCCCGCCGCAGCCGGCAAGGATGAGCGTCAGGGCCGCGGCCGTGCCGGTGAGCCGGAGGGGACGGAAACTCATCGCTCCAGGATAGGAGCCGCGGCTGGACAGCACGAATCGACAGGCCCATGCCTACGGCGAAAGAAGAGGGAGGGGGCGGGAGGGGGACAGTGAACGGGGGCAGTCCCCCTCCCGCACTGCGAGAAGAAACCGGGTGCTTTCAGGGGTGGGATGAACCGACACCCGGCCAGCAGAACTTCTCGCGGGGCAGATGACAGCATCAGAGGGAACGGAAAACTCTGATGTTGTTATCGCAGGGTGGGTTGTGAAGACTTCAGGGGCGTCTCCATCGGGATGTTTCAAACTTGAACATCAACCCACACATCCATACTGGGATGTGCCGATGCCCATGTCAACAGACGTGAATCGGAAACATTCGGGCCTGGGGACGATAGGCTGTGTCTATGCCGATTCGGAACCGTCGCGCCGCCGCACTTCCTGCCAAGCTCTCCCGCTCCTGGCTGCTGATCAACGCCGCCAAGGAGGAGGATTTCGCGCCGGGTCTGGCCAGCGAGGCGGACTCCGTGATCTTCGACCTCGAGGCCTCGGTGCCCGATGATCAGAAGGCCGGCGCACGCCAGTCGGTGATGGAGGCGCTCAACGGCGGCATGACCGCCTGGGTGCGCATCAGTCCCACCACCTCGGAGCACTGGGAGGATGACGTCGCCGCCCTCTCCAGGGCCGATGGTCTGCGCGGCGTGATGCTCGCCGAGACCGAGCGCCCGGACCAGGTCACCTACACAGCCATGCATCTGAAGGCCGGCACCCCGGTGATCGCTCTGGTGGAGTCTGCACTGGGCGTGGAGAACGCCACGCAGATCGCTTCGGCCCCAGGCACCTTCCGCCTGGCCTTCGGCACCAATGACTTCCGCAAGGACGTGGGTGTCTCCGCCGACCCCATGGCCCTGGCCTATGCCCGGTCGCGGCTGGTCATCGCCTCCCGTGTGGGCGGTCTGCCCGGGGCCATCGACGGCCCCACTCCCGCCGACGCCGACGACGCCGCCACTGCTGAGGCCTGCGAGGTCACCGCCTCCATGGGTATGACCGGCAAGCTCTCGCTCAACCGCGCCCAGGTGGACGCAGTGAACAAGGGGCTGAGCCCCTCGGAGGACGAGCTGGCCTGGGCTCGCGAGCTCATCGAGGCCCACGAGTCCGGCGCCTCCATCGGCGACGGCTCCTACCTGCCGCGTCTGACCCGCGCCCGCAAGATCGCCTCCCTGGCCGACAGCTACGGCCTCTGGAACGCATAGGGGGCGCCTTACGGGCTACCGAGGAGGCCCTGCGAAAGGTAACGTCTCTCACATGGGAAAAGAGACTTTCACAGGCGATGTGGCCTTCGAGCACCGCGGCCGCCTGGGGATCATCACGCTGAACCGGCCCAAGGCCTTCAACTCGCTGACTGAGCTGATGTGCGAGTCCGTCCTGGTGCAGCTCCAGGAATGGGCCGAGGACGACGGCGTCCTGCAGGTCCTCATCCGCGGCGCCGGAGACCGAGGCCTCTGCGCCGGCGGCGACGTCGTCGGGGTCCACCACGACATGGTGGAGAAGCAACCTCTGGACGGCGGCGACCTGCTGCCCGAGGGCACTCCGGCCTATCAGGCCGACTTCGCCGGGGAGCGGTTCTTCTCGGTGGAGTATGCGATGAACCGGTACATCGCGGCCTACCCCAAGCCCTATATCGCCCTGATGGACGGTCTGGTCCTGGGCGGAGGCATCGGGATCTCAGCCCACGGCTCCCACCGTCTGGTCACCGAGCGCACCCGCGCGGGCATGCCGGAGACCACCATCGGCTTCGCCCCGGATGTGGGCGGCACCCACCTGCTGGCCCGCGCGCCGCAGAACCTCGGCCTGCATGCCGGGCTCACCGGAGCACATCTCGACGCCGCCGATGCGCTCGCCCTGGGCCTGGCCGATGCGCAGATCGCCTCCGAGAGCATCGATGAGCTGATCCAGGTGCTCTCCGAGGATCCGGTGGACGAGGCCCTGCCGCGGTTCGTGGTGGAGCCGGCGTCGTCCTCTCTGGCCGGGGCCGCCTCCTGGATCGAGCAGGCCTACTCCGGAGCCACCGTGGAACAGATCCTGACCGCTCTGGATGAGCTGGGTGCAGACATCCCGGCCGCCGCGGAGGCGGCCGCCACGCTGCGCACCAGATCGCCCACCTCATTGAAGGTCGCCCTGCGCTCCATCCGGGGCGCGGCCGAGCTGAGCTTGAAGGGCGCGCTGGTGCAGGAGTACACCATCGGGGTGCACGCGCTGCGCTCCCATGACTTCCGCGAGGGCATCCGGGCTCAGCTGGTGGACAAGGACCGGGATCCGCAGTGGCGCCCGGCCACGCTGGAGGAGGCCGACGAGGAGCTGATCGACCACTACTTCGCGCCGGTCCCGGGGAGAGTGCTCAGCTTCGCATGAGGTCACAGCGGACGTGTTTCGCTTTGTGTCTGAGCCTCGTCCCAGATTGTTGGACAAGACGTAGCATCGTGACGCACATGCATGTCGATCTGTGGGCCGACGGGCCCGCCGGACACCGAGGAGAAGCATCGCTATGACTACTGAGAACGCACAGCTCGGCGGCATCGACGCCGAGGGCCTCGAGAACCTCGCTGCCAAGAACATCGAGAAGCCCGAGCACGGTCACAAGGTCGTGAAGTCCAAGACCGTGTGCGAGTCCGGCTTCCGCAACCAGAACTACGTCCGGGATCACCAGCCCTTCCTGATCTCCGAGCCGCATAAGCTGCTCGGAGACGACGAGGCACCCAACCCCACCGAGATCGCGCTGGGCGCCCTGGGCTCCTGCATCTCCGTGGGCCTGATGGCCAACGCCACCAAGCGCGGCGTCACCCTCTCCACGATCGAGGTGGACGTGGAGGGCGACATCGACATCTCCGCCACCTGGGGCGTGGGCGACCTGGATGAGGACAAGCGCCTGGGCGTCTCCCACCTGCGCATCAACGTGAACCTGGACGGTGACGCCGATCAGGCCACTCTGCAGGAGATCACCGACTCCGCGCTCAAATGGTCCCCGGTGCTGAACACCTTCACCCGTCCGGCCAGCTGCGAGTCCACCCTGACTGTGGGCGAATGAGCGTCACCACGGCTGAGAACCCTCTGGCTGAGGTCGGGGTCCCTCATGAGCTGCTGACCCAGGTCAGCGAGGCTGCCGCGGCCGTGGACGCTGGGGAGGCCCACCCGCGTGAGGTCTTCCCGGCGTTGGCCGCCGCGGGTCTGATCGATCTGGGCGCACCGGCGAACACCGGCGGTCAGCTGCTGCGCCAGGCCGCTGTGGTGGAGGCGCTGGCGGAGCGTTCGCTCTCCACCGCCTTCGCGCTGTGGGGCCACCGGATGAGCATCGAGTACCTGGCGGCCGCCGGCGGCGAGTACGCCGAGGGGCTGTTGGCTCAGCTGCGCACCGGTGAGGTCCCCGGCGTCTCCGGAATGGCCTCTGCCTTCAAGACCTACGCCGGGGCCGGATCGCTGGATCTCACCGTGGACCGGGCTGAAGACGGCGGGCTCACCCTCTCCGGGCGCCTGCCCTGGGCGTCCAACCTGTACCCCGATGCCGTCGTGCTCTCGGCCGCCTACGGGCCCGCCGATGACCTCGACGCCGCGGGGGAGCGCAAGAAGCTCATCCTGGCCTTCCGGATCTCCGATGAGGGCGTGAAGGTCGGCCGGGACCTGAATCTGTTGGCCCTGCAGGGGACCGCCTCCACCTCTGTGAAGGTCGAGGGCCTGCGCCTGGAGTCCCAGCAGATCCTGACCGAGGACTTCGACGAGTTCATGGGCCGCTGCCGGCCCACCTTCGCGGTGCTGCAGTCCAGCTTCTGCCTGGGCCTGGCCACGGAGAGCTTCCGTCAGGCGCGCGCCAATCTGCCCGGACTCAATGAAGTCTTCGAGGAAGACTTCATGCAGCTCGGTCATGACCTCGGCGCGGCCAAGGAGCAGCTGGCCGACTTCGCCGTACGCGTGGCGGGTGAGGAGCCGCCGGGTCGCCGCGACGTGCTGGCCCTGCGCCTGGAGGCCGGTCGGCTGGCCGTCGCCCTGGCCACGCTGGAAGTCAAGACTGCCGGCGGCAAGGGCTTCATCGCCGACTCGGCCCCCAACCGCCGCTTCCGCGAGGCCACCTTCATCCCCGTGCAGTCGCCCTCGGAGGCACAGCTGCGCTGGGAGCTGGCCGAGGGGAAGTAGGCGCTGTCATGCACAGGAGTTCGGCTGCGGCCGTGCCCTCGGTCCGCGCGCTGACACGACGCCGTTTGGTCGGTCTGGGTGCCGGCGCATCGGCCGCCGCCCTGCTGGCCGCCTGTGGGCGGGCGGGGAGCAGCTCCGCCGTGCACGCGCCCGAGTTCGAGCCCGCGCTGCCGGCGCCCGACGGTCTGGAGCAGCGTGACATCACCATCGGCTTCGTGCCGATCACCTGCTCCTCACCGATCGTCAACGCCGCGGCGCTGAACATCTACGAGCACTACGGACTCAACGTGACGCTGCGCCGGTTCACCGGCTGGGCGGAGCTGTGGATCGCCTATGTTGCCGGTGAGCTGGACGCTACGCAGTTCCTGGCGCCTATGCCGTTGGCCATCCATCACGGATTCGCCGACGGCCAGCGCGACACCCGGCTGCCCTATGTCACCAACATCAACGGCAACGGCATCAGCGTCTCCCAGGAGCTGCAGGGCCAAGTGGAGGGACCCGAAGACTTCGCCGGGCTGCGCCTGGGGCTGCCCTTCGACTACTCGGTGCACAACCTGCTGTCCCGGGACTATCTGGCTTCCGGCGGGCTGAACCCGGATGAGGACGTGGACCTGCGCATCATGCGCCCGGCCGATATGGTCACCGCGCTCTCCGTGGGCCAGATCGATGCCTTCTGCCTGCCGGACCAGTTCAACCAGCGGGCTGTGGCCGAGGGGGCCGGATTCATCCATACCCTCACCAAGGACCTGTGGGCGGATCACCCCTGCTGCAGCTTCGCTGTGGCCGATGACTTCGCCGCGGCCAACCCGAACACCTATACCGCCCTGCTGCGCGCCATCGGGGACTCTGCGCTCTACATCGATGACCCGGATCACCGGGCCGACACCGCCTCCCTGATGGCCCAGCCGGCCTATCTGGGGCTGCCCGAGCCGGTGCTGACCGCCGTGCTGACCGGGGAGTTCCCCGACGGCACCGGCCAGGAGCGCTCGGTGCCGGACCGCATCGGCTTCCAGCCCTACCCGCATGAGTCCTATGGAGTCTGGATGGTGGATGCCATGCAGCGCTGGGGCCTGACCGGGGATCAGAGCTTCAGCACGGCGCAGGACTATTCCGCCGCCGTCGGGGAGGTCTTCGACGCCGAGGCCGCCCGTGAGGTGCTCGGAGAGCTGGGCGGTGTGACCGAGGAGCGGTCCGCCGAGACCGTTCTGGGCGAGACCTTCAGACCGCAGAACCCCGCCGAGTGGAATGAGCAGGTGACCCAGTGAGCACATCGACGCCGCAGGCGCTGCAGCAGCGCGCAGCCAAGGAGCGCACCGGCTACCGGCTGAAGACCGCAGGTCTCTTCCTGGTCTTCACCGTGGTCTTCCTGGGGTTCTGGCAGCTGGTCACTGCAGGCTTCGACGACGGCGGGCTGGCGCCCACTCCGGCGGCCAGCTGGGACCGGCTGGTGGAGGTGCTCTCCACCGCCTTCGTGCACAACCCGCCCAATGAGGTGGGCATCTTCTTCCACCTGCTGGCCTCCCTGCAGCGGGTGCTGCTGGGCTTCGGCCTGGCGGTGCTGATCGCCATCCCGCTGGGCGTGCTGCTGGGCACCAGCCGCGTCATCAACGACTCCCTGGACCCCTTCATCCAGGTGCTGCGTCCGGTCTCCCCGCTGGCCTGGCTGCCCATCGGCCTGGCCGTGCTGCGCGACGCCGAATGGACCGCGGTCTTCGTGATCTTCATGGCTTCGCTGTGGCTGATCCTGATCAACACCATCGACGGGGTGCGGCGGGTCAACCCGCTCTACCTGGACCTGGCCCGGACGCTGGAGGCCACCTGGGCCAACCGTACGCTGAAGGTGCTGCTGCCGGCTGCGCTGCCCGGCGTCGTGACCGGTCTGCGCACTGCGCTGTCCACCGCCTGGCTGGTGATCGTCGCGGCGGAGATGATCGTCGGCAGCCGCGGTATGGGAACCTTCGTGTGGACCGAGTGGAACGCGATGAACGTGAACAGCATCGTGGTGGCCATCCTGATCATCGGCGTCGTCGGGTTCGCGCTGGACCGCTCCATCGCCCAGCTGCACCGTCTGACCCCCAAGGCCTGAGGCACACAGAGGACACATCATGACCGAACAGCTGACCGTCGAGGCCATCACTAAGGGATTCGCCCACCGGAAGCGCGGCTTCCAGCCGGTGCTGGGGGAGATCTCCTTCTCCGTGGAGGAGGGCGAGTTCGTCACGATCATCGGGCCCTCCGGATCCGGGAAGTCCACGCTGCTGAAGGTGCTGGCGGGCCTGGAGCTGCCCGACAGCGGCCGCGTCTGCCTGGAAGCGCGGCCCATCACCGGGCCCAGCCGGCGCCTGGGTGTGGTCTTCCAGCAGCATGTGCTGCTGCCTTGGCTGACCGCCGAGCAGAACGTCATCTTCGCTCTCGACGCCGACGGGCGCTCCGACCGCAGCCCGGCGCAGAAGGAGGAGCTGGCGGAGAAGTGGCTGGACCTTGTCCACCTCTCCGAGGCGGCCGATAAGAAGCCAGGCCAGCTCTCCGGCGGCATGCAGCAGCGGGTGGGGATCGCCCGGGCCTTCGCCCTGGAGTCCGAGGTGCTGCTGCTGGATGAGCCGCTGGGTGCTCTGGACGCGCTGACCCGGCATTCGCTGCAGCAGCAGCTGCTGCACCTCTCCGAGCAGGAGAAGCGCACCTTCGTACTGGTGACCCACGACGTCGACGAGGCGCTCATGCTCTCTGACCGCATCCTGGTGCTCTCCCAGGGGCCGGGCGCGCGGGTCCAGCAGGACATTCGGGTGCCCTTCGGCAGGCCGCGGGACCGTGAGGCCGTGGAGTCCAGCGAGGATTACCTCGGGCTGCGCCGAGACCTGCTGGAGTCGCTGACCTCGGCGGCGGACTGAAGGGCGAGGTCTCGGCGTCGCGGTGCTGATCGCCCCGGGCTTTTCCTCGTTTCGGGCGGTGGATTCGAGCGGTGGTCGCAACAACAGCGATCTCAGCTGGTCGTGAGCAACTCTTTCATACGGTCGGCAGGACTGTCCCAGCCCAATGTCTTCCTAGGCCTGCCGTTGAGCTTGTTCGCGAC
>NZ_BMIS01000018.1 GCF_014642675.1 Nesterenkonia cremea
CCTATCATCGCCGCCGCCGACAGCGGAGGCTGGGTAAGCTGACTCCGGTCGAATACGAGACCGTTCACAAGGATGCCGTCGCCCTGGCGGCATAAGCCCGACGGTCAACCGAACCTTCAGCAGACCCTCGCTGACGAACATCACTCACTGTCATGGCTGTTCGCTGTACCAGGCGGGGACTCTCCCGAGCTGGAACCACCACAAGCTGCTGTGCAATTGATGGGTTCGAACACCTACGAGTGGGTGCTCGACCAGATCGATGGACTCAGCAAACCAGAGGCCTGGTCCAGCGCATTCGGCAACACTCGCGTCTTCGTCTTCACTAGCAGGCAACTCTCGGCCCCCAAAGGTGCCAATATTGGCTTCTTATCCGGCGCAGTAGAGGACGCTCTTCCCGCGATCAGAGAGGCCGCTGGAGATGGAACTGTCTGGATCGTGGGTGGCGGAGACCTTGCGGTCCAGTTCCTCGAAGCCGAAGCCCTGAACGAGTGCGTATTCACCATTGCGCCAGTGGCTCTGGGGAACGGAGCACCGCTTTTTCCCCGACGGCTGGAATCGAACCAATTCACGCTGACCTCAGCACAGCAGGTAGGCCAGTTCACTCGGGTCGCCTACAAGGTGACCTACCCCGACCGCTGACGGATCCCCAAGTGACACACCTTCACCGCGGGCTGGACTCCCGTAGCCTCTTCGCTGTGCTTCGATGCCGTTGAGGATTGTGACAGGTTACTGGGACAGGAGCCGTCTCACCGAGTTGTCATGCCCCAGGTCAGCACAGCGCGGTCCTGACAAGTTCAGTGAGAACCTACAACCGTCACCGGACATCACGCGCCGCAGGCACCTTGGGGCAAAACCGGGGAGTCATCGTCCGTCACCGCCGGACACTTTCAGTGCATGAAGCAGAAGAAGCTCACCAAGGAAGATCTACCCCGGCTGATGACCCGACGCGAAGTTGCCGAGCATCTCGGCGTCGCCGAGGGCACCCTGCGCAACTGGAACTCTGCTGGCCGAGGTCCTGCGCCGGTGAAGTACGGCACCTCGACGGTGCGCTACCTCCCCGAAGACGTCGAGGAGTGGGTGCGCTCCCAACGAGAGCCGATGCTGGTCTGACCAGCAGGACGACACAGGTAGGCCCCGTGGACAATGACCAGTCCACGGGGCCTACCTGTGTCTGCGGAGATTCCGGTGTCGGCTCAGCCGTCCAGGGCCAGCGCGTCCCACTGCTCTACGGCCTTCGATCCGGCCGGGCCGGGCCGATGCTTCGGAGCCTCCGGAGCGGGTCCGAGATCCTCTCCCCCATCGTCGATGTCGTCCTCACCGAAGACCTCTGCCACCCACGAGGCATCGGGGGTGACCGCCTCTTCGGAGCGCTGCGGGACCCCGAGGCTGATCAGCCAGTCCCGGTACTCATCCGTAGTGCGGAAGTACGACTTGAAGACCGCCGGAGTGTCGCCTTCGGGTTCGATAGCTCCAACACCCCTGGAGGCCTTGGGATCCTCGCGGACATGGTGCGGGATCGTCGGTACCGCCTCCGGGCGGGAGAAGACCAGTCGCCGGTTCGCCTCGGTAGTTTTCGAACCCATTAGCAGCTTGTGGCCGAGGTTGGTGCGTAGCGCCGGGTCGATACCGGTGGTCGCCGATGCGACCTGGGTCGAGGCCAGCAGGCAGATCCCGACGAAGCGAAACTCCGCGGCGATATTCTTGATCGCGTCTTTCAGCAGTGACTTGGCGAAGTTGGTGGCCTCGGCCCGCTCCTTGAGCTCGACCTGCTTCGGCGGAGCGTCCTTCGGGATCTTCGGCACGGAGTCCATGGCGTAGAGCGCGGTGAGCTCGTCAATGACCACGACCATAGGCTTGAACCCCTTGTCCGCAGGCAGGTCCTTCCAATTGACTGCACCCTGGCGCTTGAGCTCCTTGGCACGACGCGCCCCCTCCTGGCGGACCATCTCCGCAGTGGCAGCAGCATGGCGGATGCTGTCGCAGCCCCAGCCACCGGGGATGAGGAACTCCTGGCACCACATGAAGTCAGCCGACTTCGACGGGGTGTCGATGATGACCATCTCAGCCCGACGTGCCAGCAGGTAGGCGATGTAGGCGTTGATCGAAACGGTCTTACCGGAGCCGGCGGTGCCGCCGAGCTGAGCCATCTGATGTGCTTCCAAGTTCAGGTACTGCACCTGGTGCGACTGTCCGGGGTCGGGCAACGCGATGCCCATCGGCACCTGGAAGTGGTCCTTCTTCGTGTGGTCGAAGGCGTCCATCTTCTTCGGCATCGGTGTTTTGTAGACCGCCTCGAAGGTGGCCAGCTCGGCAGGAACCAACGCCCCGGTGCGTCGATGAGTATCAGTCTCGACGTACCAGCCGGGCTCGCCGATGATGACGGTGGCCACCTCGTGGAGCGCATCGTCGTGCTTTGACGGGCGGTATCCGGCCGGGAGAGTGAAGCTATAGCCTTCGTCGTCGCGCTTCGACACCTGGATGTCCCACGGCTCGGCGCGCAACGCTGTGGAGATGGCATCCCGGGCGCGGATGACGTCCTCAGAGAGCTTCGAGATGATCGCCCGACGACGGTGAGGTTCGAAGGTCGTCATCTGGTAGCCGGGGTAAGTATCGGCCAGAGAGACCGCACGCGACTTCCCGTCGGACTGTTTGGTGCCCTGGGGCAGCTTGATGATCTTCGAATCGTTGCCGGCATGGGAGGTCACCACAGTGTTGGACTCACGCTTGAAGATCGCCAGCCCCTCGTCGGGTTCGAAGCCGTCGAGTTCGAAGCCCGGACCATGGTCCTCCTCGATGCGTTCGCGGACCCTCTGAACGTGCTTCGGGTTGTCGGGGCGGAACTTCTGCCCGACCCTCACACGCTTGCGCTCGATACCCATGCTGCCGCAGTTGCTCATGTTCTCCCTGCCGGTGAAAGTATGTGCCTCACTGGCCGTACATGCGCATCTGCGGGTTCCAAGGGCTCTTCAGGGGTGACCGCTGCCCCGCAGGAAGCCTCCCCCGGGGCCGCAGTGCATCAGCGATGCATCAGTCGTCGAAGAGACCCGGATCATCCTCGTCGTAGCTGATCTGCTCGCGGGACGACTGACTGATCTCAGCGTCGTCGTTCATACCCATCGAGTAGACGTAGTAGTGATCAGGTTGGATCAGGTCGCACCCTTCATCCCCGTCGACCCACCGGTATTCGGCGGCCACCTCGCGGGTCGCCGAGTGAGCGGCATCGTCAGAATCATCGGCGCCCTCATCTTCGACGAGCTCGGTGCGGACCTCGGCGGCGGCGTTGCACTCCATGGCTGTGTCCCAGGACTCGTCGCCGGTCTGCGGTCCGCAATATGGCGGGGTTCTTCAGATGCTCCGTGGCGGCACATTGCCGCGAGTGACGGAACCGGATGAGCTTCGCAGGACCACAAGGGGGTCCGTTTGCGGGACGCGATAGTCACACTCGCGCGACCACTTATCTCAAACGCTCGTCGGCGACCTGGTCGCCGCGATGGCGGCCGTACCATTGGGCTTGCTGAGCCATAACGTCGGCGAATGAGGTGTCGTCGGTTGCGCCGTAGACCGTGCCTTCGAAGTCGAGGTCGCGCTGGATCGCCCAGATCTTCTCGTGCTGGTCCGGAGATAGAACCTGGGCTGGGTCGCCAACGGCGACCCAGGCGATCGGCACCGTGGCATCGGCGGGCAGTGCCGTGTTGGCGTGCACGACGCCGTTGATGCGGACCTCGACCCGAGCAGCGAGCCGGCTCCCTGGGAACAGCGAGCAACCGGTGGCCAGAAAGCACTCTTCACCGATGGTGGCGCCGTTGACGTGGGCGTGCGGACCGATCAGCACATTGTCGCCGATCTCGACCGGGTGGATGCCGCGTCCGCGTATCAGCGCGTTCTCCATGATCACGCACCGGTGGCCAATGGTGACGCGGCCGTCCTCAGCCGTGACGACGGCACCGAACAACACGCGGGTCTCAGCGCCGATGTGGACGTCCCCGCACACCACCGCGTTCGGCGCAATGTAGGCGTCGGGGTGAACCTGAGGCGTCGCCCCTCGATGGGTGATCAGCGGCATGGTTTCACCTCCTTTCGTCGAACTCGGCATCGTGGATCCTAGCCTCGGCAGCTTGCTCATCGAGCGACTGCCGGTACGCAACGCATCCGCGCATGAATTTCGGCCAGGGCGGGACGGCAATGTCTGGATCGACCTGTTCGGGCAGGGTCCCCCAAAGATCGGGATGATGCCAGCACAAGTCATGCCCAGAACTGTCGCGATGCTCACGCACCGCGGTGCGAAGCTTCACCACCTCAGCCAGCAGCTCGTCTCGCATCATGGCCTGCAGATCCTCATCCATACACCCAGCCTGCTCCACCGAAGGTCAACGCGGCAAGATCGAGTCCGATTGCCGATCCCCAACTGACACTTGGGCGGTGTCAGCGAGAACCGTGCCTGGGACCTGTCTGCTCTGCCAGCTCTGCCAGGGTGTGTGCCAGTGTCGTCACTTGCGAGGACCGGTCTTTCCACTGATCGCTAACCTCTCCGAGATAACCTGCTCGGGCATGTTCCAGTAGCACGCGGTCATTGCCACTGAGTTTGGGCGCAACCTGTTGGGCAGCGTCGTCTTTGGATGTCATCTGACCGGTCTCTAGTGTGACGATGATGCGCGCCATGGTTAGCAGGGCATTCCTTTCATCACCGACGATGTCCTGGATCACGCGGGGCACCACCGCCAAAAGCGCCTGTCGGAGTACCTCTGGCGGGACCGGGCCCAGAAGATCGTCCAGCTCGGGGCCACGCAGCACCGTGTGTGAATGCTGAGCCGACGCCAATAGTGCAACGGCGTCAGGATCGTGGACAGGCTTCGGCAGCATCCCTGTCACGAAGTCTTCGCGCAACCATTCACCGTATTGAAAGTCGCAGCGGGGTGCTTCAGCTATCGGGCACAGGTCGCTGAGAACCATACTGGTCACCTCCAGTGGTTGACGGTCGGCGGCACTGGGGAAATTCGCAGCGTGACCTTTCCATCCTGAGAGGTCAAGCAACACTGAGACCAGAGCCGAACGCTCAGAATCGGTCAGTGACCGGTGTGTGAGGATCAGCAAATCGATGTCGCTGTCGGGCCGCAGCCCTGTGGTCGTGGCGGACCCATAGAGATAGACGCCTACTAGGTCACCGGGGGCACAGTGGTCCAGGTGTCTCAGAAGCGGGGCAAGCAGCTCATCCATCGTAAACCCAGGCTAAGTGTTGCGGGGCCTGACGTTGTTTACAGAACCGACGGGATGAGCGAAGAAGAGGAGCAGGCCCTCTGCGCTGCATGATGGGTAATCGCGAAAGAACCGTCATCAGCGAAAGCGAGCCTGCTCCTCGATGTCCCACGATAACGCGCCACTGACCCCGGAAGGGCGACTCCGCCTCATCGGCCGCATCCAGAACGGACGACCGCTGGCCCACGTCGCTGCTGAAGCCGGAGTCTCGAGAGCCTGTCTGTCGAAATGGCACCAGCGCTACCAACACCACGGCGAAGACGGCCTCCACGACCGTTCGTCACGGCCGCAGGCATCGCCGGATGCCACCCCGGACTGGGTGGTGGAGCTGATCGAGACCTGGCGCCGGGAGTATAAGTGGGCGGCTTCCCGCATCGCCGTCGAGCTTGGGAGCGAGCACGGTTTCAGCATCCACCCGCGCACCGTGGGCCGCTGGTTCAAGCGCCTGGGGATCAACAGGCGCCGCCACCTCGACCCGGGCGGAGAGTCGGCCCGGCAGCCCGGCACGATCACCGCCACCGCCCCTGGAGCGATGGTGCACCTGGATGTGAAGAAGGCCGGCCGGATCCCCGACGGCGGCGGCTGGTTCGCCCACGGCAGAGACTCCGAGGCCGCCCGTGCCGCCGATCGGGCGAAGAGCGCCGCGAAGAAGCAGGGCCACAACAGCAGCGGCTACACCTACCTGTACTCCGCAGTCGATGGATACACCCGTATCGCCTACACCGAGGTGATGCCGGACGAGAAGGCCGCCACTGCGGTGGAGTTCTTGACCAAGGCCAGAGCCTTCTTCGCCGCCGCGGGCATCACCCGACTGGGCAGAGTGGTCACCGATAACGGAGTGAACTTCGCCGCCGGAGACTTCACCCGGGCGGTGAACAACCTCGGTGGGATCCATCAGCGGATCAGGCCCTACACGCCGCAGCATAACGGCAAGGTCGAGCGATACCAGCGGATCCTGGCCGATGAATGCCTCTACGCGAGGACCTATGACTCCGAGCGAGCCAGAGAAGAAGCGATGAAGGTCTGGGTTCAGCACTACAATCATCACCGACCCCACTCAGCTGCAGGCGGTCAAGCTCCTGCCAGTCTCGTCCCCTCGTCCCGGGGCGCGTCACCAACGTCCTGCCCTCCTACAGGATTCGATCACCGGGGCGATGACCTGTTCGGAGATGTCTGCCCGCAGCTGGGCCTGGCTGACCTCATCAGTGTGCTGGGTGGAGACCACCACTGTGTCGATACTGACCGGGCGTTCACCCTCGTAGCCGATGATGACCTGAGTTTTGCCGTCCGGGCGCAGGTATTCGAGGGCCCCGGACTGGCGGGCCTCAGTCAGCCGTGCCGAAAGCCGGTGGGCTAGGGCGATCGGGGTCGGCATGAAGGTGTCAGTCTCATGGGTGGCATAGCCGAACATGATGCCCTGATCCCCTGCGCCCTGGGCATCACGAGGATCCTCGGCTCCGCCGGTGCGGGCTTCCAGGGAGTTGAACACTCCCTCAGCGATCTCAGCGGACTGCTGGCCGATGGAGATATTGACTCCGACTCGTTCGCCGTCGAAACCATTGGACGAGGAATCGTAGCCGATGCCGACCAAGGTATCGCGAACCAGTCGCGGGATCTCTACTTAGCCGGGGGTGGTCACCTCACCGGCAACCTGCGCCAAACCGGTTGTGGTCAGCGCTTCCACAGCAACTCGCGAGTTGGGGTCCACAGCCAGTAGGGCGTCCAGAATGGAGTCCGAAACCTAGTCGCAGATTTTATCCGGATGCCCGATTGTCACTGACTCGGAGGAGAACAGGCGCAGAGAATCTGATGAACTTACCGGGTCATCCTATCTCGGCGGGCATGGCCTCTCGGCCCAGTTGTCATCTTCAGCTGAAAAAGGAATTGAGCACTTCTCTGCGCAGCACTTTTCCGGTGGTCGAATGCGGTAGCTGACCAGCGACCTTCACGATTCTGGGACACTTATATGCCGAAAGCTGGGCCCGGGCATAATCCTTGATCTCGTCCTCAGTGACCGTGGTACCGGGGTGGGGAACGACGACGGCGGCGATCTCTTGTCCCACCCGGTCATCATGGAGTCCGACGACGACCGCCTGGCTGATTCCGGAGTGTCCCTGCAGAGTCTGTTCCACCTCGGAGGGGTAGACGTTGTACCCGGCGCGGATGATCAATTCCTTGAGCCGGCCGACGATGAAGACATAGCCGTCCTCATCGATGCGGGCGAGATCTCCGGTACGGAACCAGTCACCGGCAAAACTGGCCTCGGTGGCCTCGCAGTCCCCCACATAACCGTTGAAGATGGTGGGCCCGGTGACCTGTAGTTCTCCGATATGGTCTTCGCCTGCCGGAAGGACTGTGCCGTCCTTATCGGTGATCCGCATCCGGGTTCCCCAGGAGGGGGTTCCCACCGAACCGATCTTGCGTTGTTGACGACTCTGGTTCACACAAATCGAGGAGGTAGTCTCCGAGGCGCCGTAACCTTCGAGCAGGGCCGCATTGGGGAAGATCTCCTCAAACTGGGAGATCAGCTCCAGACGTAGTGCAGACCCCCCGGAGGTGACCCTACGGACTGTGCTGAGGTCCCGTCCGCCGGCGCCGGCGGAGACGATATCGCTCAACATCGTCGGCACCGCGGAGAACCGGGTGACCTCGTGAGTCTCAACCAGGTCCAGGATGCCCTCGGCTTCAGGTTTCCGCATCAGCACCAGGGTCACCCCCCAGGCCATAGCGATATTGAGAATCCCGGACATACCAAAGACATGGAACAGCGGCAGACAACCCAGAACGATCTCATCAGATGTGGGATTGCTGCGGGTGTTCAGGGTCGTGCAGCTCATCCAGAGGTTGAAATGGCTCAGTGCGGCGCCCTTAGGCCTGCCTGTGGTGCCGGAGGTGAAGATGATGACGGCGTCGTCGTCCGCTCTGCGCCCTGGCTCAGGAGCCTCGGCTGTATCGGGACCCGGTGCCAGGAGCTCGGCGAAGTTCAGTTCGCCCTTTTCCAAGGGCGGGCTCTCCGTAGCAGGATCACTGTCGACAACAAGCAGGAAATCCTCGATTCCGGCCGCGGCAGCCCGGATGGTGGCAGCGGTGGCCTCTCCCACCACGGCTGCCCGGCATTCTGCCACGGCGAGGATATGTTCGACCTCACGCTCAACGGCCAGTGGGTTGAAGGGGACAACCACCAGACCGGCCCGCAGCACCCCGTAATAGGTGATGACGAAGGAGGGCGTGTTCTTCAGCTGCAGTCCCACCGCTTGCCCCGGTGCCAGGCCCTGGGCACGCAGCCGATTCGCCACAGTGGTGATGGCCGCATCGAGCTCGGCGTAGGTCCACTGCTGTTGACCTGAGATGAGGGCGGTTTTCTGCGGGAACTGCCGCGCCGACTGGGCCACCATCATCGACAGGTCAAACATTAAGTTGCTTCTCCTTCGGGGTGTTCTGTCACCGACTCCCCCGCATTCGCAGGGAGTGACTCACAACACACAACCACCAGAGAGGCCCGGAGGCAACGGAAGGGCAGGCTATTACCATCTCCCCACCTACTTGATACCCCCTGAGTATCAGTACCCCTTAATAGTGGCCTGAGTCATACATTCAGGGATATGAATAGTGGAAGCTCAGATGCGTGACTGGGATCACAAACCATGATAGTCAACGTCACGGGAGATTACCTTGACCATCCACTTCAGCCGCCGCAGCTTTCTGGCGGGCGCGGCCGGACTTGCCGCGGCGGCCTCCCTAAGTAGCTGCGCAGCAGGCGCACCTGCCCCCACCAACTCCGCGCTGCCCCGGCAGTTCGTCTGGTCGACCTATGGCATCGGTACCGGGACCTATAACGACCTCGCTGCTGTGGCCAATAGGCTGACCAGCGAAGTCGGCATTCCGGTGCGACTGATGACCTCCGATACCGGTATCGGCCGGCTGGCACCTCTGATCAACGGAACTGCCGACTACGCCCGTGCTGGCGATGAGTACTACTACGCCTTTGAGGGCAATGATGAGTTCGCCTCCGAAATGTGGGGGCCCCAGCGGCTCCGCCAGGTCTGGACCCCGCCGGGCAACTACGGTGTGCTGGTCCGCGAAGACAGCGGCATCGAAACGGTCAGCGATCTCGAGGGCCGGCGCTATCCCCGCCTGACCGCCAGCACCTCAATGAACCGCAAACTCGAGGCCATCCTGAACTACGGAGGACTCACCGGCGACGACGTCGTCCAGGTGGACATCTCCTACTCCGAACAGGTCGAGGCCCTGCGCACCGGACAGCTGGATGCGCTCTACCACAACACAGTCGGCTCCAATATTGAGGAACTGGCCTCCCAGTACCCGGTCCGCTGGCTGGACCTCGGCGGGGACGATGAAACCCGGTACAGCACCTGGGAGGAACTGGCCCCCATGGTCCGGCCCGGAGAGTTCACAGATGGTGGCGGCATGGAGCCTGGGGAATCGGCGGTGAATATGCAGTACACGATTCCGCTGACCACCCTGGCCGACCGGCCCGCCGATGAGGTTGCCCAGCTGATCGACTACATCGACGAGCACTTCGACCATTTCAAAGACGTCACCCCGGATGCACAGAATTTCCACCGGGACGTGGTGCTACTGGATCCCATGGTGGTGCCCTTCCACGAGAGTTCGGTGGCCTTCTTCGACCGGATCGGCCGCTGGACCCCGGATCTGCAGGCCCGCCAAGATGCCCTGCTGGAGCGCGAAGAGCTCATGGCAGAGGCCTGGCCCGCCTTCCTGGAGAACAACTCCGATGCTGAGGATCTCGCCCAACGGTGGGTGGACTGGAAATACGAGAATCTTCCCTCACTGCCCAGTGTCGACGATGTGCCCGATCCCATGGACGAGCAGAACCGCAGCGATTCCGCTGAGACAGACGGCGATGACGACGACGCAGAGCAGAACGGAGCCGGATGATGACAACCACCACCGAAGAGGTCCCCACGCGGGCCACCGATGGTCAGGACCGCGCCCAGCAGCCCTCTGGTGGGGATGTGCAGAAGCTCATCGCCACCACGGCCGCGAAGAATCCACGGCTGACCCACTTCTGGAGCGTTGTGGTCATCGCGCTGACTGTCATCGGCGTGCTGCTGTCAATGAATCAGGTCTTCTTTTGGAACCTGGGCGGACTGGCCATCCTGACCAACTCCTATCTTTACCTTCTGCTGGCCTGTTTCCTGCCGATCGTCTTCATCGTCTGGCCGCTGCACAAGACTAAGGATCCCGAGAGCGAGGGTGAGGACGGAGCCGAGGCCGCTGGACAGGCTGAGTCGTCTCCCACAGCCCAGGCCCGCCCCCGCACCGGTGTCCCCTGGTACGACTGTCTGGTCGTGGTGGCCACAATCCTCACCTGTGGTTATTTCGCGCTCAACGGGGTCGAGATTCAGGAGTACGGCTGGGAGTTCATCGCCCCGACCACCGCCACCGTACTGAGCTTCGTCCTCTGGCTGGTGGTCCTGGAAGCCCTGCGTCGCAGCTCCAGCTGGATTGTCGCTGCCCTGGCTCTGGCTCTATCGCTCTACCCGCTGATTGCAGAGGGCATTCCCTTCGCGATCCTGCAGGGTATCCCTTACGACGTCACCACCCTGGCCCAGGTCCATGCCATGGGCCCGGAGAGCATCCTGGGTCTGCCCATGGAGACCGTGGGTTCAATCCTGATCGGCTTCCTGCTCTTCGGTATCGTGCTGCAGCACACCGGTGGCGCTGATTTCTTCCACAACCTCTCGATGGCGATCTTCGGCCGCTACCGCGGAGGCTCCGCGAAGGTCTCGGTGGCTAGCTCGGCCACCCTGGGCATGATGAGCGGTTCAGCGGTCTCCAATGTGCTGACCACCGGACCCATGACGATCCCAGCGATGAAGAAATCCGGCTTCAGCGCCCGGATGGCCGGTGCCGTGGAGGCCACTGCGTCATCGGGCGGTTCCATCACTCCCCCGATTATGGGAACTGTGGCCTTCCTGATGGTCTCCTTCGTCGGCGTCAGCTACACCGAGGTGCTGATCGCTGCGATCATCCCAGCAGTGCTGTATTTTCTGTGCATCTTCATCCAGATCGACGGCTATGCCGCCCGGCAGGGCCTGGCCGGTACCTCTAAGGAGCTGCTGCCCAGAGTCAGTGCGGCACTGCTGGCCGGTTGGCCCTATATCGCCTCTCTGGTGGTGCTGACCATCATGCTCTTCAACGCCGGCTCCGAGGCCCAGGTCCCCTACTGGATTGTGGGCATCCTGCTGGTGATCGCCTTCCTGAAACCGGGGCTGAGCTTCGGTCCCAGACAGTTCACCACCATGCTGCTGGACGCCGGTAAGACTCTTGGCCAGATCATCGGCCTGATCGCCGGCGTGGGGCTGATCCTGGGTGGGCTTTCGGCCACCGGGGTTGCGCTCTCCCTCTCCCGTGACCTGGTGGCACTGGTCGGAGATAACCTCATCCTGATTCTCATTGCCGGTGCTGTGGTCTGCTTCGTGCTCGGTATGGGCCTGACCATTTCAGCTGCCTATGTCTTCCTGGCGATTGTGATGGTCCCGGCAGTCACCGCCCTGGGCGTGGACCCCATTGCCGCACACCTCTTCGTGATCTATTGGGCTTCGGTCTCCTACATCACTCCCCCGGTGGGCCTGGCAGCCTTCGCCGCGGCCAGTATCTCCAAGGCCTCCGCCATGGCCACCTGTGTGACCGCGATGAAGCTGGGCGCAGTAAAATACATCGTGCCCTTCGGTTTCGCCCTCAACCCGGCACTGGTGGCCCAGGGAACTGTCACCGAGGTCCTGACCGCGTTCGCACTGAGCCTCATCGGTGTGGTCGCCATCGCCAGCTCCATCAATGGCTGGTTGCCAGCGGTGGAGCATGTCCTGGGCTGGCCAGCCCGGCTGATGCTCGGTATCGGCGGAGCGCTGCTGTTCCTGCCCATGCTCTGGGCGGCGGTGACCGGTATCGGTCTGGTCGCAACCGCAGCTGCCACCACCTATCTGTCCAAACGCTCCGCTACTGCACCACTCACCGGGGCCGAATCAGCCAACCGAACTGAGACCGACCAAGAGGAGAACATATGAGCACCTTCAGCGAATCCGCATCAGCAGCCCCGGAGCTGATCACTGTTGAACGCAGTGCCGGGATCGCCTGGATCACCATCAATCGCCCGGAGTCCCGCAATGCGATGAACCGTCAGGTTCTCGCCGAGGTCTCTGCGGCACTGGATGAAATCCACGACGACGCCGAGACCCACCTGGTAATCTTCACCGGCGCCGGGGAGAAGGCCTTCGTAGCCGGTGCCGATATCCATGAGTTGGCCCAGCGCACTCCGGTGGACGGGCTGGCTGCGACCATGCAGCGGCTCTACGAGCGGATCGAAAACTTCCCCAAACCCACGATCGCAGCGGTCAACGGCTACGCCTTCGGCGGAGGCCATGAGCTAGCCCTGGCCTGTGATATTCGCATCGCCTCCAACAACGCCCAGTTCGCAATGCCGGAGACCGGCCTGGGCATCATCCCGGCCGCCGGAGGCACCCAGCGACTGGCCAAGATCGTGGGCATCGGCCGGGCCACCGATGTGATTCTCACCGGCCGGCGGATCCGTGCTGAGGAGGCTCTGTCCTGGGGGCTGGTCTCCGAGGTTGTGGAGCCGGCAGAGCTGAAAGAGGCGGCCCTGCGCTGTGCCGAAAGCATCCTGGCCCGGGGTCCACTAGCGGTGGAGCTGGCCAAGACTGTGGTCCAACACGGTTTCACCGTCAACCCCAGCACCGGGATGCTGCTGGAACGCCTCGCCCAGGCCGTGCTCTACAGCACTGAGGAGAAGGCTGAGGGCACCAGGGCCTTCATCGAAAAGCGTCGGCCGAATTTCCGTCCCAATTCCGCCACCGCCGAGCACAGCTAAGGAGAGCATCCATGACAGAAACCCAGACCGCCACGGCCTCAGAGGTCAACCGGGTCAGTGTGATCGGCGCCGGCACAATGGGCGCCCAGATCGCCATGGTCGCCGCCTTGGCAGGATTCAGCACTGATCTTATCGATATCCAAGACCAGCAGCTCGAGCAGGCACGCACCGGGTTGGCCAAACGCCTGGACCGGGATGTGCAGAAGGGCCGGCGGAGTCAGGATGAGGTCGATACCGCCTGGGCCCGGCTGAACCTGACCACTGATCGTGATGCGGCGGCGAAGCAGAGCGACTTCGTCATCGAGGCCGCCGTGGAGGACCTCGGCATCAAGAAGAGCCTCTTCAGTGAGCTGGATGAGCTCTGCCCACCGCACACCATCCTGGCCACCAATTCCTCCAATATCGTCTCCTCACGGATCGCGGAGGCGACGAACCGACCGGAGAAGGTCTGCAATATGCACTTCTTCAACCCCGCGCTGGTGATGAAATGCGTTGAGGTCGTCCCCAACCCCCAGACCTCAGCCGAGACGGTGGCTACTACCACTGCCCTGGCCGAGGCCATGGGCAAGGATCCTGTGCAGCTGCATAAAGAGGTTCCCGGTTTCGTGGCCAACCGGCTGCTCAACGCTCTGCGCAAGGAGGCCCTTGATCTCTACAACAAGGGCATTGTGGACTTCCAGGACATCGACACTGCGGCCAAGACCGCACTGGGCCATCCGATGGGTCCCTTCGAATTGATGGACCTGGTCGGCATCGATGTGGTCTATCTGATCCGTCTGGCCGAATACGAACAGACCGGTGACCCCGCATCCCTGCCCGACCCCGCGGTCAAAGAGCTCTACGAGGCCGGCCGCTACGGCCGCAAGAGCGGCCACGGCTGGTACAGCTACGAGTCCTGAGCCCGCACTGGGTGCCTCAGTGTTCTGCCTCCCGGGGATCGGGGAACATCCGCTCAGCCAAATCCACCACGGCGCGCAGGGCCGGACTGGTATCGGTAGCCCGCCAGATCATCCGCACCTCAAGGGGTCGACCACCGTCGGCAACCGGGATGAAGGAGACACCATCAGAGGCGATATTGTCCCGAACCGAATCCAAAGTCAGGGCACAGCCCAACCCTGCTCCCACCAGAACCACCAGGGTCCAGGAATCTGGGGCGGTCTGCACCACCCGGGGAACATAGCCGGCAGCCATGGCCAGCGAGTTCAGCCGGTTCTGCAGGGCAGCCCCGGCCCCGGCCGGCAGGACGATCCAGGGCTCCTCGGAGAGTTCGGCCATACTGACCTGCTCACGGCCGGCCAGCGGATGGGACTCCGGCAGGGCGAGCATCAGCTCCTCCAACCGGATCACTGAGGAGTCGATCCCCGGGGGCAGGAAATCCCACCGTCCAATGACCAGATCCAAGGATTCGTCCAATACCCGCTGCAGACCAAGGTGAGAGAACTGAGAACTGTGAAGCTCAAAATTGATGCCGGGACGCACTGCTCGGATGTTGCGGGCCAACTGGCCCACCTGCCGGTTGATCGAGGCCCCGGCGAAACCCAGGCGTACCCTGCCGGTCTCGCCAGACATCGCGCTGCGCACCGACTGTTTGGCGTTCTCCGAGACCGAGACCAGGGTCTGGGCATCCTCCAGGAGGGCCTGTCCGGCAGAAGTCAGTGCCACATGGCGGGTACTGCGCTCGAAGAGAGTAGCTCCCATGGAGCGTTCCAGCTGGCGGATCAGTCGACTCAGCGGCGGCTGAGCCATTCTGAGTCTGGTTGCCGCTCGGCCGAAATGCAGTTCCTCGGCCACCGCGAGGAAGGCCCGGGCCTGGTGGACTTCCATATCCCTCCAACTTTTGCACTTTAGGTATCAGAATACACGTGATTTTGTATTGGACAGATAGTAATCGCGAGTGGTTCTGTGGTTCATAGCACACTGGACGAAAGAGGAAATATGCCGGATGTATCCCAGCAGGTGGGCGCATTCTCGACTGAGTCGCAGTCGGGGGCAGCCCAGGGGCCGCTGAGCGGCGTCGTCATCGCTGATTTCACCCGAATTCTGGCCGGACCGTACTGCACCATGCTGCTGGCCGATATGGGGGCCACAGTGATCAAAGTCGAGGCCCCTGCCGGTGATGACTCCAGGACCTGGATTCCACCTGAACGTGACGGAGTCAGCACCTACTATCTCGCGGTCAACCGGAATAAGCATTCCATCGTGCTGGACCTGCGCGAGCCGGAGGATCTCGCCACCGCCCATGAGCTGGTCGGGCAGGCCGATGTGTTCGTGGAGAACTTCAAACCGGGGGGTCTGAGCCGCTACGGACTGGATGCCGAGACGACCACCAATAAGCATCCGCAGCTGATCCACACCAGCATCACCGGTTTCGGCAGCGGCGGGGGCAAGGATATGCCCGGCTATGACCTGCTGGTTCAGGGACTCTCCGGGCTGATGTCGGTCACCGGCTCACCGGAGCGCCAGCCGCAGCGGGCCGGGGTGGCGATGTTCGATGTGATCACCGGGCTGCATGCGGCAACCGGCATTCTCGCGGCCCTGCATGAACGCAGCCTCTCCGGCGGCGGTCAGCATCTGAAACTGGACCTGCTCTCCTCTGCCCTCTCCGGTCTGGTCAATCAGACCGCCGGTTATGCCGCCTGCGGCAATGTTCCGCAACGGTTGGGCAATGACCATCCCAGTCTCTACCCCTATGGTCCCTTCCCCACCGCGGATAAGGAACTGATCATCTGTGCCGGCAATGACCGGCAGTTCTCCCGCCTGGCGGAGGCCCTAGGCTTCGGATGGGCGGCCGAGGACCCCCGGTTCTCCTCTATGGAGGCACGGAATCAGCATCGGGAGACCCTGCGCGAGCTGCTGGTTGAGTCCCTGGCTCAGCAGCCGGCTGACCACTGGTTCGAGGTCCTCCAGGGTCAGGGGATCCCCTGTGCCCCGATTCTCAATATCGGCGAAGGCGTCCAGTTCGCCGAACGCCTGGGCCTGAACCCCGTTGTTCCAGCAGGCAGCGCCGAGGAGACAGTGCCCACGATCAAGCACCCGGTCTCCTTCAGCCGCACCCCGGCCCACTACACCAAAGCCCCACCCCGATTGGGTGCCGATGGGGAGGAAGTCCGTCAGTGGCTGCGTGCCCGCAGCACCGCACCGGCTCAGGATGCATCCCGATGAGCTATACCCCACCGAGTTCCGCTTTTCAGACCCCGATCACCATCCGCTGGTCAGACCAGGACATCAACGGGCATGTGAATAACGCCCGGGCCCTGACCCTAGTGGAGGAGGCCCGGATCAAAGCCTCCGACTACTGGGCCGGCAGTGCGGAACGCCATCGCTTCCCCCGAGTAGTGCGCAGTATGGACGTACAGTTCCACCGGCCGATGCACCACGGCAGCGAACTGACCGCCTATGTGTGGATCACCCGCATCGGCAACACCTCCTATGCCGTCCGCCACGATCTGGTTCAGGAAGGCACCCTCTGCCTCAGTTGCGAAGCGGTGATCGTGCTGCTTGACCCGCAGACCGACAGACCGACCCCGGTGCCCGAGACTCTGCGCACCGCCCTTGCTAAAGCCCTCTGCGAAGGCGCGAAAGGTAACTGATGACATCTGTAATTGAACACCCCGACTATTTCCTGCTCGACGAAGGGCTCTCAGCCCAAGAGACCCAGTTGCGGGACACTGTACGCAGCTTCGGTAATGAGCATGTGCTGCCGGTGATCAATGAGTACTGGGAGCGGGCAGAGTTCCCCGAGCCGGTGCTTGCCCCGCTGGCCGAGCTGGGCATTGTCGGGGGTTTCATCCCCGGCTACGGCTGCCCAGGGTTGTCCCGGCGGGCAGCCGGGGTGATCGCCCGCGAAATGGGCCGGATCGACGGCTCGGTCAACACTTTCCTGGGTGTGCATTCGAATCTCTGCATGGGCACTATCTATATGCTCGGCAATGAGGAACAGCGCAGCCGCTGGCTGCCGGAGATGGCCCAGCTGAAGCGCACCGGCGCCTTCGCTCTGACTGAGCCCACCCATGGTTCGGACTCCGTCTCCCTGGAGACATCGGCCCGCAAGGAGGGCGAGACCTGGGTGCTCAATGGGCATAAGCGGTGGATCGGCAATGGTCATGCCGCTGATGTGGTGACCATCTTCGCGCGCGATGAGGCCGATTCCCAGGTCAAGGCCTTCGTCCTGGAGCGCCAGGCCGACGGTTCCTACCCCGAGGGCTACCGTCCCGAGGTCATCACCGGGAAGGTGGGCAAACGCTCCATCAACCAGGCGGATATCGTCATCGAGAATCTGAAGATTCCGGCCGAGAACCGCCTGGCCGACTGCAACAGCTTCAAGGATGTCAACCGGGTGCTGCGCGCTACCCGCGGCGGGGCCTCCTGGGAGGCCGTCGGCCATGGCATGGCCGCCTTCGAAATCGCCGCGGAGTACGCCCTCAACCGGGAGCAGTTCGGTGCGGCTATCGGCAGCTATCAGCTGATCCAGGAGAAGCTGGCGAGCATGCTCTCGGATCTCACCTCCATGCAACTGATGTGCACCCGGATGGCTGAGCTGGCCGAGGCTGACCGGCTCACCGACGGGATGGCGTCCCTGGTGAAGATGACCACCTCCCGTAAGGCCCTGGCGATGTGCCGGCAGGCCCGGGACATCCTGGCCGGCAATGGTCTGCTGCTGGAGAACCATATCGCCCGGCATCTGACCGATATGGAGGTGGTCTCCACCTATGAGGGCACTGATTCCATGCAGGCGCTGATCGTGGGCCGCGATATCACTGGGATCTCCGCCTTCACCCGCACTGCCCGACGCTGAGCCCCTGCTCCCCCACTGCAATCTCTTGGAGGTTTGATCATGTCATCGCCCAGTTCCGCATCTGCCCCTGCTGCCTTCCTGGTCGGCGGCACCCGCACCCCGGTGGGCCGGTATGGCGGCGCCCTTTCTGCTGTCCGCCCCGATGACCTCGCTGCCCTGGTGATCCGTAAGACCGTCCAGGCTGCCGGCATCGACCCCGCCGCGGTGGATGAGGTGGTCTTCGGAAACACCAATGGGGCCGGTGAGGAGAACCGCAATGTGGCCCGGATGTCCTGGCTGCTGGCCGGGTTCCCGGACACTGTGCCGGGAATGACGGTCAACCGGCTGTGTGCCTCGGGGATGTCTGCCATTGCCACCGGATCGCAGATGATCGCCGCCGGTGATGCCGATCTCGTTCTCGCCGGTGGTGTGGAGTCCATGTCCCGGGCGCCCTGGGTGATGGCTAAACCGACCACCGCCTTTGCCCGTCCCGGTGAGATCGCCGATACCTCGATCGGGGCTCGGTTCATCAATCCTGAGCACCTCAAGCATGAGAAGCGGATGATCTCCATGCCTGAGACCGCCGAGGAGGTCGCTGAGCTGGACGGGATTTTCCGGGAAGATGCTGATGCCTTCGCACTGCAGTCCCATCAGCGAGCTGTTGCCGCTACAGAGGCCGGCCGGCTGCGCCGGGAGATCACACCGGTTGATGTTCCCGGTCGAAAGGGTCAGGTCACTACCGTGGACACCGATGAGGGTCCCCGTCCCAACACCTCTGTTGAGGTCCTGGCCAAACTGCGTCCGGTGGTCTCGGGTGGTTCCGTGGTGACAGCAGGCAACGCCTCGAGTCTCAATGATGGCGCCTCGGCTGTGCTGGTGGCCTCTGAGCGGGCGGTGGAAAAGTTTGGGCTGCAGGCCCGGGCCCGGGTAGTTGCCCGGACAAATGCCGGTATCTCACCGGAGATCATGGGCCTGGGGCCGGTTCCGGCTACTGAGCGGGTGCTGCAGCGCAGCGGCTGGTCTCTGGATGAGATCGGTGCCGTGGAGCTCAATGAGGCCTTTGCCTCCCAGTCGCTGGCCTGTATCCGCCGCCTGGGTCTGGATGAATCAGTGGTCAACGCCGATGGCGGGGCTATTGCCCTGGGCCACCCCTTGGGTTCCTCGGGCAGCCGGATTGTGCTGACCCTGCTGCGCCGGATGGAGGATGAAGGAGTTGACCGGGGCCTGGCCACAATGTGTGTGGGCATGGGTCAGGGCGCTGCGATGCTGCTGGAGAAAGTCTGATCTTCACCGATCGGCCTGAGGCCGCGGGGGCCAATCGGTCAGCAGCCTGCTGAGACAGCCGATGACGGCCTCTGCGGCCTGCGCTTTGGTGCCACGGACCCGGACACCGATCTCGGACTCGCTGCCGGTGGCTGCCAACTGTGCTTTGGCTGCCTCTGAGGCCAGGATCTGGACCTCTGTGGTGTCCTGACCGAAGACGAGGTTCTCCCCTACCCGGTTGAAGACCAAGAGGTCACAGCCTTTGCGCTGCAGCTTCTGCTGGGCCAGCTGAAGGGGTCGGTGGATTCATCTCCGGTCTCTGCAGCAAATCCGACGATGACGGCCGGCCCGTTGCCATGTTGTTTCCGGCGAGTCACTGTCCCGGCGAGGATATCCGGCTCTTCGGATTTGAGGTGGGGGCAGGCGACGCGCCGGTGACCAGAGGACAGGGGGTGAAGAAGGGGCCGGGATCCCTGATGATGTGTAGCGACCAAACCGCACATCCAGGAAGCCCCGACCCCGATGTCTGAGAATACGTGCCCCGTCCCGGCCTGCCCAGCCGACCAGCACCTCTACTGCCACAATTGCGACCTCTTCGCCGACCTCGACGGCCTCCACGTCATCGCCGTCCAGCGTCCTTCCACTGCCGGGCGGCTGCAGGTGGTGGTCGAGTCAGCCTCAACACCGATGGGCTGTCCGGACTGCGGAGTCATCGCCATCAGTGCTGGCAGGAAGAGCGTGGATCTCATCGATGCCCCGGTCTATGGCATCCCGGCGAGGCTTCGATGGCGCAAGCGTCGATGGCGGTGTGTAGATCCCGGTTGTGCCCGCGGAGTGTTCACTGAGCAGAACCTCACTGTGGCGGCCCCGCGGGCGCTGCTGACCAGACGCTGCATCGCCTATGGGATCATGATGATGCGCCGGGAGAACCTCTCGGTGCAGGGGCTGGCCCGGCAGATGGGAGTGGACTGGCATACCGCTTGGAGAGCCATCGGGCCGGTGCTCGCCCACGCTGCTACGGACGAGCATCGCTTTGCCGGGGTGACGACTCTGGGAGTGGACGAGCACATTTGGCACCACGTGAATCCGGCTCGCCGGGGCCCGAAGGAGCTGACCGGGATGGTCGACCTCACCCGAAATTCGGAGGGGCGGGTGCAGGCCAGGTTGTTGGATCTGGTTCCTGGCCGAAGCGGCACTGTCTACGCCGAATGGCTCGCCGCTGGCGGCCCAGAGTTCCGCACCGGGATCCAGATCGCCCCGCTGGATCCCTTCGCCGGGTACAAGAACGCCATCGATGCCCAGCTGACCGAGGCCACCGCTGTTCTTGATGCCTTCCACGTGGTCAAGCTCGGCACTCAAGCTGTCGACGAGGTGCGCCGAAGAGTCCAGCAGCAGACTCTCGGGCACCGAGGCCGTAAGGGCGATCCGCTCTATGGGATCCGGCGGCTGCTGCAAGCCGGGATCGAGAATCTCAGTCAAGCCCAGTGCCGACGCATCGAGAAGGTCATCACCGCTGATCCGAGGCATGAGGAGGTCTTCATCGCCTTCCAATGCGCCCAAGAACTCCGCTCGGCCTATCAGCACCACGACCTGTCAGCTGGGCGGCGGATCGCTCTGAAGGTTCTGGAGTCCTTCAGTAGTTGCCCGGTACCAGAGATCGCGAAGCTGGGCCGGACCCTGCGCCGGTGGCGCAGCGAGTTCTTGGCCTACTTCACCACCGACAGGTCGAACAACGGTGGCACCGAGGCCGTCAACGGGCTCATCGAGCTGGCCCGGAGGATCGCCCGTGGGTTCCGCAACCGGAGCAACTACCGGCTACGAATTCTACTCATCGCAAGAGGCCTCGACGGATACCTCCCCACCTGAAGTCCGAAGAGCCCGATATCCGGGTTTCGTTCCAGGGTGATGACTGGGCTGGGGCCGTCGTCTGTCTTCTTGATCTTGCTAGCCGCGTAGTCTGCTGGCCGGAAATCGGCCACGGCTGCTGCCATGATGAGCGCATCAACGTTCTTGGCTTTGGCCTGGACCGCTGCTTGGAGTTCGGCAGTGGTCTCCACCTTCTCCACGGTGATCCGCTGATTGTCTGCCGGAGGGACGATATCGGTCGCCCTAGCGATGAGGTGGACAGTCGCTCCAGCTGCTGCGGCAGCCTCAGCCAGGGCAATTCCCTGTCCGCCGGATGACCGGTTGCCGAGGTAACGCACAGGATCCAGGGGCTCGCGGGTTGCGGGTCGGTCCGGTGAAGATCTGGTCCGATGGCAGTTATATCGGCCGCTCTGCCGCCATGCACCGCTGCTATGTGGGCGAACCGGAGAATACCGGATATCTGCAGTACGCGGAGTCGGATCTGCGGGCAGGATGATTATCCAGGGCCATCTGACCGGTTGGACTGTGGCAACCCACGCCATCGGCGATGCCGCCATCGACCACGTCTTGGACGCCTTCGCCGAGGCCCAGCGTCTGGCAGGATCGCAGTCCGGCTGCCCTCATCACGGAGCACTCGCGCGGCTGCCTCCAGGGCACCGTCTGGGACCTGCGGTTCCACGGCGGGCTCACCTGCCTTCACCGCGATGGGGTTGGCGGCATCCACTTCAGTCCAGGCGGCATCGGCTGGCAGGATCAGCGAGGCGATCTTGCTTTCCCGGGAGACCCGGACTGCCTAAGCGGTGTCCTGTCCCAGGGAGTTGGCGGTGGGGGTCGTGCGCACCCAGTGGCTGAAGGGCCGGGCCGCCCCTTCGATGTCGGAGGTCAGCGGAGCGTCAAGGTCCCGGTGGTAGGTGGCGTGGTCGCCGATGACGTTGACGATCGGCGACTGCGAGCGCAGGGCGTTGTGCATATTGGACAGGCCGTTGGCCAGTCCGGGGCCCAGATGCAGCAGGGTCGCCGCCGGGTTGCCGGTCATCCGGCCGTAGCCGTCGGCGGCCCCGGCGACCACCCCTTCGAAGAGCGCCAGGACCCCTCGGATCCGGTCGGCCCGGTCCAGGGCGGAGACGAAGTGCATCTCCAAGGTGCCGGGGTTGGCGAAGCATGCATCAACGTCGTTGGCCTCGAGAGTGGCCAGCAGGCTTTCTGCACCGGTGGTCATGCCGAGACCTCCGCAATAGCGTCGACGACGACGCCGATTCCTTCGCTGAGCAGTTCATCGCTGATGGTCAGTGGGGGCAGGAAGCGGATGACGTTGCCGTAGGTGCCGCAGGTCAGGGTGATCACCCCGGCGTTGCGGGCCACCTCGGCAGCAGTGTTGGTCAGCTGGGCATCGGGTGCCCCGGTGGCGGGGTCTACCAGCTCGATGGCCAGCATGGCTCCGCGGCCGCGGATCTCACCGATCCGGGGGTCCTTCTCCTGGGCTGCCTTCAGCTGACCGACAACCTGCTGTTCGATCTGGCGGGCTCGGTCGCTGAGGTCCTGGCTCTCCATAGTGGAGATGGCTGCCAGGGCTGCCGCGCAGGAGACGGGGCTGCCGGCGTAGGTGCCGCCCAGTCCCCCGGAGTGGACCGAATCCATGATCTCGGCCCGGCCGGTGACACCGGAGAGCGGCATACCGCCGGCAATGCCCTTGGCGGTGGTGATGATGTCGGGTTCCACACCCTCGTGTTCGCAGGCGAACCAGGCGCCGGTGCGGGCGAAGCCGGTCTGGATCTCATCGGCGATGAAGACCACTCCATTGTCCTTACACCAGTCGGCGATCCGCTTGATGTAGCCCTCGGCGGGAACGATGAATCCGCCTTCACCCTGGATGGGCTCCAGGATCAGGGCTGCGAGGTTTCCGGCTCCGATGCTCTTCTCCAGGGTGGAGATGGAACGCTCTGCTGCTGCCGCGCCATCGAGCTGGTCCCGGTAGGGGTAGGAGCCGGGGACCCGGTAGACCTCGGGGCGAAGGGGCCGAAGCCGTGCTTATAGGGCATCGACTTCGCGGTCAGCGCCATCGTCAGCGTGGTGCGACCGTGGTAGGCGTGATCCAAGGCGGCCACAGCCTGCCGACCGGTGTGGGTGCGGGCAATCTTGACCGCGTTCTCCACTGCCTCGGCACCGGAGTTGAACAGTGCGGTGCGCAGTTCACCGTTGATCGGCGCCAGCTCGGCCAATTTCTCAGCCACGGCGATGTAACCCTCATAGGGGGTGGCCATAAAACAGGTGTGGGTCAGCTCAGCCACCTGGGTCTGCACGGCATCGACGACGGCGGGGGCGCTGGCACCGACACTGGTCACCGCAATACCGGAGCCAAGGTCGATCAACCGGTTGCCGTCAACGTCCTCCACGATTCCGTCCTGGGAGCGCACTGCGTAGGTGCCCATCAGGGAGGAGACGCCGGCGGCCACGAAGGAGGCGCGGCGTTTGGCCAGCTCCTGGGCCTTGGGGCCTGGGATTTCGGTGGCCAGGTGGCGGGATTGCGGCAACTCTGCCATGGAGGACTCCTTAGGTGTCGAAGGCGTGGTGGTCCACGTGGGGCGATCGTCAGCGGAATGCGGGGATTCCGGTAAGCTTATTGCCCAGGATCAGGGTATGGACCTCATCGGTTCCCTCATAGGTGCGTACCGACTCCAGGTTATTGGCATGCCGCAGTGGTGAATAGTCCCCGGTGATGCCGTTGCCGCCGAGCACTGCACGGGCTTCGCGGCAGATTTCGATGGCGGTGCGGCAGTTGTTGAGTTTGCCCACCGAGATCATATGCGGCTCCAGTTCCCCGGCGTCCTTCAGCCGACCCAGGTGCAGGGCCAGCAGTTGGCCCTTGTTGAGTTCCAGTGCCATATCGGCGAGTTTCTTCTGGGTCAGCTGGTAGCCGGCCAGGGGCTTGCCGAACTGCAGACGCTCTGCGGAGTACTCCAGGATGGTCTCGATGGAGTCCCGAGCGGCACCCATGGCGCCCCAGGCGATGCCGTAGCGAGCCTCGGACAGGCAGGAGAAGGGACCGCGCAGACCGGGGTTCTCCGGCAGGATGGCATCGGCGGGCAGGCGGACTTCTTCGATGTCGATATCGCACTGCTGGGAGGCGCGCATGGAGAGCTTCGCGTCGATGACAGTGGCTTTGAAGCCGGGAGTGTCGGTGGGGACGATGAAGCCTCGGACCTTCTCGGCGGTGTTGCCGTGTTCGTCCTCAGTGGGAGCCTTAGCCCAGATGATGGCGATATCGGCGATGGCGGCCAGTCCGATCCAGCGCTTCTGACCGTTGAGCACCCAGTCATCACCCTCGCGGCGTGCAGTGGTGGTCATCGAGGAGGGGTCAGACCCAGCAGTGGGTTCGGTCAGGCCGAAGCAGCCGATGACCTCGCCGGCGGCCATCTTCGGCAACCACTTCTGCTTCTGCTCCTCGGAACCGTTCTTGTAGATGGCTGACATCGCCAGGGACCCCTGCACGGAGATCACTGTGCGCAGCCCGGAGTCGCCGGCTTCCATCTCCTGCATGGCCAGACCGTATTCGGTGGCGGAGCGGCCGGCGCAGCCGTAGCCCTGCAGGTGCATTCCGAACAGGCCCAGTTCGGCCATCTCAGGCAACAGTTCGGTGGGCAATACGGCATCTTCATACCATGTGGCGATATTGGGCCGGACCCGGCGGTCGACGAAATCTGCGACCTTATCCCTGATCTGCAGTTCTTCGGCGGTGAGCTGGTCTTTGATGTTCAGCAGATCTGTGGCAGGACGGTCCGGCACGGCGACTCCTTCGGCGGATACGAGAACTAAGGTCTTTTGAGTTGTATCAAAGTGTCTCTGATGGCTTTGCCGATCAACACGATTGATGCACAACGCTCATCACATCTGCATATTATCCGCCATATACCGCAAAGATTTCTTCAAACAGGCTACCTTGGTTCCTCAGAGGAATGCACCGGATGAAACCGGATGAAGGTGCTTCGAGACATCAATCACTTCATGCAGAGCGGGGCTTTCATCATCACGGCGCCAAATCAGCTTCACCTTCAGCGGGGGCGGCTGCTCGGCGATCGGCCTGAACTCCACTCCCTCAGCGTGAATATGGTCCCGCACCGTCGACTGGGTCAGGGCGACCCCATAGCCGGCGGCAACCAGCACCAGGGAGGTCGCCGAGTCCGGGGCGATCTGGGTGATCTTCGGAACAAAGCCCGCCTGGGCGGCCAGCGAGTGCAGCCGCTGCGGCAAGGCTGCAGCCGGACCGCTGGGCAGCACCACCCAACTGTCCTTCTCCAAGTCCTTGATCGAGACTGCCGAACGGCGGGCCAGTGGATGACCCACCGGCAGGGCGATCAGCAGCCGCTCCTGGGCGATAACCGTGGAGGCGACATCGGCCGGCAGCAGATCCCAGCGCCCCAGGGCCATATCCAACTCCCCTGCCAGGACCCGGTCCAGGCCGAGATGGGAGAGCATCGAGGAGACCAGTTCCAGACGCAGACCGGGCAGCCGGTCGCGGATCTGCCGGGCCAGGGGCCCCACCACATGGTTGGTCGAGGGGCTGGCGAAGCCCAGTCGCACTCTGCCGGTGCGCCCCTTAGTGGCTTCTTCGACAATCTCAGCCGAGCGGTCCACCAGGGTGACGATCTCCTGGGCATGAGGCAGCAGCGCCTCCCCCGCCGCAGTCAGCGAAACCCATCGTGTGGTGCGTTCGACCAGCCTGCTGCTCAGCGAACGTTCCAGCTGGGCCACCGAGCGGCTCAGCGCCGATTGGGTCATCCGCAGCCGTTCGGCCGCGCGGCCGAAGTGCCGCTCCTCAGCCACTGCCACAAAGCACCGGGCCTGCTGGATCTCCATAGCCACATCGTAAGCGAAGCACACCGCATAGAGCGTCAACGGATAAGAAGGACAGTGAATCTATGACCACAACACCGCCCACCGGTTCCGAGCAGGGACATTCCGGCCCCCTGGCCGGCGTCGTCGTTCTGGATCTCTCCCGGGTCCTTGCCGGACCCTATGCCACGATGCTGCTTTCTGATCTGGGGGCCACGGTGATCAAAGTGGAGTCGCCTCAGGGTGATGAGACCCGCACCTGGCGGCCTCCGGAGCGCGATGGGGAGTCCACCTATTTCCAGAGTGTGAACCGCAATAAGCACTCCATTGCTCTGGATCTCGGTGATGAGCAGGACCGGGAGACTCTCGAGGCACTGCTGGTGCGAGCAGATGTGCTGGTGGAGAACTTCAAACCCGGCGGCCTAGCCCGGTTCGGCCTGGATTACCCCACCCTCTCGCAGAAGTACCCGGGGCTGATCTACGCCTCACTGTCCGGTTTCGGCCATGAGGGCCCCGGGGCCAAACTGCCCGGCTATGACGTACTGGCCCAGGGCGCCTCCGGACTGATGCATGTCACCGGCAGCCCCGATGGTGAGCCGACCAAGGCAGGTGTGGCCGTGGTCGATGTCATCTCTGGGCTGCACCTCTACGGTGCGGTGCTGGCTGCCCTCTATGAGCGCACCAGCTCCGGCAAGGGCCAGCATCTGACCGCAAACCTCATGCTCTCGATGCTCTCCGGCTTGGTGAACCAGACCTCGGCGGCTGCCAATACCGGGATCTCTCCGCGCCGGATGGGCAATGAGCACCCCAGTCTCTTCCCCTATGGCCCCTTCCGCACTGCCGATGGCGAGATCATCATCGCCTGCGGGAACAACGGTCAGTTCGCCCGGCTCTGCACGGTGCTGGGATGCCCGGAGGCTGCCGAGGACAGCCGGTGGGAGAGCATGGCCGGGCGCAATGAGCACCGCGATGCGCTGCGTGAACTGTTGGAGGAGAAACTGGTCCAGCAGAGCTCGGAGCATTGGTCCGCTGCTCTGCGTGAGGTGGGTGTCCCCTCGGCGCCGATCAACGACGTCGTCGGCGGCCTGGACTTCGCCCGTCAGCTGGGCATGGAGCCCACTGTTGAACTCACCCGCGAGGACGGGACCTCGGCGGCGTCCGTGGCGCATCCGGTGAAGTGGTCACGCTCCGAGATCTCCTACCGTTCGGCCCCGCCCCGGTTAGATGAGAACCGGGAGCAGATCTTGCGCTGGCTGCAAGGCTGAACCCTCAACAACCTCCAGAAGAAACACCTAGAGCGTGTCTGAGAATTATGTGAGGGGTGGCTTGGAAGCCTGGAGGCATGTCTGGTCTCCAGGTTCTTTCTGATGCTCAGTGGGAGCTGATCGCTGATCAGCTGCCCAAGCCCACCGGGCGCAAAGGGAGTAGCGTCCGTCAGAGTGGTGTACGGCACCCGGTGAGCGCGTCGCTGACGAAGACGTGACGGCCACCGTGTGATCCTTCGAGTGAACCTCTCACAGCACTCTCGAAGAAAGGCATCACGATGAC
>NZ_BMIS01000019.1 GCF_014642675.1 Nesterenkonia cremea
CGAGTCAGCCCGTGAAGCCTCCTACGAGGCCTTCCTCCACGAATACAATCACCACCGACCCCACACCGCTATCGGAGGTCTGGTTCCCTCAGCCCGCGTTCACAACCTCACGGGGAAGTACATCTAGCGCGGGCCTCTGCGGCGGTTCTGTCGGATCAGGCGAGATACGAGCCGAACAATCCGACGGACGATGACCAACTGTCGCATGCCTCCACCCTAGACCAGTCCCAGACACCGTAGTAGTGACTCGCAGAACTTGGAGACCTACCCTCGAAACCATGGCGAAAGACTGCACGTAGGCCGAATATGCCCAGACGGGCGAGACTGTCCCCACGGCGGATAACCTACGGGGCGGCGCCTTCGCTCAAGATTCAGAGGTGATCTGCGGTGGACCACAGGTGACCTCCCTATCGGATCGTGAGTGTGGTGAGTCACATCGACATCGGAGGTCTCCGCTTCTGCTCAGCCCCGTTCTCAACCTTCTGGGGAACTGCACCTCGTCATGGGGCGAGGTGCGCGGGAGCCTGTGGGAGGATCTCCGCATGACTGCCCCTGCTGACTTCTACGCCGGTCTCGTGGCCCAGGCCTACACCGCCCTCAGGAGCCAGATTTTCGACCCGGCTCCGTATGCCGCATTCGTGCGATCCTATGGTGAGCCAGGACTGGAAGTGGGATGCGGCGCAGGCGACCCCCTGCTGCATCTGGTGCAGGACGGACTGGAGGTGCATGGCGCCGACTCCTCGGCGGATATGATCGACCAGGCGCGTACAACGGCTGAACAGCGGGAGCTCGACATGAGGCTGCATGTTACTCAGATGGAGGACATGGACCTCGATCAGCAGTATCGATCGATCTATCTGGCAGGTCCGACGTTCGAGCTGCTGCCTGATGATGTTGCTGCCCTGCGTGCCCTGACGTCGTTCCGGCGTCACCTCGCGACAGATGGCGCGGTGATGGTCCCATTGTGGATCGCAAGCCCCACGCCCAAGGAACAGTTCCATGTGGCCCGAGAAGCAGTTGACGGCTGCGGGGCCGTGGTCCGTTTCACCCCCATGGCGGAGGAGTACGACCCGCTGAGCCGTACACGCCGGACGGCTGTCACGTACGAGCGAATTCCCCAGAACGGCCCAACAGAGGTTGTCCACCGGGAGTGGCTGATCCACTGGCAGACACGCGAAACGATCACAGCCCTTGCGACACAAGCGGACTTGAAGGTGCTGTCTGTGGAGCCTCCCAGCACTGATGGCGCAGATGAGCCCGGCGATGAGTTCACTGCAGTTCTGGCACCCGCCTAGGGCAGGTCAGGCCGACTTCACCAGCTCAGGGGTGGCCAGCTGGGTCGCCTGCTCACCATGACCAGTGTGTTGCTGTTGGCGTCCAGGCAGTTCCGCAGTGTCGGGGCTTTGACCTTGTCGTGGAAGGACATGGGGCGTGGCCGGCGCCAAGAAGTAGGGCGTCTCACGCCGAGAAAAAGGGCCTCCTCCTGGAAAAGTCCAGGTCAGAGGCCCTTATATCGGGGTGAGTGACGGGGCTTGAACCCGCGACCCTCGCGACCACAACGCGATGCTCTACCAGCTGAGCTACACCCACCATATTCATCAGCTTCCCGGCCGAGCGGCCGAAAAGCAACGCCGATTAGTCTACACCCATCAGGCACTGAGACTGAAATCAGCGGAAGACGGCCTGTCGATAGTGCTTGAGCTCCTCGATGGAGTCGCGGATATCGCCCAGGGCGCGGTGGTTTCCGGTCTTCTCCGGAGCGGCGCTGCGCGCCTCGGGATACCAGCGTCCGGCGAGCTCCTTGATGGTGGAGACATCGATGATCCGGTAGTGCAGGTGATCCATCAGCTCTGGCATGCCCAGGCGCAGGAATGCCTTATCGGCGTGGACCGAGTTGCCGGCCAGGGGAGCCTTCTTGGCCTCCGGCACCCACTTCTTCACATAGTCCAGGACCCGCTTCTCCGCCTCCTGCAGGGAGATGCCCTGATCCAGGTCCTCCAGCAGTCCGGAGTCGGTGTGCATCTGACGCACGATCTTCTGCATCCGGTCCAGGGCCGAGGCCGGCTCCGGGCGGATCACCGCCTGCACGCCCTCGCCCAGGATGTTCAGATCGCTGTCGGTGACCAGGGCGGCCACCTCGATCAGGACGTCCTGGTCAGGGTCCAGTCCGGTCATCTCGCAGTCGATCCAGACCATGCGGCCTTCCCAGGATCCTGTGCTCTTCTGCTCTGCTTCTGCACTCACGCCAGACACTCTACAACCCCTCATGGGGCCCGGTCCCGAGGTCCCTGCACCGCTCGGTGCCCAGCAGCGCAGTGGTAGATTATCGTCAATGACATCTGTGGCAGACGCCGGGCGATCCGGGCTTCGTGCACCACAGATCAGGCCTCCCCACATCAGCCCGCTGGCTGAGGGGCTTCTGGGCTCCACACTGATCCTCTTCGGCTCCTACGGAGTCGGCTGGCTGGTCACCGTCTCTCCGATCAGCCGCTGGGATCTGCTCCTCCCGCTGCGTACGACGCCGGCCGGTGTCATCCTCTCCACGGTGGCGCTCACGCTGGGCTGCTGGCTCATGTTCCACGCCTGGCTGCGGCTGCGGCAGGTGCTGCACACTGCGGAGCAGCCGCTGCGCAGCATCAGCCGCACCGCTGCGCTCTGGATGGTGCCCCAGCTCTTCGTGCTGCCGATCTTCTCCCGGGATGTCTTCGCCTACCTGAACCAGGGCCGGCTGGTGCTCCAGGGGGAGGATCCGTACAGCACCGGCGTCTCCACTCTGGAGAACTGGTTCCAGCTGGGCACCGACATCGTCTGGGCCGAGGACGCCACCCCCTATGGACCGCTGTTCCTCTGGTTGGAGGCCGCCGTGATGCGGGTCAGCGCAGACCTGCCGGATCTGGCGGTGTTCCTCTTCCGCCTGGCCTGCGCGGCCGGCGTCGTGCTGACGCTCCTCTATGTCCCCAAGCTTGCGCGGCTGCTGGGCACCGATCCTGCCCGCGCCCAGTGGCTGACCGTGGCCAATCCGCTGCTGATCATCAGCTTCATCTCCAGCGTGCACAACGACGCCCTGATGATCGGCTCCGCCCTGGTGGGCATCCACCTGGCCGCCACGGCTGACCGCCACCGCGGCCGGGGGGTGCTCGCCGTGCTGATGGTGACCCTGTCCATCGGGATCAAACCCATCACCATGGTGCTGCTGCCCTTCATCGGACTGCTCTGGGCCTGGAGCACGCTGCGCGGCCGCAGCCACGCGCTGACCTGGATGCGTCGGGTGGGGTACTGGGCTGCGACCCTGCTCATCGCAACCGGGGTGATGCTCGGCGTCGGGCTGATCAGCGTGGCCGGGGGAGACGCCTATGGATTCGGCTGGCTGACGGTGCTGACCGGCACCGGAACCGGCAGCATGCTCTGGTCCCCGGTGGGCCTGGCCGATGCCCTGCTGACCGGAGCGCTGATGCTGGCGGGGCTGAGCCACGAATGGACGCTGGATGTGCTGCGGACCATCGGCCGTGCGGCCTCTGTGGTGATCGTGCTGGTGCTGATGTTTCTGCCGCTGCGTTCCGGCGCGGAGAAGACTGCGACGTCGCCCACCCTTGGCACCGACGCCCCGATCAGGAGCATCATGGTGCGGATGACCTGGGCCTTCGCCGCACTGGTGCTGCTCTCTCCGGTGATCCAGCCCTGGTACCTGTTGTGGCTGCTGCCGCTGATCGCAGTGCTGGGCCAGGGGGAGGGCCGGCAGTTCACCGGCATCTCCCTGATCACCGCCTTCTTCCTGGCCTACGGGGCGGCCGATCAGCTCCAGGTCTGGCAGTTCCTGGAATTCGGCCCACTGGCCCCGGGCCTGGCCATGACCCTGGTCTCGGCGGCCGTCTCCGTGCTGGCCCTGACCCTGCTGATGGTGCGGCGCGGCAGCCGGACGCTGATCCTCCCGGGAGGTGAGAGCTCTGAGCGAAAGGCCCAGCACCCCGCACCCTGACACCACGCGACGCCGGAACCCCATCACCCGCGGGGTGGAGCGCACCCGCGATGGGCTGGGACGGCACCGCACCACCCGGTGGCTCTTCGGCGGCGCGGAGTCCGATGTCTCCCATACCCTGCGCCAGGGGATGCTCGCCGCCCTGATGATCATGGTGGGCTCCTGGGGCGTGGGATGGCTGGCGATGTCACCGACCTCGCTGTTGGCTCTGCATCCCTGGCTGCTGCCGCTGCGCTCCACGACGGCGGGCGTCGTCACCTGCACCGTGCTGCTGACCTTCGGCGCCCTCCTCCTGCTGCGCTCCTGGCTTCGCCTGGCCCAGCGGGTGGGGCAGTGGTCGGCCGAGGCCACCGGGGTCATGTACCGGGCCACTGCCATGTGGGGCGGGCCGCTGCTGCTGACCATCCCGATCTTCTCCCGGGACGTCTACTCGTATCTGGCCCAGGGACGGCTGCTCTTCCTGGGGGAGAACCCCTATGAGACGGGCGTCTCCGAGCTGCCCGGCTGGTTCATGGCCGGGGCCGATGGGCTCTGGGCGGAGTCGCCGTCCCCCTACGGGCCGCTGTTCCTGATGATCAGCCAGTCCTTCTGGTACCTCTCCGACGGGATCCCAGAGGTGGCAGTGGCGCTGTTCCGCCTGCTCAGCGTGGTGGGCGTGCTGCTGATGCTGGCCTTCATCCCGCGGCTGGCCCGGGCCTTCGGCTCCGAACCCTCTTGGGCGCTGTGGATCTGCCTGCTGAACCCGCTGAGCCTGCTGGTCTTCCTGCCAGCGGCCCATAACGACTCTCTGATGATCGGACTGGTGCTGGCCGGCTGCTGGTACGCCCTGCAGAAGAGACGGCTGGTGGCGCTGCTGCTGCTGGTGGCGGCGGTGGCCATCAAACCGATCGCCATGGTGATCCTGCCCTTCGCGGTGCTGCTGAGCGTGGACTCCACCAAGAGCTACCTGCTGCGGATCCGGGAGTGGGGAGTCGCCGGGCTGCTCGGCGGAGGCGCCCTGGTCCTGGCCGGCTACGCCCTGGGCATCGGGTTGGGCTGGCTGCCTTCTGCGCTGGCGGCCGGGTCGGCCATCGAACCCGTCGCCCCGGTGGGGCTGCTGGGCACCGGAGCCGGACTGTTCTTCGAATGGATCATCGGAGCGGACCCCGAACTCATCGCCGGCTGGTTCTACACGCTGGCCAGGCTGGCCGCCGCCGTCGTGCTCACCGTGATGCTGCTGCGGCTGCCCTTGGGCACCTCCCCGCGGGAGAACCTGGTGCTCTGGTCCGGCTACGGCCTGACGGTGGTGGTGCTGAGCTCCACTGTGCTGCAGCCCTGGTACCTGCTCTGGCTGCTGCCGCTCTTCGCCGTGGTCCACGTCTACCAGGGACGGCTGCTGATGTGGGTGAGCCTGCTGATCACCGTGCTGGTGCTGCTCTCCATGGTCGGGCAGCTCTCGGTGGCCCAATGGATCGACACTCTGGTGGTCCAGTCCATCGCCATGGCGGTGGCCGTGGTCTACCTGCTCTACATCATCGCCTTCGACCCCCACACCTCGGAGCTGTTCCATATGCGCCGTCGCTCTGCCCGTTGGAACGCCGATGAAGGCTGGACCGTACTGCGGAGCCGCAGATGAGCGGCCTCACCGTCTTCGTCCACCGGCTGCGCAGCACCTCGGCCCGCAGGCTCACCTGGATCCTGCTGGCCGCCACAGTGCTGGGTGCGGCACTCTCGGTGCTGGCCATGCAGTGGTGCCGGGTCAACGGCTGGAGCGATCCGGATCAGCACCTCTATATGTGCTACTCCGACTTCTCCCTGCTCTTCACCCAACGCGGTCTGGCCGAGGGCAACATGCCCTTCTTCGACAGCATGCCCGAAGAGCAGATGATGGAGTATCCGGTGCTGATCGCACTGGTGGCGGGAGCGCTGGCCGCACTGGTCCCGGAGGACCTGGCCGCCGATGACCGCATCCTGGTCTTCTACGACCTCAACCACGCCCTGGTCATCCTGTGCTGGATCGGTGTGGTGCTGGTGACCGCGGCCTCGGCCGGGCGCCGCCGCTCGGACGCTCTGCTGGTGGCGCTGGCCCCGGGGATCATCCTCACGCTTTCGGTGAACTGGGATATGTGGGCGGTGTTCCTGGGCGGACTCGGCCTGCTGCTCTGGGGACGCTCCCGTCCCGTCTGGGCCGGCGTGCTGCTGGGCCTGGGCGCGGCGATGAAGCTCTACCCGCTGTTCTTCCTGGGCGCGATCCTGGTGCTCTGCGTCCGTGCCGGTCGGATCCGCTCCTTCGCGGCGGTGACCGCGGCCGGAGTCATCACCTGGCTGGCGGTGAACCTGCCGTTCATGCTGATGTCCTTCGAGCAGTGGTCGCTGTTCTACAGCTTCTCCTCCGAGCGTGAGGTCAGCTTCTCCTCCATGTGGCTGGCCTTCGTCTGGACCGGCTGGGACGGGCAGACCTTCTCGCTGCTCTCCAACGGGATCTTCCTGCTGTGCTGTCTGGCCATCGCATACCTGGGATGGGCCGCCCCTCAGCGTCCGCGGACGGCGCAGCTGTGCTTCCTGATCGTGGCCAGCTTCCTGCTGCTGGGGAAGGTCTACTCTCCGCAGTTCGTGATGTGGCTGATCCCTCTGGTGGTGCTGGCACGGCCCAAGGTCCGCGGCTTCCTCGTCTGGCAGGCGGTGGAGGTCTTCCATTGGGCTTCGGTGTGGCTGATCAGTGCCAAGATCAACGCGGAAGAGCTCGCGGGCGCAGGTGAGCAGTTCTTCGGCAGCGGCCACCTGCTCTTCGAGATCCTCTACGGGACCGGTGTGGTGGCCCAGATGGCGGTGCTGATCTGGCTGATGGTCCAGGTGGTCCGCGAGATCCTGAACCCTGAGCTCGACGCCGTGGGCCCGGATCCGCTGGCCGGTGTGCTCAGCGGGCGCAAGGACCACTTCACCCTGCCCGGGCTGGGCTCCGCCGAGCCGGTGAGCGCCGGACCAGAGAGGAGCCGACGCCTGACATGGTGACCATGCTGAGCACCATCGCCCCGATGTTCGTGGTGATCCTGGTGGGCTTCGCCGCCGGCTTCATCAGCCGGTTCCGGCAGGCGACCTCACATCTGAACGTCTTCCTGTTCTACTTCGCTCTGCCGGCGTTCATCTACACCGCGATGGTCACCGCCCCGCCGCTGGAGGGCTTCCCGCTGGCGGCGCTGATCATCCCGCTGGTGGTCACTCCGGTGCTGTCGGTGGGGCTGTACTACCTGTGCCGCGTCCTGGGTGAGCAGTCGCGGCAGGGTGCGGCGCCGGCGTCGTTGGCGGGGACCTTCGGCAATGTGGGCTACTTCGGCATCCCGATCTCCATCAGCGTGATCGGCCCGGAGGCGGGCCTGGCAGCCGGGGTGATCCATATGATCCACAACGCCTTCTATATGAACGGCTACCCGCTGGTGCGCACTGCGGTGAACACCCGAGCCCAGTCGGCGGGCCAGCCGCGCGGCTTCCGAAGCTTCGCCCGGCGTCAGCTCTGGCCGGTGCTGCGGCGGGCCATCCTGTTCAACCCGGTCTTCTCGGCGATGCTGCTGGCGCTCATCCTGGTGCTGACCGAGCGGCGCATGCCCGAGCTCTTCGACGAGCCGGCGGCCATGCTGGGTGAGACGGCCGTGCCATTGGCGCTGTTCTGCGTGGGCCTGGCCCTGCACCCGGCCATCGACGGCATCCGCAGCGGGGGAGTGCCGATCTCTCCGATCGCAGTGGGCACGGCGGTGAAGCTGCTGATCCTGCCGCTGCTGACCTGGGCCGCGGTGCTGCCCTTCTACGATCAGCTGGGCCCGGTCTGGGCAGGCACCCTGATCATCCTGGCCGCCACACCTTCCTCCACCACGGTCTTCCTGTTCAGTGAGGAATATGACGGCGACGGCAGATTGGCTGCGGCGATCTTGGTGACAAGCACCGGACTGAGCCTGATCACGCTGCCTCTGATCGCCGAGTTTATGCGGATCTAGGCGGTTGATGGTGGTTGCTGGTCCGGCCTCTCGGAGTGGTCTAGAGAGCGGCACCGACAGGACTGCTGAGAACCTCGCGACCGTTTTACGACCGTTTTCGTCAGCCTTTTGCACGAGTGCCGGACACTATGCACGTGTTCCGACGACTCGCAGCACAGGGGATATCGACATGCCACGACCGCGCCTGAAGATTGGTGAACGTGGAAAGACCACACACCAGAAGATGGAAGACGGCACCTGGAAGGCCAAAGCCTCCTACCGTGACGTCAAAGGGGTCAAGCGTGAACTGACCGCTCGGGCCAAGAGCAAGAGCCGCGCTGAGACGGCTCTGAACGACAAATGGCACCGCTTGTCGAAGCAGATCATCAACGGGCGGGTGGGTACTGAGAGCATCACGTTGTCTGCGGTCTTCGACCAATGGTTCGAGCATCTGGAGCGACGTAGTGAGAGAACTGGCAAGCCGACGATGCGTAGCATCTATGACGACCGACTCGTCGTGAACAACCATGTCCTTCCCCGAGCTGGGGAATGGGCGATGGATCAGATCACTGTGGGGATGCTCAACGAGATGCTCTGGTCGATCCCAGGCAAGGACGGATCGTTGATGGCCACCGCCCGCAGGGCGCAGACGATCATGTCGAGACTGTGTGCCTACGCTGTCTCCCACGAGCTCCTCCCGTTCAACATGGGGCGGGAGACGGACAAGATCGAATACACTTCGCCCCCACCGAAGGTCGTCGAGCCTGAAGAGCTTGGTGCCATCCGCGAAGTCTTCCGTGCTTGGTGCGATCACCCCACCCGGTGGAGGACTCCGATCCTAGATATCCTCGATCTCATGCTGGCAACCGGATGCCGCATCGGTGAGGTCCTGGCACTGACCTGGGACAAGGTTCATCTTGAAGACGACGTGGCGTGGGTGATGATTGACTCCTCAACTGGCTACGTGCCGGGCAAGGGCATGGCTATCGGGCCGACGAAGAATCGAAAGAGTCTGCGCATCGCGCTGCCGGACTTTGCGGTCACCCTATTGATGCGACGGATGACTAGCCAGATCGTGGAGTCCGAATACGTCTTCCACACCAGTGCGGGCAATCCGTACTACCTCTCCCAGATCGAGCGGTCTGTTAAGTGGGCCATGAGTCCAGCGCCTCACCTGCAGCACATCTGGCAGGGAGGCTTCCGCTCGCACAGCCTACGCAAGACAGTGCTGACCGCCATCGAACGCGAGCATGGTCTTGCGGCTGCAGCTGCCCAGGGCGGGCACAGTAAGGAGTACATCACCGAGAAGTTCTACGTCGCGCCGAACCTGGCGACGATTGACCACACCGATGCCATCGGACAGCTGATCACGATGAAGAGCCCGGTGGTGGCCACTGGGGAGTGATGCTGCCTCTCCTGCGGTGAAGGCGAAGCAGTCTTCGGCCCCGTCTCTGGTGTGCACGCCGATAGTGCCGTCGAGTAGACGGTATCCAGCTGCTACCAAGGTGTGGATCCTACAGTGGGGAGAACGACAGCCATCCCTCAGGAAGGACCATGATGTCGAAATATGCAGTGACCAATCCCGCCACCGGTGAAGTCGAGAACGAATTTCCCGACGCCACAGATGACCAGATCCGCCAGGCGGTGGACCGGGCATCAGCGGCCTTCGACCAGTGGAGCACCACCGATCCCGCGCATCGGTCCTCGCTTCTGAGCCGGGTCGCCGACTTGTATCAGGAACGCACGGAGGATCTGGCCAGGATCATCACCCGAGAGATGGGCAAGCCGCACTCCCAGGCAGTGGCGGAGCTGGAGATCGTGATCTCCATCTACCGGTACTACGCCGAGCATGGGCAGGATTTCCTCGCCGATGAGCCTCTGGAGTCCCCTGACGGGGGACGGGCAGTGCTGCGCAATGATCCCTATGGTGTGCTGCTGGGCATCATGCCCTGGAACTTTCCCTACTATCAGGTTGCCAGGTTCGCCGCTCCGAATCTGATGCTGGGCAACACCGTGATCCTCAAGCACGCCAGACTATGCCCGGAGTCCTCGGCGGCCATGGAACAGATATTCCTCGACGCCGGGGTCATTGAGGGCGCCTTCGTCAACGTCTACGCCTCAAACTCCCAGGTTGCCGAGATCATCATCCCGGATTCCCGTGTGCAGGGAATCTCGCTGACAGGCTCGGAGCGCGCCGGTTCGGCGGTGGCCGCCACCGCCGGGCAGCACCTGAAGAAGGTGGTGCTGGAGCTGGGCGGCAATGACCCGTTCCTGGTTCTTGACCGTGAGATCCTTCCCACCGCGGTCAAAGGCGCAGTGCAGGGCCGGATGGCCAATGCAGGACAGGCCTGCAACGCGGCAAAGCGCATCATCGTCCTCGATGAGCTCTACGATGAATTCTTCGGACAGCTGAAGGAAGCCATCGGGGAGCTGGAGCTGGCCGATCCTCAGGATCCGGACACCTTCATCGGACCCATGTCCTCAGCGCAAGCCGCCGAGGATCTGCACGAACAGGTTCAGGACGCCGTGGACCGCGGGGCCACCCTGCATCTCGGAGGCGCACCATCTGAGCGAGGACCCGCCTGGTATCAGCCGACGCTCCTCACTGACATCACGCCCCAGATGCGCGCCTATGGAGAGGAGCTCTTCGGCCCGGTGGCCATGGTCTACCGGGTCAAGGATGAAGAGGAGGCTGTTCGTCTGGCCAATGACAGCCCCTATGGACTGTCGGCGTCCATCAACGCCACCGACATTCACCACGCTGAAGAGGTCGGTGCCCAGATATCTACCGGAATGGTCTTCATCAACGAGCCCGCCGGAACAGCGGCCGAACTTCCCTTCGGCGGTGTGAAGCGTTCCGGCGTGGGCCGTGAGCTGGGCAAGTACGGTATGGAGGAGTTCGTGAACAAGCGGCTGGTCAAAGTCGCCGGATAGGGCCTGACCGCACAAGCAATGGGCTGGGCAGGAGAACCATTCTCCTGCCCAGCCCATTGCGTTGACAGCCTGTTCAGCCGATCAGCGTGTGAGGAAGTCAAGCACAGCAGAGTTGAACTGTTCTGCATGGCTGACGTTGAAACCATGCGAGGCGCCCTCGACGACTACCAGGCTCGAGTCGCTGAGAGCCTGGTGCGTGCGCTGACCGGAATGGCCAGGCGCTCGATCTCACAGATCATCGCCCGACGGGCCGCTGAGGAGCCCGCACGGGTCATCGTCCGGATGGCTGAGGGCCGGGCGGCGCTCACCGCCGCGGAGTTGGAGGAGACCTCCCGGCAGATGGCCCGCAGGCTGCTGGCCCGCGGGGTGCGGCGCGACGACCTGGTGGAGATCGCCCTGCCCAACGGGATCGGCTTCGTGCTGGCCTGCGCCGCCGTCTGGCGGGCCGGCGCCACCCCGCAGCCGGTGTCCCCGGAGCTGAGCGGCGGGGAGCGTGCCGTGCTGAGGGAACTCGCCAGTCCCGCCTTCGTCTGTGACCAGGAGGGACTGAGGGAGCTGCTGGAGCCGGAGAGCAGTGTCGCGGTAGGCTGGGCGCGCCGGCCTGCGGCACCTGCGGAGGAGGCCCTCCTCGCGGGCCAGGGTGCGTCGTCCTCTGCCGCTCGGCCCTGTGGCACCGCGGCCCATGGCGAGGGCGCACCGTGGCTGACCCGAGGGTCCACCGGCGACGATGCGGCGCTGCCGGATCTCTGGGCCACCTCCTGGAAGGCGCCGGCCTCCTCCGGTTCGACCGGGCGCCCCAAGATCGTGCGGGCGAACGCTCCCGCGCTGCTGGATCCGGACCGGCCGGTGGCCGATTTCCTGCCGCAGCGGGCCGTCCAGCTGGTGGCCGGGCCACTGTGGCATTCGGCGGTGTTCACCTATGCCTTCCGCGGGCTGATGACCGGGCACGAGCTGGTCCTGCTGCCTCGCTTCGAGGAGCGCGCCTGGCTGCGCGCAGCGGAGGAGCACCGGGTGACGTGGGGCCTGATGGCTCCGGTCATGCTCCACCGGCTGATGCGGCTGCCGGAGCAGGAGCGCAGGCCCGAGAGGGTGGCGGGTCTGGAGAGCCTGCTGCACTTGGGGGCGCCCTGTGCCCCCGAGCTCAAGCGGCAGGTGATCGAGTGGCTGGGGCCGGAACGCGTCGTCGAGGTGTACGCCGGCAGCGAGTCCAATGGGCTGACCATGATCAGCGGGGAGGAGTGGCTGCAGCGGCCCGGCAGCGTGGGCAGGCCCATCGGCGGCACCGAGATCAGCATCCGCGACGAATCCGGGCGTGTGCTTCCCCCGGGGGAGGAGGGACTCATCTGGATGCGTCGTGGGGAGCAGCCCGCATACCACTACCTCGGCGGGACCTCGCGCCGGGATCCCTCCGGCTGGGACACCCTGGGGGACCTCGGACGGCTCGACGCCGATGGGTATCTCCACCTGACCGACAGGGCCGATGACGTCATCAACCGTGGCGGGGAGAAGATCTATCCCGCCCAGATCGAACGTGTCATCCAGCGGCACCCCGCCGTGGTCACCGCCCTGGCCTTCGGGGAGCCGGACCCGGAATACGGCCAGGTGCCCTGCGCCGTCGTCGAGCTGGACCGCGCGGTCCCCACTGGCGGAGAGCCCGGGGCCCTCGCCGAGCTGAGGGAGCAGGCCCGCCAGGAGCTGGGCTCGCGGGCGCCGGTCCGGCTGCGTGCTGTCCCCGGACCGCTGCGCGACGACGCTGGCAAGGCCCGCCGCCGTGCATGGGCCGAGCGGGGAAACCCTTCCTGAACCAGCGATCCTCCAGGGTGGCCGTGGACCGGCAAAGACGCAGAGGTTCGCGGACGTAGTATCCGCGGTCCTCTGCCCAGGGCAGTTGCGGCGGCTAGCGGACCACCCCCTCCGGTGGGAGTCGTGCCGGGGTTCCAGCAGATCGACCTCCGCCGCCCACCGGTGCCGGCTTTCCACTAAAGGGTGGTCACTTTGCGTCGTTCACAGGCGCTGGGGCGCACTTGGAGCGACGTCTTCTGCCCACTCGTGCGGGGTCCGCCCTGACGGATGGGCGCTTTCCGTGGCTCCCAGGCTCTTGGGCTCTAGTGAACGTTGCAACAGCCTGATCCTTCAGGAGTTGCATCGTGTGGGAACGAGAAATAGGACGTGGCCGTGGGTACTCACCGGCAGTCAAGACCGAAGTATTAAGACGACTCGCCGCTGGCCAGAACCGCACCCGCCTTCATGGTGAGCTCGGTATCGCACGAGAGACCCTGCGGTTATGGGCCCGACAGGCCGGTCTGGCTCATAACAGGTCAGGCCGGCCGAGTCATCCTGGCAGGGAGAAATACCACCAGCTGCGCGTACAGGGGTTTTCGCGTGCTGCCGCTGCTGAAGCTGCAGGAGTCGGACAGACAACATCGTTGAAATGGGAACGAGAAGTCGTAGCTGGGGGCTATAAAAGCAGAATGCGCCCTGAACTCCGCGGTCGGAGTGATGTATCAGCCCGCTGAGATCAGCGCCCTCGCGTTTGCGCAGGTAGATAGCCATATTCAGGGCATCAAGAGCGAGATCAGTGTGCAGCGAGCGAGAAGTTCGCCAGCCGACGATCTCTCGGTTGAACACGTCGGTGACGAATGCGACGTAGACCCAGCCGGAGAACGTGTGGACATAGGTGATGTCCGCGACCCACAGCTGGTTCGGCGCGAATGCGCTGAAGTGGCGTCCGACAAGATCTGACGGGCAGTCCTCTCTCGGCGCGGATCTCGTCGTGTTCGGTGCTTTCGCCCGGCGGATCCCGTGGATGCCGAGATCACGCATGAGTCGCTCGATGGTGCAGCGAGCGACGTGCCCGCGGCCGAGGCGATCGTCCTCGCGGTTGAGCACGATGTGCATCTTCCGGGCACCGAACACTCGGAGGTTGGCGCGGTGGACCTGCGCGATCTCTTCTTTGAGGACCTCGTCCCGGACTGCCCGCGCGGGGCGAATCAGAAGGTCGGCTGGGAGCAAGGACTCAGCGAGAAGGAGTCTTGGGAAGCCGGCCGCGGAGTGTGGAGGCTCGATGCCGCTCGCGCCCTGGACCAGGGCGAAGTTCAGATCATCAACTCCGACGGCACCATCGTGGCGGTGGCCGAAATTACCGGCATCATCAAGCACGGCGACCGCCGCGAAGTCCAGGGACGGCTGCTCGACGGCGACCCGCGCGTCGGCACACAGACCGCGATCCCGTACCCCTCACGTAACCCCATCTCCTACGACGACTGAAGGCCTCACGAGCGCAGGTGCCGACTCCGGTGGGGGCGTCCGGTGCCTGCGCAGTCGCAGCCGTGCTCACTTCAGCCCCTGCGCATCGAAGCCCCCGATAATGGGCTTTATCTGACCTATCGGCGGGAACTCGTACCGCGATAGGCTCGTTGGCTAGAAGCCAAAGGAGAGGCGGTGAGAGCTGTGGGGAAGGGCTCGAGAAGGAAGAAAGAACGTCAGCAGGAGCGCGCCGAGCAGGAACGCCTGAAGTTGCAGGAGTTCTGGCATGGTGGGGTCGCCGGTCTCAACGTCGGCGATGTGCTGGACAAAGCGTACTGGCAGGATCCGCACGCCACCGATGCCGGGCGGATCCTGCGGATGCCCTCCGTCCTGCCGGCAGTGTTCATCACCCCCGATCAGAAGTTCGCCGAGTCTTACAGCGCTGAGGCCGGCCTGGGAGACCTCTACAAGGTTGTGCCCCGTGGAGATCTGCGGGAGGACCCCGACTACCAGAGGGGCCTGTCCTACTCCTGCGACTCCGCTGAGATCATCGAAGTCGTCCAGCGCGGAGTGGTGAAGACCCGTGAGAATCAGATGGCAGGCCACAGGCCGATGACCTGGGCCGGTGGAGGCCGTATGTATGGCGAAGAAGGACACATGCTGCCCAGCCCCAAGATGCAGTCCATGGGAATCACCCGCGAGCATCTACGTGGATATGGGTTCCTGCCTCCATTTGACATGGTTAACGCAGATCTGACCCAGCGGATGATGTACGGCCAACTGCCTGTCGCACCGCGTTGAGATGTTTCAGTCGGACGCCGGGTTCGCTTGACCTGCGGCGGCAATCTCGTCTGGCTGGCCACTGATCGGCACAGGGGCGACCAAAATGACGGTGGAAGCCATGGGAAGGGGTTCGGATGAAGAAGCAGCACGACCAAGATGAGGTTCAGCAGCTGAAAGCACAGACGTTCTTCCACGGCGGCGCGGCGGGCCTGGAGGTCGGCGCGATCCTGGATAGGAAGCACTGGCAGGACCCGACTGAGTCCGTCGGCGCCCAGATCCTGGGGATGCACCCGGAAACTCCGGCGGTCTTCATCACCCCCGATGCGGACTTCGCCGAGTTCTTCGCCGCAGCACCCGGTCACGGGGACCTCTACCGGGTGGTCCCGATCGGAGAGATCACCGTCGATGAGGACTTCGATGAGGGTCTGTCCAATGCCTGTGCCTCGGCCGAGGTCGTCGAGGTCCTTGCCCGGGGCGTTGAACGCACTGAGAAGAACCAGATGGCCGGACACCAGGTGATGCGATGGACCGACGGGGCGAAGGTCTACGGCCCGGAAGGTTACATGCTGCCCAGCCCTCAGATGCGCGCCGTCGGGATCGATGAAGAGTATCTGCGCGGCTACGGCTGGCTTGTTCCGGTCCCGGTGGTCACCGAAGACCTGATGATGAAAGTGATGCGCGGCGAGCTGAGCCATCCGCAGATCTGAGCGATTCACAGCAGAGCCCTCTACCGTGGAGTCATGACCACCGGCATACTGGCGCCTGCCGCAGCAGGCCTGGACCGCCCGAACTCCCAGCACGCGATGGCGATGCTGGCCGAGGCGGCCCAGCTGGCAGAAGCCAACTCCCTCTCCGAGCAGACGCGACGGCTCTACGCCTCCGACTGGCGCAGGTTCACCGCCTGGTGCTCTGCGGCAGGAGTCGATCCGATGCCGGCCTCCGTCGAGACCGTCCGAGCCTATGCGGCCTCGATGGCCCTCGGGGGCGAGGACTCCGGATACCGTCCGGCGACGATCGAGCGCCACCTGGCCGCCATCGGCTACGCCCACACCGCCGCTGGTCATTCGCCGCCGACCAAACACCCGGCCGTAGAGAACGTCATGCGCGGCATCCGCCGCGCCCTGGGATCCCAGAGCCGACAGATGCGGCCGCTGCTGCTGGCCGATGTCCGCACCATCATCAGCGACATCGACACCTCCAGCTGGCCTGCGGGGCTGGCCGGACTGCGCGACACCTTCGTGTTGCTGGGCGGCTTCGCCTCCGCGATGCGGCGCTCCGAGATGGCCGCGATGCTGCAGGGTCATATCCGCCACGATCCGGCCGTCGGACTCCTGGTCACCATCCCGCGGTCGAAGGGAGACCAAGCCGGATACGGCGCCCTGGTGGTCATGCCCACCGGACAGAACCCCCAGACCTGCCCGCCGTGCGCCTACCGGCGCTGGATGATCGCCAGCCGCGCAGCCCTGAGTTCCCGTGCCGAGGCCATGGCCGCGGTCTTCGAGACTCCGACGTTCGAGGATCGCCAGGAGCACGTCTGCGATACGCCCGCACGCCACGACGACGCCCAGGCACCAGTGCTGCGCATCATCCGCAGAGGAGGAAACATGGCCGGACCGATCAGCGGAGACGGCCTCCACCGCATGATCCAGCGCCGCGCTGCAGAGGCCGGGCTCGCCGGTCCGATCGGATTCCACTCGCTGCGGGCCGGATTCGTCACCCAAGCCCGTCGCAACGGCGCCGACCACCGAGCAGTTCGACGGCAGACCCGCCACACCTCTGATGCCCTGGTGGACCGCTACGACCGCGAGCACTCCCCGCTGATCGACAATGCCGCCGCCGACCTTGGCCTCTGAGCACCACTGGCAGATCTACCGCGACTGGTGCATCGCCACTGGCCGCGAGGTCGACACCCTCCATCAGGAGTTCTTCGACGATGTGCCGGTCGCAGCCGCCACCCAGGTGAGTAGGTCGCGCGCCATCTTCGCCCGACTCGGACACCAACGGCGACGAGCAGAACGCATTGAATTGATCGGATCACAGCCGGCCTGGCGACAGGGCCAGCAGTGGGGGTCGTTGACCCAGTCATTGGCGACTACGCCTCGATCCGGGTGGGTATCGGGCTTGCGTGGAGGCCGCGACGCCTTCGTGCTGGTCGCCGCCGCAGTGGGCATGACTCGGGACGAGCTGCGCCTGATGACGCATCAGGACGTCATCACCGACAAGCGATTGATCCTGCGTGGCGCTGAGGTGCCAATGGCTCAGGCTCCGTTGTCCTGCCCCGGGTGCGCGGTGATCGGCTGGCTGTCCACCCTGGGTATCTATCGGAAATGGGGGATGGGCATCGTCCGTGCCGAGATGATCCGCGCTAAACACAGTCCGGCCCGGCACATCTGCCTGACCGACCCCGGACGGGAGTGGCGGCTGGCTCCGGCATTGGTTCCGAGCGTCGACAAACACGGGTGGGTCGAAGAACACCATCCCCTGAGCGCCCGCACTGTCTCAGCGATCACCGCCCGCCGTCAGGCTGAGGCGCTGACAGCGCCTCAAAGTGCCCAGGAGCATCGCCGGATCTACCGCTCCGAGGTCAACGTGCACCGCCGCCGGCATCTCAGTGAACTCTCCGAGATGCTCGACGAGATCGAACACCTCACCGAGGCTCATGAGGAGATGATCCGCCGAGTCGAACAGGAGACTGCCAGATTCGGACGGGCGGCGTCCGGGCAGTAGCTGTCTCTTGGCCGCTCTTCGGGACCTCGTACGCCGCCGGACACTTACCGACCATGACCGTACAGCTTTCGGCCGCTCAGCAGGCCCAGATGGACAACCGCGACGACTTCGGCAAGTGGAAGCAGAAGTCTCACACCGATGTCGAAGACACCGCAGGAGTGCTCGGGGTCGGTGTCGACGACGCAGATCGCCCCGAACCACTGGACATGTCACCGAACCGGGACCGCGGAGAGCCGAAGGTCTGGCTCGGTTCCGAAGGGGCATATGCCGCCGGACGCCTGGTCGGCGACTGGTACGCCGCCGAGGACGCCGAGGATGTCACCGTCGCCGACTTGTACCGCGCCAATGGCGAAGAACCCGACCCGGATGCCGGGGATGAGATCGCAGTCATGGATCACGAGGGCTTCGACGTCGGCGATCATGTCACTATTTCCCCTGCTCATGCTGTCGAACTCGCCCAGGACTTCGAGACCGTCGAGTCCGAGCACGGCGAGGATGGTGTCGAGGCCTACAAAGCGATGATCCGTGACCAGGGGTTTGGTGACCACAAGCCCGGACCTGACGAGTTCTCCGAGGCTTACGCGGGAGACTACGGCTCCAAGGAGGAGTGGGCCGAACAGTTCATCGACGACACCTTCCCCAGTGATGTCGATTCCGAAACCCTAGAGCGCCTTTCCTACCATGTCGACACTGACCGTCTGGAACGCGACCTGGAGATCGAAGACCCCGGAGTCGACTACGACGACCTGGACGAGGTCATGGAACATATCGAGCGGGAGTCGGTCGAATCCCAGATCATCGAAGACAACGGCGGGGAAGTGCCTGATGATCTCGACGAGGCTGTCCAGTCCAAGGTCGAGGAGTGGATCGCCGATGAGGATCACGGTGCGATCGACCAGCACATCGAGCCCAAGGACTACGCCGATGAGGCAGAGGAGCTGGTGAAGTCCTGGGTGGACAACGGCGACATCGAATCCATCAAGACCAACCTCGACTACGAGTCCTATGCCCGTGATGCCGAGATGGAAGGATCGACGACCTTCCTGGATAAGCACGATGGTGTCGACGGCGTCCACGTCTTTTACAACTGATGGACACTGAGGTATCGATATCGATACCCTTGTGTCCATGAGTAGGTTGCTGAGTGTGGCTGATGCCGCAGATGTCTTGGGCGTAAGCCCTCCGCGGGTGCGCGCTCAGCTTCAGCGTGGTCATATGCGAGGGCAGAAGGTGGGCGGCCATTGGCTCATTGAGGCTGACTCCCTGCCCAGATATCCGCGCCGCATTCGTCCGATGAGCCAGCGCTTGGCATGGGCGATCCTTGACCCGGAGCGAATGAAGTTCATCTCGGCGCGAGAGCGTCTGCGCGTCAAGGAGCGTCTAGGCAAGCTCGCAGGCGACGCGGAGCCGGAACTGTTGCTGCGCGACTGGGTCTCCAGTCGGGCAGCGCGGCTAGTCCTGCATTCGCGCTCGGACGACCTCGCCCACGACCAACGACTGCACCACTCCGGAATCCTCGACCCTCGTTCGGGCATGTCGGGGGGATCGGCTGTGGAGGGCTACGTGCGCTCCGGTGAGCTGGAAGGCCTCATAGCAGAGCACCTGCTGGTTGTGCCGCGCTCACGGAGCGGCCAGAACGTCTTCCTGCACGTTGTCGATGAGTTGCCCGGTGAAGTCTCGCCCCTGCTCATCGCCGCCGACCTCGCTGACTACGATTCTGCCCGTGAATTGGGCCAGGCACGCCGGCTGATTCAGGAGAGCGTTTGAGCTTCATCCTCCCGGCCACCACCTCGAAGCAGGAGAAGTCCTGGGGTGTAGTCTTCGATCTTCAGAAGCGGCATCCGGAGGGCTGGACTCTCATCGGCGGGCAGATGGTCCACCTGCACTGCGCTGAGCGGGGTGTATTCCCCACTCGGTCGACAGATGACGCCGATGCAGTCCTCGACGTACGTAGTCGCCCCAACATCCACTTCGAGCTCACGACGGTTCTGAAGGAGTTCGGGATGCGTATCGACCGGACCAGCAGGAACGAGAGACAGCACCGATGGATCAACGACGAGGGGGCGCAGGTCGACGTCCTCATCCCCACCAATCTCGGCGACCATGCCTCCGGGAAGAAGGGTGCAGGGGGATCGCCCACCATCCAGAGTCCGGGCGGACAGCAGGCGATCAATCGCAGTGAGGTGGTCGAGATGACCGTGGGCTCGCGCACTGGGTTCGTCCCGAGGCCGAATATGCTCGGTGCCTTGGTCTCGAAGGCGGCGGCATACACCAGCACCGTCGATGACCGCCGTGAGCGTCATATCGAAGATTTCGCCGCACTGGCTTCGGTGATGCGTCGAAGTGACAGAGTGCACGAGGCTTCCAGCAACGACCGCAGGTACCTCGCCAAGATGCTGGCGGGGATGGCCAAGCGCTCCGCCTTATGGGGCCATGTTGAAGGGGCGGAAGAAGGCGTGGACATGATTCGCTCCATCCTGGAGAACTCGACCCCACCTTCGAGGAAGAAGCCCCTGCGTCCGGGGGAGGCGGGGCACTCGACAGCCTAGCCATGCAAGTCTGCGAGATTGCCCGAAGCCGGGTCGTTCGCTCAGGGGGCATCACTCGGAGACCAGCGGCTGTCAGTGAAGATTGGTGAGCCTGATCCCCTCGATATAGACACATGTGTATCGCAGGCGCAACGGTAGTGTCTACAGGAGCCGTGCCGTCGGGCAGTGCTCCGCTATGACCGCGGCAGTGAGTGCGCCGACCCCGGACACTCACTGGTCATGACGCAGTTCTCCGCACAACAGCAGGCCCAGATGGACATCCGCGACGAGACCGGGCGGTGGAAGACCAGGGCCCACGCAGAGCCCGATGACCCCGCTGGTGTCTTGGGGGTCCAAGATGCCGGTCGCCAACCAGGTGCTGCAGATGGCCGGCCCGTTCCCGGCTACACTTCCCGCGGAGCGCAGGCCCTCCAACGCATCGGCGCCCACAAGCCGGCCATCGAAGCTGTGGAGGAATCCACCGGTGAGCCCGCGCCGGTCCAGCAGAAGGGCTACGGCGACATGCGCGCCGGACTGGTATCCACACTGAAGCAGGACCTCACGATGAGTTACAACGACGGAGCCTTCTCCGCCGACGGGGAAATCCCTGACGAGGAGATCGCTGCCAGCGAGCTCGAGCTCGGCGACGACTCCTCCACACGGCTCGACGAGCTCACCGAGACCTTCATGTCGAACAACTACACCGATTTGAAGGCCTTCGCTGATGCAACTGACCAGGATATGCACGACCTCGGCGCAGACGCCTATCTGTCCGGCTCCGGGGGAGGAGTCGGCTTCCGCGATCGGATCAACCCGATGCACGTCAAGGACCGTGAGGTCGCCCAGAGGCTCGACGACGCAGCTTCGGAGACCTTCCGCTCCACCTTCGAGAATGCCGAGATCGGCGACGACGGCAAGCTTCACATCCCGCGCTGACCGCCGGACACTTTCTAGGCATGGCAGCACAGCTTTCGGTCGCTCAGCAGGCCCAGCTCGACAACCGGGATGAGGCCGGCAAGTGGCAGCAGAGAACCCACGGTGAGGCTGAGGACTCAGTCGACGTCCTCGGCCTCGATGAGCAACAGCGGAAGAACGAGATCCGTTATTCGTTCACCGCAGAGTTCGAGCAGGCAGAGGAGAAGTTCAACACCGACTTCGAAGGCGTGCCCACACGCTTCTTCAGCGCAGATCTGCGCGGCAAAACCCTGGGTCGGCGCAACGGCTCGGACCTTGACGAACTCGCTGATGCCCTTTCCGAACCCGGAGGGATGGCCGGTCGCTACTTCGACAACCGAGGGCTGGCTGGCCGGCTTTGCCACAGCGTTTCGACACCGGATGAGAACCGAGCGATGACCGATGAGCAGGCCGAAGAGCTGATCAACGGTCTGGATCACGTCACTGATCTCGCCCGCATCGATGACGACGAAGCCCTGCTAAGCACTGCCTCGAAGGACGCGACCCGCGGCTGGCTGGCAAAGATGGAGGACACCAATCACCGCGGAGATCGAGTCCAGCGGTGGCTTCTGGTCACCGACGGCAGTCACAACAAGATGAAGACGTTCGAACTCAGGCGCGCCCACGGCGACATCGCCGCCCATCAGCAGGGGGGCTGATGCAGGAACTGGTGACAGGTTCGGTTTCCTGTTCAGGCCGCTAATGTCAGCGCCTGTGTGAGCAGTTTCTCCTCGTAGGCGATGGGGGTCAACTTCCCCAGTCCCTTCTGCTTCCTTCTTCGGTGATAGGTCCTCTCGATCCAGGCCACGATCCTTAGCCGCAGCTGCTCCCGGGTCCGCCATGGTTGGGCGTCGAGGACGTTGTTCTGTAACAGGCTGTAGAAGGATTCCATCGCTGCGTTGTCCCCGGCAGCACCTACTCTGCCCATGGATCCGACCAGGCTGTGGTGCTCCAGCGCGCGGAGGAATTTCTTTGCTCGAAATTGAGATCCGCGGTCGCTGTGGACGATGCATCCGGCCACCTCAGCACCCGTCCGGCGGCGGTTGGCGATCGCGTTATTGAGCGCATGTACGGCCAATGACGTCTTCATCCGGGTATCGATGGAGTAGCCGATGATCCACCAGGAGCAGGCGTCCTTGATCGCACACAGATACAGCTTGCCCTCACCGGTGTGATGCTCGGTGATATCGGTGAGCCAGACCTCGTTCAGCGACTTCACGGAGCTGAACTGACGCTGCACCAAGTCATCGTGGACCGGCGGGCCCGGACGGGTGCCCTTGCCCTTCTTGCGTCTGCTGATCACCGAGAACACCCCCTGGGAGCGGCAGAGCCGCCACGCGGTCCGATGCGCCATCGGGTAGCCGGCCGCTTCTGCTTCATCGGCGAGGTATCGGTACCCGAACTCAGGGTCATCGCGGTGAGCATCGATGAGCGCGTTGAGCCGGTGAGCCTCTTCCCACTCGGCCTCGGTGATGGGATTGGCCAGCCACTGGTAGTAGGGCTGACGGGCGATCTTCAGCACCCGGCACGTCACCGCCACAGGGATTCCCCAGGCGGCGAGATCGCATACGAGCGGGTACTTCATTTTGACCGGATCTGAGCCTGCCCGAAGTAGGCAGCCGCCCGGCGCATGACTTCCAGCTCCTGCTCGAGGACCTTGATTCTGCGGTTCGCTGCCCGCAGCTGCGCCTTCTCATCACTGGTAGCACCGGGCTTACGATCAGTGGTGTTGCCGGCGTCGAGGTCGGCTTGGCGCAGCCACTTGTTCAAAGTCCCGACATGGATCCCGAAGTCCTCGGCAATCTGGGAGATCGTGGTGTTCTCATCCCGGTTCTGAGCAAGCCGGACGACATCGTCGCGGAACTCCTTGGGGTAGGGCTTGGGCATGATGACAATCCTTCCAGGCCAACCACCGGCTAGCCAGATCAGTTGTCACCTATCCCTGCATCAGCCCCTTCGTCCAATGGGGAAGGCGGAGAAATGATCTTTACCAGTAGCACTGTTCGCTATGACTCCAGCGAGTTCACCCGAGGGTATAGCTACACGCTGGACGAGGACGTTCTCTTGCTGGAGATCCGAGACATTCCTGAATCCACTGACTTGGTTTTTCTGGTCGAGCGTGACCGACAGGACTATCACCTGGTCCCCGAGACTCAGGAAGCCCAGGAGGAGTTGGGGGAATTGGTTCTCTCCCCAATGCAAGACGACTAGAGCGTGTCTGAGAATTATGTGAGGGGTGGCCTGGAAGCCTGGAGACATGTCTCGTCTCCAGGTTCTTTCTGATGCTCAGTGGGAGCTGATCGCTGATCAGCTACCCAAGCCCACCGGACGCAAAGGGCGTCCCTTCGCTGATGCTCGCCTGATGGTTGAAGGGATCATCTACCGGTATCGGTGCGGGATTGCCTGGCGGGACCTGCCCGAGGTCTTCGGGCCCTGGCAGACAGTGTGGACTTGGC
>NZ_BMIS01000020.1 GCF_014642675.1 Nesterenkonia cremea
GCCGTCACCCGACGTACTCACCTGGCTGGAGAATCTATGATTATGCCGACAAGAGTCAACGCCCTACGGCCCTCACCAGGGGCAACCCGAAAAGGTCGGCGTAATCCAAACATCGGCATAAGCGATCAACGGAAGGCTTGAGCACCTGCGTGGCACCGCTCTGGGGTTCCGGAACCTCGCCCACTACATCACCAGATCACTGCTGGACACTGGAGGATTCAGACCGCTACTACACCCTCATCTGCGATGAGCCACGTTGGCGGGTGGTGAAGACGCCGGCGGTGTGGCGGTGATCGAATACCGAACGACCACGGTGGGCGACTGTCGGGTCGTGGGTCTCGGGGGCGACGGAGCGGGTCGCGGTCAGCGAGACGGCTTGGCTCTCGGCACGGGCAACCAGAGTTTCGGTCAGCCGGTGCCGTTGCTGGAGATCGCGGCACCGGACCAGGCGCAGCACACGCTCGGATGAGGCGATGAGGTTCGCGCGGGTGAAGGTCGCGCGACGCTGGGCGGTGTCGTCCAGCGCCCAGCGTCCGAGTTTGTCGTAGACCTCGTCGGTCAGCATGTCCGGGGTGATGGATTGATCGGGATGCCCGGTGGCCTCGGTGATCAAACGGTCTGGGTCGTAGCCGGACAGCTCAGTGCGACGCCGCCAGCCGATCATCTTCTGGTCCAGGGTGGTGTCGCTGTCGTCCTTCGGCGTCCGGGTCTCCAAGGTGGCGCGTTGACGCAGTTTCAGTACTTGAGCTGCTGAGGGGGCGCGGCCGGTCTTCTGTCGGTGCTCGGTGATCAGTTCATCCGTGCGTTCTTCGATGGCCAGACTGCGCTCCGAGAACTCGGTGATCAGCTCGTCGGGTATGCCGGCCAGCTCCACTCTCTGGGGCGGGTCAGCCTCCTGGTCGTCTGGAGTGCCATCGGGCTTTTTCCGCAACGCGTCCTTGACCGCCTCGACAGCTGGATCGTCCCCGACAGCACGAGTTTCTGGCAGGGCACCGATGTCCTGGTGAAGGGCGTCGTAGAGCAGGTTGTTGTACTGCTCGGAGAGCGCGACGACGTGGCGGTGCAGCGTGTAGGAGTCGATGCTGACCCACTGGCCGTCGCTGCTGCGCTGGGCTCGGTTGGAGACGACACAGTGGGAATGCAGCTGCGGGTCGCCGGCGCGGGAGTCCCAGTGGTCGAAGACTGAGGCGATCATGCCCTCGATTGGCACGTGGGCGACGCCGCCGTGGCCGGCCCGGGTCTGGAGCACGTTCTGCTCGGCCCATTCCAGGGTCTGCTCCATGGCTTTGTGGTGGGCGTCCTGGATGCGCTTCTGCAGCTCGGGGCCGGCGACGGCCCAGGCGACTGAGACTGACTTCGGCGCGGAGAAGGTCAGGTCGAAGCCGGCGACCTGTTCGCGGGTGGACTTCGCGGCCGCGCCGGTGGGGGTCTTCGCCCTTTCGGGGGCTTCGCGTTTCGCGCTGGTCATCACTCGGCCCAGTGTCCGGCCGGTGGTCGGGTCGGCCATGTCCTCGTAGAGCGACTTGGCCGCCTCGCGGCTGACGGTCTGGCCGGCAGCCAGGTCCAGTCCGGAAAGCCCTCGGCCGATCCACCGACCAGGCGGTGCCGCGGTCTCGGTGTAGTAGCTGGTCATGTCCCGGCCGGCTCCTGCTTCTGCGCCGTCGCCGACGGCGGCGGAGTTCAGGTAGTAGTCGATGGACATCTTCGAGATCGAGACGGTCACGATGCTCCTCGTCGGCAGGCGGTGCGGTTCCTGGGGCTGGCCACGGTGGCCGGTCACGGGTGTGGCCGGTCAGTGGCCGGTGGCCGGGGTGCTGTCCGGCGCGGCATCGGCCGGCTCAGAGTCAGCGGCGTGGCCGCTGGTGTCCGGCCGTGGCCGTGTCCGGTGTGGCCGGCTGGCGTGGTCGAGCAGGCGGTCTCGGGCGCGCGACCAGTACGACAGGATCGCGGTGTCCTCGCGGCTGATCGCCGTGGCCGGCTGGCCGGCCACCGCCTGCTGCAGCCGGCCGGCCAGTTGGTCCCAGTGGGTGATCACGGTGGCCATGACCGTGTGTCGGCGGTCGGCCTCGATGAGCATCTCGGCCAGGTCCTCGCGCTCGGCGGACAGTTGCCGGTAGGCAGCCTGGCCGGCGGCCAGCCGGTCCTTGACCGCGGCCAGCTCTTCGGCCAGCTCCTCTGACCGGTCACGGCCGCGGCCACGGGTCCGGCCGGTGGCCGGCGCGGCTGACCGGTCACCGCCGGCAGTGGCCGCGGCCAGCTCGGCCTTGGCCGCGGTCAACTGCTGTTGGACGGTACGTGTCCGCTTGCCCTCGCGCTGGGCGATCCGGTCGATGCGCCGACGCTCGCTGCGCAGCTCGGAGCGCAGCTGCCGGATCGTGTCGTCGCGCTCGGCGATCCGCTGCCGCATCTGCCCGACCTGGGTAGTGAGCTGCTGGAGCTGGCGGGTGCTGGTGTCGAGCGCGTCGCGTGCGTCGGGGGCAGAGTTCCCACGGAGCCGGCGCTTCTTCGCCGCTTCCCGGCACCGCGGCGCGCAGTAGATCTGCTGGGCCGGCGCGTCCTCGTCGAGGGCCTGCAAGCAGTTCGGGCACTGCCGCTGCATCCGGTGGTTCTGCTGGGCCGTCATGCTGCTGGTTCGCCGTGGACCAGGTGAGGCATGTGTCAGGTATCGGGGACAGATGTCCCCAGGGTGCACCTTGGTGCCAGAGGTGTGAGCGTCGATTGTCTGGTTTGCTCGTCGGTTGGTGGGGCCTGCTGGTCTCTCCTGTCGACGATGTTCTCGGTGGCGAGGTTCGGCGAGTAGTGGCGCGGGTGAAAAAGGCGCTGCGGTGTGGCGGCTGTCGCTGTTCGAGACTTTGGTGGTCTTCGCAGTCTGGTCCTCGGTAGTTCGTTGGTGTCGTCCTTATGACCCGTGGTGGTTGTGCGGCTCGGTGATGGACCGGAGGTTCTCTCGGGCCGGGGTCCCTCTCGTTTCGTTGAGCCTCGTCGGTGACGGCGGTGCCTGGTTCGGGCGGTTCAGGCACGTTGAGAGCAGCAGGTGACCAGAGATGTTGAGGGTCCGGGCTGGTGGCTCTGGGAATCCCGCCGGCAAGGATGCGACGGAGGAGCGCCCGCGGCAGTGCCTCCGGTGGCCATCGGCGGTCAGGTGGGTGGCGAGGATTCGGCCATCCACAGGCACGACTGGCCACACGACGTGGCCGTCCAAGTGTTCATCGTCGCCGGCCGGCCGCGGGTCGGGCCGTGGTTGGACGGCTGTCGATCTGAGTCGCCGGCGCTGGTGAGAATGGGTCGCAATAAAGTACGATGAACAGATGCTCCGAACTTCTGCCGTGTTTCCAGGCACTCTCTCCTCTGCGAAGGGGACCAGTGTGCGTGGCGGGTTGCACGGCACAGCCGAGCAACCCGCCGAGCCGTCTGTGACGGAAACACGCGACGAGTCCTCCTCGCCGCCGGAGCTGCAGACTTCGGTCACCGGGCGTCGCGTCGCAGCTACTCGCCGTTGGGTGCTGCGTTTCCAGCGTTTGATCGTCGTTCTGTTGCTGTGCGGGACCGTTGGGATCGTGTTGCTCTCGGTCTCGACCGGTCCTATCAGCGTGAGTTTGTTCGATGCCGGCCGGCTCGTCCTGGGGCATCTGATCCCAGGCGTGCCGTGGATGAGCGACGGAACCTACACCGGCCTGGAGGACCAAGCCGTCTGGCAGTTCCGTCTTCCGAGGGTTCTGTTGGCGCTGCTCGGCGGAGCCGGTCTCGCGCTGGCCGGGGCGCTCATGCAGGCCGTGGTGCGCAATCCGTTGGCCGAGCCGTATCTGCTCGGCGTCTCTTCCGGGGCTGGGCTGGGCGCAGTTGTCGTCATCTCCTTCGGTTCCGCAGTGGTGGGCGGTTTGTCGATCTCGCTGGCGGCCTTCCTCGGGGCGCTGGTGGCCACGGGCGCCGTGTTTCTCTGCGCCAGGCAGGATGGTGTTGTGATCCCCACTCGGCTGATCCTTGCCGGAGTGGCGCTGGGCTCGCTGCTCAGCGCGTTCACCAGCTTCCTGACTCTTACCGGCGATGCCCACCAAGTGTTCTCCGTGATGTTCTTCTTGCTGGGCAGCCTGTCCGCGGCATCATTCGGCCAGCTGGCACTGCCAGCAATCGTGCTGGCGGCGGTGCTGGTCTTCGCCATGTTCAACGCCCGAGGGTTGAACGCGCTGATGGCCGGGGACGAGACCGCGACCGCCCTTGGAGTCAACGTCCATACACTGCGATTGGGGTCCCTGGGGCTGGCAGCCCTGCTCACCGCCTCGGTGGTGGCGGTTTGCGGCGGTATCGGTTTCGTCGGACTCATCATCCCGCACACTGCCCGGCTGCTAGTGGGCTCTGACCACCGGTCGATGATACCGGTCGCGGTCCTCGGTGGTGCACTGTTCCTAGCAGTAGCTGACCTGGCCGCCCGCACCGTCGCCGCACCCACGGAAGTACCTATCGGGATCTTCACCGCCGCCATCGGCGCACCGTTCTTCTTGTGGCTGCTGCGTCCCGGCCGGACTCGGGGTGGGCTGGCAGGTCTGCTGCGCCGCCATCGGGAGACCTCGGCATGAGCGCGCGAATATACCGTGCCCCGGAGGGGCTGCAGTTCGACGGCATCACCGTGGAACGGGGCCGGCGGAAGTTGGTCACCGATGCTGACTTCACCGCACCGGCAGGTCAGGTCACCGCCCTGGTCGGCCCCAACGGCTCCGGTAAGTCGACCCTGTTGAAGACCGCCTACCGGCTCGTCCGTCCCGATTTCGGCACTGTGCGTCTCGACGGAGAGGACTTGTGGCAGATGCCGCGGCGGCAGGCTGCCCGGCAGATCGCCGTGATGGCACAGGAGTCTCAGACGGTGGTTGACAGCGCCGGAATGGGCCAGTCTGTGTTGGACATTGTGTTGATGGCCCGGTCCGTTCACCATTCCGGCTTCAGTCCGGACACCGACGCTGATCTGTCCACCGTTGTCAACAGCCTGGAGACCGTTCAGGCGGGGCACCTGGCGGACCGCGGGTTCACGGAACTCTCTGGCGGGGAGAAGCAACGGGTGTTGTTGGCCCGGGCACTCGCTCAGGGAGCGGGGACCCTGTTGTTGGACGAGCCCACCAACCACCTCGACATCGCCTTCCAGATGGAGCTGCTGCACATCGTGCGGGAGCTGGGGCTTACGGCGATCGTTGCCTTACATGACCTCAACCTTGCATTGGCCTACTGCGACTATGCCGCCGTCCTCTCCTCCGGGCGGCTAATCGATCACGGGCCGGTGAACCAGGTGCTGACCGAGGCGCAGGTGCGCACCGCCTTCGGAGTGCGCGCCAGCACCATGACCCTCTCCGGAGGGCAGCAGACCCGCCTGGCCTTCCAACGCCTCGAACACTGAGCCTCTGGCACAGCCGAGACAGACCTTCACTAGTCCAACCCAACCACCCAGCACCGAAAGGACCCCCTCATGTCGTTGGTGACACCTGCACGTCCGATGCTCTCCGGACCCACCCGAGTGCCTACAGCCAGCCGTCTGAGCGTTGCCGCGCTTGCCGGTGCCGCTCTGCTACTGACCTCCTGCGGGACGGGAGTGCAGGACGCCGACGGTGACGCAGGGTCCGACGACGTCGGCGCATCAGGGGGCGCGGCGGCCTCCGTCGATGTCGCCCTGGAGAACTGCGGGCAGAACCTGGAGTTCGACACCGCTCCGCAGCGGGTGGTGGGGATGAGCCCGGCGCAGACTGAGCTGCTGGTGCGGCTTGGACAAGGGGACCGGGTCGTCGGGGTCGCGCAGACAGCCTCTTCCGAACTTCCCGAGGAGGTCAGCGCAGAGCTGGAGGAGGCCGAAGAACTCAGCGAGGACCGGCCACCGTCTCGGGAGGAGCTGCTGCAGGTGGAGCCTGACTTTGTCTACGCGCCCACCAGCTACGAATTCAGCGCAGATCAGGGCTTCGCCAGCATCGACCAGCTTGAGGAAGCCGGAGCAGCCTCTTACATCGCCACTGGTGGCTGTTTCGAACGGCGATCGGAGGGCACGGTGGAGGACCTGTTCACCGATATCGAGAACCTGGGAGAGATCTTGGCCGCGGAGGAGGCGGCCGAGGAGATTATCGACGATGGCAGGGGACGCTTGGAGGACGCGGCTGAGTTGAGCGAGGGCTCCGAGCCGCTAAGCGTGGCTCAGGTCTACGTCGATGGGGATACGCTCTCGGCGGTCGGCGGCGGCGTCGAATACGACATCATCGCCCAGGCTGGCGGTGAGAACGTCTTCTCCCCGGAGGAAGATCAGTTCGACTCCCTCGTGTTTGCTCAGATCAGTGCGGAGGAGCTGTCGGCGCGGAATCCGGAGGCGATCGTCTTCGGTGCGGAAGACGCCGCGCACGAGGAAGCCACTCGGAAGTACCTCACCGAGAACCACCCGGAAATCGAGGCCGTGCAGGAAGATCGATTGATTTCGGTGCCGAACCACCAACTGCTACCGGGCTCGCTGCAGAACATTGATGCCGTCGAGCGCGTTGCCGACGGGCTGTACGGGGGCTGAGCTCTCGAGCTTGGCTTGGTACATCGCGGGGTCAAGCGCCCGCATGTGGTCGGTCATCGCCCATCCGCGGAGCTTGCGGGAGCCGAGGTCGATGCAGGACGCGAAGTAGAGCCTCGTGCCATTGGCGATGGGCAGGTAAGTGATGTCGCCGGCGTAGCAGCGCCCCGGCTCGCCGACGTTGAAATCGCGGCCGATCAGGTCGGGGAACCGCCGGCCGGACTGGTCCGGGATCGTTGTCTTTACGCGCTTGCGGAGCCGGATCCCGGCCAGGCCGTGCTCGCGCATCACGGGTCTGCTGAAGGTCCGGTTGACTCCGTGGGTCACGCCGCCAACGCGACGCCTTGAGTGTAGACGGTCTCGTACTCGACCGGAGTCAGTTTCCCAAGCCGGCGCTGACGAAAACGCCGGTGATAGGTCCGCTCGATCCAGTGGATGATCCGCCTGCGCAACCGATCCCGAGATTCCCAGGACTGGGCGTTCAGCACGTTCTTGACCAAAGCGGAGAAGAAGCTCTCCATCGCCGCGTTGTCCCCGGCGGCCTTCGCCGGCCCCCGGCGCCTGCGCTGAGTCGCGGAGAACAGTCCCTGCTGCGAGCACAATCGCCAGACCCGTCGCTCTGAGAGGACGTGGCCGGCGGCGATGAGCTCGTCAGCGATGAGCCGGTGGCCGAACTCCGGATCATCGGCATGGAGACGAATGGCGGCATTGTGCAGATGCGCCTCTTTGAGCTCGCGATCGGAGACCGGGGCGGCGGTCCACTTATAGAAGGCCTGCTTGGAGAAGCCCAGCACCCGACAGGCCACCGCCACCGGGACACCGGCGTCGGCAAGGTCACCGACACAGCGGGTACATCATTGTGGGCGGGTGTGGCCGATCTTCAGGTTCGCCTGCGAGAGATAGGCCGCAGCCTCGCGCAGCACCTTGTTCTCCTGCTCGAGCTCGCGGATGCGCTGGAGCATCCTGGTCTGTTCAGAGGGCTCCTGGACCGTCTCGAACGGTTCGACACCGTGCTTGCCCATCCTACGGTTCTTCACCCATAGCTGCAGGCCCGACTTCGAGACGCCGAGGTCCTGGCAGACCTGTTGCTGGGTCATCCCGGAGCCGAGCAGCTCCAGCGCGGTAGCCCGGAACTCCTGGAGAGTAGATCTTCGGCATAGGTGACTATCCTCTCCGCTCTATCAAGCAGTCAGGAAGTCAACCGAACCTTCAGCAGACCCCTTCATGCTGCAGTTCGCTGTGCCGATCAGCATGATTACCTGGAGTGGCTGGGCGTTTCCTCACAGCGCGATGACCCGGTCTGCAGTCGCCACCGCACTGGCCCGGTGGGAGATCGTCATTACGGTGCACTTCTGGGAGCGGATGAGGGCGGTGATGTCGGCCTCCGTCTCGGCGTCCAGGCTCGCAGTGACCTCGTCGAGGATCAGCAGCGCAGGGCGACGGACCAGGGCTCGGGCCAGACAGAGTCGAGCGCGCTGACCTCCGGAGAGCCGCAGTCCGGTCTCGCCGAGCTCATCGTCCAAACGAATCCACCGGTCGGCCCCGACGGCGGCCAGCGCCCCGTGAAGGTCGGCCTCCGTTAACGACCCCTCCGGGGCTCCCAACCGCAGGTTCTGCTCCACGGTGCCACGGAAGAGCCGAGACTCCTGGTCCACCACCGCAACCCGAGTCCGGAGTTCCTCCTCCGGGATCTCATGCGGGCTGCAGCCCAACCCAGTCTCCTTCGCGTCGAACAGCGTCACCTGGCCCGCGCTGGGCCGCCAGAGCCCGGACACCAGATTCACCAGCGTCGTCTTCCCGACCCCGGAGGGTCCTGTGAGTGCCACATGTTCACCGGGCTGAACGAGGATATCCGGATAGCGCAGCTCCCCACGACCCGCGTGGCGGTGCCGCAGCCCGCTTACTAGCACGCCCCAGGAAGCCCGGGACGCGACAGCGGGATCATGATCAGTCGGTTCGACATCGGCGGAGTCGTCGAGGCTGGGCTCCTGCGGCACAGAGCGAGGGCCAACGGGGCCGGATCCAGCGGGGCCAATAGCAGCCAGGTCGGCGCTGTCGACCAGCTGAGCTGCGACCCGTGCGGCCGAGGCCTGCAGCGGGTGCAGCTTCCCAAGAGTGTCGGCGGCACCGATCAGCGGGGCCAGGCTCATCATCGCCAGGGTGACCGCTGCAGCCATCATCTCCGGGGCCACTGCCGACTCTGGTGAGGCGGACCTGCGCAGCCCCAACAGGAGCACCAGTAGCAACGCAGTGACCGTGAGGAGATCGCGGACGCCGGAGGCCAGACTTTCCATCAGCGCGGCCCGGCGCTCATGATGGCTGATCCGTGCTGTGTGCCACGCAGACTCCTCGATGATCCGGTCGGTCAAGGAGAAACTCAGCACGTCACGGGCGTTGCCGAGAGCATCGGTGATGAACCGCGAGAGTCGGTTGGTCTCCTCCTGCTGCTGTCGGCCCGCCTGAGTCATGCGCCGCCGCAACAACAGGCTGCTGGCCATCAACACCGCCCCGAGCGCCAGCACGGCCGCTCCCATGGCGGGGTCCAGTAGCCACAGCGCCGCAGCCCCCACCCCGAAAGTCAGCACGGCTGAGACCATCTGGGCGATCGTATGCGCGTAGAAGAACTCGAGCTTCTCGAGGTCAGTCAGCGCCGTGGAGGCGGCATCGCCGGAATGGGCCTGCCGGCCCTCCACCACGCGGGCAGCATAGGAGTCGAACAGACGCATCCGCAGCAGGTCCAGTACCCGGTAGGCCAGGGAGTGGGACACGTCCATCTCATGCCAAGTCAGCAACACTCGCACCGCCACGGCGGAGCCCAGGCCCCACCAGAACTCCGACGGCGGTAGTGTGCCGAGCACCACCGCGTGCCCCACGCCCCAGGCCCCCATTACCGTGATCGCCATGAGGGAAAGCCAACCTGCCCAGGAGACGAGACCGGTCCAGAGCATCGGCACGGTCATCGGTCGCAGGATACGCAGCAACACCAGTAGAGGCCGGCCTGGTGAGTCAGTTTCCTCGGGGCGATCCTCATGGGTGCTGGCGGAGTCGGTAGGGGTGCTCATGTGTCCTCCTGCTGCCGGGCGACGGCGACTTCGGCAACTGCAGCCGGGGGTGCAACCCCGTGTCGACGCAACTGCCCGTTCTCGAGGGTCCAGTGGTCATCCGCCATCTGGACGACATCGTCGCGGTGGCTGATGACCAGCACGATTCGTCCGACGGCGCGCTCACGAAGGCCGGTCAGCACGATCCCGGCGGTGTCCTCGTCGAGGGCGCTGGTCGGCTCATCCAGGAGCATCACCGGCCGGTCGGCCAGATAGGCCCGGGCGATGGCCACCCGTTGGGCCTGTCCCCGGGAAAGCGAGGCGCCGCCCTCGGCGATCGGAGTGTCCAGGCCGTCAGGGAGGGTACTGAGCAGCTCTGTGAGTCCGGCGTCGTTGCAGGCGTCCAATAGCGTCTGCTCGTCCACGTCTTCGGGTGCCGCCAGGCACAGATTGTCCCGCAACGTGCTGGAGAAGAGCGATGGCGTCTGGGAGACCACCGCGATCTCCATCGGACGGGGGCGGCGGTTGGCCAGAGTCACGCTGCCGGCTGTGGGCGTCAGCAGCCCCAGGATGATGTCGAAGACCGTGGATTTGCCAGCCCCCGAGGCTCCAGACATCACCGTGATCCGGCTGGGTTCGACAGTGGCTTCGATCCCACGCAGAACCGGTTCCACCGTCTGTGGGTACTGATGGTGGACATCCTGCAGGCGCAATGCCCCCGGGGCCGATCCGGGCGACACCTCCGGGGCCTCGGTGGGTGGGCCGACGGCAGTGTCACCGGCCTTGGAAGCGATACCCTCGCCGATCTCGTCAACGTCGAAGGCACCATGCTCGCGTAGGGGGCCCAGCGCGGAGAGCCCCAGGAACCCAGCGTGCCACTGCTGGGAGACGTCACGGATGGGCCGAAAGGTCTCAGAGGCCAGCATCAGCATCGCGAAGACCCGGAACGGGTCCTCGGCGATGGCGGCTAGCGGAGTCGCGAGGAATCCCTGCGGCTGGGGGCCAGCGGCAGTGAAGATCGCCAGGGCGGTCGCCGTCGTCGTGCCGGCCTGGATCATCAGGTCCAGGATCCCGGTCTCCCACAGGGAAGTGCGCATGGTCCGCACAGTTTCCCGATGCAGTCGTGTCGAACGTGCGCGCAGCACTCGGCGGCGCCCTGGTACAGCGCCGAGCAGCTGCAGGGTGCGCATGCCCTGCAACGATTCCTGGATGTCGGCGCTGAGATCGTCGTAGGACTCCCATCGTTGGTCCGAACGGTGCGCCATCCACCGGTTGAAGGCCCGCGGCGCCAGGACTGCAGAGGCCACGAACGCCCCCAACGCGACGGCGGCTGCGGGAGAGAGCGCAGCCATGGCCAGCACCAGGATTGGGCACAGTAGGGCTACTTGCGCCACATGGGGCAGGTAACGGGTGAGGTAGGTGTCCACACCGTCCACGGCGTCCACCACGGTCAGTCGTGCCGACCCGGCTCGACTGCGCACATCATGGAGCCGATCGGGCACCAAGGCCCGCCGCAGCACCCGGGACCGCATCTGCTGACGCACTGTGGTGCCCAGTGCGGAGACCAGGCTCTGCTGGTATTGGCGCAGCAGGAGCCTCATTGCGGCGGCCGCCGCCAGGCCGCCCAGGCAGACGGCGCCCAGCCCCGGACGTTGGTGGACGACGGCGGCCAGGGTCCCGGCCACGGCCAACGCCTGCAGGAGGTGGGTCAGTGAGACACCCATAAGCGCAAGGGTCACGCTGCGGAAGCCACGTCGATGGGCGCGTCCGAGACGGACGAGCTCCGGAACGATCATCATGGGTAGTCACCTCTCGGGGAGCGGTCAGCACAGTGGTGCTCCTGCAGAGCCAGGGCGTGGAGGCACCTGTCAGGCCGGCCCGGGACGTCCGTGAAACCGGAGACCGGACGAACCTGCCGTCCGGCCTCCGCTTCGGTGTATGTGATCTGGGCCGCCTGACGGTGGACGGAGACGAGCTGACGGCGCAGCTGCATCGGGTCGGTGGTCCGTGGCACGGTGAAGAGTCGCATGTGCGTCCATTCGGCTGGCCAACGCTGACCGGAGCAGTGCACCGGGTCAAGTAGCTGCTGCTGGTCCGGTGCCCGATCCACGGATTTCTCGGAGGACTCCGTATCGGCGGCGAGCACTGCCAATGGGATGCTGCGACGATCCGGTAGTCGGCGCAGAGCCGGGAGCTTCAGCGCTCCGACGTGCGGTGGGCCGACTCTTCCGACGTCGAGGCCCTGCACGGCCAGCTCCCGATACGACGTGGGCCAAGTGGCGGAGTCGGGCAGCCCGGCTTCACCGGCGAGTACAGTCGGGCCAGCGTCGTGAGGCGCCCCGACCAGAGGGCCGCCGCCGAGCGCATACCGGGCGCCCTCGACGGCATAGACGACATCGGCGATCCACAGCGTCCATGCACGGTGCCGATAGCGTGAGAAGCTCCGGCCAGGCAATACAGTGAACGTCAGCCGTACCCGGGGAGCCGTCGGACGCAGGTCGATGGGCTGATCGCCGGTGGTCAGTACGGCGGAGAGGTCGTGCACGACGTTGTGCTCCTGGTCGTAGGCAAGTCGCCAGCCCCCCAGGCGCAGGTGCAGCTGTACGGGATAGGTGGCCCCCGCGGAGGGGACCGGACGACGGCGCACGCGCAGCACCCGACCGGTGGCCTCGTCCCGATGGAAGTCCTCGGTGAAGAACAGTTGCTCTCCCAGGGCTCCGAACCAGCCGATCAGCTCCTCGGGAGCGAGGGACCCGGTGGTCTCCCCCTGGGGTAGGGGCACGTCCACCGGGTGTGGCACGTCTGGCCAGGGAGCGTGGGTCTTCAAGGATCCGCATCCGGCCCAGTCCTGAACCGGGGGACCGGGAGGAAGCGCCGGACCTGGAGGCATAGGGCAGAAGGCCGTACTCAGCGCGGGAGGAAAGGACATCGCGGAGGAGTACCTCGCGGAGGAACTAGTTTCAGCCATGGCCCATCACATGTGCGGTGGCGGGGTCAGGGTCAGCTGCTCCGGTGCCAGGAGACCGCCGCCGAGAGCCTCGCAACCGAAGTACCCGAAGGCCGCCGGGGCGTTGGGCACCAGTCCGGTGACGAAGGTTCGCACCACCCGCAGCGGCGTCTCAGCGATGTCGTCGGTAGTCAGATCCTTGGTCAGCACGCGATGTCCGCGGGCGGCCAGCCGAGCGTCTACCGTCTCGACATCGTTCTGTGTGGCGGCTCCTCCGCACCGCCCCATGCCGGCCCCCAACTCCGAGACCCACCTCGAGCTCTGCAGCTGATCGAGGCGCTGGGTCCCGTAGGCAGGGTCGGTGAATCGGGCAGCCAGGTGATGGACTCGGGGGTCGAGCCATACCTGGACGTGGGCGCCGAGGTCCCGAACGCGGGAGAAGCGGGGGCCTACATCGTCGAGGTACCGGCGGTCCTGCCGGTGCCGCAGGTAGAGTCCCTCGGCCATCAATCCGGCCTGTACGGCCTGGAACACCCAGCCGTCCGCGTCGACACAACCCTGTGAATAGACCCAGGTGTGCACTGCCTCCAGCACCGCCTTGCGCGCGGCGTCCGCCGGGTCCAGTTTCGCGGAGAACCCGGCGGCATGGATTCCGGTCACGGGGTCGCGCACAAGCGCAGCCATGGCCGGGGCGAACTCATTGGGCATCACCACCAGAGAGCAGTCCAGGTCGCATCCGGCCAGCTGATCGAGCAGTCCGGGCACCGACGCCAGGTCCACCCCTGCGGTGGGAAGGTCCAAGTGCCACCAGGTCTCCAAAGCGTGGCGCTCCACCAACTCGAGCAGGCCTCGGCGCCGAGCGTCTGCGTGGTCCTGCCCGGTGGCGATTCCCGCGTAGTTCAGGTGATGGGTGCGTGGCAGGTGCCGGAACCCGGACTGCCGCCAGTTCAAGTGGATCAGTGAGGAAGGCAGCCATGTGCCGTCGTCGCACCGGGTCCACAGGGTGGGGGTGTCCGCGTCGAGGCCCGCATAGGGAAAATCCGGTGCAGCGGTCTGCCACTCGGCGTACTGTGGCAGATTCTTCAGATCGATCAGCGGCAGGCCTTCGGAGGAGAGCTGCGTGTGGGTTCCCTCACGGAATTCCGGATGGGGCTGACGCGGGATGAAGTTGCCGCAGTAGCGCTCCACGGCCTCTCCGACGGCGGCGATCCAGGCGCCCTGAGGGTCGTCGAAGGTGGTGCCCAGGGAGACGCGGTCGGCTGGCCACTCGCCCAGACGCCGGGCGTCGGCGACCTCGGCGGTCAGCGACACATAGGACTTCGGCGCCCGCGGCTGGGGCAGGACTTCGCGGACCCGACGGATGATCCCGGTGACAGGATCGATGAGGTCCTCCACGCTGCTGGGCGGGGCAACAGGTCCCGCGGTGGGAGGGGGGCTGGTCGTGTTCGTGACGGTGGTGGTCATCGGGTCCTCTCATGAGTCTCGTCCTCGTGCGGCCCGTTTGGCCGTGGCCTGAGGCGTGTGTCGATCCATCGATCGATGCGGGACCGCAGGTTCGGGTCTCGACCCTTCAGGGAGTGTCCCCAGGGACCGGTGATCAGCGTGCTGTCCTGGTGCGTGGTGCGGCAGCCCCAGGCCGCGCGCAGCGGTTCGGCGCGGTCGGCGAAGAAGTCCCGTTCTCCGGAGATCACCAGCAGCGGTGCTGTGGATTCGCCGAAGTGGTCTTCCAGCGAAATGGGTTCTTGACGCCACATCTCGTCCCAGGCCTCCATCTGCTCCGGCGGCCAGCCCAGCAGATCGTTGCGTCGCCGGGCGGTCTCCATGGGGCCGTGTTCGGCGGCCTCCCGGGTGAGGGTGTCGAGCTGCGCATTCGACAGAGGAGCACGCCTGTGTCGGGTGAAGGCATATTGGTGCCACCAGCCGAAACGGTCCCGCACTCGCGGTGTGCCGTCCATCGCGTGGGCGGTCTCGCCCCTGCCGATGGTCGGCACGATCGCGATTACTCCAGCGATTGCGGGAATGCCCTTTGCCATGTGTGCCTGACCGTCGCGCCTGGCCGAGATCGTGCTCGCGGTGTGGTCTGCTGTCCGAGCCGCTTCGAGGGCGCAGGTCGCACCGTAGGAGCTGCCCATCAACATCAGCGGGCCCGACCTGTTCTGCTGGGCGAGGATATGTCGGACGGTGACCAGGCCGTCGTCGGCCTCCGTGCGATAAGGGTCGAAGACGCCCGAAGACGCAGAGGTGCCGCGGACATCCTGCAACCAGCAGCGGAAGCCGCGGGCGGTCAGCGAGGCGGCCATGCCACGCTGATGCGCCAGGCCATAGGGCGTGCGGATCAGCACATCGCCCCGGGGGGTCTCTTCGGTGGGCCGGTGTCGTTCAGTATGCAACGTGGCGCCGTCAGCGGTGATGATCTGCTGCTTCTCCGCGCCATGGGGGTGCACAGCGTCCGGCAGTTTCCGCCTGGACGCAGTCTCCAGGGGTGCGGTCTCCGGAGTCATGCTCCTTGCTGAGCTCATCCTCCGAACTCCTCCGGAGCCTGACCGTGCGGGATCGGATGTGGCAGCACCGGGTGCTCGGTGACCTGCAGCGTCACGGTGTCGACGATGCTGAGCCGACGTCGCCATCGAGCTGTCAGGGACGAATCGGGGTCCGCGAGCCAATTCGTGATGACCTGGGCGGCATGCCAGGCGACGACGGTGGCGTCCAGCGGGCTCGGTGCGAGGTTCACACGGTGCAGGACCTCCTCAGGCGGTGCCGCGGTTCCAACGCCGGCCAGCCTCCACCAGGCGTTCAGGGCCTGATGGGCCGGGGTGGCCGCCAGTCGACGTCGGAGAACCTGCTCCGGTGTGGGATCCTCCGGGGCCAGGCGCAGTGGGTGCAGATACCACTGGGCCCCCTCCGCATGGATGTCGAAGACGTTGGGCTTAGGGAGCGCGGGATCGACGGCGGCCGAACGCGTCTCCGCCGGGGCCGCCTCCTCAGGGGCCGTGCGCGCGAGACCGGTCGGCGGCGAGCTGCGCAGACGTACCAGCAATGTGCGGACGTCGAGGGCTGCATCTGGGGCGTTCTGGGCGTGAAGGTGGGGCTCATGTCCCTGTCGGCTGAGGATCTCCTGCAGCGTTGCGGCCGGGGAGCAGGGTCCTAGGCCGGTGAAGTCTTCCAGGACCACTGCGCCCTCAGCGAAGCGCGTGGGGTCGGTGTCGGCAGAGGGGCCGGCAAGGGCGGAGACATGGGTGCGGACGTCTCCGCGCTGGGCCTCGTGCCCTGAGGCTTCGGGCGCTCGGGCCTCGCTGCGCTGGCTTTCGTGCCTCTCGGCGGCTACGAAGGCATGGACGGCCCAGTTGGTTGAGGCCCGGGCAGCCGCAGTCTGTGCTGCCGGTGCGAACACGTCCTGCGTCTCGGGTGCGGTCGGGCTGACACGCAGAAAAGTGCCGGAGGCGGTGCGGGCATAGATGTCGCCGTCGGCACGAAAGACTCCCGGCGTGGACATCGGGGAATGTGGAGCGTGCACGGATTCCTCTGGAGCGGTGTGCGGTGGGGCGGGGCCCGGAGACGGATCTCCGGGCCCCGCGTGGTCACACGGGATCGACCAATGGCATCCCGAATGGTTCAAACCGGACCAACGGTCCAGCTGATCAGTCGAAGGGGTTCTCCACCAGCGCGTTCGAATGCGACGCGGAGAGGTGAGCCAGGCTCTCGGTGTCCTGGATCTCCTGGACCTCGACGACGTCCTCGGCGCGGAAACTGTTGGAGTGCTGCATAACGAGTTCCTTTCATAGGTTCCTCGACGCGTGGACGCCCCACGCGTCACGCCGCCTCTCGGCGACGCCGGTCATCACGCTACAGCAAATGAGAATCATGTGCATTAGTGTAGAGGAATGAGCCATGGCACCCTGCTGATATCCGACTATCGTTCCCACCGTCTCTTCCGCTGGTCGCTTCCCGAGGGAGGCGGCTCCACGAAGTCGTCCGCCGGCGTGCTGAACGAGGAGCCGCGACCCGGTGTGCTCGCCGAGCATGCCGGCTTCCTGGCCCTGCCCTCGGGCGGCCGATTCGCGGCCGCCTACGCCGACGATCTCCGCGGTCGGCTGGTGCTGCTGGGACGCGAGGGGTCCCTCAGTGCCGAGGTGCCGATCGCTATACCTGCGGAGCATCTGGCCATCAGCGACTGCGGTTCATTCCTGGCGGTGACCACCGGCTGCGGCATGAACATAGAGCCCTTCTCCGACCTGCTCACACTGATCGATCTGCGTCCCGAGGCGCCGACGCCCGTGCGAGTCCGCGTGCGGATGGGGGAACCCGGAGTGGCAGTGGTGCGCGATGACGAGGACCGGCTCCACGTGTTGCTCCGGCATCGGGGGGAGACGGCGGCCTCGGGCGAGTTCATCGGTCGGGGCGCGGTGGAGGCGATCCCCGTGGAGAAGATCCTCACGGCTGGACCCCATGTCCCTCAGGTGCGCGGTGCCGTCACCGAAGACATCGCCCCCGACGGACACGGTGACGTCTATGACCCGGTCAACAAGAGCTTCTGGTGCAGCACCTCACGGGGACTGGAACGGTTCGTGGTTCTCGGGGGACGACCGGTGGCGCAGGGCATCACCGCCTGGCCGGTAGCCGGACGGGCCTTCTACTTGCGCATCGAGCCTGTTTCCCGCAGGATCTGGGCCACTCTGCGAGGCGGGACCGGAGATCCTGCTTCCTGGGCCCAGTGGACGAACTGGGTGATGAGCGCGACCATCGGCCCGGACGGAGCCCTGACTCCGGAAACGATCCCGCTGCCTCAGGGGCTCGTCTTTCGGCTCGACGTCGCCCCCGATTCGGCCTCCGGCACGCTGATCAGCCCCGATGGTGACCTGGTATGGATCGTTGACGTCGGCGCGGAAGGTCTGTCGTTGAGACAGGGGGACCTCGCACCGATGACGTACCCGCCGAGGCCGGGCCGCCCGCCTTGGGACGGCGGGCCCGACGGCAGCGCCCAACGAAGGGCCGTGGCTGTCCTTCCCGAGCTGGAGGTCGTCGCGGTCACCAGCGGTGGAGACGGCAAGGTGGAGCTGCACCGCCGTGGGAGTGAAGGACTCGTCCAGACCCGGCTCTGCCGACCAGGAGAAGAGCTGGGAGAAGAGTCCCTTAATGAGGTGCTGGACGTGCCGTTGGATGAAGGTGGTCACATGATGTGGCTTCCTGGCACGCCGCGAGAGCAGGTCGATCTCATTGGCCGCTGAACACGCCGCTGAACACGCCGCTGAGCAGGACGTTGCTGAGATGGACGTCATAGAGCTCCTCGCGCAGTGGGAGAGGAGTAGTGCTCACGCCTTCCAGCAGCCCTTCTCGTCCGGCGGCGCTAAGGCGCGGGTGCATCGAGGCGCGGTCCATCTGCCGGACGGCGTGCTGCCCTGGCCGGAGTCGCTCGCGGAGGAGGTGCCGCAAAGTGTGACCACGACCCGCGACGGTCGGTGGTGCCTGGTCACCGCATCGACTGGCGGCAGCGAGCTCTCGCGTCTGCACATCCTGCGCCGCAACCTTTCGGGGTCGACTCCGGAAGTGGTGTGGACCGTACCGGGGCGGGGATCGCGCGGACGCCCGGCCGTGCTGGACTCCTCCGATCGCCTCGGGTTGTGGATCGCGGGAGAGGGCCAGTGGCGTTTGATCACTCTCGAGGGGGAGGAAGTCTGCTGGGAGCCGGTGCCCGCGATTTCCGAGGGGCCGGGGGTCCAGTTGTTATCTGCACGGGGGCCTCGACGGTGGTGGGTCGTTGCCTCGACCTCGGCCGGAGTGCGGCTGGATGCAGTGGTGGCAGACCCGGCCGACGCGGGTGGAGGTCTGCGGGGCGTTCCCGGACCTGTGTTTCCCGGGCTTCGCAGCGTTCTGGAGGTCCGCGCCGCCGGTGATCCTGCCCTGTTGCTGCACCAGCGGGGCGACGAGCATCAGACCGGGCAGGGAGCCCAGGACGACTGGCTGAGCCTGCTACCGATCGATGGTGTCGAGAGTTCTCGATCGGTGTTCGGGAGTCTCCTGCAGCCGTTGTGGCAGGGGCCGGGACTGCGCAGCTATACCGTGCGTCCAGGTGCTCCGAAAGGACTGCGGAGCGACCGTCTCCTGATCCTGTGCGCTCCGCGTCCTGGCGAGAGCGAACTATTGCAGATCCCGCTTATGAGCACCAACAGGCCGGCCCTCGACGATGGAAGCGCAAGCGTCACACCGTCGGAACCGCAGCCGGAGGTCCTCGTCCGGCGTCGCTCCTCCCAACACGGTGAAGTCTTGCGCTCCGTCCGTGTGCAGGGGGACCAGATCCTGGTGAGCTGTGGCTCGCAGGTCCGGCCCGAGCGTGTCACACGGATGGCAGATCTAGGCGGCGGTGTGCCCCAAGCCAAGGGGGTCGGTCCGGGCCCCGTGTCCGGGGTGGCGTACGCGACCTCCGACGACGGTGTCGAGGTGCCGTACACCTGGCATGCCCTGGAGGGGATCGAGGCGGCCCGACGACGTCGAGCGCCAGTGATGCTCACCGTCTACGGAGGGTTCGGCGTCGAGCTAGGAGAGGGCTTCGACCCCTCGGCTCGTGCCTGGTGCGATTCTGGAGGAGTGCACGTCACTGCGCACGTACGAGGAGGCGGCGAGCTGGGCACCACCTGGCATCGGGCTGGTGCAGGTCGTCGGAAGCATCGCGCGGTCGAGGATCTGATAGCTGTCGCCTCCCGTCTGAGAGCGGATTTCCCGGCAGGACGGCTGACCGTGGTCGGAGCTTCTATGGGTGGTGTGCTCGCCGCCGCGGCCGCCGCCCGTAGCCCCGGCCTGTTCAACGGGGCAGTGGTCTCCGCAGCTCCGGTGGACCTGAGCCGGTTGGAGCAGAACCCCTTGGGGCACCGGTGGCGGCAGGAGCTGTTGGGGGAAGAGGGACCGGGGGTGCCGTCGCCGTCGCGTCATTTGGTGTGCCCTACAGCATTGTGGCGGAGCCGGTTCGAAAGTCATGTTGCGGCGTCCGCGGTGGACCGAGTCTTATTCCCCCAGGTTCTGGCCATCGTTCAGGAGAATGACTCCCGGGTTGAGTCAGCGCATCTGCGGGAGCTGATTAGTCTCATGCAGGACCACGGGGTGGAGTCGGAGCTACGGGTGAATCCTGGGGCGGGGCATGGCAGAAATACCGCGGAGGCGGTACACCGTTACGCCGCCTGGATCCTGGGGTTCTGCCGTGGTGAGCAGGGATCCTGAAGATCCGACAGGAGACCATCGCAGTAGCGTCCTGCCTAGGGTGTGTTGACCACAAGGTTTGAATCGCCCCGGGTCTGGTGGAGGCTCTGATTCCACGGAAGGATGAAGAGCATGGCAGCACCGAGGAAGTATCCCGACGAGCTTCGGGACCGAGCCACCAGGATGGCGATGGAATCACGACGCGACCCGGCGACCAGGCCGGGGACGTTCCGCCGAGTTGGTGAGCAGCTCGGGATCAATCCTTCAGACTCTGCGCAATTGGGTCCAGCAGGCCGAGATCGATGAAGGTCACCGTCCCGGCACCACGACCAGCGAAGCCCAGCGCGTGGGCGAGTTGGAGAAGGAAGTGCGCGAACTGCGCCGTGCCAACGCGATGGCGAATTCAAGGGGTCAGCGCAAGGAGTTCCGTGAGCTTCTCTCCAGGGGTCCTGTAGCCAAGGGTCTTTCGTGGTCGACTGTTGAGACTGGCCTGGATCGCTTCCAATTCGGTGCGGCTGTGACGACTCAGGTCGGTGCCCTTGGGCAGGTACTGGCGCAGCAGTCCGTTGGTGTTCTCATTGGATCCTCGTTGCCAGGGCGAACGAGGATCGCAGAAATAGATAGGGATGCCCGTGGCGGTAGTGAATTCCACGTGCTGGGCCATTTCGGCGCCCTGGTCCCAGGTGATTGTCTGAGCCAACCTCGTTGGAAGCGATGTGATCGCTTCGCGCATCGCCTGCTCGACCTGGGGCGCGCTCTTGCCCTCGGGAAGATGCAGCAGCAGGGTGAAGCGTGTGTGCCGCTCCACTAACGTGCCTACAGCGCTGCGACTGTTCTCTCCTAAGATCAGATCGCCTTCCCAATGGCCTGGAACAGCACGGTCCTCCACCTCAGCGGGCCGGTCACTGATCATTACCATTCCGGGCAGACGGCCGCGGCGTTCGGTGCCAGTGCGGCACTTCCGCGCGGTCCGGCCAGAACGCAGACACCGTGTCAGTTCCCGGCGCAGAGCGCCGCGCCCCTGGACGAAGAGGCTCTGGTATATCGTCTCGTAGCTCACATGCATCTCAGGATCATCGGGATACTCCAACCGTAGCCGCGATGCGATCTGCTGTGGCGACCATAGCTGTTCCAGGCGTTCAGTGACTTCGTACGCCAGGCGCTCAGAATGCAGCTTCATCGGCTTCGGGCGCCGGGACTTGGCGCGGGCGTTCTCATGACACCACCATGCGGAATAAGAGGCCCGTCCGCCACCTCGAGCGACTTCCCGACTGATCGTGGACACTGAGCGCTGCAGCGCCTCGGCGATCAGGCCCAGCGAGTCGCCACGGCCGAGCCCGACCATGATCTGTTCCCGCTCTCTGATGCTCAAGTACCCACGGCGAGGTTCCCACCCATAAGGCTTGGCTTCGAGATGCCGACCAGTCCGCACCATCAGGCCGACCAGTGGAGCGCTGCACCCGATCTCGCGAGCGATCTCCACGAGCTTCCACCCCTGTTTGTGGAGCCTCAGAGCAAGCTGCTTTTGTTCCTGACTGAGATGTCCATGCTTACCCTGCATCGGCGTCCTCCTGGTGAGTAGTTCTCGGACTATCTCACGAGGACGTTGCGCTGACCCCCTGAATTCGCCGATCCTGCGGTCGGCCTCGGCTTTTTTCGCGGCGGAGCTCGACCGCCCACAGCGCTGATCGTCGACTACATCGACAGCCACAAGCACCAGTTCGGCGTCGAGCCGATCTGCCGGACGCTGACCGCGGCCGGGATGCAGATCGCGCCGAGCACCTACTATGCCGCGAAGTCCCGACCGCCCTCGGCCCGGTCTCTGCGAGACGAGCAGCTGCTGGTCGAGATCCACCGGGTGCATGCGGAGAACTTCGGCGTCTACGGTGCGAGGAAGATCCACGCACAGCTGCGCCGTGAACGGATCCCGGTGGCTCGATGCACCATCGAGCGACTCATGCGCGCCGAAGGTCTGCGAGGCATCAGTCGAGCGAAGGGGCCACGCACCACGATCGGCGGCAGTGCGCCGGACACACGTGCTGACCTGGTCAAGCGAGACTTCAGCGCCACGGCTTCGGACCAGTTGTGGGTCGCTGACATTCCCCCGCAAGCGGGAGGTGCCCCCACCTATTGCAGGACCTTCGCCGGGTGGGTGTATGCCGCCTTCGTCGTCGATGTGTTCTCCCGCCGCGTGGTCGGCTGGCAGCTGTCGAAGTCGCTGCGGACCGATCTCGCGCTGGACGCGCTGGAGATGGGCATCTGGACACGCCAACGCCAGGGACGGGACCTCGCCGATCTGACTCATCACAGCGATAAGGGTGTTCAGTGCCTCGCGGTGCGCTACACCCAGCGGTTGGCCGAGGCTGGGGCGGTCGCCTCAGTCGGCTCGACCGGGGATTCGTATGACAATGCGCTGGTCGAGGCGGTCGAATGCCGATGTCGGCATTCGATCGCTTATGCCGATGTTTGGATTACGCCGACCTTTTCGGGTTGCCCCTGGTGAGGGCCGTAGGGCGTTGACTCTTGTCGGCATAATCATAGATTCTCCAGCCAGGTGAGTACGTCGGGTGACGGC
>NZ_BMIS01000021.1 GCF_014642675.1 Nesterenkonia cremea
CGAGTCAGCCCGTGAAGCCTCCTACGAGGCCTTCCTCCACGAATACAATCACCACCGACCCCACACCGCTATCGGAGGTCTGGTTCCCTCAGCCCGCGTTCACAACCTCACGGGGAAGTACATCTAGGTCAGATTGCCCAGATATCCCTGTCGGGCAGGACGTAGTGTGAGGGTCACCGCTGGCTCCGAAATCAGCCTGATCGCTCACCTCCACCATCGCAGGAAATGATTCCTCCAGATCAGACGCTCCTGCGTCGAAATCCTCGGCGCTGATCGATGGCCGCGAGAAGTCTAAGTACACCAAGACCCAAGTTCCCACCAACGCCGCGAGGCACCAATACAGCACCGGGACACGCGCCAGCGCGGAGTGAACGCGACTGTCCGAGCTGCTCATACGTCACCCTTTCTACCCGCTCCGGCCGCTTCACGGACAGACCGAGCCCTCAGAGCGCCACTCAGCTCTCAGCCAGAATTACCCGCCCAGCTATAGTCGATGAACGGAGGGAGACCCAGCGAGTAATCACCAGTACTTCGGGAGCTATCCGTGTGACGCACGCAGTCACCGCTGACCCGGATGTGCACCGCGTGAGCATCTACATCTTCAAAGTAATTGTGCTCCACGAAAGCCTGTGTGACATAGCCCTCATCCCACTCCCGACTATATTCAGTCGTCGACAACACTTCAGACCGTCCTGAGTCACGGAGATCTCGCTGCTCAATCATGGACCATCCATAATCGGTGGTCCACGAACTTTCGATTTCGCCAAGAAGCTCCTCAGCCATACCCTCATCCTCCAGCTCAGCAACCACCTCCGCGCGCAAGGAAGTTTCTTCAGGATCCCCATGCCCGGAAAGTCCTGTCGGACATTCATACTCATGTAGGTCCTCATAAGCCCTGAATTCAGCCGCCTCGTCAACTTGAAGCATCTCGGGAAACTCCGCTTCGAGCCCAGAAGCTACTTGAGCGAACTCATCTTCACCCATGCGCGACGACGATAGGTAAACAAGGAACCCAACAACAATCACAGACGCGCCGACGAAACCTAGCACCCATTTAGGAATCGAGGCGATTGCCCCCTTGGCGCGATGGGTCGCTCCAGTCATTCGCTACCACACCTCCCGTCGACACAAATTCATCTCGCCCCCCTCCTTATAGATTACCCCTAAAGCACCTACCCTCTAGCGTATTCACTGACATCAACGGGATCCACGATCTCTTCCGCGAGCATAATCTCGATAGCCTCAATCTTCGTACTGACTGGAGGCAAGTCTGATCCAATCACGTCATACTCCCTGACGTAATAGTCAGCTCCCTCTTCCGGCTGAACTGCTCTAATCTCTACATGCTCTTCAAAAATCTCATCATCTACATACGGCGCTACTTCGCCTTCTCCAGCAGACGCTCTCTGGATAGCCTCTAAAGACTCAGAATCAGAGGTAAAGTAAGAGCCGTGGCCGCCACCCTTCTTATTGATATAGCCTCCGCTGTTCTCCAACAGCTCACCATTCTCATCAACTCCAGACTCAAGGCGAACGACATCGAGATCGCCCATGAGGTCATGGAACGTGACCCCTTCTGGAAGATGACTCATATAAGGCATGTCGATGAGCCCCTCATCTCTCCTAGGATCAACCACATCTGACCGTGTTTCTACCCAGTAGATCTCAACGTCTTCATTCGCCAGATCGTCCCGTGATTCAATATTCTGGCCAAAGCCAACGGGCCCCATGATCGTTATGGCATCTGCTTGAACACCATAGTTTTCACCAGTGTCGCTGTTCGTCAGCGCTTCTTCCTCAGCCGCTGTTCCAATAACAGACGCGGCAAAGCTGTGGGCATCGTAGCTCGTCCGCACGTTCTCTTGGTCAATCTCCATGTTGACGGCGTAATCAAAGGCGGCCAACGACTCTGCCCCTTCGTCCACCATATCCAGAAGTTCATCGTCGCTTGCTGTTACGTTGTCCAGAACACCCGGCGGAGTGTCCATGCCCTGCCAGTAGATCGCCGCAGTATCATCAGGCACTCCCTCTGAGCCAATCCCTGCAGCACTCTTTGTCCGACCCAACCCAGTACCCAAAGTAGTCAGGTCGCTCTCACTTCCAGGGACGTTAGTATGCAGATGCTCGGTTTCACCGTCAAGACTTCCATACAACCCGGCAAATTGACCCGCATCCTCGGTGTCCAAATAGATCACCTGGAAATCCTGCGTACGCATCTCTTCAGCTGCAGTCTCGAGAGCATTGAGTTCCTCCTGAACTGACTCCCGTTGCTGCCGCACCTCTCGCGCTTCTGACTGCTGCCTAGGATTGTTCAGCTCCCTATGCTCTTCGTTGAGCTCTTCCACCTCACGCTCGTGGTGAACGATCTGTCCCTGCAGGTGAACTGCGTTCGCCCTCCCCCGGTCCTCTAGTTTCACACCATTCATGTTGCCGAAGACCGCGGGGAACATCATGAGCAATGCCCACTGCTCCTCGTCTTCCAACGAATTCCACGTCTCAGCGATAGCGTCTATGGTCGCTGGATCGTTCTGATCCTGCTGCGACAGCCCATAGAGATCCTCGGCCCCCTCCGGAAGCTGGTCCTCACTGGTCAGCTCGTTCTCCGCCAGCTCCGCAGCCAGCTCTGGGTTCTGAGCAGCCCAATCAGCCCAGCTCATGTCATCATTGCCCTCGATCTCTTCGGCAATCTCCTGAACCTCTTCCAGCGACAGTTCCCCACTCGTCGCTGTCGCGACCACCGAACCCAGGTCGAACTCAGAGCTGAATGTGCCGACAGGCGTCGCTACACCGCCAGGGCCGGTGGCATAGACCTCTGGAATATCTTCGTTCACTCCGCTGGAGGACTGGAGGGCGATCAGGTCACCCTCGATACGAGACTCCAAGCTCCGCCAGTCAGAGTTGAAAGTCAGAACCTCACTGTTGTGCTGGGCGATATCTTCGCGCAGGAGCTCCTCAGCAGCTGCCGTCTCCTCATCATCGACAGTGGGTGAAGAGAGATCGATCTCGGAAAAAGTCAGACGGACCTGCAGCGCCCTGGCTTGTGCCTTCAGCTCTTCACATCGCGCTTGAAGGGGACGTCCTTCCTCTACGAAGTCCTGCAGAGCCGAACCTGCCGATTCCATGGTCTCGGCCCAATCCTCAACTGTGGATGGGACATCGTCCATGGCCGACCACACCACGTCCTGAGTCGACGGCTGTTGATACGCAGTCTGCAGTCCCGTCCAGGTACCACCCACATCGGATGCCGAATCAGCAACTGCACGTGCCGAAGACTTCAGCCCTGATGCCGAAGAGTCCAAGTCATCCCAGGGGACATCCACCTCAGTGGGGAACAGAATATTGTTCGTCTGGGTACCTTCGTAGATCATCAAACCTCACACTGCCCTCAGCGCGAGGAACCGGGGCCGACCTCGCGCCCTTATGTTCACGTCGTGGCCCAACGTACATCACCACTGTGCGGAACAGAACAACCTGAGGTTTCGTGCGCGTTACCTACTCAGCTCTCCACGGACTCCTTCAGCCGCAGCAGGGCGATCTCGGCCAGCTGGCCGCGCCGGACCTCGTTCTCGGTCTCCGGGGAGTTCTCCAGCCGCTGGTGCAGCTGCTCCAGCATCTCCTCGGAGCTGCGGCCCTTGGCGCGGATCAGGAAGATGCGGTCGAACTTCTCCTCATAGGCCACATTGGCCTGCACCCACTCCTGACGGGCCTTCTCGTCCTCTGACAGGTTCCCCTGCTCGCTGCGTGAGGCCTGCGCCTCAGCACCGCTGCCCTGGACCTTCTCCCCGATCCGCGGGTGGTGCGCCAGCGCCGCATCCACCTCCTGATCGGCCCATCCGGCGGCCAGCTCCTCCGCCGTCTCCAGCAGCTCCTGCTGGGAGCCGAAGGGCCGTCGAGCCAGCAGCGCCGCCCGCCAGGAGGCGATGGGCGCGCAGGTGTGCAGCAGCTCTCCCGCGGTCTCCGCTTCGGCGCTGTTGAACTCCTCGAGCTTCATCGCTGACCAGCTCCCGCGACCTCGGCGCCCACCAGCTCGGCGGCATAGCGGATCAGTGCCTTATCGCTGCCGGAGGGGCCCACCAGGCTCAGGCCCACCGGCAGTCCCGGACGTCCCTCGGAGCCCTCCGTGCGCAGCGGCACGCTGACCACCGGCAGTCCGGCCAGGCCGGCCACGCAGGTCAGCATCAGGGTCCGCTGCCGCTGAGCCTCGATCAGCTCACCGCCGGCGGAAGCCTCCCGGATCAGCGGAGCCGCAGAGGACGCCGAGGGCAGCGCCAACACACCCTCGCCGACCCAGCCGCGCACCTTCTCACGCACCTGAGCGATCAGCTCGCGGGCCCGCACCTCGTCATCGGCACTGAAGCTCTCCGCGCGGCGGAAGCGGGCCGCCACATCGGGAGCCAGCTGCTCCCAGTGCTCGGCCACCCACTCGCCGTGGTTGGTCCAGGCCTCCCGGCCCTGCACTGTGCTGAAGGCGGTCACCCACTGCCCCAGCGTCTCCTCGTCCAGGGCCACGTCCAGCTGGGTGGCCTCGGCGGCGGCGCTGCGCACCGCCTGGGCCACCTCCGGATCGGCCAGGTCGGTCAGCTGCGGGATCGCCTTGAGCTCGCCCAGAGCGCGCGACGCCGGCCAGGCCACCGGCCCCTTGGGCACGATCAGCCGCGGACTGGTGCTGGCCATCCCGCCCATCGCCGAGGGCACAGAGGCCGCGGCGGCCGCCACCTCGGTCTCGGGGATCAGCACCTCGGCGGCATCGGCCAGAGCCTGCGGGGTCCGGGTCATCCATCCGACGGTGTCGAAGCTGTCGGCCAGCGGCAGCAGGCCCTCACGGCTCACCAGATCATGGGTGGTCCGGATGCCCCACAGGCCCTGATAGGCCGAGGGCACGCGGATGGACCCGCCGGTGTCCGTGCCGAGCCCGATGCTCGCATGCCCCAGAGCCACGGCCGAGGCCGAGCCGGAGCTGGACCCGCCGCTGATCCGCCGCGGCGCACGCGGGTTCGGCGGGGTTCCGTAGTGGGTGTTGGTGCCGGCCAGGCTGTAGGCGAACTCGTCGGTGGCCGCCAGACCGGTGATCTCAGCACCGGCCTCCAGCAGCGTCTCCACGGCGGGCGCCGTCGCCTCCTGCACCTGGGCCTCAGCCAGATAGGCCGGGGACCCGGCACCCACCCGCTGTCCGGCCACGGAGAAGAGATCCTTGACCGCCACCGTGTGACCGGCCAGCGCGCCTTGCTCCTTCGCCTCCGCCGCAGCGGGCACCAACGGTGCGCCCAGCACGCGCCAGACCCTGCGGTCGAAGACGGGCGGGGCCACCATCACATGGGCCACGGAGCACTGCCAGCCCTGGTGGCCGGCGTCGGGGTTGTCAGATCTGGTCCACACCTGGGTCTGCTGGCCGCGCCCTGTGGAGGCGCCGGAGGCATCCACCAGCTCGGTGATCGCCACGGTGGAGGCGTGATCGGAGCCCAGCGCACGCACATGCAGCTCCACGATCCGCCGCTTGGGCGCACCTCCGCGAGCGCCGCGGAATCCGGTGATCTCCTCGTGGGAGACCATCAGCCCGGAGGCGTCGCCGCGCAGCGTCTGCTCCCCCGGGGCGAAGAGACCGGCCATGGCCTCCAGGTCATCGGACATCAGCGCCTGCTCATAGGCCCAGAAGGCCTCGGCCACCTGGGGCAGATCATCGCCCTGGGCGACGGGCCGCCGGTACTGCGGGACTCCGTCCTGATCGAAGGTCACCTGCTGGTCGTCGGAGAGATGAGCGTTCACCGGACCCCCTTGAAGTCCTCGAGCTTCACCCGCGCATGGACACCTTTGACGATATCCACCACCTGGGAGATGTTGAAGTCTGTGGCGGCCGAGAGATACGCGTAGGCGTGCTCGGCGTCCAGTCCCCAGCGGGCCTGCAGCAGGGCGATCGCGTTGCGCACACAGTTCTGCACCGCCACGTCCAGATCCTCATCCATACCGGTGGGGATCAGGTGGTCGCTGGTCTCGGCGATGGGGCCCAGCTGGTCGCCGAAGCTGTTCAGCGCCTCCTCGCGGGCCACCACGTCGAAGCTGAGGTGACCGCGCAGGCTGGCTTCCATGGCGGTCAGCGCCACCTCGCCGTCGCCCTGGGCGAAGTGCGGATCACCGGCGAAGGCCAGCGCACCGGGCACCTGGACCGGAATGTAGAGGGAGGCGCCCTCGGTGAGCATCTTGATGTCGATGTTGCCGCCGTGGCTGCCCGGAGGCACCGAATGCGGGCGGTCCTCGCCGTCCACGGCCACGCCCATCGTGCCGAAGAAGGGAGCGAGGTCGAAGCTGACGGTGCGCTCAGCGCCGGCGAAGGGAGCGATGGTCCCCTTGGCCGCTCCCTGGGCCTCGTCCACTGCGGCGAAGACGGAGACGTTCTGACCCCCACGCGGGAACTCCTGGGGCAGGGCGCCCTTGCCGTGCCGGTTGGAGATCACGCCGTAGGGCACACGGCGCTCCAGCCTGTGCACGGTGATCTTCAGGAAGTCGCCGGGCCGGGCATCCTCCACGTAGATCGGGCCGGTGTTGACATGCGGACCGTCCTGGGCCGGGTGGCGCGGATAGTCGCTTCCGGCCAGCGCGACGGCGTCGGTGAGCACCTGCTCCTCCTCCACTCCGTGCCGGGCGAAGTAGGCGCGCGGATCCCGCCCCTGGTCCTCCAGGATCCCCTCATGGGAGAGGGTGTCGATCACGACCTCCTCCCCCGGTGAGATGCGCAGCACCGGGTCATCGGCGACGCAGGGCAGGCGTCCCCACAGGACGTTGCCGTCGGTGGCGGGAAGGTAGGTGGCACCTTCAGGGACATGGTCACCGGGCTGGAGGATTCTGGTCATAGGCTTCAGTGTTACAGCACCGTGTTACGCCAAAGTGACAGGGATCTCTCCAGCGTCACAGAGAAGTTCCCTGGTCAGGCCGCAGGAGCCGCCGACAGAGGCACCAGTCCGCCAACCACAGCCAGCCGGCCTCCTCAAAGCCCCAGAGTGCTGCGCATCTGGTCCGCCAGCTGATCCGGGCTGGTCAGGAATCCGTCATGCCCGATGGGCGAGGAGATCATATGCGCCTCATGCTCGCCGGGCAGAAGCTCGGCGATCTCGCGGGACTGCTCCGGGAAGTAGAGCCGGTCGCTGTCCACCGCCGCCAGGAAGGGCACTGCGCTGACCCGCTGCAGCGCCTGCTCCGCTCCCCCGCGCCCGCGGCCGACGTCGTGGCTCATCAGCGCCTCGGTCAGCACGATGTAGGCGTTGGGGTCGAACCGCGAAGACAGCTTGGCCGCCTGATGATCCAGGTAGGACTCCACCTGGTAGCGCCCACGGCGCCGCGCGGACCAGCCGAAGGGATCCTCCTCACCCTGAGCCTCCCGGCCGAACCGCACCGACATCTCGGTCTCCGTGCGGTAGGTGATGTGGGCGATCCGCCGGGCGAGCCCCAGGCCGGCCTCCGGCGGCTGGCCGTCGTAGTAGTCGCCGCCGTCGAAATGTGGGTCATTCTCGATGGCTTTGATCTGCGCCTGGCCGAAGGCGATCTGCTCAGCCGTGGCCGCAGCACCGCAGGCGAAGACGGCGACGCCGCCCACCCGCTCCGGGTAGGTGGCCGCCCATTCCAGCGCACGCGCCCCACCCATGGAGCCGCCGATGACGGTGTGGAATTTGGAGATCCCCAGCTGATCGGCCAGCCGAGCCTCCAGATGCACCGAGTCCCGGATGGTCACGAACGGGAACCGGGAGCCCCAGGGCTCACCCTCCGGATCCGGAGAGGCCGGACCGGTGGAGCCGTAGCAGCCGCCCACCATGGCCGGTGCGATGACGAACCAGCGCTCCGGGTCGATGGGGCGGCCCGCTCCGAGCAGGCTGTCCCACCAGCCGCTGCCGGGGTCGGCCTCTGTGGCGGCCACATGGGTGTCCCCGGTCAGCGCATGGGCCACCAGGATGGCGTTGTCCCCGGCCTCGTTGAGGGTGCCCCAGGTCTCGAAAGCGATCTCCACCTGGGGCAGGAACCCGCCGGTCTCGAAGGTGTAGGCCCCCACATCGACGATCTGGAGGGCACCGGTGGGGCGGTGCCCGAAGTCGTTCGCCGGGGCGGCGGCACAGGGGGCCTGAAGTGTCATCGAGTGGGTGCTCCTGTCGCCAGAGCCGCCGGGGCGGCCGCAGCGGACACCGGCTGCGGAGCGCTCTGTGCCACGGCGTCCAGAGCCTGCTGGAGGTCGGCGATGATGTCGTCGAGGTGCTCGATCCCCACCGAGAGGCGCACCATACCCGGCTTCACACCGGCGGCCTTCTGGTCCTCCGGGGTGAGCTGGCGGTGGGTGGTGGAGGCCGGGTGGATGGCCAGCGAGCGCACATCGCCCACATTGGCCACCAGGGAGTGCAGCTGCAGCGCGTCCACCACAGCCTGACCGTTGGCGGCCTGGGCTGCGGAGTCCTCACCGTGGACTTCGAAGGACAGCACTGCGCCCACACCGTCGGGCAGGTACTTCAGGGCGTGCTCATAGCAGGGGCTTTCGGGCAGGCCGGAGTAGAAGACCTGCCGCACCGCCGGGTGGTCCTGCAGGAAGTGGGCCACCGCGGTGGCATTGTGCACGTGGCGCTCCACGCGCAGACTCAGCGTCTCCAGGCCCAGGTTGATCTCGAAGGCGTTGTGCGGGGACAGGCTGGGGCCCAGGTCCCGCAGCAGCTGCACCCGTGCTTTCAGGATGAAGGACAGGTTGACCCCGAAGATGCCCTCCGGACCCAGGTCCTTGCCGAAGACCAGACCGTGGTAGCTCTCATCCGGGGTGTTGAAGCCCGGGAACCGGTCTGGGTGCTGGGAGTAGTCGAAGGTGCCGGCGTCGACGATGACCCCAGCGATGGCCGTGCCGTGGCCTCCCAGGAACTTCGTGGCCGAGTGGACCACCACATCGGCTCCGAACTCGATGGGCCGGCTCAGATACGGGGTGGCCAGGGTGTTGTCCACCACCAGCGGGACGCCGACCTCATGGGCGGCTGAGGCCACGCTCTCCACGTCCAGCACATCGGTGCGTGGGTTGGCCACCGTCTCGGCGAAGAAGGCCGCGGTGTTGGGCTGCACGGCCGCCAACCAGGAGGCGACGTCGTCGGGGTCCTCCACGAAGGTGACCTCGATGCCCAGTTTGGGCAACGTGTGCTTGAAGAGGTTCTGCGTGCCGCCGTAGAGCGACGGCGAGGCGACGATGTGCCCCCCGCCCTCAGCCAGGTTCAGCAGCGCCAGCGAGGTGGCCGCCTGCCCCGAACCGACGGCCAGAGCCCCGACGCCGCCCTCCAGGGCAGCGACCTTGTCCTCCACGGCCTGGACCGTGGGGTTACCGATGCGGGAGTAGATGGGGGCGATCTCCTCCAGCCCGAAGCGCCGGGCGGCGGCCTCGGCGTCGGGGAAGACGAAGGAAGTGGTCTGCTGGATGGGCAGGGCCCGGGCGCCGGTGACGGGGTCCGGTGTGACGCCGGCGTGGATCTGCCGGGTCTCGAACTGGGCCGACTGGATGTCCAAGGTGGGTTCTGTCGATGAGGCCATCGAAATACACTCCGTGAAACTCGCGCTTGCCCGGCGGCGTCATCCGCCGGACCTGGTCGTCACCCGGGGCACCCCACCGCGAAGTGGAGGGTTGCCGGCCAGCAAACCGGGGTTTCGCACTGGCACTCTTGACCTGTGTGTAAGTCTGCCTGCGCACTGTGAAAAGGGCAAGTCATCATTACGCGACGTGTAATCCATCTGCGGGATCCTCACCGAGGCGGCAGCGCTGTCTCCTGAAAGGTCCACGGACCCCGCGGCAGATCCTCCACCGCGAAGGCATCCAGCGCCTGCTCCAGCGGGCCCTGCGGCAGACCCAGCGAGTCCAGCAGCAGGTCCCGGACGGCCTCGGGACCGATCCCCTGCTCCTGCAGCTGAGCCAGGGTGACCGCCCCGTCGCGCTTGGCCAGCCGCTTGCCCTCAGTGTTCAGCACCAGCGGCACGTGCAGGTACTCCACCGCGGAGCGCGCCGGGACCCCGTAGAGCAGCTGCCGCAGATAGGCCTGCCGCGGCGCTGAGGAGGCCAGATCGTCCCCGCGCAGCACCTGGTCCACGCCGGTCAGATGATCATCGACCACCACGGCCAGGTTGTAGGCCGCGGTGCCGTCGTTGCGGATCAGCACCAGGTCATCCACGACGCCGTCCACGCGGCCCAGCAGCCGGTCCTCCACACTCTGATCCCGGTCCTCATCCGGGACGCGCAGGCGCAGCGCCGGCGGACGCTGCTCCCGACGCCGGCCGCGCTCCTGCTCGCTCAGCTCACGACAGGTCCCCGGATAGGCGCCCGGTGGAGCATGGGGTGCCCGAGCGGCCTCCTGGATCTCCCGGCGGGTGCAGAAGCACTCGTAGACCAGGCCCTGGAGGCGGAGGCCGGCGACGGCGTCGTCGTAGATCTGATGGCGCTGGGACTGCCAGAGGACCTCGGCGTCGAAGGTGATGCTCAGAGACTCCAGGTCGACCCGCTGGCGCTCGGCCGAGCCTTGGACGGTGCGGCCGGCGTCGAGGTCCTCATAGCGCAGCAGCAGCTGACGGTCCTCGGCGCGGGCGGCCAACCAGGAGAGCAGGGCGGTGCGCAGATTCCCCAGGTGCAGATCGCCTGAGGGGCTCGGTGCGTAGCGTCCTGCGGACATGATCAGCGGCTCACTTCACCGGCACGTACTCATCGGTGCCGAGGGTGCTGTCAGCGGCTGAGGGAGTGTCAGCCTCCAGGTCGATGCCCTGCAGCGATGTGGGCACCAGGGAGACGGCGATCAGCGAGATCAGCGACAGTCCGGAGAGGTAGAGACCGATCATCCAGCCTTCGCCGGTGGCGTCGTAGATGGCCTGAGCGATGGTGGCGGCGAAGGCACCGCCCATGATGGAGCCGAAGGCGTAGCCGATGGACACCCCGGAGAAGCGGACGTTGGCCGGGAACATCTCCGCATAGAGGGCCGACTGCGGGCCATAGGAGGGGCCCAGTCCGATGGTCAGCACGAAGACCGCCACTGCGAAGAGCAGCAGCGAGCCGGTGTCGATCAGGAACCACATGGGGATGCACCAGAGGATCAGGATCCCGAAGCCGATCTGGTAGGTCAGCACGCGGCCGATCCGGTCGCTGATCCAACCGCCGAAGTAGGTGAAGATGAACCAGCCGACTGCGCCCACCAAGGAGGCGATCAGCGTCTCCGTGCTGGAGAATCCCACTGCGTTGGAGGCGTAGGAGGCGAAGAAGACGATGATCATGTAGCCCGCGGCGTTGTTGGCCGAGAAGATCAGGGCGGTGAGGAAGACGTTCTTCTTATGGGTGGTCAGCAGCTCCTTCAGCGGGGCCGAGGACTCCTTCTTCCGCTGCTTCATCTCCTCGAAGACCGGGGACTCCTCCACGCGGCGCCGGATCAGGTAGGCGATGATGATCAGCACGAAGGAGAACAGGAAGGGCACGCGCCAGCCCCATTCGAGGAACTGCTCCTCGGTCAGTGCCGCGCGCAGGCCGAACATGGAGGTGGCCGCCATGAACATGCCGATGGGCACGCCGATCTGCGGGTACATGCCGAAGAGGCCGCGCTTATGGCGCGGGGCGTGCTCCACGGCCAGCAGAGCCGCGCCGCCCCATTCGCCGCCGGCGGACAGGCCCTGCAGGATGCGCAGGACCACCAGCAGGATCGGTGCGGCGATGCCCCAGGCCGCGTAGGTGGGCAGCAGGCCGATGAGCACTGTGGCCCCGCCCATGCCCAGCAGAGTCAGGACCAGGACGAGTTTCCGCCCGTAGCGGTCCCCCAGCCAGCCGGCCAGGATGGCGCCCAGCGGGCGGAAGAGGAAGGAGATGCCGATGGAGGCCCAGGCCACCAGCTGGGCCAGGGTCTGGTTCTCCTCACCGAGAGGCTCGAAATACAGCACAGCGAGGACGAATCCTGCCGCTTGGGCATAGATGAAGAAGTCGTACCACTCGATGGTGGTGCCCACCAGTGTTCCGGCAAGGACCTTCTTCTCTTCACGGGTCTTCTGATGCCCCTCAGCACTGAGGAATGCCTGCTGCGTCATTCCGAAGATCCTACCTCTTGCCAGAGATCCCCCAGTCCGAGAGGATCAGGCATATGAGCGACTTCACGACGATCATCGTCTCCACCAACGAACGCATCGGAACGATCCAGCTGAACCGGCCGGAGGCGCTCAACGCGCTCAACGCCGAGCTGATGGATGAGGTGGTCCGGGCCGCCGTGGAGTTCGACGCCGACCCGGAGGTCGGTGCCATCCTCCTGACCGGCTCGGCGAAGGCCTTCGCCGCCGGCGCCGACATCAAGGAGATGGCCTCGAAGGACTTCGCCGAGATGTACAGCCGCGAGTGGTTCGGCCGCTGGGACGAGTTCGCCCGACTGCGCACCCCCATCGTGGCCGCAGTCTCCGGCTACGCCCTGGGCGGCGGCTGCGAGCTGGCCATGATGGCCGATCTGATCATCGCCGGCGAAGGCGCCACGTTCGGCCAGCCGGAGATCAACCTGGGCGTCATCCCCGGAATGGGCGGCTCTCAGCGGCTGACCCGTTCGGTGGGCAAGGCCAAAGCTATGGACATGGTGCTGACCGGCCGGCATATCGGGGCCGATGAGGCTGAGCGGATCGGCCTAGTCTCCCGGGTGGTGCCCGACGACCAGCTGCAGGCCGAGGCGGAGAAGGCTGCCGGGACCATCGCCTCGAAGTCCAAGCCGGCCTCACAGATGGCCAAGGAGGCCGTGTCAGCCGCCTTCGAGTCCCCGATGAACCAAGGCCTGCAGTTCGAACGCCGCCTCTTCCACGCGCTGTTCTCCACGGAGGACCAGTCCGAGGGCATGGCGGCCTTCTCCGAGAAGCGCAGCCCGGAGTGGAAGCACCGCTGAGCTGAGTTCTCCCGGCCCGCAGACCCTCGTTTTACCAACCACTTCTCAGATTACCCCTGCGGATCCGCAGGGGTAATCTGAGAAGTGGTTGGTAAAACAAGAGTGTGGGGTGAGAGGCCGAGGATTGCGCGGGCTGCGGCGTCGGCGTCAGCCAGTGAACGCGCGGAGCCGCGCGGACTTCCACCGGCCTCCGCGGCGATGGCCGTTCCCCACTGCACCGAGCTCAGCTGCAGCCCCAGCACATAGAGTCCCTCACAGACCTCCCCGTCCGCACCGATGAGCTGGTGCGGGGACGGAGTCACGTCGAAGCCCTTGCCGGCCCGCGGCGCACCCGAGGAGTCGATGAGCTCCTGCGGCCGTGCCAGCCCGTCCTTCAGCAGCCCGGCCACCAGCGGCGACTCCGAGAGCTGCACGCGGTTGGCCGGCATCATCGCCTCCAGCAAGTACCCGGCGCGGTAGGGCTCATCGGCCTCCACCCACGGGGACTCCGCGGTGAAGCGGCCGGTCTCCCGGTCCACGTCGAACACCGGATCCGGCCCCAGGAACTCCACGACGCCGGCCCGGGCGAGTGCCGCCAACTCCTCGACCCGCTGCGGCGGCGGCCCGCTGGCGACACCTTCCACCAGGGATTCGAACCAGGCCTCGACGTCGTCGATCCGGCTGGACTGGCCCACCCGGCCCTCGGAGATCAGCTCCTTGAGCTTCATCCGGGCCGCATGCAGTGCAGCGATGGCCATCTTCACCGGGCTGGCCGCGCCGGCCGCGGAAGTGACCGCATCCTCCACCAGATAGCTGAGCATGTGCTGCTGGTAGTCGTCATGAGAGGTGAAGGAGGCGCCGTCGAAGGGCCTGCCCAACGAACGGACGAACTTCTCCGCCTCCGGCAGACGCTCCGCAGGATGCTCGCGCTCCTGACCTGCCTGCGCCTCTGCGCCCTGCTCCCCCGGGCCCTCTGGATCCGAGGGTTCCAGGCGGTAGTAGGTGTGCAGGACGTCCTGCAGGATCAGCGGCCACAGGTGAGCACGGAAGTCCAGGAAGTCGTGACGGCGCTCGGCCTCATCGATGGCCTCGTCGGTGAAGTGCACCAGCTCGATCCCCTCCGGGATGAACCCGGGCGCGCTGGACTTAGCTCGATAGGGCGTCCCCCGCCGGGATCCGGCGATCAGCCGAGGCTCCCGCCCGGTGGGAACATATTCCAGACGCCGGCCGGGCTGGGCCTCCGACAGCTCCCGGAAGGTGCCGCCGCGCGCCACGGTCACCTGGATCATCAGGTCGAAGAAGTTCAGGCCCATCCCACGGACCAGCACGTTCTCCTCCTGGGGAAGGAGGTCATAGTCCACATCGGTGGGCACGGCCGGAGCCAGATAGTGCAGCCCCAGCTCCTGGGCGGCCTGGGCGAAGCGCTGTCCGGCATCGTTGAGCCGGGCCGGGATATGTCCCAGCGCGAGGACCACCGCATCGGCGCGCTGCTCCCCCTCAGGGGCGCTCAGCAGGTGTCCGCCGCCTTCGCGGACACAGCGGGTCACCTGAGTGCTGCGGTGCTCCACCACGACGCCGCAGGCCTCCAGCCCGGCGGTGACCTGCTGGTGGAGCCAGCGCAGGTAGGCGCCGTAGGTCGCGCGACTGGGGTAGTCGGCGTCGTCGGGTCTGCTCTGGTGGGTCTGCTCAGCAGAAGCCTGGCTGCGGCGCCACTGGGCGAAGCTGCAGGAGACCGAGGAGGCGGGCAGCTGCTCGCAGGTGGGCCCGTGGGGTGCGGCCGTGGGATAGGAGGCCGGGGTGTTCATCAGATACAGCGGGGACTGCTCCGGATTCCACACGCGGCCGGGCCCATGCGGGGCGGGATCGAAGACGATCACCCGCAGGGCTTGGTCAGCGCCGCTGCGGGGTGAGCGTTCGAGGTGGGCCAGCAGTCGGTCCAGGAAGGAGGTGCCGCGGGGTCCTGCCCCGACGACGGCGATGACAGTCTCCCCAGCCGGATGCGGCATCCTGATCCTCTCTGCGAGTTGGCTGCGGCGCCTTCGGCGACGCCGTCATGACAGCTTACTCATGCGGCCCAAGGCGGGTACGAGGATCCAGCTTTGAAACTTGGGCGGGCAAGACGGTAGCCTAGAGTGTCGCGTCGCAGTGGTTCGCCGCTGCGCCGCATTGGGAGGCGTGCCGGAGCGGCCGAACGGACTTCACTGCTAATGAAGGATCCTCTTAACCGGGGATCGGGGGTTCAAATCCCCCCGCCTCCGCCATCAGACCCCCGTCTGGCAAGGATCTCCCCGGCCAGGCGGGGGTCTTGCAGTCCAGGTCGGACTTCAGCGGCGTTGGCTGAGATCGACGACGTCGCGGTCGCCCACAGGTTCATCGAGCTCGACGTCGAGAGCGCCGAAGAATCCGTCAGCCGTGCATACATCCACACCGTCACGCATGCCGCTGATCACCGCGACAGCCACCTCGTCGTCAGTCTCCTCGACTTCGTACTGCAGCCCATAGCAGTTCGGGTTGCCCATGAAGACGTAGAACCGGAGGACATCGTCTTCGACCTCCTCATAGTCTCCCCACTCGAGGTAGTGCGGCGACGAGAGATCTTCGACGGGCTCCTGCACCTCACCCTGCGGCCAGTCCTCCTCAGGCGCTTCTTCAGCAGCCTCCTGATACATCTCTGCCCAATCCGTCTCGTCATGGGTCGGGGAGACCTCAGGCTCAGGCGACTCGGTGTCTGCCGCCTCCGGTGTGGACGTATCCGCGCCGGATTCGCCACAAGCGGTCACCAGAAGTGCACCTGCCCCGAAGACCCCGGCTGCTGTGCGGACGAGAATCTGTGATGTGCTCATCTCTCCACGGTACCGACGCCGCACAACATCCCAAAGGGCCAGAGTCACCCGCTCCTCTGAGGTCCGCGGAGACGATTCGAGCCGCAGCGGCCTGCGTGATACTGTCATTCCTCGTCGGAAGCGACGGACGCACGTCCCTCCGCATCCACTTTGGTGGCTGAGAATTATTCAGCTACGATTGACTCTGCTCTTCCAGCAGAGCACAACTGAGGAGGATTCGCCTAGCGGCCTATGGCGCACGCTTGGAACGCGTGTTGGGTTAACGCCCTCGGGGGTTCGAATCCCCCATCCTCCGCAGAAGGAAGGGCCCCGGTGAGAACACCGGGGCCCTTCGCTCATCCACTGCGAGGTCTGCCGCTCAGACGCTCCGGACCACCGCGAGGCTGAACCCGTCCCAGCCCTTGGCGCCTACGGTCTGCACCGCTGTCGCTTCCAGAGCCGAGTGCCCGCCCTGGGCTTCGAGGAAGGCCCAGATGCCTCGGATGTCGGGATCCTGGGAGTCGGCGTCGAGGATCTGACCGTCCCGGACCACGTTGTCGCCCACGATGACCGTACCGGGCCGCGCCATCTGCAGAGCCAGCTCCAGATAGCGGGCGTTGCCGGCCTTATCGGCGTCGAGGAAGATCAGATCGAAGGGCTCCGGACCCTCGGTGATGAGCTGCTCCAGGGAGTCCTCAGCCGCGCCCAGCCGGATCTGCACGCGCTCGGCGACGCCGGCATCCTCCAGGTTGGCGTGGGCCACCTCGGCATGGCGGGGCTCGTACTCGCAGGTGATGACCTGTCCCTGCTCCCCCACGGCTCGGGCCATCCAGATGGTGGAGAAGCCGGCCAGGGTGCCGACCTCCAGCGCCCGGCGGGCTCCGGAGATCTCAGCCAGCAGGGCCAGCATCTTTCCATGCGCGGCCGAGACCTCGATCCGCGGCATGCCGGCTTCATCCGCGCGACGCCGGACGCGGTCGAAGACCTCATCCTGCTGGACCACGGTCTTCTCCAGATAAGCGTCCACGGCGGTCCACTGCTGCTCATTCGGGTTAGTCATGGCCTCAGCCTATGGACGCCCCGCGGCACTGGGAAGGGCCGGGGCGGGCGAGTTCGGCCGGCTCTCCACAGATGGTCGAACGGCGAATGCATCGTGTCAGTGCCACGCGGTAAGGTCTAGGACGTGAGCACCGCCCTCTATCGCCGCTACCGCCCGGACACCTTCTCCGATGTCATCGGGCAGGAGCATGTCACCGCCCCGCTGATCACTGCGCTGGGCAAGGATGCGGTCTCACATGCCTACCTCTTCTCCGGTCCGCGCGGCTGCGGCAAGACCACCTCAGCCCGCATCCTGGCCCGCTGCCTGAACTGCGAGCAGGGCCCCACCGGGCACCCCTGCGGCCAGTGCGAGTCCTGCCGGGACCTGGCCACCGGCGGGTCGGGATCGCTGGACGTCATCGAGATCGACGCCGCCAGCCACGGCGGTGTGGACGATGCCCGCGATCTGCGCGAACGCGCCACCTTCGCCCCGGTCCGCGACCGCTACAAGATCTTCATCATCGATGAGGCTCATATGGTCACCGCGGCCGGCTTCAACGCGCTGCTGAAGATCGTCGAAGAGCCCCCGGCGCACATCAAGTTCATCTTCGCGACCACGGAGCCGGACAAGGTCATCGGCACCATCCGCTCCCGCACCCACCACTACCCCTTCCGGCTGGTCCCGCCGGAGCCGCTGCTGGAGTACCTGCAGAAGCTCTGCGAGCAGGAGAGCGTCCCGGTGGCCCCCGGCGTGCTCTCCCTGGTGATCCGTGCCGGCGGCGGATCTGTCCGCGACACCCTCTCGGTGCTGGATCAGCTGATCGCCGGCTCCGAGGACACCGGCATCGACTACGACCGTGCCACCGCACTGCTGGGCTTCACCCACACCACTCTGCTGGACGACGTCGTGGACTCAGTGGCCGCGCTGGACGGCTCAACCGCCTTCGGCGTGGTGGACCGCGTGGTCCAGTCCGGGCAGGATCCGCGGCGGTTCGTGGAGGATCTGCTGGAGCGGCTGCGCGACCTGATCATCGTGAAGTCCGTGCCCGACTCCCCCGGCGCCATCCTGCGCGGAGTCCCAGAGGACCAGATCCGGCGCATGCAGGAGCAGGCCTCCACAGTGGGCGCCGCCGAGCTCTCCCGCGCGGCCGACATCACCGCTCAGGCGCTGACCGATATGGTCGGCGCCACCTCGCCGCGGCTGCACCTGGAGCTGCTCATGGCGCGACTTCTGCTGCCCCATGCCGAGCAGGGCCACGCCAGCCTGGCCGCCCGTCTGGAACGCCTTGAGCGCCGCGTGGACTTCGTCTCCGGCGCAGGCGTCACCCCAGCAGACGAGCACCCGACGCCGGCTGCGGCTGCCGCGCCCGCCGCTGAGCAGCCTGCGGCTGCTGAACGCCCGGCACCCGCCCAGGAGCCCGCGCCCCGGCAGAGCGAGCCTGAAGCTCCGGCTCAGCCTTCTGCCCCAGCGCCCGCGGCGGCTCCGGCTCAGCCGCAGGAGTCTGCCCCGGCCCCGGCCGCCTCTGCCCCGCAGTCCGGCGCCCCCTCACAGGAGCCGGCCGACGATTGGGCCATGCCCGGTGTCCCGCGTGAGCCCGGAGCCGCTCCGGCGTCGAACCCGGCAGATGAGTGGGCCGCCCCCGGTGTGGACCGCCAGCCCACGCAGCAGGATGCTGCCCAGCCCAAGGCACCCCAGCCTGCCGGTGGAGCTCCGCCATCTGGAGGGTCCAAGGTCCAAATGATGCAGCGGGCGTGGCCGGACATCGTGGACACGCTCAAGGGTCACTCCCGCATGCTGTGGATGCTGGTCAAGGGCAACGTCTCAGTGGGCGGCTTCGACGGCCAGACCCTCACCCTGGCTTTCAGCAACGACGGAGCCCGCAACACCTTCGCCAACCGCAACGGCGACCAGGCCCTGAACGCGGCCATCCAACAGGTTCTCGGAATGCAGGTCAGCTTTGACCTGGTCACTGGAGGTGCTCCCCCGGCAGATGATGGTGGGGCCCCAAAAGCTGAGGCGGGCCCAGCCCGCACTCCGGATCCGGCCCCCGCAGCGGCACCCGAAGCTCCTGAGCCTGCCGCCCCGGCCCCCGAGCCTTCTGTCGCCGAATCGCCTGAATCCGCAGCCTCGCCTGCCGCCACGGCCCCAGCCGCAGCGGCAGAGCCCTCAGCACCAGCGGCCTCTCCCGCGGAGTCTGCCCCGGCGGCCCCTGCCCCGGAACCTGACGGCGCTCCTGCCTGGGTGACCGAGGAGGAGGCTCCTGATCCGGTGGAGCCTGAGCCTGAGGATCCTCCGCAGCCGCCCTCTCCGCATCCTGCCTGGAACGGCGAGCCCAGCCGCGACCCGGCCGGAGTCACCGACTCCGACGATGCCCCGGAGGAGAAGGACCCCTTCTACGAGGCCTCCCAGGCTGGACCGTCTGCTCCTCCGGCAGCCCAGGAGCCGCCGGAGGATCTGCACCCGGGCTCCTGGGAGGATCCCTACGCGCAGGGTCCCGGTCCGTATTCGGGCAACGGCACGCCGCAGTCGAGCCCAGCCCAGCAGTCGAGCCCAGCACCTCACCCGAGTACCCAGGAGCCGGCCCCGGAGGCCTATAAGCCTCTGGAGGAGAAGCCCAAGGTGCCGGTGTTCGCTCGGAAGTCCGTAGGCGCGCCGCCGGCGTCGTCGGGTGGTCCCTCCAGCGCTGCCTCCGGGCAGAGCGAGACCTCCCAGAGCGCCGCCAGCCCCTCCGCCCCGGCCAACAGCCGGCTGGCCGAGATCAAGCAGCGGATGGCTCAGCGCCGTGCGAATGCGGGCGTCGCCCATGACACTCCCCCGCCGGATCCGATGTATGACCAGGGACCGCCGCCGGATCTGGATCAGGCCGGCCCGGCCGGCCAGGCGCCGAGTGCCCCGGTCCCCGGACCGCAGGGCGGCGCTCCTGCACCGGAGGTGGAGGAGGTTCCCAGCGACGATGACATCGCCGTGGAGGAGTCCAGCGTCTTCGGACGCAGGGCTCTGGAGCGCCTGCTGGGCGCCACCCTCATCGAGGAGCGTCGCCTGGACGCATAGCCCGACCAACCAGCTGCATGGCCTGCGGATGTGGCCGCCATCCTGGTCGCGTACTTGGCCAGAGAGTCACTTTCGCCCCTCCCCGGCTGGCCGCTCACCGATGGTCCTGAGGTTCGAGCAGCCGGGAGACCGCGTATCCGATGACGACGCCCCAGAAGGCGGCGTGGATGTTCAAGGGGTCGAACCCCGCCACAGTCACCAGAAATGTCGTGAGCGCCCCAAACGTGAAGCCCGAGGAGAAGCTGGTGACGAATGCTGCCCGCAGTGGGGCGAGCATGGCCAAGCCACCCAGAGCCAGGATGAAGGCTTCCGGCGCTCCCAGCATGAACTGTGTGACCAGCGGAGCGAACAGCGCGACGCCGAAGCAGAGGAAGGCATAGACGATCGCCGCCGAATACTGCCGCTGACGTTCGCCGGTCGCCGTCAGCAGCGCATTGGTCGGCCCGGTCAGGCACGCCGAGACACCTCCGAACGTGGCGTTGACCAGCGACATGACCCCTGAAGCCACTGCCGATGAGTTCACCGGCGGCTCGTGCCCGGCACTGCGCAGCACTGCGGCCCCCTGCCCGTTCTGGACGACCAGAACGGTCAGCACCAGCGGAACCACCAGCTCGAGCTGCGCCGCCCAGGTGAATTCGGGGCTGGCGATCACCGGCCGCACCACGAACGGACCGTCCCCGGCGACGTCGAATCGCCCGACCACCCACACCACGATCAGACCGATGATCATCGCCCCGAGCACGGGCGGGAAGAGCCGGGACAGGGATGGCACCATGGACAGACCCACGAAGACCACGATCATGGGGACCACCACCCACGGATCAGACCGCCCCTCCCGGATGATGTCCAGCCCGAAGTCGAGGAACACTGCGGCGACCATCGCCATCACCACCGGCTGAGGCACCGCGCCCATGACTCGTCGGACCAGTCCACTCATTCCGAGAGCAAGCGTGACCATCCCGGCGGTGAAGAAGGCACCGACCACCTCTGGGAACGACAGGTGCTGCAATGAGGGGCCCAGCAGCACTGTGCCGGGGATGGAGAAGGCGAATCCCAGAGGCCGACGGTAGATCAGGGACATCACCAGAGTCGCCGCACCGCCGGACAGGAAGATCGCGAAGACCCAGGAGGCCAGCTGGGCACCGGTGAGGCCGCCGGCCAGGCCGACCGACATCGTCACCGCCACCGGGCCGGTGATCCCGAAGACCAGCCCAGCCACCGCGTTCAGGAAGGAGGCCACGCTGACGTCCCTTCGGAAGTCGCGCAGACTCGGCGGCCGCACGCCGGGCCTCTCGAACAGCGGCTCCCTCACGTTCGTCGCGTCATCATCAGACGCCTGCGGCGTCAGACGTTCGGCCACAGTGGCCCTCCCTCAAAGCCGATCCGCAGACGGTGCTGCACCATCACGTCCATCGAGCGAGCCTCGGCAGCTCGGGCAGCGCTGAGGAAGAGCTCAGGGCTCTCCCATCGCCCCATGCCATCCACTGCACGAACTCCTCCCGGTCGCCCGAGATGTGTTGCCCGCCCGTGCCGATGTCCCACCGGTCGCCCTCCTCGGTCTCCAGCACCAGCGCCGGGACAGTGTTGGTGCTGCCCAACCTGCGGATCAGGGCTTCGAGCGCGTCCAGCACGGAATCGGGGTCAGCCTCTTCGATGCTCCATGCCGTGCCCAACGCGTCATGGCTGAGGATCACCTCAGCGACCCGCTGCGGGACGACTTCCCCTGGCCGGAGCTGCAGACCTCGATAGTCGAGGACCGTGTCCTCCGGGAGGGAGGTGAGATGGGCCGCCGCCGCGAAGAAAGCCAGATGGGCCCTCCGATATCGGCTGCGGATGTCATCCTCGGGCTCCGACTCCCAGGCGGCCGCCCAGGGCAGCCCGAGACGGTCAGCAATCAGCTCGGCCAGTTCGAAACCTCCGTCGACCACACGCGAAAGCACGGTCTGGCGAGTATTGCCATCGGCGACCGTGGCCTCCATGAGGTCGTCAGCGAGCATGTGGATCACCGTATCCATCATCTCGGTCTCACGGCCCAGCCGGGACAAGTCGGAGTAGAGCTGCTGAATGCGTTCCATGGAGCAGAGTCCTTTCAACGGTGGCAACCGGTCGGCAGCGACGCCGGATCCGTGGCGTGGACGCTCACGCATCCGGTCGATCAAGGTCAGCCGCGGTGGGAAGGGTCCCTCGACAGGCTAGGGCCGCAGCTGTGACTGACGACACGTGCATCCCCCCAGGAAGCGCCCCCTAGGTGTAATGCCCCGGAACGTTGTGAACAGGTGACGTAAAGAGGAGACCTCCGGTATCGATGTGGGTAATCACACTCACAAGTCGATAAACCGGAGGTCTCCATGACTCACCGTAATGCCCCGA
>NZ_BMIS01000022.1 GCF_014642675.1 Nesterenkonia cremea
AACACCACCCGGCTGCACGAGCACCTCGGTCAGCAGACACCTGCCGAGGTCGAAGACGCCTACTATGAACACCAGCGAGGGGAATCTCTTGCTACAGAACCCCGGAACTAAATCCAGGACGGTTCAGAGCACCAAGGACCAAGAGTTGCTCCGAGTCCGAGAAGCCGGTTCAGAATCCATGAAGAGCTACCAACCCTGAATATTGCTCCACACCTGTGGCACCAAGGTGCAAAGCAGGGGACATCTCGTCCCCGGGACGTCATGTTCCGATTGCACGTCCTAGCCTGGATATAAGCTGAGCGGCATGGAGAAGGCGCGGAGCTTCGAAGAGATCTACCGGCAGTCAGACCGATTCATCTTGGATTGGAAGGACGCAGCAGGGGACGAGCGCCAGGAAGCGCAGATGTTCGTCCGCGACCTCCTTACCGTCTACGGGCTCACGAGCTCGCGTGCGGCCCTTTACGAACGTCGTGCCAAACGAAGCTCCACTGGCCGGCAGGGATACATCGACGCTCTAGTCCCCGGCATCCTTGCTATCGAGATGAAGTCCGCCGGTGAAGACCTGGCCCAAGCTGAGGCCCAGGCACTCGATTATCTCAACGACCTGCCTGATGCAGAGTTCCCCGACTGGGTCCTCACCAGTGACTTCAAGACCTTCCGTCTGCTGAACCTCAAAGAGGGATCAGACACTGAGGCCGTCGAGTGGCCTATCGAGAGCCTCCGGGACCATGCTGACAAGCTGGCATTCTTGGCCGGATACGGGCAACGGGTGCTCTCTTTCGAGGAGCGTGAAGCAGCTTCCATCAAGGCTGCGCAGCTGATGGCTTCCCTATACGAGGGCTTGGCGGAATCCGGGTATGACGAGCACGCCTCTTCCGTGTTCATGGTGCGGTGTCTGTTCATGCTTTACGCGGATGACACCGCCCTGTGGGGAGAGCGTGACCTGTTCCTGGAGTTCCTGGAGAATCGCACCGAGGAGTCCGGTAACGACCTTGGCCCGATGATCGCCCAGCTCTTCCAGATGTTGAAGACACCGGCCGAGCGACGGCCGAAAAACCTGACCGGACTGCTGGCACGCTTCCCCTACGTCAACGGCGGGCTCTTTGAAGAAGACGTAGCCATTCCCTTCTTCGACGCTGACATGCGCCGTCGGCTTATCGAAGCCTGCTACTTCAACTGGTCAGCGATCAGCCCAGCGATTTTCGGCTCTCTGTTCCAAGCCGTGAAAGACAAGGCCGCACGCCGTTCCCTGGGCGCGCACTACACCACCGAACGGAACATTCTCCGCGTCATCAATCCGATGTTCCTCGACGAGCTCATTGAGGAGTTCGAAGCTAAGAGGGACTCGGTGCGGGGGCTGCGGAACCTGCGGGAGCGGCTGGGGCAGATGCAGTTCTTCGACCCGGCGTGTGGATGCGGAAACTTCCTGATCATCGCCTACCGGGAGATGCGCGCACTAGAGCTGCGCATCATCGAACGGATCCAGGAGCTTGAAGCTGACAGGAAGTCAGCCTCTGCTCTCGACGAAGGGCTCTTCTTCATGGGGGAGCAGGTCAGCGTGCGTATCAGGAACTTCCACGGGATTGAGATTGAGGACTGGCCCGCCCGCATTGCGGCCACCGCACTGCACCTGGTGGAGCATCAGGCAAACCAAGAGATGCAGGCCCGCCTCGGTGCAGCCCCCGAACTCCTGCCTCTGGATAAGGTCGAGACGATCCATTCCGGCAACGCCCTCCGGATGGACTGGGCTCATCTCATTGAGCCCACCGACAGTCTGTACGTGCTCGGGAACCCACCGTTCATAGGAATGAACGGCATGAGCAAAGACCAGCAAGAGGACAACCGGCAAGTCTTCGCCCTCATCGACAGCAAGGGCCTCCGCCCCGGACGGCTGGACTACGTGGCCTGTTGGTACGCCAAAACCATGCACTACCTCAACGACGTTCCTGGCGCCCGAGCAGCGTTCGTTTCAACCAACTCCATCACCCAGGGTGAGCAGGCGCGCACCATGGTCCCGTTGCTGGAGCGCAACGGGTACGAAGTCGACTTCGGCCACCAGACGTTCAAATGGACCTCCGAAGCCCCTGGCGCGGCGTCTGTGCACTGCGTCATCATCGGTTTTTCACACAGGACCCGCCCCGGGCGACGACGCCGACTGTTCACCTACGAGAACATCAACGCCGAACCGCAGGAGAAGCTCGTCAAGCGCCTGAACTTCTACCTTGCCGACGGGCCCAACATCGTCCCCGTGAAGCTACGCAGGCCCCTGGTGGAAGGCATGCCCACCTCGCACAAAGGCAGCCAGCCCACAGACGGCAAATTCTTACTCGTCAACGAAGACCAGTACGACGAGGTTGCCGCAGACTCCAGCGCCCTGCCTTACTTGAAGCGCTTCGTCCAGGGTCGCGACATGCTTCAGGAACATGAACGTCGTTGGTGTCTGTGGCTCAAAGATGCCGATCCCCGTGATCTTCGGAACTCAAAGGTGCTGCGGGAACGAATCGCGGGGGTGGAGCGGGAGCGTGCCAAATCGAAGACCGACTCTGTCCGAGAGTTTGGCAACCCGCGACTCTTCACGCAGGACCGACAGCCGGAAACTGACTACTTTGCCCTGCCGGAAGTCTCATCCGAGAACCGCGAATGGATCCCCGGACGCCTTTACAGCCCGGACGTTGTGGCTGGTAACAAGCTGATCGTCTTCCCTGACGCCAAGCCTTGGCACGCAGCTCTATTGCAGTCATCCATGTTCATGGCTTGGGTAGAAGTCTTCGCGGGCAGGCTCAAATCCGACTACTCCTTTTCCCCGGGGCTTTCCTACTTCCCGATCCCATGGCCATATCTCGACGATTCCCTCCAGGACCAGCTTGCATCTGCGTGGGCCACCGTGAGCGACGCACGAGGTCAGTTTTCGGACGCGACCCTGGCCGACCTCTACGATGCTTTCGCCATGCCTGATGTCCTACGCTCAGCGCACCGGGGCCTGGACGTCATTGTGGATAGGGCCTTCGGCTCTAACCGCCGACTGAGCGATAACACCGAGCGTCTGGAACTGCTCCTACGGCGATACCGAGATTTCGAAGATCGCGGGCTCATCACCTAGAACGCGGTTTTGAGAGCGCCTGTCCTTAGGCCAGCTGGGCACGGATGCACATAGGCCGGCATGGTCGATGAAAGACAGTCAGGGAGGAATAACGCTATGCGCTACTTCTATGACACCGAGTTCGACCAGACCGCCACCGGCTACGACCTCATCAGCATCGGAGTCGTCGCAGAGGACGGACGCACCTACGAAGCTGTCTCCGCAGAAGCCGACTGGGACCGGATCAGCCAGAACGGCTGGCTCATGGATAATGTCGTCCGGCACCTCCCGCCGCAGGACGAGTGGAAGCAACGCAGCACCATCGCAGACGAGCTGTTCATGTTCCTCACCGAAGACAATGAACGCCCCGAGCTGTGGGGCTGGTTCTCCTCCTGGGACCACACCTGCCTGAGCAAGCTCTACGGCGGTATCCCCTCACCGGACTGGCTCCCGGATTTTACTCACGACCTCCGGGCGGTCATCGAGTACATCAACCTACCCCGCAGCGTCTTCCGCCGCTTGCCGATCTTCGTCGTCAACCACAGCGCCATCGAGGATGCCTGGCGGACCAAAGAGACCTTCGACATTGTCGCGCCATTTCTCCGGACGCCGTGATCTAAATTGCGGGTCAGGTCTCGTTCGAGGCGCCCCACTCGTCGTCAAGGGAGGTCTCCATGTATCCGTTGCGGAAGATGTGGGACTGATGCTGGTGCATGTATGACCAGAACCTCAGCCATTCAGCTTCTTCCTCAGTTTCGACGATGCCCTGCGTGTGGTCGAAGAACCAAGCCATAACCTGGTTCCAGTGGGTGAATACGGTGAACATGGCTTCGCCCTTGATCTGCATCCGCTGAGCCACCGCGATGTATTGGTCCAGCTTCGTCCGCAGCTCATGGTTGATCCGCTGATCCTCTTCGCGTTGACGAACGTGGCGGCGCACCACTTCGTCACGGTGGGCTATCTCCTCACGGAGTTGGGCGTTCACCCGGCTGAGCTTCTTGAACTCTGCTGATCCCGTGAATTGCTCTAGCTGCTGCGCCTCTCGCGCAGCTAATCGGTAGTGCACTTCCTTGAGTTTCTGGCCGACAGTCTCCCTAGCGCGTTTGTTGTCCTTCCGCACCGCATTGCGCTGAATGTCGGCATCCATACGTTTACGACGCTCTCGGTCAGCCTCGGCTCTTGCCTGGGCGGCCTCAGCTCGGTGTTGTTCCTGCATCGCACGTGCCTCAGCCAGCTCTGCGTAGAGGCGAGCGGTCTGGGTCCGGTGCCCTTGCCGCTGGCGATGACGACGCTTCTTCACGCGCTCTGCGCACCGTTCTGAACAGTATTTGCGTCGTGGATGGGAGCCTTCGGGCAGGTTGATCTGGCATTCCAGGCACTGACGGGCCGGAGCTTGCGGGCGGGGCTTGGTCATTCGGCTGGCCTCTCGACGACGTTCTGAGCTAGGCGGGCATGCCCGACGTGGAACATGCGTGCGATGCGAGTGTGGAACTGCCGAGCTGAGTTGAAGCTATAGCCTGTGACTCCTTCGATCTCTTCGAAGCGCACGTCGTTCCATCGGCGATGCTGTGTGGATAGGCAGGCCCGCACCTCTACACGGTGTAAAGGCATTCCGGGGCTCTTGGGAGGGAGCAGCTGCACCAAATCCCAGTCGTTCAGCCCTGTCAGCGGTTGACGTGAGAGCGCATCCGCGGCACGTACGACATCGCAGTAGAGCTTGAACATGCGTAGATCGGTGCGGAACTGTGAATCGCTTTGATGAGCGAACTGTTGGATGAACGACGTGGCAGTACGTTCCTCCTCGCTCAGGAGGTAGCGCAAGACGAAAGAGAATCGCCGTTTGCCGAAGAGCGGTTCCAACAGGGGGAGCAACTGATTCACGTAGGTGCGGGTTTCCTCCCACGAGGCTTCCAGAAGAGGGCGATACCGGGGCTCTTCTACTCGCGTCGGGTCGAAGGCTTGTTGCTCAGCCGCGTTGAGGTCGTCCGTGACATGGAGCCACTGAACCTTCCTATTTCTCCTGGCCCAGTCGATCATCCGACTCTTCCCAACCATCTTGATGTAGGACCACATGGGGCCCTTCCGCGGGTTGTAGCGGTGGCGTTCCTTCCAGATGGCCTCGGTCGCATGGCCGGCAGCGTCCTCGGTCAGAGGGTCCCCGAAGGGTTTGCGAAGCACGTCTGCAGCGATGCTTTTGAGTGAGTTCCGCATGGAGATCAGCGCCTCTGCGTACTCCTGGTCGAACTGAGCTTCTTCGAGGACGGACCGATCAGTGAGTGCTGCCGTCATGGTGCGTTGCTCCTAACGTCGAAGGTTGGATCAGTGCTTAAGCGGCGCTCTGCTCAGAGGGGGTCGGAACGATAGCTGTCTGTCCGGCGGCGCGGCGCTCATCTACGCGGCGCTGTCGTCTTTCATCGAGAGCGGCGTATTCGGCCTCGGTGACGCGGGAGGGGATGCCGTCTTGGGCTTTGCAGTCCGGGCAGTTGCCGTCTCGGAACCCGCGGTGGGCATGCTCGGCGAAGACGCAGAGGTTCGGTCGCTTTGCCGTGTCGGCAGGGCTGGTTCCGGTGCTCTGCTGCAGCCAGGTGAGGCACTTATCGGGGGAATGGGCGAGGTAGCTGGCTACCAGGCGCTCTGGGATTTTCACCGGGCCGGTGAGGTCCGGGTCAGCGCAGATCGACTCCACTAGGGCTTGCAGAGGCTCATCCGCCAACGCATCTTCGGTCAGTCCGGAGCCGGGGTGCTCACGGATGAGCTGGTCGACATCGTGGCGAAGCCGGGGAAGGGCTATGCCCCGGTGGCGGAGAGTGGCGACCTCGGCAGTGCCGCCGCTTGCGGCTGGCTCTGCCTCGGCCTCGTAGAGCTGTGGCTCCTCCTCCTCGAAATCAACCAGCGCGGAGGTGCCCTGCTCGGGGACTGAGGAGGATGAAGAGGGGTTCTCTAGGGGATTCAAGACGGGCGCGTGAACGCTGTTCTCCGCGCGCGAGGGGTGCAGGTTCTGACGTGGGGTGGTGCAGGAACTTTCACCAGGGGGTGCAGCCTCTTGCATGAGGGGGTGAAGTTCCTTGCGCTCCTCAGGGAAACGCCCCACGCGTATACCGTCGAACTCGACCCGGGCCACGTTGAAGACGATGCGGTTGCTGATTACTCCGCCATGCTCGGCGTGCTGAAGTACGCGTGCGATCAGTCCGTGGCTTTCGAGCTCGCGAAGCCCGTTCTGAACAGTGCGAGGGGAGCGGTTGAGCTTCCGGGCGAGGGTCTTAACGTGCGGCCAGGTAACCCAGCCGCCGTCCTCATCGCGCCAGCTGCCCATATCGGCCAACAGAAGCAGCAGAGCCGTCGCACTACCGGAGAGGCGAATCGTCCCAGTCGCCGCTTGGGCCCAGGAGTTCAGGCGGTTGCTGGCGGTGGAATCACGGGGCGGTGCCAATATCGAGTCTCCTTACTCAAGTGAACGGAGACTCGCCCAGTGCTTTCTAGAAGCTGCCCAGTGCCAGTACACTGGGAGGCATTGAGATCGCGCCTACTCCGCGGTCTCCGGGCCCCGGGATGTTGCAAGCATCGCCGGGGCTTTTTCTTGTGTATGTCTCGATTATTGGTTTATCGGGATCCACCGCTGCCTGAACCTCGCCTGCGGCGCCGAAGGCACTGCCGGGGGAGTGCTGCTGCGGGCCGGCGAGGTGCTGGAGGGTCGCGATCTCGCCGTGCAGCGCCGCGGCGGCAGGGAGACTGGGATCCAGCTGCTCTCTGGGCCTGGGAGGCTGGGTCAGGGTCTGGGTATCGAGCTGAGCATGGATGCCCAGCCGGTGACCGTCGGAGTGCCGGCTGAGCCGGTCACCTTCGCGCTGAAGCCGCCGGCTGAACCGGTGCGCCACGAGCTGCTGCGCCGCGGGCCGCGGGTGGGAGTCTCCGGCGTCGGGGGCAGTGCAGAGTTCCCGTGGCGCTGGTGGATCGACGGCGACCGCAGCGTCTCGGCCTACCGCCCGGGAAAGAACGTCCCGGGTCGCTGAGGTAGGCCGCTGAACACTGCAGCACGGCCGCGGCGCAGAAAACGGCCCGGCCTGAGTCGCTGCTCAGGCCGGGCCGTCCGCCTCATCAGGCCAGCGCGTCGATGACCGACTTGGTGACGTCCACTGTCGTGGCTGCCCCTCCCACGTCAGGAGTGAGGACTCGCCGGCGACATGTGTCCTCGATGGCCAGTTGAAGGCGCTTCGCTTCATCTGGAAGGCCCAAGTGGTCCAGCATTAGTGCGGCAGAGCCGAGTGCTCCGAGCGGGTTGCAGAGGCCCTGGCCGGCGATGTCTGGGGCTGAGCCGTGAACCGGCTCGAACATGCTGGGGTAACGCCGTTCGGGGTTGAGGTTCGCGCTGGCCGCCAGCCCCAGGCTGCCTGCCAGGGCACTTCCCAAGTCCGAGAGGATGTCTGCATTCAGGTTGGAAGCGACCACGACGTCGAGATCTTCGGGGTGGAGGATGAACTTAGCCGACATAGCGTCGACCAGTACGCTTTCAGTTTCCACGTCTGGGTAATCGGCGGCGACCCGGTCGAAGACCTCGTCCCACAACACCATGCCGTACTGCTGAGCATTGCTCTTGGTGACGCTGGAGACCTTCTTCCCTGGACGCGTCTGAGCCAGTTCGAAAGCGAAGCGCAGAATGCGCTCACAGCCGACCTCGGTGAAGACCGCAGATTGAGTGGCGACCTGACCTTGTCCTGGGCGGCCGCTGAAGTTGCGACCACCGAAACCCGCATATTCGCCTTCCGAGTTTTCGCGGACCACGACCCAGTCCAGATGTGTGTCATCTGCTCTGCGCAGAGGGCTCTGTATGCCGGGCAGAAAATTGACTGGCCGGATGTTGGCCCATTGATCGAAACCCTGGCACAGACGCAGGCGCAGCCCCCACAGGCTGACGTGGTCTGGCACCGTCGGCCATCCCACGGCACCGAAATAGATGGCGTCAGCGTCTTTGACCTGGTCCGGGCCGTCCTCCGGCATCATCACGCCGTGTTGTGCGTAGTAGTCGCTTCCCCAGTCGTACTCCCGCCAGTCAAAGTTGAACGCCCCACCGGAAACATCAGCCAGTGTGTCGAGTACCTGCCTGCCGGCAGCCACCACTTCCTGTCCCACGCCGTCTGCGGGGATCGCAGCGATGGTGAAGGTCTTAGTCTCGTTGTCGCGCGTCGTCATTGAAAGCTCCAGGTTCGTCGGGACGTTCTGTATTCAGTAGACGCAATGACCGCGAGTCGTGTCCAAGTTCTGGTGCCAATCCAACTGATAAACACTACCTATGGAAGGCTGTCTCTTCGCCGGCCAACTCCTCGGCCAGGGAGAGGTACGCCTTCGCGCCAGGTGTGAGCCCCTGTCTGCGATGGAGAAGGGAGACGTTGAGGTAGACCGCTGGTTCGATCCGCCGCACTCGGCACCCGCTCGACGTTGCGAGTTCCTTCCAGGAGCTGGGCATCACCGCATGCCCCAGGCCGGCTAGGACGAAGGGCAGAAGTGACGTGCGGTGGGCGACTTCAGCCACCACGCGGGCTCCGGTGTCAGTATTGACGGCCTCGTCCACCAGACGGCGCATGAGACTTCCTCGTGGGGAGGCCACGATGTTCAGACCCGGCCAGTCTTGCGGACGTATCGTGCCGGGTCCCTCGCTGCCGGGCGGTGAAATCATGATCAGCGGCTGTCGCCCCAGATGCAGGCACCTGAGATCTGGGATCTGCGGTGTCTGGGCGGATCCGAGCAGTCCGATTTCAGCCCGCCCGGAACGAACGGACTCGGTGACCTCTTCCGGCGTGAAAGCGCCGCTGACGGAAATGCTCATCGCAGGATGGTGGCGGTTGAACCGGCTGGTCAAGGTTGTCAAGGGCTCGATGCCGGCGGACGGCATGGCGGCGATATCCACCTGTCCCTGCTCGAGGTCTCGGGTGGAATGCACTGCGGAGCGAGCCATATCTAGATCCCGTAGGACCTGCCGAGCCGGGTCCACAAGGTGACGTCCCGGTTCGCTGAGTTCCACTCCGCGGCCCACTCGGTGAAACAAACTGATGCCGAGGTCTCGTTCGAGCTGCTTGATGGCCTGGGACAGGGACGGCTGAGACACATGGACGGCCTCCGCAGCTCTGCCGAAGCCGCCATGATCCACGATTGCCAGAAAGTATGAGAGTAGTCGAGCGTCCACAGGCCCCTCCTATAGGTACAGCTTATGTCCCTCAAAGATAAACGGTCTTGGACGTGACGTGCGTCACTGCCAGACGGTGGGGGTGTTGATGACGCAAAGGAGAGCATTGTGAGCACAGAGGCTGACGGAACGACCTTTTCTGATGATCGGGCACCCCGTACTGACGTCAATAAAGCACTGATGGGTGGTGCGACCTACCGCAGCCTGTCCGAACAGAAGCTTTCTCCGCAGGAAGAGCGTTTTGAGAAGGCACGCCGCACCTCTGGCTATGTCCTGGCCCCGTTGGCTGCTGTCGCCGTATGGTGCGTACCGCTGGATATAGAGGCACACCAGCAGAGTCTCGCGGCAGTGCTCGCAGCGGTGATCGTCCTGTGGTTCTGTGAGACGGTTCCCATTCCGGTGGGTGGCCTCATCGGAGTGTCAGCCATCGTCCTGGTGGGAGTGGCCCCTGCGAGTGATGTCCTCGCTCCGTTCGGCTCCCCGACCATCTTCACCTTCGTCGGCGCCTTCATCCTTGCTCAGGCCATGCTCAAGCACGGGGTTGCACAACGGCTGGCGTACTTCGTCTTGGCGCTGCCCGGGGTCGGCAAATCCACGGTGCGCATCATCGTGGCCTTCGGTGTCATCACCGCACTGCTGTCAGCACTGATCTCCAACACAGCTACTGTCGCCATGTTGCTCCCTACGGCACTGGGGATTCTGGCTGTCATCGCTCGGATGATGCAGGAGAAGGGGCTAGTCAAGCCTGATTTCGATCCCACGCGACTGCGCGTAGGTACAGCTTTGATGCTCATGCTTGCCTACGGTGCTGGTGTCGGTGGACTCCTGACTCCCGTGGGGGCCCCACCGAATCTGATCGGGCGAGGACTGATCGAAGAGGCCACGGGGGAGCGCATCACCTTTGCGCAGTGGATCGGTGCGGCTGCTCCTGTGTCCCTGGTGCTCTTCGGCGTGCTGCTGCTGGTGCTGCTGTTGGTGAACAAGCCTGAGGTGCGTCGCATTGAGGGAGTGGAGGGATACATCGCGGAGCGGCGCGCTGAGCAGGGATCCATCTCGCGTGCGGAATGGAACACGATCATCGCCTTTGCTCTGACAGTGACTCTGTGGCTTCTTCCCTCCGTTGCGGGGGTCGTCGTAGGCATGGACAGTTCCACATATGAATTTCTGGATGACCGGCTCAATGAGGGTGTTGTGGCCGTAGTCGGAGCCTCTCTGCTGTTCATCCTTCCCACCAACTGGAGCAAGCGGCAGTCGACCCTGAACTGGTCTGACGCTTCGAAGATCGACTGGGGAACCATCATCCTCTTTGGTACGGGGATGATCTTTGGCAGCCTGCTCTCCAGTACTGGGCTGGCTGAGACGATCGGAGAGAACCTCTTCGGTACGCTCGGAGTGGGTACTCCCTTTGCCATCACTCTGCTGGCGGCTTTCCTCGCTCTTATGATCTCGGAGACCACCAGTAATACCGCTAGTGCGGCAGTGGTGGTCCCGATTGTGCTGCCCCTTGCTGCTGCAGCGGGAGTCGACCCGATGATCCCAGCCATGGCGGCCACTCTGGGGGCCTCATTCGGTTTCATGCTCCCTGTCGCCACACCGCAGAACGCTATTGTCTACGGCTCCGGAATCGTGCCGATCACTCAGATGATCAAGACTGGGATAGGGCTCAATGTTGTGGGCGGCCTCATTCTGGTGTTGATGCTTCCTGTGACCGCCGGACTGGTGGGGATTGGGGCGTAAGTGAGAACTGGAAGCGCCAGAGCTTGCCGGAGGACTCGACTATGAAGATTGTGTGCGTGCCGGATTCGTTCAAGGGCTCATTGACTGGCGCTGAGGCGACTATGGCGATGGCCAGGGGAGCTCGGCAAGTCATGCCTGAAGCGGAGGTTGTTCAGCAACCATTTGCGGATGGGGGAGAAGGCACCCTGGACGCTCTGATGGCGGTTTGGGGGCAATCGGTACGCACTGTCGAGGCCGTTGACGCTCTCCGTCGACCGTGCATCGCCCGCTACGGGCTTTCCCCGGACGGCCACACTGCCATTATCGAGGCAGCCGAGGCTATCGGGCTTCCTCGGGTTGCCGATGTGCCACAGCAACCCCGCCTCGCGGACACATGTGGCGTAGGGCAGATCGCGTCCCACGTGCTCGACATAGGAGTCGAAGAGATCTTGCTGTGTATCGGAGGCTCAGCGACCACCGACGGCGGTACCGGGATGATCACGGCCCTGGGTGGCTGCTTCCTGGACAGCTCTGGCAGGAAGGTGCCGTCGGGTGGCGGAGCGCTGAGTGTGGTCAGCAGCGTGAACCTGGAGGATTTGCATCCCCGTGCTTCAGAAGTCCGTTGGCGGATTGCTTCCGATGTCGACAACCCGCTGACCGGTCCACGTGGGGCAGCCGCCGTCTTCGGCCCGCAGAAGGGCGCCGATGATGGCGACGTCGCTGCGCTTGATGCGGGTCTTCACCACCTGGCAGATATCTTGGCGGAGGCTTCCGGGGAAGACGCTGGTCAGCTGAGGACACGCAGAGGTTTCGGGGCGGCCGGAGGCATTCCTGTCGCCCTAGTCAGCTTGCTGGACGCTGAGGTGGTGCCTGGGGCGACCCTGGTGGCTGACGCGATCGGTCTCGCCGAGGTGCTCGATGGCGCCGATCTTGTGCTCACCGGCGAGGGCCGGCTCGACAACCAGTCCTTGGGCGGCAAAGTGGTTGACGCTGTTGCGCTCCGAGCTCCTGAAGGTGCTGTCGTCGTGGCCATTGCTGGGGGAGTGCAGCTCCGTGTGGCGGAGTGTCGCCGCACCTCAATCGCCGCAGCCTTCTCCATTGCCCCGGGGGCGGCTAGTCTGTGCGAGCTTCAGCAGGAAGCCGCCAACTTGGTTGAACAGACCGCCGCTCACGTCACTTCGTTGTTTACCGCCGCAACGCGGGGCCGCCGTAGCTCCTTCGACCTATCGTCGTAGGTAGCCGTGTCACGGTCTTGGTGTCTGTCGCCGCCCCGCCTGCGCTTCCCTTTCCTCAGGGTGGTACGCCCCTCAGCTCCTAGAGTTAGGGAGACAGCGCAGAAAACGGCCCGGCCTGAGTCGCTGCTCAGGCCGGGCCGTCCACCTACCTTGTTGAGAGTGCGGAACACTCTCGCGCACCTACCAGAAGAGTCTCACTGACCTGAGGTCAGCAAGTGTCGGGCCTGGCAGAACCCGAGACTGTGAGGGGTCACGCCCCTGAGAAGGCTCAGTGGTCGTGGTCCTCATGGTCGTCCTCGTCATGATCGTGGTCACTGTGATCGCCCTCGGCGTCGTCCTCGTCCTCGTCGTGGTCGTGCTCGTCATGATCGTGGTCTTCGTGATCATGCTCGTCGGCTTCGTCCTCTTCGTAGTCGTCGGAGACGCCCTCGACGGGACGGCCGTCCACCGGTTCGATCTCATTGGGGACGAAGTCCAGCTCCGCACTCTGGATGACCTCGAGCTCGGTCAGGTCGACCATGTGGATCTCCTGAGTCTCCGGCTCGGTGATGTAGGCGACGTCGTCCACCACGCGGATGGCCGGGCGCGGCTCCTGCCACTCCTCAGGCTCAGTCCACTCCTCGACCACGTCCAGGTGGTCGGTGTGTTCTCCGGTCTCCGGATCGATCACGTGGAGCTGGCCGTCCTCGGTCAGCACCAGGGCCTCTCCCTCGGGGCCGCGGGCAAGATTGCGGAAGTTGTACGGGGATCCGACGTCCACAGTGGTGATCTCGCCGGCCTCGGCATCCACCAGGGCGACCTCGGTCATCTCGCCCCCGTCCTCGTCCTCGTTGTAGTCACCCAGGAAGATGGAGGATCCCTCAGCGGGGAACAGGTTGCCGATCCGGGAGTACTCCTCACCGGAGTCGATCTTCTCGAAGGATTCGCCGTCGAAGACGAGCACGCCGTCCTCGCAGCCGACAGCGATCATGCCGTCCGGGCCGGCTGCCTCACCGTGCACACCGGGGCACTCCTCACTGCGGTCCACCTCATCGCCTTCGGCATCGAGGAAGCGGGCTCCGGAGCGGTCCTCCAGCGTCTCGAAGCGCGATCCGTCCTCCTCGACCAGTGCCACGCCGTGGTGAGCGCCTTCGCTCTCGAAGGCCTCGGTCTCGATGCTCTCGGCCTCAACATCCAGGTCCGCGAGCTCCAAGGAGTGATAGTCACCGGTGCCGTCGAAGAACAGGGTGCCCAGCCCCTCGTGGGAGACCACGTGGGCCGGAGCGTCACCGTCGACGGTGAGGTCAGACAGGTGAGGGTCGGTGGAGTAGTAGTGGTTGTGATCCCCATGCGGCTCGCCCCAGGTGCCGGCGTCGAGCAGGCGGAAGGACTCGCCTTCGGTGAGGAAGAAGTGGCGGCCGTCGCCGGCCGGATTCACACGCAGGAAGCCCTGGGCGTCGAAATCCCCGAGGCTCTCCAGGCTCGTGCCGTCGACCACGGAGACTCCACCGTCGTAGGTGATGGCCAGGCGCGGAGAGGGGCCGCCCTCTTCGAAGGTCTCACGCTCGCCGGGATCGGCGGCGGATGTCTCCTGGGTGCCCTCAGTGCCTTCCGTGTTCTCCTCGTCCTCGGCTCCTGCGTCGGCGCAGGCGGTCAGCGCGAAGGCGGAGATCAGGGCGAGTGAGGTGATGGAGTGACTCATAGTTCTCATGAGAATCATTATCACCATACTGTTATGAGAGTCTGCAAATCGTTCGCAATAACATGCGGGGCGAGGGTGCAGCGGATGCACCGAGGGCCCGAATCTCCCCGGTGGAGATGCGGGCCCTCAGTGACGCAGTGGCGGGTGTGATCAGATACGCCCGGAACTGGTGTTGATTTCGGTGAGATGGAGGCACGATGTGATCACACCTCGGCGGCAGGCCGCCGTCGTCGGCATCGGGATCTCGCGACGCCGGCGGCTTCAGCCCTGCCGGGCCTTCAGTCGCGGATTCTTCTTGTTGATGACATAGGTCTTACCTCGGCGACGGACCACCTGCGAGCCAGGCTTGTTCTTCAGCGAGCGGATCGATTTGCGCACCTGCATGGCATCCTCCTGTTGATAATGAGTAGCATTAGCGTCTGATCATACCGATTCGAGGAACAGGTGACGAATGTCCGAGGAAGCCCGCCCAACCGGAAGAGTCGATGCAGTGGCCGTGGTGGGGGCCTGTGTCTCCGAGCGGCAGGAGTACGCCCGGCGCCTGGCGCACAGCCGCGGCCACGTGATGGTCCCGGCCCATCGGGTCCGGCAGAACCCCGCCGTGGTGGACCAGGCTCGGGATCTGCTGCGCCGCGTGCCCGGTCATGCGGGGATGCTGGTGGAGTACCCCATGGAGATCCCTGCCATGGATGTGGTCGCTGAGCTTGCCGACCCGTGCGGGGAGACCCGGCTGCAGGACCTGATCTGCGTGGTCGACGCCGCCCACCTGTTGGGCGATCTGGAGGGCCAGGACTATGTTCGGCTGCCCTTTTCTGCGGCGGAGGGAGAGGAGGGCGTGGCGCACTTCAGCTCTCGTGCGGAGCTGATCGTCACCCAGATCGAGTTCGCCTCCTCCGTGCTGCTGGTGAACTGGCAGCAGCTTCCGCACCAGCGGCTCTCCCTGGTGATGGCGCTGATCAGCCATCTGAGCCCGCAGGCCAGGCTCGATCTGGTGGACCCGGAGCAGAGCCTGGACGATGCGGGGCAGGGGATCGTTGCCGCTGAGCCGTACTCCGCCGAACAGACCCGGGCGGGCTGGGTCAATCTGCTCAACGACCACTTCGCCCCGGAGTTCCTGAGCGCGGCCGTGGGTGCGCTGCGCTATGAGCAGCTGCGGCCGTTCCATCCCGGGCGGCTCCACGACCTGCTGACCGAACAGCTGGAGAGCGGTGAATTCGGCCTGGTGCTGCGCTCAGCGGGCTTCTGTCGTCTGGCCACCCGCGCCCACGTCACCGCCCAATGGGACCAGGTGGGACCCCAGTTCTCGCTGACGCCGCTGGCCTTCGACCACCAGCTGGGTGAGGCGGACGAGCTGCTGGCCATCGGGCAGGACCTGGCGTTCATCGGTCTGGGGCTGGACGTCGAAGCCTTGCGGCAGGGGCTGGACCGCGCAGCCCTCACGGACGCTGAGCTGGCGTCCGGCCCTGAGCTCTGGGCGAGCTTCCCCGATTCCTTCCCCGAATGGCGGACCATCGGCGGATGATCGGGCCACCGGCAGATGGCCGGAAGTCATATCGCGTTCACCTGATCGGGGGTAGACTCTATGGTCATCCGATTTCAGACATGAGAGCCGCACCGCTTGATGAGTGACACCACGATCGCCGCCTCCGACGTCCCCGTCCCACCGCTGGAGGGAGGAGTTGAGGAAGAGCGCGAATATGTCGGTCTGCTGTACAGCAGGCTCGATGAGCTGCGCGCTGAGAAGGAGGAGCAGCTCAGTCGGGTCCGCGGCAGCGGTGCCGTGGGGACCATGCAGAACGTCTCTGAGCGTGACGCCTTCGCCACGATGTATGAGGACCGGCTGGCCCAGCTCAACGCCGTCGACGACCGCCTGGTCTTCGGCCGCCTGGATCTGGACTCCGGCGAATGCCGCTACATCGGACGCATCGGCCTGACCGACCAGCACCAGCAGCGGCTGATGCTGGACTGGCGCGCCCCCGAGGCCGGCGTCTTCTATCAGGCCACCGCCTTCGAGCGCCAGGGTGTGCGCCGGCGTCGTCATCTGCTGCTGAAGCGCCGGGACGTCCAAGGTGTGGAGGACGAGGTCCTGGACGCGGACCTGTTGGACGAGGACACCGAGAACCACGGCGACGGCGCCCTGCTGGCTGCGCTCAAGGCGCGCCGCACCGGCCAGATGGGTGACATCGTCGCCACCATCCAGGCCGAGCAGGACCGCATCATCCGTGCCGATCTCCCCGGGGTCATGGTGGTCCAGGGCGGCCCGGGCACCGGCAAGACCGCCGTGGCCCTGCACCGTGCGGCCTATCTGCTCTACAGCCACCGGGAGCGGCTGAAGTCTGCCGGTGTGCTGATCGTGGGGCCCAACTCCACGTTCATGTCCTATATCGATCGTGTGCTGCCCTCCCTGGGCGAGACCGGCGTGGTCATGTCTTCGCTCTCCGAGCTGTATCCGGGCGTGCGCGGGATCGAGGAGCAGGACCCGAACGTCGATGAGATCAAGGGACGGCTGGACTGGACCCAGATCATCGCCGACGCGGTGGCCCACCGTCAGCGCACCATCGCTGAGCCGCGCGACGTCGTCATCGACGGGATCCGCGTGAGCGTCACCCCAGCGATCATCAACCGTGGCCGTGAGCGTGCCCGTGCCACCGGCAAGCCCTATAATGAGGCCCGCTCCACCTTCGTCAAAGTGGTGGTCAAGGACATCGCGGAGAAGCTCGAGAAGATCGTCGAGAAGCGTTCCGAGGGCAATGAGGCCGACCGTTCTTATCTGGTGGAGGATGTGCGCCAGTCCCGCCAGGTCCGCACGCTGCTGAACATGTGCTGGATGCCGCGGACCCCGCAGAACCTGCTGGAGGACCTCTTCTCCAGGCCGCAGTACCTGGCCGACGTCGCTCCGCAGCTCACGCGGCAGGAGCGCGACCTGCTGGCCCGCGAGAAGGGGACTCCCTTCACCATCTCGGATGTGGCGCTGCTGGATGAGGCCGCTGAGCTGCTGGGCGATCTCGATGAGACCGCCGGCCGTGAGGAGGCCCGTCAGAAGGCCGCCCGGGAGAAGGACCTGGAGAACGCGCAGAAGGCCGTGGAGAACGCCACCCCGCAGCTGGCGGAGATGGGCATCGAGGGCTTCCTCGACGCCGAGTCGGTGGCCGCGATGAACGACGAGTCCGGTCCGAGCCTCTCGGCCTCGGAGCGTGCTCAGGTGGACCGCACCTGGACATACGGCCATGTGGTCGTCGATGAGGCCCAGGAGCTCTCACCCATGCAGTGGCACGTGCTCATGCGCCGCTGCCCGCTGAAGTCCTTCACTGTGGTGGGAGACATCGCGCAGGGCTCCTCCCCGTCTGCGGCCCATAGCTGGGCCTCGGCCATGGAGCCCTTCGTGGGGGAGCGGATGCGCGTGGAGGAGCTCACCGTCAACTACCGCACCCCGCGGAACATCGTGGACCTGGCCGAGGGCATCGCCCGGGCCAACGGCCTGGAGATCACCTCTCTGCGCACAGTCCGCGACGGCGACTACGAGCCCATCGTCGAGCAGGTCGACGCTGAGCAGCTGCTCAGTGCAGCCCGCGACGCCGTCGGCGCGGAGCAGAAGCGCATCGGCGAGGGCCTGGTGGCCGCCATCGTCCCCGAGCCGCTGGTGGGGCAGGTCCGCGATCAGCTGGCAGAGCTCCACGGCGACCGCGTGGGCAGGGGAGCGGGATCGCTCAGCCAGGACGTGGTGGTGCTCTCTGCAGAGGAGGCCAAGGGCCTGGAGTTCGACGCCGTGGTCCTGGTGGAGCCTGCCGATCTGCTGGAGGAGGCCCACGGGAAGATCGGCAGCCTCTATGTGGCGCTGACCCGTCCGACGCATGCGTTGCATGTGGTCGCGTCCAAGCCGCTGCCCGCCGGGTTCTGATGTAACGTACCGGTGTGGACGAGAAACATCATGGTGGAGAGGATGCCGTGCAGAGCAATCCCGCGCTGAACGACCAGCGTAATGATCCGAGCTTCGAGAACGTCTGGCAGGAGCTCAAGTGGCGTGGACTCGTCCACGTCTCCACGGACGAGGATGCCTTGGAAGAGGCGCTGGCCGGGGACCCGATCACCTACTACTGTGGCTTCGATCCCACGGCGGCCTCCCTGCACTTGGGCCACCTGGTCCAGCTGCTGACCATGCGCCGCATGCAGCTGGCCGGCCATAAGCCCCTGGGCCTGGTCGGCGGCGCCACCGGTCTGATCGGTGACCCCCGTCAGACCGGAGAGCGTGTGCTCAACACCGCGGAGATGATCTCCGGGTGGGTGGAGAGTCTGCAGAACCAGGTCAAGCACTACATCTCCTTCGAGGGCGACAACGCTGCGCGCATGGTCAACAACCTCGACTGGTGGCAGAGCGTCGGCGCCCTGGAGATGCTGCGCGACATCGGCAAGTACTTCCGTGTGGGCACGATGACCAAGAAGGAGATCGTGGCCAAGCGCCTGAACTCCGAGGAAGGCATCTCCTACACCGAGTTCAGCTACCAGATCCTGCAGGGCTACGACTACCTGCAGCTGTACCGCGACTACGGCTGCTCCCTGCAGTTCGGGGGCTCCGATCAGTGGGGCAACATCACTTCGGGCACCGAGCTGGTGCGCCGCGTGCAGAACAGCCACGTGCATGCACTGGGCACCCCGCTGATCACCAACTCGGACGGGACCAAGTTCGGCAAGTCCGAGGGCAACGCCATCTGGCTGGACTCCGAGCTGTGCTCGCCTTACACCTTCTACCAGTTCTGGCTCAACCAGGCTGATGCTGATGTGATCGACCGGCTCAAAGTCTTCACCTTCCGCCGCCGCGAAGAGATCGAGGCTTTGGCCGAGGCAGTGCAGAACGAGCCCTTCCGCCGTGAGGCTCAGAAGACTCTCGCCTGGGATGTGACCTCACTGGTCCACGGCGAGGAGGCGACCCGCAAGGTGATCGCAGCCTCCGAGGCGCTCTTCGGCAAGGGCGAGATCAGTGAGATCGATCTGCCCACGCTGAAGTCGGTGGCGGCAGAGGTCCCCTCGGCAGAGGTGCCGGCAGCTGAGGCGACTGCGGTGAAGCTGCTCGTGGACACCGGTCTGGTGGGCAGCAATGGTGAAGCTCGGCGAACCATCAAGGACGGCGGCGCATCGGTGAACAACCAGAAGGTCACCGATGGTGAAGCTGTTCTCCAGGACAGCGAATGGCTCCACGGCGAGTACGTCCTGGTCCGCCGCGGCAAGAAGAATCTCGCCGTGGCCCGGAGGGAATGACCTCCTCCATAGAAGCCCTCGTCTTCCCAGGTCAGAGCCGGTCTGAGAGATCGGCAGGGGAGTGGCCGAGGTCACTGCAGATCGGGTTTGCAGAGCCCTCAGCGAGTGTGTAAAGTATTCATCCGTGCCCAGGGCGCATGGCTGAGAGGCCAGGCCGGTCGGAAAAGCGGAATGCGGACTGATCAGCTTTCCTGGTGTACGATTAAGCGGCAGTTTTGCTGCGTTTGTTCTTTCTTATAAATTAGATATCTGGTCCTGCATGACTGGACACAGGGGATTTGTTTTCTCTGGATGGTCTGGTAAGGTTATGCGGCCGGCTGGTTCGGATTGAGGATCATGCGGAAACGCTGATTTGACGAGCTGGTCAGGATGG
>NZ_BMIS01000023.1 GCF_014642675.1 Nesterenkonia cremea
ATCCCGCCAGCAACCAGCTCCACGGCGGTCCGGCGAAACTCCTCGGTGTAGACGACTTTCGGCATGACTTCCATCCTTCCTGCTTTCTAAGCAGTCTTGAAGTCAACCGAACCTTCAGCAGACCCGACCTATCTTGAGGTCCTCAGGCAGGGCGTCTCATAGGGGCTTCCTCAACTGAAGCACTCAAGTATGCCCGGTTCTTTCCACGGCTCGGCACGAAACTCCCACCGAGGCGCTCTGGGAAAACGAGACCCACAGATTGTGCGAGAGCCACAAGCGGGTTGACCTTCCCTCAGCTGGAACGTGGAGAATTGACGAGTTGCCCGCCCCGAACCGTCGAGGACCGATGAGTACAAGCACATCCCTTCCCGCTTACGTCGATGCTCTGGTCATTGGCGGGGGCGCCGCTGGCCTCTCGGCTGCTACCTGGTTGGGTCGTTACCAGCGCCGCACCTTGGTGGCCGACGCCGGCCAGCACCGCAACCGGTTCGCAGATCAGGTTCACGGGTTGCTGGGCCGGGACCCGATCAGCCCCAGGGAGTTGCTGAACCAGGCCCGCGCCGACCTGGCCCAATACCACCAGGTGAGCGTCTACGAGGCAACGGTAAGCGCCCTGGAGCCTACCGGCCAGGGCCGGTTCCAGGCCACGATCGACGGCGCCAAGGTTATCGCCGATCGGGTGGTGCTAGCCACCGGGGTCCGCGACCAGTGGCCGCCAATCGCGGGCGTCGATGCGCACTGCGGCGTCGATGTGCATCACTGTCCAGCCTGCGACGGGTACAAGGCACGCGGGGGCACCGTTGTCGTCCTAGGTGCTGGCGAACACGTGCCCGCCTACGCTGCCGAGCTGCTGGATTGGGCCGAGACCGTGCGCATCGTCACCAACCCCACCGATAGGGCCTTCGACGAAGCCCAGAGGGCCACATTGGCCGAGCACGGCATCAGCGTCGTGGAGGGGGTGGCCCAGGCGCTGATCGGGCTTCCGGGAGCCCTGGAGGGGTTGCGCTTGAAAGACGGGACTGTCGTGGAGGCACAGAAAGTGTTCTTCTCCTACTCCCATCACCCCACCAATGACCTCGCCCTCCAGCTGGAGTGTGAACTCGATGATCACGGGCAGATCGCCGTGGACGGATACCAGCTGACCAGCGTCGATGGCGTCTACGCCGCCGGGGACATTACTCCCGGAATGCAGCTGGTCTCGGTGGCCATCGCTGAAGGGGCGGTCGCTGGGGTGGCGTGTGCGACGTCGATGCGTGGGCATCACACCAACGAGCACGCGCCTTCTCCGGCCCCTCCGACGAGGCGTTTCACCATGAACCGGTGACACCGTCTGCCACTGGACCCAGCGACATAGGTAGTTCGACCAGCCCCCAATCAGCGCCTGAGGAGAGGCGAGATTAACCTTCCCGCGGGCTGTAACATTCTTTGCAGGAGGACTTATGAAGATTGGCGAACTCGCCCGGCTGTCCGGCGTCACCACCAAGACGATCCGTTATTACGAGTCCATTGGGCTTTTGCCGGATCCGGTGCGCACCCCGTCGGGTTATCGGGACTTTGATGAGTCTTATGTCGATCGGTTGACTTTCATCCGCACCTCCCAGCGCTTGGGAATTACCTTGCATGAGGTTAAGGAGATGCTTCTGTTCCGGGAGCGGGGTGAGGCCCCATGCGCGTATGTGCGCAGCGTGCTGGATACCCAACTGGAAGGGATTGATCGGCGGATGCGTGAGCTTGAGTTTCTGCGGGAGCAGCTGACCGAGATTGTTTCAGAGGCGGACCCACTCCCTGCCGCCGCTGATAACTGCACCTGCCAGTTGATCGAGCACGCGCGGCAGAAAGCCAGTATCGCCCCTAGTGGTACGGACTAAGCCGAGACCATCTGCCGGCATGCATCGGCGGCCTTGCGGCAGGCCTCGGCACACTCGGTCATGCCGGTCCGCTCACATTCCTGCGCGCAACGCTCGCATGCGTCTGCGCATACCCGACAGAGTTCGGCGCTGAAGTCGCTGCCACGGGCGATCAACGGGATACAGGCCCGGCATAGATCGGCGCAGTCGACACACAGTGTGATGCACCGAGCCAGATCCTTATCCCCCTGCTCGACACACTCCTTGGCGCACGCGGTGCACTTGGCCAAGCAGTCGCTGAGGATATCGATGAGCTGTTTGGTGTGGTCTTCGATCATTGTCATGACGATTTTCCTTCCCAATAGTTAGCAGTCTTCTTATCGTGGACCTTCCCCCGGCTGGAACGTCAAGCTCCCGGGCCTACGAACCGTCTCATCATCCAATTTGACCTTCTAGTGGAGTGGAAGGTTTACGGTTGATGGCACCTACAAGGAGGTGTGTCGTGAGCACTTATACATTCCGTGTTGAAGAGATCCACTGTGGTGGCTGCGAGAAAGCGATCCGCAATGCGTTGACCCGTGTGAACGGGGTGCGAGACGTCACTGCGGATTCTGACACCAATCAGGTGACGGTGAGTTACCACCAGTCCCAGACCAGTATCGAAGAGATCGGTGAGCGCCTTGCCACCGCTGGCTATCCGGCCGTCAGCTGAGCTGGCGCGTGAGACTACCGAGGAGACGGGAACGAGCACTGTGACGAAAACGGAACAGGCAGAGCAGCTGTGGGCGGAGGAGCCCAGTCACCTGGCGGGACACGCCCGCATTCGAGCTCGGATCGCGGGTCTGCATTGTTCGTTGTGCACCGGAACGATCGAGAAGGCGCTGTGTCGTCAGTCCGGGGTGGACACGGTGGCGGTCAGTCTGACCCATGAACAGGCCCTGGTTGACTACGATCCGAAACTCACCGGTCCTGAGAAGATCCTGAAGACGCTGCGCGATATCGGCTATGACCTCTATGACCCGCGCAAGTTGCGGCCCTTCGAGGAGGAGGAAGCCGACCTCGTTCACGAGGGCAAGCGTCTGCTGGCCGCGATCGCGGCGAGTCTGGCCACCATCGCCCTGATCCTGGAGGTCTCTGGTCTCTGGTCGGTGCTGGTGCCAGCCTCGGTCGTGATCCTAATGGTGCCGGTCTCCTACGCAATCATGCGGCCCGCCGGCCGAGCCCTCGCCACCTTGGGTGCGGTGACGATGATCGCTCCGGCCGCATTGGCGTATACGGGCCGCCAGTCAGGGTGGGTTAGCGAGACAGCGGCGGCGTGGCTCACCGGCGCCCTAGCGCTGACGGTGGTGTTGGCCATCGCCCCCCATATCCTGCGCATGGCCTACCAGGCCGCCAGGCGGGGGATCCTCAACCAACACGTACTGCTGGAGATCGGTGCGCTTGGTGGCATCGTCGGCGGTGTGATCGGGTTGACAGAAGTCTTCCCTGATTACCCCACTGCGGCGTTCTTTGCTGTGACCGTGTTGGTGGCGAACTATCACATCTTCTCTGAATGGCTCTCCCTGCTGGTCAAGACCCGCTCCAGCCAAGCGGTGCGCAAGCTGCTGGAGTTACAACCCGATACCGCCAGTCTGGTCCAGGACGGCACTGAGAAAGAGGTGCCTGTCACCCAGATCACAGCCGGGGACCTGGTGCGCATCCGCCCCGGAGACCGGGTCCCGGTCGATGGCCGGGTCATCGAGGGTTACTCGACCCTGGATTTGTCCCTGGTCACTGGTGAACCCGTCCCGGCCGAACGCTCAGCTGGTGGAGAGGTGATCGGTGGGTCCATCAATGGGGCCGGCACTCTGTTGGTGGAGGCGACCCGGATCGGGTCCGAGAGCTTCCTGGCTCAAGTGGCCCGGCACGTTGAAGACTCGAGAGCGCTGAAGCCCGGGATCCTGCACCTGGTCGACCGGGTGCTGCGCATCTACACTCCCACCGTGCTGATCCTAGCTACTCTCGCGCTGCTCGGTTGGCTGCTAGGTTCCTGGGCATGGGCGGAGGAACCGGATGTGCGACGGGCAGTGTTCGCCGGCATCGGTGTGCTCATCATGGGTTATCCCTGCGCGATGGGGATCGCCGCCCCGCTGGCCATCGTCCGGGCGGCCGGGGAGGCCGCCGACCAGGGAATCATCATGCGCACCGGAGAAGCATTCCAAACCTTCGGCCAGATCCGCACCATCGTGCTGGATAAGACCGGCACCCTCACTGAAGGCAAACCTGCTGTCCGCGAGATCCAATCCCACACCGACGAGGCAGACCTGCTCACCACCGCCGCCGCGGCCGAAGAGCCCTCCGAACACCCACTAGCCCGAGCTATCGTCACTGCTGCCACTATCCGAGGTCTGACCCTGCCAGCGGTCCAGGACTTCCACTCGGTCACCGGCTTCGGCGTCACCGCCACCGTCGACGGTCGCGCCGTGTTGGTCGGCCGGCCAGGCTTTCTGGTCGATCGCGGCATCGACCTGACCCCCCTCGGCCCCGCCATCCAACGCTTAGAGGCCATCGGACGCACGGTGGTGGCCGTCGCCGCCGACCGCGACTTACTGGGAATCATCGCCCTGGGCGATGAGATCCGCCCCGAGACGGTCGAGGCCGTGCAGCAGCTACAGGCAGCGGGCATCACCCCCGTGTTAGCAACTGGCGACAACCTCCCAGCGGCGAAGCACGTCGCCGCGCAGGTCGGCATCGAAGACATCCGAGCCGGGCTGCTGCCTGAGGACAAAGCCGACCTCGTACGCGAGCTCCAGACCGAGGGGGCCCGGGTCGCGATGGTCGGTGACGGCATCAACGACGCCCCTGCCCTGATGCAATCCGACGTGGGCATCGCCATGGGCAGCGGCACCGACATCGCAGTGGAATCCGCCGATGTCGTCATCGTCCGCGACGACCTCCGCGCGATCCTCACCGCACGCCAAACCAGCCTCTCCAGCTACCGCCGCACCAAGCAGAACGTCGCCCTGGCGTTTCTCTTCAACGGCACCGGGATCCTCGTGGCCACCACCGGGTTGGTCTACCCAGTCTGGGCAATGATCGCCATGGCCCTGTCCGTGACCACCATCTTCATCAACTCCCTCGGCGGCAGACCACGGCTACTCTTCGAAGCCATCGGCAGTGTCGGACGCTCCCGCGAAGACACAAAACCTGACGTGGTGGACACGCGCCCAACCTGACCAACCTGAATGTCATGTTCAGGGGCCCCCTTCACGAAACGGCAGCCAGGTGGCCGAGTCCTGTGCCAGTTGCCCAACCCCTTTCGGATACCAGGGCCGCCAATTTCCGTTTAGGAAAGGCGGCCACTTATTGCTGCGACTCACACCGTAGTGGGCGTGTCGACAGTGTGACTGTTAGCGGGAGATGGCGGGGAATCGCAGTTTCGCTTGGCGGCTCCGGGTGCTTCTGTTCTTGCCCGGTGGGCCGTCGTCAGTTCTGGATCTCGGTCCACAGGGCGCGGACGCGGTCGTCGATCTGGTCGACGATTTCGCGGATTCGTTCCGGTGTCTCCTCGGCGGGGTCGGCCAGTTCCCAGTCCAGGTAGCGTTTGCCGGGGTAGATGGGGCAGGCGTCGCCGCAGCCCATGGTGATGACGTAGTCGGCTGCGCGGACGACGTCGTCGGTCAGTGGTTTGGGGAAGGCTCCGGACAGGTCGATGTGGCGTTCGGCCAGCGCGTCGATCACCAGGGGGTGGACCTCGGATCCGGGCAGCGAGCCGGCCGAGCGGACCTCGACCCGGTCGCCGGCGTAGTGGGCCAGCAGGGCGCTGGCGATCTGGGAGCGTCCGACGTTGTGCACGCAGACGAACAGCACCTGCGGGACGGTTGTCTCGATTGTGCCCTGTGCCAGGGCGAGAGCGCGGAGGCGGTCGGCGGCGAACCGTTCGGCGAGGATCGCCAGGTGGTCGCGGATTCTCGCGGTCCGCGACAGGGTGGTGTAGGACTCGAAGACGTAGCGCTCGATGGTCTCCGGGGAGAAGATTCCCTCGTACTTGCGGGCGAGGTCATCGGCTGTGTGTTGGAGGACTTGGGTGTCGAGCGGCGGGGTGTCGGCGGCCATGGCCTGGTCCTTTCAGGAGCAGCAGGAGGAGGTGGGTGCGACGCCGATGGTCACCGGGAGTGGCCCGGCTGGCACGTCGCAGTATCCGCCGAGGTCTGTGGTGCAGACGCCGGTCTCGGGCAGTTCGAGGTGGACGGTGTCGGCGGCGACCCGGTCACCTGCCAGTGCTGCGGCGATGGAGCGGACCTGTTCGTAGCCGGTGGCCATGAGGAACGTCGGTGCGCGGCCGTAGCTCTTCATGCCGACGATGTAGAACCCGGGCTCGGGGTGGGCCAGCACGCGTTCGCCGTGTGGTTCGACGCTGCCGCAGGAGTGGAACTCCGGGTCGATGAGCGGGCCGAGCTTCTGGGGTGCATCGACGGTCGGGTCGAGGTCGAGGCGCAGCTCGGTCAGCATCGACAGGTCGGGGCGGAAGCCGGTGGCCGGGACGAGGACGTCCACGGTGAGCTTCTCGGCGCCGCTGGGTCCTGCGGCCTGGACGTGCAGCTGCTCGCCGTGAGTTTCGAAGCCGGTGATCACGAACGAGGTGTGGACATCGATTCGGCCGGATTCGACCAGGTCCCGGAGGCGGGTGCCCAGGGCGCCGCGGGCGGCGAGTTCGTCGCGGTCTTCGCCGCCGTAGGCGCGGGAGGCGTCCGCTGACCGGACGGCCCAGCTGATCCGGGTCGCGGGGTTGTCGTCGGCGAGCTCGGCGAGGTCGAGCAGCGTGTTGGCCGCGGAGTGGCCGGCGCCGACGACGAGGACGTGGCGCCCGGCGAACCGGTCACGGTCGACACCGGTGACGGCGGGCAGGGGCTGGGTGATGAGGCCGCGGGCTGTCGCCTCGGCTTCTCCGGGGGCGGGCAGGCCGGACCGGCCGAGTGGGTTGGGCTGGTGCCAGGTGCCCGAGGCGTCGATGACGCTGCGCGCCAACACGTCCTCGGACGATCCGTCGGAGGAGGCGATGCGGACGAGGAACGGGGTGGTCTCCCTGCCGGTGCTGCGGGTCTTGTCGATCCCTTCCCGGGAGACCGCGATGACGCGGGCGTCGGTGCGGACGACGTCGCCCAGTGCCGCTGCCAGCGGGGTCAGGTAGTCGGTGATCAGCTCGTGACCGGTGGGCAGGACTTCCGGGTTCGGGGCCTGCCAGCCATCTGCCTCGAGGAGGCGGCGGGCGGCTTCGTCGATGTTGTAGCGCCACGGTGAGAACAGGCGGGTGTGGCCCCAGTCGCGGATCGCGGCGCCGCTGGTGCTGCCGGCCTCCAGCACCAGCGGGGTCAGGCCGCGTTCGCGCAGGTGGGCGGCGGTGGCCAGCCCGACGGGGCCGGCGCCGATGACGACGACCGGCAGACTCTCGGTGTGGTTGGTGGTGTCAGCCATGGCTGGTCTCCTGAAGGACGGGGGCGGTTGCCGGTTCGGTGGCGGCGAGGAAGCGTTCGGCGTCTAGGGCGGCGGCGCACCCGGTGCCGGCGGCGGTGATGGCCTGCCGGTAGCGGTGGTCGACCGCGTCGCCGCAGGCGAAGACGCCGGGCAGGTTGGTGGCGGTGGTCGGGGCGTCGACGACGATGTAGCCGTCCGGGTCGAGTTCCAGCTGGCCCTTGACGAGTTCGGTGCGGGGCAGGTGCTCGATGGCGACGAAGATCCCGGTGGCATCCAGCTGGCTGGTGTTGCCGGTGAGTGAGTCGGTCACGCTCACGCCGGTGACCTTTTCGTCTCCGTGGATGGCGGTGATCTGGCTGTTGTACAGGAAGCGGATCTTCTCGTTCTGTTGTGCCCGCTGGGCCATAATCTTCGATGCGCGCAGGGTGTCGCGCCGGACCACCACGGTCACGGTCGCGGCGAACCGGGTCAGGAACAGTGCCTCCTCCATGGCCGAGTCCCCACCGCCGACGACGATGATGTGCTGGTCGCGGAAGAAGAACCCGTCGCAGGTGGCGCACCAGGACACGCCGTGCCCGGTGAGCCGCTTCTCATCGGCCAGTCCCAGCTCCTTGTACGCCGAACCCGTGGCGACGATGACGGCCGGTGCTCGGTAGGTGGCACCGGACAGGGTCGTGACCTCTTTCAGGGGCCCGGTCAGGTCGACGGCGGAAGCGTCGTCGTACTCGATGCGGGCCCCGAAGTTTGCGGCCTGCTCGCTGAGTCCCATCATGAGTTCCGGGCCCTGGATGCCGCCGGGGAATCCGGGGAAGTTCTCGACGTCGGTGGTGTTCATCAAGGCGCCGCCGTGGGTGACGGATCCGGCGATCACGCGCGGGGACAGCCCGGCGCGTGCCGCGTAGATCGCGGCGGTATAACCTGCGGGGCCGGACCCGATGATGATCAGCTCATCCGTTTGGGTGCTGGTGGTCGTCATGGTGTCAGCGCCTCACTTCGCGCCGGTCGATGCTGGCAGCAGCTCGGAGACGAGCTGCTCGATGCGGGCCTTGATGTCATCGCGGATCGGGCGGACCGCCTCGATGCCCTGGCCTGCGGGGTCTGCGAGGTCCCAGTCCTCGTAGCGCTTGCCCGGGAAGATCGGGCACGCGTCCCCGCAGCCCATGGTGATGACGACGTCGGAGGCCTTGACGGCGTCGGTGGTGAGGATCTTCGGGGAGGCAGAGGTGATGTCGATGCCGTCTTCTGCCATCGCCTCGACGGCGACCGGGTTGATCTGGTCGGCGGGTTCCGAGCCTGCCGAGCGGACCTCGATCCGGCCGCCCGACAGTTCGGTGAGGTAGCCGGCGGCCATCTGGGAGCGGCCGGCGTTGTGGACGCACACGAACAGCACGCTGGGCTTGGTCGTGGTGGTGTTGGGGGCAGCGGTCATAGGACCATCCAATCCGGGAGTGGGTATTCAGTCGTTGAGAAGTGCGGAGTGCAGAGCCTGGACGCGGGTGTCGATGTCGTCGCGGACCAGGCGCATCCGTTCGATGCCCTCGATGCCGCGCTCCGAGGGCTCATCGGTGTTCCAGGTCTCGATCGTGGCGGTCATACCGTCGACGGGTTCGACGTGTGCTTCCTCGCCGAGGACGATGACCCGGTCGACCCGGCGCAGCAGGTCCGGGTCGATCGGCTTGGGCGATTCTCCGGACATGTCTGCGCCCACCTCGGCGACCACGTCGGCGGACAGGGCGTTGAGGGAGGTACCGGGCTTGGTGCCGGCCGAGTGCACCTCAACCGCGTCGCCGGCATGGTAGCGCATCAGCGCGGCGGCCATCTGGGACTTGCCGCCGTTCTTGACGCAGACGAAGAGGACGCTGGGCCTTTTCGGTTCAGAGGTGCTGGTCATGCTCGGACTCCAGAGGTTCTGCGTGCGGGGACAGTCGGGTCGTTGGGGAACAGCTTGGGACCGGCCCAGAGAGCGACGTAGACGAGACCGACGAGGACGGGGACTTCGATGAGCGGGCCGACGACACCGGCCAGCGCCTGCCCCGAGGTGATCCCGAATGCGCCGATCGACACCGCAATCGCGAGCTCGAAGTTGTTGCCCGACGCGGTGAAGGCCACGCTGGTCGACTTCGCGTAGTTCAGTCCGACGGCTCTGGAGGCGAGCAGGCTGATGATGAACATGAGCACGAAGTACAGCAGCAGCGGCACCGCCATCCGGGCCACATCCAAGGGCTGCGAGGTGATCGCCTCACCCTGCATGGCGAACAGCAGCACGATGGTGAACAGCAGTCCGTAGAGCGCCCAGGGACCGATCCTCGGCAGGAACGTCTCCTCGTACCACTGCCGGCCCTTGGCTCTCTCACCAAGCACGCGGGTGAGGAAGCCCGCCAGCAGCGGAATGCCGAGGAAGACGAGCACCGATGCCACGATCGCCCACACGGAGAACTGCGCCGAAGTCGTCTCCAGTCCCAACCACGAGGGCAGCACCTGCAGATAGAACCAGCCCAGCGCACCGAAGGCCACGACCTGGAAGACGGAGTTGATCGCCACCAGCACGGCGGCGGCTTCACGGTCTCCGCAGGCGAGATCGTTCCAGATGAACACCATCGCGATGCAGCGGGCCAGGCCCACGATGATCAGCCCGGTCCGGAACTCCGGCAGATCGGGCAGGAACACCCAGGCCAGCGTGAACATGAAGGCCGGACCTATGACCCAGTTGAGGAACAGCGACAGAGCCAGCAGCTTCCGATCACCGGTCACCCGGTGCATCTCGTCGTAGCGAACCTTCGCCAGCACCGGATACATCATGACCAGCAGACCGATCGCGATCGGCACGGAGATCCCGCCGACCTTCACAGAGTCCAAGGCCGTGTCGAGCCCGGGCACGAAACGCCCCAGCAGCAGACCCACGGCCATTGCCGCCAGGATCCAGACCGCCAGCCAGCGGTCCAGGAAGGACATCTCCTTCGTCACCGGCACCGCGTTCTGCGCAGCCGTCGTTGCAGTGGTGTTCATCGGCACTAAGCTCCTTGTATCGATGGATGTCTATGGAACACACTAAGCGCATGCATCGATGGGCGTCAATGTATGATGGGGTGATGGCAACCGCATTCGAAACCGTGAAACTGCTCACCCCCCATGCCAACGACTGCTGTCCGCTGGCGGTCGCACCGCTGGGCGCGGACCAGGCCGAACAGATGGCCAGAAAGCTCAAAGCGCTGTCCGACCCGACCCGGCTGCGGGTGCTGTCGCATGTAGCCGCGCAGGGATGCGACGCGGTGTGCGCCTGCGACCTGACCGAGACGCTCGACATCAGCCAGCCGACGATCAGCCACCACCTCAAGAAGCTTGTCGAGGCGGGCCTCCTGACGCGTGAGCAGCGCGGCAAGTGGGCGCACTACACCGTGGTGCGCGAAGCGTTCGCCGAGCTGCGCCAGTTCCTCGCCCTGGACTGATGACCGCACTCGGGGCAGTCAGTCGCGCGGTGGAGGTGAGAGATCGAGCCGATGTTGCCGTGATCGGTGGCGGACAGGCCGGCCTGGCGGTCGGCTACTACCTGCGCCGTGCCGGATTGTCCTTCGTGATTCTCGATGACCAGGACGCCCCTGGTGGGGCCTGGAGGCACGTGTGGCCCTCGCTGCGGCTGTTCTCGCCGGCAGAATACTCATCCCTGCCCGGCCGGCTGATGCCGAGAACCTCCGGCGGTAACCCCGACGCCGATCACGTGATCCGGTATCTGGCCGACTACGAGGAGCGGTATTCACTCCCAGTCGTGCGGCCGGTGCGAGTCGCCCAGGTCATCCCAACCAGCGAGGGATTCCAGCTGCTCACCGATGCCGGGCAGTGGCGGGCGCGTGCCGTCGTCAACACGACGGGCACATGGTCGCAGCCCTTCTGGCCAACCGTGCCGGGGCAGAGGAGCTTCCGCGGGAGTCAGATGCACAGTGCCGACTACCGCGGACCAGGCAAGTTCAAGGGCCAATCCGTCCTCGTCGTCGGCGGAGCGAACTCAGCCGCACAGATCGCAGCCGATCTCGCCCGCGCCGCGACGGTGACCTGGTGCCTGCGCGGTGCGCCGCGCTATCTGCCCGACGACGTCGACGGGCGCGAGCTCTTCCGGGTGGCCAGCCAGCGGGTGCGCGCACTGGCCGCCGGGGAACCGGACTCCGGCGGCGTCGCGAACTTGGGCGACATCGTTGCCGTCCCACCCGTGAAGAAGGCACGGGATGCAGGGCTGCTGATCCCTCACCCGATGTTCGAACGCTTCACCCGCGACGGCGTGATCTGGAACGACGGCAGCACACGCCGAGTCGACGCGGTGATCTGGGCCACCGGCTTCAGACCGGCGCTGCGCCATCTGCGGGCACACGACCTCCGGGAGTCAGACGGGACGATCAGGCTCGACGGAACGGCGTCACCCCGGATCCCGGGGCTCTATTTCGCAGGCTACGGAGACTGGACCGGTCCGGGATCGGCCACCCTCGTCGGTGTCGGATCCACCGCGAAAGCCACGGTCGGCGCCATCGCCGGCGATCTTGAGTCCGCCACGACTGCTGCGGCCATCTCTGCACGAGCACGGTGAGTACCATCAGCGCATGGAGATGATGTGCGCGGACTGCGGATGCGCGGTCAGGCGGGGCGTGATCGTGCGCGCCTGTGAGCAGTATCCGGATTGCTGCTGTCAGGATCTGGCCGTCGCGGGCGACCATGGCACTGCGCGCGATGCATGACGCTCTTCGCCACGAGTGACCATATTGTGGTCGGCCGCACCCAGGGCGATCCTGCTCGTCTCAAGCAGAAGCCGTCCGGGTTCCGGGCAGGCTGAGCTGGGATGCATGAAAGTCGAAATGCCGGATCGGGTAGGCGTACACGTCCATCGGGTGCCGTTGCTGCCCCGTCGCGCCTCGGAGCCGCTCGCGCGGTGCAGGGCAGGCAGCCTCTAACTCGGCACAGTTGCGGCTGTATCCATCTCTGATCGCGGTTCGATCCATGATCGTCACCCTCAGCAGGTGGGGGCTTCCTCCGGCCTGCTTATCTCACCGACAACGCGGTCAGGCTGCGGCTGTAGCAGTAACGACCGTTTTCGCTACAAGACATCGCGCCACCGGCGCATCGTCTGTGGATCGCCGCGGTAAATGGCGGTCTTCTCGCACCGCTATCTGTCGCTTGTCTCGATCGACAGCACTGGGGTTATGTGAGGGACGTGAAGGCGCACTCAGACTGACAGGGTGCTGAACTGTCTGGGCAGGTCGCCACGTGGTCGATCGAACTCACCAGCACGGCACGAAGCTCTTCCAAGTTGCGGATACTGTCTTCCACCTCCCGCAGCCGCTCAGTGAGCACTGGGTGCAGGGCATCTCGAGTATTGGTGCAGGTGCCCGTTTCGGTGACCTCGAGAAGCCACTTGATCTGCTCAAGGTCCATATCCATCTTCTTGGCCACCCTGATGAAGCGCAGACGCTCCAGCGCCTCGGGGCCGTATTCGCGGTATCCATTGATGGACCGGGTCGAACTGATCAAGCCGAGCTGTTCGTAGTACCGCAGGGCCGTCGCTGGAACCCCACTATGCGCGGTGACCTCAGAGATACGCATATCTACACCCTTCCACGGAGGCGGAGTGTCATCGGTCGCTGCTCGTCGCGGGAACCTGTTCGGCCGGGTCTGGCTTGTCCCGGTGGCGAATGATCTGACTCAGTGCCGCCAAGATCGGGAGCTCGATCAAAGGCCCTACCACCAGGGCCACGGCGATCAGTGGCCGGTCGGGGAACGCGGCGACTGCGATGCCCAGCGCAATGGGCGAGTTCCTGGCTGTGGTCACCATCGTCAGAGCCACTCGTTGGGGTCCCGTCAGGCGCAACAGCCGAGAAACCCCGGTGGCGACCAGCGGAAGGATGATGAAGAACGCCAGCAGCGGAGGCAGCAACAGCAGCATCTCGGCGCCGCTCTCAGCAACCACCGGCGCCTGCCAGGCGAACATCGCGAAGACCGCCACACACAGCAGCGGCATCACCACACGATTCGCCCACCGGTTGACGTGCTCCTCCCTCCAATGCTCGCCCTTGAGCCGGGTGCTGACCCAGCGCAGCGTGAACGCGACCACCAGCGGGGTCAGAAGCATCAACAGCACGGCCTCCAACAGGGTGGCTGTATCGACCATCGCAGCTTCACCGCCGAGCAGCATCACGTAGACCGGCAACAGCAACAGCTGGAGCACCAGGTTGATCGGCAACAGGGCGGCAGCGATCCCCGCGTGCCCACGAGCCATTGCGGTGAAGATCAGGTACCAATCGGTGCACGGGGTGACCAGTAACAGCAACAGTCCGATTCGCAGGTCAGGCTGCGCACCGAGTAGTCCAAGACCCAAGGCCCAGGCGAGAAGCGGGGTGAAGGCGTAGTTCAGCACCAGACTGACCCCGACAAGTCCCTTAGCCTTGCCCACGTCTTTGAGGTGCGAGGCATCGAGCTGCATAAAGACAGCGATGAGCATCACCAGTAGGGCTGGGATCACGAGATGCTCGCCGTTGGCGCCTAATGGGCTGGCGAGACCGACGCCTAATCCAGCCAGTGCCGCCACGGCGACGAACACGCTTTGAAGACGCTCAGCCCAAGTCATCTGTTGGTCCTCTCCATCGGCAGCTGTGACAGGACCATTCCGGCAGCTGGGTTCAGCGGCAGGGGGGCCTGCATCCCCACGGTAAACCTTCAAGTCAGCTAGAAGGTCAAGACGAGTTTCGGTCCCTCCGGCTAGACCCCACATCCTCAGCTCCATGGACCTCGACTCAATCCTTACCGCGAGCCCGTCGCCGGCAGTCTGGCCATCGACCACGATGCTGGCCATTGGAGCGGGACCTGCTCACGGTCCAATGATCCCCAGAGCTCTCATGCGCCTGGCAACCTATCCGATGGCCATCTGAAAACTGTCGGTACATGTTCGGCCTGCTCTCTCACTGCTGCTGGGCTTGGGGCTGCTGAGCCCTGAGGTTCTTTCAAGCCGTAGCCGGGCCTCGCGCAGGTGACCTGAGCGTTGTGGGGGCCTCCCTCGGGCCTCGCTGTGTTCAACCTCCAGGGGCTCCCACCGTGCCGGCCCGCATCGTGGGGTTTGTCTTGATCTTTGGTCAGAGCATCGATCCCAGGTCAGACGCGATGGAAGGATATACCGCCGGCGAGGATCTTAGCTCCCGCGCCGTCAGCCCGTACTTCATGGCCAGGCTGATCGTGTTCACCAACTCTGCATAACCATGTCCGAACAGATGCGCCCCCACGATGAGATCAGTCGATCGGTCGACGAGAATCTTGGCTGCCCCGGCTGTTTCGCCGACCCGATACTGGGAAAACCACCGACTGGTGTCGGTATACCTGACGTCGATATCCATACCGCGCGACCGGGCTTCATTCTCCAACGCCCCTACCCTGACAAGCTCCGGGATCGTGAAGACCGCCGTCGGAGTCGCCGCGTAGTCAGGTACAGCATTCCCTGACTTCAAGATGTTTGATGCTGCGACTTTCGCCTCCACCACAGCTACCGGGGTAAGCGGCATCCCCTGGGTGTCAGCAGCATCACCGGCGGCATACACGGCTGAGTTCGTAACCGACTGCAGATCAGCTGTCACGTCGATGCCTCGTGGGCCATACGCCACGCCGCCGGCCTCAAGATCAAGCCGGGACAGATCGGGGAGACGTCCTGCTCCATGAACGACAAGGTCCACTTCGATCATCGCTGCGACGCCCTGCTGTTCAAGATGCACCTGATACCCGGCGGGCACTTTCTCCACGCCGGTGATGCTGGTGCCCGATTGGACATCCACGCCAGCCTGGGTGCCGCGTCGGATCAGCAGGTCCACCAGATCGGGGTCGAAACTCTTCAGCGGCCGCGGACCACGGTCGATGATGATCGGGCGGGACCCGGCTCGTGCCGCGATGTGAGCGAACTCGAAGGACACGAACCCGCCCCCGACAAAGAGGACCCGCGGAGGAAGGCTCTCGAGGTTCAAGAACGCGGTGCTGTCGATCAGGTGCTCGTGGCCAGGGAAATCAAGCGGGGCAGGTGTGGCGCCGGTCGCGATCAGGATCTTTGGTGCGTGATAGCCCACACCGGAGACCTCAACCTCTGTCGGGCCGGTGAACACCGCGGTGCCGTGGAGTGTCTGCACCCCGTGCGCTTTGAGATCGTCTTCCATACTGGTGGGCACCCCATCGGTGAAGCCGTGCTTGTGCTTCATCAGCTGCGCCCAGTTCACCGACAAGCCACCTTCATCGATGCCCTTATCCCCCATGAGATGTGCCGCATCCAGGATCTCAGCTCCCCGGCGCAGAATTTTCTTCGGGTCACACCCCCGCAAGGCGCAGGTGCCACCATAGGGAAGCGAGTCCACGATGGCCACACGCCAACCCTGGGATGCGCACTTGGTCGCTGCCGCGATCCCAGCCATGCCGGCCCCAATGACTATCAGGTCGTACTTCTCATGCTCCTCGTACTTCTTCGTCATATCTACACCTTCTCTGAAGCGCCGCGACCGTCACGCAGCGGGGTGAATGGATCCTCGACACTCAGGATTTATCTCGGCGTGGACTCAGCGGCTGCTGCTGCGGAGCGCAGCTGCTCCATGGTGGGGGCGCCGGCGATTCCCTCAGGAGTCATATACCTGCGACACGACAAGCCCACCGCCGAAGAGGCCTCCGAGAACCTGTCGAAACCATCGATCAGGACGCTGGGGGAACCGTGAAAACCCAGCCGCTGAGCCTGAGCGTCACTCTCTACCAGCTGTGTGCTCAGACTGATGTCGGGCCTCTCAGCGCACAGCCTGACAAGCCGCTCATGGGCGATCTTCCAATTGGGGCATCCCTCGAAGTACTGCAGCACGATTTCCATGACCTGACCATAAACCTTGCAGTCAGGTACAAGGTCAAGTCATATTGGAAGGGTGCTTATCGGAGAACTCAGTTCCATCACAGGTATCGGACGTCAGACGATTCGCTTCTATGAGCGTCAGGGCCTCTTGCCGGAACCAGTGCGAACGGGTGGCGGGTACCGTCGTTATGACGATCAGGCCATCGCACGGCTGCGGTTTATCCGTGCCGCCCAGGCTGCCGGTCTCAGCCTGAGTGAGGTGCTGGAGGCGATTGAGCTTCGGGGCACAGGCCAGATCCCTTGTGCGCACGTCTCCGGTCTCCTCGAGCAGAAGCTCGCCGATGTCCGAGCCCGCCAGGTTGACCTTGAGGCGCTGGCGGCTGATCTCGAGCAGACCCTTCTGGCAAGCCAGAATCTGGACCCGGCAGATTGTGGAGACGCTGAGGTCTGCCACATCGTGACACCTTCCTAGCGACAGTTGGGATAGGGCTGCTGCACGGTCAGAGGAGCTCTTCGGTGGTATCTCCCCATCGGTGGTGCGCAGGATCCTCCAAGGTCCACCTGCGCTCGTGGCCAGCCGACACCTAAGCCCGGAACCGCGGCGGTGATCATCGCTGGGGCAGCGGCTCAGCGCGGAGGCCGACGGGAAGTGCTCCACCCCAATATCTAACCCCGAGTTGAACGGGCCCAATCCATCCGCGCGTACCGCACGTAAGACGGTCGCTCACCGTGTACTGCCCCACCCTTAGATCAGCCCATATAGACGCTGGCCCAGATTGCCCGTGTACCCCTCCCGATTTAAAGCCCGGTGAACGCCCTATATCTGCCACACTCAAGTCCCGCCCCGACTCGAGGACGAGTCCCGCTAGCCCCTAACCGAGACGCTACATCCGCAATACGTGAGGTAGAGGTCCACCGCTTTAGACTCAGGCACATGGAGATCAAACTTGAGCACGGGACTTGGATGAGGGGAGCGCCACTAGCCGATGGGGAAGGTGGTTTCGGGAAAGTATTCGAGGCCACTGCGACGGATGGATCACCAGCCGTCGCCAAGTTCGTGGACAAGATGCCTGGGGCCCACCGCGAGCTCCTCATCGGCGATTCGCTTCGGGCCGAGCAGTTCCGCAATGTAGTCCCGATACTTGACCAAGGAGAACATGAAGGCTCATGGGTCCTCGTGATGCCGCGCGCGGATAAATCGTTGGCTCAACACCTACACCAGGCCGATGGTCCACTTGATCTCACGGAAACACTCTCGATTCTGTCCGATATCGCTACTGCCCTATCCGACATCGGCACCGCCGTAGTCCACCGTGATTTGAAACCCGAGAATGTCCTGTACCTGAAGGGCCGGTGGTGCCTAGCTGATTTTGGTATCGCGAGGTACGCCGAAGCTGTAACAGCGGCCGATACCCGAAAATATAACCTCACCTTTCCCTATGGAGCACCAGAACTATGGAGACATGAGCACGCAACGAGTGCAACCGACGTCTACGCCTTCGGGGTCATAGGGGGCTGATGCAGGAACTGGTGACAGGTTGGGTTTCCTGTTCAGGCCGCTAATGTCAGCGCCTGTGTGAGCAGTTTCTCCTCGTAGGCGATGGGGGTCAACTTCCCCAGTCCCTTCTGCTTCCTTCT
>NZ_BMIS01000024.1 GCF_014642675.1 Nesterenkonia cremea
ACCGGCCGCGGGTTCCGCAACCAGAAGAACTATCAATCACGTATCCTAGGCACCAGCGTCAGGCAGACACGCCGACGCCGCAGGATCCCCCACCAACAAGGGCTCCACGCTCAACGTTGAATAGCCAACAAACACCGTAAGACCAACTGGAGGACCCTCCGAGACCGGTACGGCCCCATGGGGTGGTGGCCGGTGGACGAGGGCGTGGAGCTGTTCAATCCCGCTACAATACCGGTAAGCCGGTACCGCTACCGAGGAGACATCCCCACACCGTGGACCCAACCAGCACCTGCATGAGCATTGGCATGGGCTCGTGGAGAGCCGGATGCGGTGAAAGTCGCACGTCCGGTTCGGGAGGCGGCCCAGGGAAACAGACCAGCCGAAACGCTGATACTGCGCCCTGGGCCGACCTCACCTGGCCGGCGACGCGTTGGACCAGACGAGGCAACGAGTTCAACGTGAGACCACCGGCCACCGGGGACGTTCTGGCGACCCGCTCTACGGGGCTCGTAAGACTCTGCGCACCGGGGCTGACCTGCTCACCCAACCCCAGGAGAGGAAGCTGACCAGAGTGTTCGCCGCTGATGAGCACGTCGAAGTCGAAGCGACCTGGAGCGTGTACCAGAAGATCGTCGCCGCCTACCGACACCCCTCCAAGAAGGACGGCAAGCACCTCCTTCAAGAGGTCATCACCTCGCTGCGCCGCGGAATCCCCGCGAAGCTGATAGAGGTCAAGAAACTGGGCCGAACCCTGAACAAGCGCGCCGCCGACATTCTGGCCTACTTCGACCGACCCGGCACATCAAACGGCCCCACCGAAGCGATCAACGGCCGGCTCGAGCACCTGCGCGGCACCGCCCTGGGATTCAGGAACCTGACCAACTACATCACCCGAGCCATGCTGGACACCGGAGGATTCAGACCCCTACTACACCCTCATCTGCGATGAGCCGCACCGTCTCAGTGAACAAAGGGTCTGCCAGCGCTGCTCGGTGGGTAGCCGACGTTCCAGCCTCATCGGTGCACAGCAACAACGTTCCAACGGCCGCTGCCTCCGCCCCAGCGTCCAGGATTCGGCGAACTGATTCCGGCCCGTCGATTCCACCAGCGCCGACGACAGGCAGCGGCACTGTTTCAGCGATCTGCTTCACCACAGTGGCGGTATCCGCCATCTCAGGGACGCGGCTGGGGTCGTGAGTGGCGCTGTGGCCACCAGCCTGAGGCCCCTGGACGACCAAACCGTCAGCTCCAACCCTCTCTGCAGCTTTGGCCTCCTCAACTGTGGTGACACTGGCGAGCGCCGTAGTACCAACCGAGCGGAGACGTTCTACGTCATCCTGGGTGGGCAGGCCGAAGGTGAAGGAGACCACCGGCACGGGGTATTCGGTGAGCCGGTCCAGTTTCTGCTGCCAATAGTCCTCATCGACGACGGGTTCGGCATCGAGAGTGATCCTGTAAGTCTCGGCTTCAGGCTGCAGCTCGACTGCGTATGCGCTGAAGGTTCTTCGGTCCACAGGTCTCCGCTCGGGCACGAAGAGGTTGACCCCGAAGTCCACTCCGAGTGTTCTTGTCGCCTCTATCTGTTCGCTCAGCGCCTCTGGCGTTTTGTATCCTCCGGCGAGGAAAGGGAACGCCCCGGCTTCCGAAACGGCTTCAATCAGGTCCAGATTGGTGGGCCCGCCGGCCATAGGTGCTGCGACCAGGGGCAGCTTAGAACGAAGTAACGTCTCTCGTGCCATCGAAAATGCCTCCTTAAGGGGCCCAGCCGGGGGTCATTAAAGACCGTCCTCCCGGCCGCCCATCTCCGAAAGCCGAAGACCCGATATTGAGGGGCTTAGGGAAGCGCCGTTAAAGGATCGTCGCCGCGTAAGACAGCACGGACGTTGTCGAAGGCAAGCTGAGTCATGGCATTGCGAGTTTCCTTGGTCGCCGAGCCCAGGTGGGGGGAAAGGACCAGGTTGTCGCATCCTAGGAGACGTGGCTCTACCTCCGGCTCGTGCTCAAAGACGTCGAGCCCCGCGCCGGCGATTTGTCCCGCCGAAAGGGCCTCCGCTAGTGCGGCCTCGTCGACCACAGGGCCCCGGGTAGTATTGACCAGATAGGCCGTGGGCTTCATGTTGGCGAGGCTTTGGGCGTCGATGAGATGCCGAGTCTGCGGGATAAGGGGGCAGTGCAAGGAGACGACATCGGCCGTGCGCAACAGCTCCTCAAACGATAGATGGACCGCGTCGCAGGTCTCTTCGACCTGCTCCGGAGCGCGGCGGCGGCTGGTGTAGACAATATTCATCCCGAAGGCTCGCGCCCGATGAGCGACGGCCCTGCCGATCTGCCCCAGTCCCACGATCCCGAGGGTCTTGCCTTGTAGACCGGTGCCTAGCATGAAACCGAGCTCAAAGGTCCAAGGTGCACGAGAGCGAAGGAGCCGCTCCCCCTCCCCGAGTCGTCGGGTTACTGACAGCAGCAGCCCCATGGTGAGATCCGCGGTGGCGTCTGTCAGCACCCCGGGAGTCGTCGTGACAATCACACCGCGGTCTTGCAGCGCAGAGACATCAATGTTGTCGTAACCCACGGCCACGTTGGCCACTACCCGCAGCCCCGAGCCAGCAGCATCGGCTACCTCAGCGTCGATTCGGTCGTTGAGAGTCGAGACGATGGCCGTAGCGCCTCGGACCTCCTCCAGTAGTCGCTCTCGGGAGAGTGGAGTAGGGGGAGCCGGGATCCGCACCTCACCGAACTCGCCGCTCGGAGGCGGCGGTGAGGCGGGCAGCTGTCCGGTGATAACGGTGCGCATATCTTTCACCTTCCTACTGCAGGGCGCAGGTAACCGACCTTGACCCGAGTGTAGAAGTCACGTGCGGTGTCTCCGATAGAAAAGGGGCCGAGGCCGCTGCCTCCGACGCCCCCAAAGGGGACATGCGGCTCGCTCGCTGTGCCATGGTTGACGTGCACCATCCCAGTTCGGGCCTCTCGCAGGAAGCGCATAGCAACGTCCATGTCAGTACTGAAAACCGAGGCCGCTAGGCCGTAGGCGGTGTTGTTTGTGATCGACACGGCCTCTTCGACTCCGCGCACACGCAGCACGGAGAGGACTGGTCCGAATATCTCTTCCTGCGCGACGGTCATCTCCGGTCGCACCTCGTCCAGCAACACAGGGGCGTGGTAAGGCCCGCTCTCCGGAACGGGGCGGTCCGTGGTGACTTGCTGGGCGCCTTCTGCCAGCCCTTGGCGCAGATACTCCGCTACAGTGTCCCGCTGATGATTACTAGTCATGGGGCCCACGGTCGTCTCGGGGTCGGTGCCTGGACCCACACGCAGGGCATTGAAGCGCGAAGCAAGACCATCCACGAGCTCATCGGCAATTTCCTCTTCGACCAGTACCCGGCTAATCGCGGTGCAGCGCTGTCCGGTGCACTGAATGGCCGCTGAGACGATCTCGTCGGCGACTGTGCCGAGATCATGGGCGCTGTGGACGTAGGCGGGGTTCTTACCGCCAAGTTCGAGCTGGACAGAGGTCAGATTGCGGCCGGCAACTTCGGCGATGCTGCGCCCCACGGATGTGGATCCCGTGAAGCTCACCCCTGCTACACCGGGGTGCTCGACGAGGGCTCCACCTGCCATAGATCCCTTACCCGTCACAACGTTTACTGTCCCCGGAGCCACGCCTGCCTGCTGTAGAAGGGCGACGATCGCCAGAGTCGACAGTGGAGACTCTTGGGCGGGCTTGACCACCACGGTATCCCCGGCGGCGAGGGCCGGCGCGACCTTTCGGACTGGTGCCACGATGGGGAAGTTCCAGGGAGTGATGGCGGCGATGACACCGAGCGGGACACGCTCTGTGATGACAAGGGCGTCCGGGTGATCGCCTGGGATTGTCTGACCCGTCATACGAGGGGCCTCACCGGCGGTGAACTCGATCTCGGCAGCGGCGCGGTCCACCTCTCCGCGAGATTCGTGCAGTGGCTTGCCCATTTCTGCGGTGGCCAGGTGGGCCAGAGACTCCCGGTTCTCTCGTAGCAGCTCTGCCCAGCGGAGCAGGATGGTGCTGCGAGCCCGCGCGGGGGTCCGGGCCCAGCTCGGTCCGGCCTCGGCGGCGGCGTCCACCGCACGGCTCACCTCCGCAATTCCAGCGAGGGGTTGAGCGAGCAGGATCTTGCCAGTCGCGGGGTCCATCACATCGGCATACTCCTCTGCAGTGGTTGGCTGGCCACCGATGAGCATGGCAGCTGTGTCACCGAGCGTTGGGATTAGGTCAAGGTACGAAGAGGTGGCCATTGGGGGCTTCTCCTTATTGGCTCTGTCAATGCTGCTAGCGTTCTAGGGGTCTTCCGTGATCTCTTCAGGAGGATTCCGTCGGGGCGCGGTCGATGTGACGTAGGGTGACTTCTGCGAGGAAAGACCGTTCCCAGCTGTCACGGGCGATCGCCGCCATGGACCGCTCTTCGTTTTCGGCGATCGCTTGCGCTCCTTGCGCCGCCTCTGCGATGCGAGCTCGAGGTACGAAGGCTACTCCGTCCTCATCGGTGACGACCACGTCGCCGGTGTCGACGCTGGTGCCTCGGATTGCCACGGGGCCGCCCAATTCTCCAGGCCCTTCTTTGTAGGGACCTTGATGAGAGAAGTCGAGGGCAAATATTGGCATGGACATCTCGCCGAGCTCGGTGAGGTCACGGACCGCACCGTCGACGATGATTCCGGCCACGCCGCGTCGTTCGGCGTAGTGGCAGGCCAGGCCGCCGATGAGTGCTCGGGTTCGGTCTCCGCCCCCGGCCACCACGAGGATCTCACCGGGCTCGATAAGATCGAGAGCCTGATGCACCGCGAGGTTGTCGCCGGGACGGGTATGTACGGTGAAGGCGGGGCCCGCGATCTCGACAGCCTTCGTGAAGGGCCGGAGTCCTGGCGCACCTCCGATCCGGCCGAGGCCGTCCGAGATCGCAGCGGTCGGGAAGGCCCGCAGGGTTTGTATCGTTGCACGATCGGGGGCGGGAGGTCGGGCATGGACTACACATTCGGGCATGATGTCTCACTCTCCAGGTTGGGGTTAGTGTGTATTGGTCGGGCTCATTGCACGAGCCACAGACTTAGTTCAGGCAAAAAGGTAATGACCGATAGCGCGGCGAGGGCGATCCCTAGGAAGGGTAAGTTGGCCTTGGCGACCTCCAGAATGGAAACCTTCGCGATGTCCGAGGTGACGAAAAGCGACATGCCTATCGGCGGTGTGATGAGTCCGATCATCAGATTCACCACAATCACGACCCCGAAGTGCACCGGGTCCACCCCGAGGGCAGTCGCGGTCGGCAACAGCAGGGGGGTGAAGATGATGATCGCGGCATTCGCTTCCATAAATGTGCCGACCAACAGCAGGATCACGTTGACGAGGAGGAGGAATACGATCGGGGTTAGGCCTTCGAGATTCTCCGAGACCGCGGCTGGCAGACCGGTGCGAACAAAGATCTGGCCAAGTACCGCCGCAGCAGCGATGATGAACAGAATCACTGCCGAACTACGTGCTGCCTCGGAGATCACTGCGGGAATCTTCCGCCAGTTGAGCTCCCGGTAGTACAAAGTGGAGACTAACAGAGCGTAGATCGCCGCTATGGCCGCAGCCTCGGTCGCCGTGAACAGGCCGGACATAATCCCTCCGAGAATGATCACCGGCATGAGTAGTGCAGGGATGGAATCCCTAGCGGCCAACAGCGCCGCGCGCATACTCGGCCTGGCTTGTCGTGGTAGCCCCTGGACGGCGGCGAGCACTAGCACGGTCACGGCAAAGAGGGCCGCGATGAGCAGGCCCGGGAGCAGCCCAGCGGTGAGCAACACACGGATGTCCTCGTTCGCAGCGATAGCGTAGACGACTAGCGGGATAGCCGGAGGGATGACCCCGCCGACGATCGAGGCTGATGAGGTAAGCGCGGCACCGAAGCGTCGTGGATATCCGCGTTCCTCCATTTCGGGGATCATCGCCTTGCCAATGGCGGAGGCACCCGCGATGGCCGATCCGGAGAGACCGGCGAACATCACGTTAGTACCAACGTTGACGACGCCGAGCCCTCCTGGGAGACGGCCGAAGAATATCCCAGCGAAGTCAATAAGACGGCGAGTGATGCCTCCGGCGTTCATCAGAGATCCGGCGAGGAGGAAGAGCGGAATAGCCGTCATCGGCACCGAGTCGGCGCCGGCCGTCGTGGACTGGGTCACAAGAGAGAAGGCTGGGACGTCAAGAGTCAGTAAGATAAACAGGAGACCCACCGCGATGAAAGCGTAGGCCACCGGCACACCCAGCAAGATAATCAGGAAAAGTGTGACGAGGAGCAAGATGCCGGTAGTCATGAGCGGCCCCCTTTACGTTGCGCGGAGAGCCCGACGACTACTCCTCGCAGGGCAGTGCCCAGCACGACGGCGCCGCTCAGGGCGGCCGGGAGAAATAGGACAGCTATGGGTAGCTGAAGGGCTGGAGTGGTGTGGTCGGCTGTGCGCGTCAAAATAACCAGTCCGCCGATCAGAAGCGCCGCCGCGGCAATCACAACGATGGCCTCGATGAGGACTTTCAGGATGCGTGCCGCGAGACTATCTTGGCGAGCAGCCAGGATGGTGTCCAAGAGGATTGTGATAGCGATGTGGCTCTTGGTTCGGTAGGCGAGGGTTGCTCCGGCGAAGGTCAGCCACACCATCAGGAGTCGGGCAGCCTCATCAGCCCAGATCAGCGGGTTCTCCACCACATAGCGCATCACCACTTGCAAGCACAACACCCCGGCGATTGCGGCGAGGATGAGCGCACAAAGCGCGCCCATAGTTTTATCTAGCCAACCGGTGAGAGAGGCCTCACCAGCGGCGGACGCGGATGTGGCCCGGCGGTGCTCCCTGCTTTGGGTGCTCATCGTGCCCACCTCGTTTCGTAGAGCGCGGCGACCTCTGGCCCGGCCATCTCCGGGAGGTCTTCGACTCGGGCCGCGAAGGCATCCCGGTCAGGTTCGATGACTGTCATGCCCTCGTCAGCGAGCTCGTCCACTAGGACTTCTTCGCGTTCCAGAACATGTGCTAGGAGCTCGTCGCGCGCAGTACCGGAAGCAGCTTCCTCAAGGATTTGGCGCTGTTCCTCATCCAGTCGCGCCCAGGCGGCATCTCCGATGGAGAGGGCTGTAGGCTCAATGACATGGGCAGTCAGGATTAAGTGGGACTGCGCCGTGGGCAGACCCGCTGAGTGGATGGTCTCCAGCGGGTTCTCCTGCCCCTCAAGCGCACCTTGCTCGAGGGCGGTCATGATATCCCCAAAGGGCATAGGGGTGGGGCTCGCGTCGAAACCGGCCCAGGTCTGCAGGCTCATCGGGTTTTCAGGGACGCGGATGCGTAGCCCCGAGATATCTTCAGGTGTAGTTGCCTCAGTGTTCAGGGTGAGGTGCCTCGGCCCACGCGGCCAGAGCGAGAGGAGCCGAGTGTTGCTGGTTTCGGCTACCTGTCGCTCGACGGCTTCGCCGAGCTCTCCGTCATAGTGCGTCATCGCCTCCTCGAGGTCGTCGAAGAGGAAGGGAAGTACCAGGAACTGGCCGACGGGTGACATCTGACTGTAAACGCCGGACCCACCGACCCAGATGTCTACGGTCTCAAGGCCAAGGCCTTCAAGTATCTCGATGTCTTCACCGAGCTGGCCACCTGGGTAGATCTCAATACGAAGGTTTCCGTCGCTAACTTCTGCGACTTCGTCGGCGAAATCCTGTACGGCCTGGGCGTTCGCGTCGGTGACCGACCAGGTGTGGCCGAGGGTGAGAGTGACCGGCGCCTCGTCGGCGCTGGCGCTGGGCGAACATGCGGCCAGAATGAGGGAAACGGCCGCAAGGCCACCCGCTGCTCGCGATCTTGAGGTGAACATCGTTGTTCCTCCTACTGAATGGGTGGTGGAGAGTTAGGGATGGCCTCGGCGTCGAGGCTCTCGGCGAGAGTATTCAGGGCGGTCCAGGTTGTCTCTGCGAGGGGGACTCCCTGTCGGTCGGACGTCTCGGCAGCCGCTTGTTCGATGTCACCGGGAAGTAGAACAGCGTCACAGCCCTCCGCGGGAGGAAGGGAACGGACCCACGTGAGGAATTCCTCGAGCTCGTCGCCGTACCGAGTGAGAGCCTCGTCCACTCGTGAAACGAGGAAGGTGTGTCCTAGGTCCTGGGGGCGGTCCCAGTCCTCGTACATGTTTCCGATTCCGGGGCCGGAGGGGCCGCCGGAGAGCACCCCGCAAAGCAGGTCGATCATGAGGGCGACCCCTGATCCCTTGGGACCACCGAAGGGCAGCATGGTGCCCTTAAGGGCCTCCGCGGCCACAGTGGTCGGGTGCCCTCGCGAGTCGAGGGCCCAGCCGAGCGGTATAGCCTCCCCTTGGCTGTGCGCGACGATGATTTTTCCGCGTGCGACCGCACTGGAGGCGATGTCGAGCACCACAGGTGGGCCTTCAGGTCGCGGCACCGCGATCGCCAGGGGGTTGGTGCCCACTGCAGGGGTCCGTCCGCCGTAATAGGCCATGGTGACCGGGGCGTTGGAGACTGCGATGACGAAGTTGCCGCGTTGGGCGGCTCTCCGAGCGTAATACCCCATTGTCCCGCAATGGTTGCTATGTCGGGCTGTACTCGAGCCGATACCATAGTCCTCCGCAAGGGAGCAAGCCGCATCGACGGCCGTCGAAGCGACGAAGGCGCCCATAGCATTGTGACCATCCACCTGGGCCCGAGCGCCGTCGGTGAGAACAGTAGGGACGGCATTAGGATCGACCATCCCGCGTTGGAGGCGCTCGACGTAGATCGGCAGCCGTATGAGTCCGTGTGACGCAACACCGTGCCGGTCGGCGTCGACCAGGCTCTCCGCGGTGACGCCAGCTGCGCGCTCCGGTAGGCCTGCGGCACGTAAAATATCGCGGGCGAAGTTGGTTAGCATCTCCGGTGATTCGTGGCGGGTGCTCATAAGGCGGCTCGCAGCAACTCGGTGAGCTCTCCCGGGCCCGCGGCCCGGGGGTTGGCTTCAGTGTTGTCACTACCCACTGCAATTTCTACGACCGGGGCGAAGTCGTCCTCACCGACATCCCAGTCCCGAAGTCTGCTGGTAAGGCCGGCGGCATCGCGCAGTTCCCGGACCGCTCGTTCGAGATTGTCCGCGTCCGGAGAGAGCAGCGCCGCGAGTTCGGTATAGCGCGTAGACTCCAACTCCTCGTTGAAGGCGCACATCTCCGGTAGCACGATGGCGACTGCTACGCCGTGTGGAATACTATGGAGACCTCCAAGGGGAACCGCCAGGGCGTGAGTGAGACCAAGCCGGGTCGAGTTCGCAGCAAGCTCGGCGATACAGCTCGCGGCGAGCATCCCGGCGCGCGCCTCAAGGTTTTCTGGTTCACGGAGGGCAGTCAGTAGATGCCGGCCGATGAGTGCTACAGCGTTCTTGGCGTGCCCCTCGGATATCGGGTTGTTCCACACGCTACCGAAGGACTCGATGGCGTGGGCCAGGGCATCGAATCCAGTGGCGGCGGTAAGCGGCGCAGGGAGGCCGGAGGTCAGTTCGGGATCGAGGATGGCAAGTACCGGCAGCACCCGCATGGACGAGATACTTACTTTGCGACTTGAGGCTGGATCACTCAGTACGCAGAAACGTGTGACCTCGCTACCGGTACCTGCGGTTGTGGGGATTGCGATTACAGGCAGTGGATCGGTGGTGATCCGCTCAGGGCCGACGAGTTCGAGGACTGGACGTCCCGAGGTGGCTACGGCTGCCGCCGCTTTGGCAGCATCCAACGGGCTGCCGCCCCCCAAAGCGATGATCCCATCGTGCCCGCCTTCGCGGATTCGGCGGGCGGCCTCCTCTACCGAGTGGGTTGTGGGGTCCGAGGCAATTCCGTCGAAGATTTCCGCGGTCCTGGCTTCGGCGGTGAGTGCCGTCAGCACGGGGTCGAGGAGGCCGACAGCGCGGATACCCGCGTCGGTGATTATTAAGGGCCGTTCGATGCCGTAACGGTCGAGCTCCGCTGGAAGCTGGGCCACGGCGCCGGGGCCCCCGACGATACGCGTGGGGACGTGGTAGTCGAAGGGATGGTATGATCGATGTCGGACATGAACCATATCGGGTGACTCTGGCCGGTAATTCATCAGGTTCCTAATCTGTAGAGGGATTGGCGGGCGCGCCGAGAAGGACGCCCCGGGTCGGGGCATCATTAGGAATGCGCCAGCATTAATGCCCACCTGCTACCTGGCAGGCTCGGTGTAGGCGCCTTCTCGGTGATAGAAGCGCTCGGAGGCTGGACCTCATCGCCGCTCAGAGGCGGCCGGCTTCCCTTTCTTTCTTAATGTGCTCGGACATGAGCTCTTCACCTCGATGGAGATGGTGAAGCAGTGCGTCGGTAGCGCTTTCGAGGTCACGTGCCGCGATAGCCTCCGTAATGCGCTTGTGTTCAGCGAGGTTCTCCTCAATCCGGCCTTGGTAGCCAGTCGAGAGAAAATGTCTCCCGCGGTCGATTTGTCGTTCGACGATCCCGTAGACGCCGATAACGCGTCTATTGTCGCTGCAGGCCACTATTTTCTTGTGGAACTCGTTGTCCCGCTGGAAGTACCGTGGATATTCCTCAACCTCGATGGGGGCGTGGAAGTCGTCGAAAAAGCGTCCCAACTCATACACCACCGCAGTTCGGGGCGTGTCCCTGTTGAGCAATCGCCGTAGCCCGATCGGCTCGAGAGCCCTGCGAAGTTCGAAGAGTTCGCGGAGGTCGTGCTCGTCGAAGCGAGCGATTTGCCAACCGGTGCCGCGCTCGCGGGCGTTGATTAGGCCCGACGCCGCCAGCCGCTGCAGAGCTTCCCGTACCGGGGTGCGGCTCACGCCCAGGCGATCGCCAAGGTTTTGGTCGGTAACGATCTCCCCTGGCTTTAGCTCGCCTCGCACTACTGCGTCTTCCAGCGCTTCGAAAACGCGATCGGTAAGACTGACGACGCGTTGCGGTGGAATCGCCAGGGGATCTCTCATGCATTTCATTATTCATGTATACGAGTATACGTCAATGTGGCGCAGAACACGCAAGGGGTATTTGGGGTGAATTTTGAAGCGGTCCGGTCGCTACGACAGGAGTCGATAGCTAGAAGGGCAGAAGGAAACCGTTACAGAGCGCTACGCATCTCGTGGTGGGACGGTCGAGCTCCGCTGCGAAAAACGCTGAAGCTGTCCGCAGGATCTCATTGGCCCGGCGCAGCTCAGCATTCTCTCGGCGCAGCTGCCGCAACTCTTCAGCAGCATCAGTACTCACATCAGCGGCCTGGCCAGCATCGATACGGGCCTGGCGCACCCAGTTCCGCAGGGTCTCATATGAGACACCCAACGCAGCCCCCACAGAGTGGACCGCCTGGGTCTTCGAAGAGTCCTCAGAGCGCATATGGTCTTCGACCATCCGCGCAGCACGCTCCTTGAACTCAAGGCTGTACTTCTTCGGCATGTTCCAATCCTCTCTGCTCAACAGATCGGAACTAAAGCGGCTCATCGCAGATGAGGGTGTAGTAGGGATTTGAATCCTCCGGTGTCGAGCAGGGCCCGGGTGATGTAGTTGGCCAGGTTCCGGAACCCCAGGGCGGTGCCGCGCAGGTGCTCGAGCCGGCCGTTGATGGCCTCGGTGGGGCCATTGGATGTGCCTGGCCGATCGAAGTAGGCCAGGATGTCAGCGGCCCGGCGGTTCAGGGTCCGGCCCAGCTTCTTGACCTCCACCAGCTTGGCCGGGATTCCGCGGCGCAACGAGGCGATGACCTCTCCCAGCAGTTGCTTGCCGTGCTTCTTGGAGGGGTGTCGGTAGGCGGCGACGATCTTCTGATAGACGCTCCAAGTGGCCTCGACCTCGACGTGCTCATCAGTGGCGAAGACTTTCTCGACTTTGCGGCTCTGGGGTTCGGTGAGCAGATCAGCGCCGGTGCGCAGCGTCTTGCGGGCCCCGTAGAGAAGGTCGCCGGTGCGACCGCGGTGTCCGGTGGTCTCTCGCTGAACCCGTTGCCGGGCCTGGTCCAGGGCATCGCCGGCTAGGGCGACGACATGGAAGGGATCCATCACCGCAACAGCTTCAGGGAGCTCTTCAGCGGTGGCGGTCTTGAACCCAGTGAACCCATCCATGGCCACCACCTCGATCCCGTTCCGGAAGTCCTTGCTCTGAGCATCGAGCCAGGTCTTGAACACCGTCTTGGACCGACCCGGGACCATGTCCAGCAGCCGGGCTGGGCCACGACGCTCCTTCACGGGGGTCAAATCGATGACCACGGTGACGTAGTGGGAACCGCGGCCGGTGTGGCGCCAGCAATGCTCATCAACCCCGATCACCTTCACTCCCTCGAAGCGGTGAGGATCTTCGATCAGCAGTTGCCTACCGGCAGTCAACGCAGCGTCGTTGACGGTGTGCCAGGAGCAGGCCAGTGCAGCAGCGACCCTTGCGATGCTCATCCTGTCGATGACTACTGATTTCAGGGCCCACAGCACCGCATGCCTGGACAGCTTGGCCCGCGGTGCCGCCGCTGTGGTGGTGTCCTGGCGCCAGACGGTGCCACAGTCAGCACATCGGTATCGGCGAACCCGAACCCACAGCACCGTGGGCCGCCACCCCAACGGCAGGTGCGCCAGCTTCCGGACTACCGTGCCCCGCGGTAGCCCCTCTGCGCCACAGTTCCGGCACCATGGATCGTCTTCGGTGACTCTGCATTCCAGGATGGCCCGGTCGCGGCGGATCTGTTGGCCGGCGGCCCTCAGGCCGAGGGAGTCCAGGAGGCAGAAGCTGTCCAGGTCAGGGGAGGTGGAAGTAGGCTGGGACATCGTCGAGGTCTTCTTGGATGGTGAGTGTAGGAACTTCCATCTTCGGAAGGCCTCGACCTCTATCCGCCTATCGCCACGCCGCTGCTCCCTGCCTCTACACCCTCAAACGCGAAGAGCCTGTTCAGCGTCGTACTTGGGGGCGTCATCCGCTCGTGCGGCGAGGATCAGGGCACGCAGGAGCCAGATGGTTCGCCAGCTTCCATGAATGAGCCACAGCACGGCGAGGACGAACGCCCAGAAGGCCCACTCTCCGTAGCCACCGATGTTCAGCGCCGCAGCCAGCAGGCAAAGCAGGGCCGAGATCAGCCCAAAAGCCAGCGCCGAGGTCCAGTTCCGAGCGAGGCTTGGTCCAGCCTCCGTGCGCAGCATCCGTAAACTCGGACTGTCGTGTGTGACGCCGTAGAGCACCACAGCGGCGGAAAGGGAGGCCGCGATCGTCGAGGCAGCTGTGGCTCCGATGTAGAGCTCAGTGACACCGAGGAGCCCACCCCAGCGATATAACCAGGCATTGGGCACCACACCGCAGAGGACCAGGCCGGCCGCGACCCCTACCACCGCCAGTAAACACACGTTCACCAGGCCTGGGCGGTCCTGTGCACGGCCCATGGCTCTGGCGCGTATCTCCTGCATCTCGGCAGTCACACTTCCACCTTAGTGACGAGACCTGGACGATTCCGAGAGAACCTTCTGGAATCGCTCGATCCCGTGAAGCACAGCATGAAGCACCTCGGAGCGTTCCGGCGGGCCGTCATTGCTCTGCACATATTCGGTGTAGGTGACCTTGTTGGGTTGCCCCCGGAAGTAGGTCCACGCGTTATGCGGGCCGCGGTTTCTTCAATGGGTACAGATTTCAGCATACTCAGCCGGGCTGCGGTACCCGAGCGCTGAGTGGCGCCGGATGGTGTTGTA
>NZ_BMIS01000025.1 GCF_014642675.1 Nesterenkonia cremea
CGGGCTGCCACTGGCAACGATCATCTCACCCGGACAGGCCAACGAGGCCCCGGTGCTGACCCCGCTGGTCGAACAGATCAGAGTCCCGCGCCTGGGACCCGGCAGGGCCCGTACCCGACCTGATGAGCTGCTAGGCGATAAGGCCTACTCCTCCCGCGCGATCCGCACCTACCTGCGGGAACGCGGGATCATCGCCACCATCGCAGAGCCTGACGATCAGAAACGACACCGCAGAAACCGCGGCACCAAGGGCGGCAGGCCCCCGAAGTTCAACACCCAGCGATACAAGGGCCGCAACATCGTCGAACGCGGGTTCTGCCACTTGAAGCAATGGCGCGGCATCGCCACCCGCTGCGACAAGCTGGCCACCACATACCGAGCAGCAGCGCTACTGCACGGAGTCACTGCCNTAGTCTGGTTGAAGTTATCGCGGACCGGGCAGTCCATGAGAAAGCCAGTCACTCCCGAACCCAGACCTCCACCGTCGAAGCTCTCGCGGCTATGGAGGACGCCCAGCTTGAAGGCCGAAACTTCCAAGCCCAGAAGAAGCACCTGCAACGCACCAGAAGTTCCAGCGCCGGCGTCTTCGACGACAAGAAGTACCCAGACAAGGCTCACCAGGAGATGATGGCCGAGACCTGCCTGGTGTCATCCAACGGCGGCGCCTTCTCCAAGGTGGAGATCGACAACGATGTGGATCCGGCCGAGTACGCCGACTTCGAGAAGGCCGTCGCCGAGGTCGATTCCAAGCTCCCGGCCGTCCCTGCTGGCCGGAACCCGGAGCTGCGTATCCGCAAGCTCGGCAGGCACAACGCCCGCGGGTTGTTCGCTGCGGATCGCAACGCAGTGGCCGTCGACGTCCGGACCTCCGAGGCCTACATCCACGAGATGGGCCACTACTACGACCACATCGTCGGTGAGAATGCCTCGCTGAAGCAGGACTTCCGGTCCATCAGCCGGGACTACGCCGCCGCGCTGAAAGAGCCTGACTCGAAGCGTCGACAGTACCTGAACACCCCGACCGAGCAACTCGCCCGGGGATTCGAGGTCTACGCGGTCGAGCGCCTGGGCATCAACAACCGACTGGTCCGTCCGGAGAAGTTCGACGACCCCGACTACGCGCCGTTCACCCAGAACCCCGAGCTCAAACAGCGGATCTTCGCGTTCTTCGACAAGACCTTCTCCTGATAGGTGAAAACTGGATTATGGGCTCCCACTGTCACGCCTTCAAGGACAGCGAGTTTGCAGGAATACTTTACACGGGTTGACATGGGAGCTGTGGCGCCGCACCATCGAGGTATGGCAATCACCAATCTGCGAATCCATCGCCAGGAAGCCAACCTCAGTCAGAATCAGCTCGCCGAGGCCAGCGGCATCTCCCGCGTCACCATCGTCAAAGCCGAGAACGGCCAGACCATGATGCGGATGCCCACACGGCGACGCCTGGCCCAGGCCCTGGGAGCAGAACTCCGCTGGAACGAGTCCGAGATCGAGTCCCATGCCAAGGCCCTAATGAACTGGGCCGAACCCCCGGAGATCGACCCTAGGACTCCGGTGAACAAGGCCGCCGACCAGATGGCCGACATCGTCGAATCCACTCTTCACGCCCGCGAGGTCGCCCGCGAGTCAGAACGTGAAGGCAGGGCGTTCAAGCGACTCGCCCCCGGCTACCGGAACGTCGAGAACCCCCAGGCCGTGCTCGACGACATGGCGCACTTCGCCACGATGGTGCGCGTCGCTGTCTTCGCCGCCGCTCCGGCCTACGCATGGTCAGCCCACTACGAGTCCACCCAGCAGCCCCGCGCCGACTTCACCGCCCTCAGCGAGCACACCGGGCTGGATCAGACTCTGCTGGCCGTGCTCATGGCCGACGCCGACGTCCTGATCGACGAAGGAAGGGTGCCGCTGAAGGCGATCGCGGTATGCCTGCGGCACCTCGACGCCGAGGACGAAGCGCTCCTGGATGCAGTGTGCCGCCTCTACCCACAGGACGACCGTCCCACGTCCGCCCTGGCGAAGAACTGGGTCCAGGATCTGCGTCAGTGCGCCTGGCGGCTGTGGCAGGCCTACTGCCCGGGCACTATGCCCACCGCCAATCACCCGGAGGTCTTCGACGCCGAATCCATCCTCGAAGTCGCAGACAAGGCCCCGAGCGGCCTCGCCGACAGGCCCTCCATCCGGCGCAAGATACACCCCAGCGACCACCACTGGACCAACGAATACCTCTCCAGCCTCAGCGGCGGTGCAGGTGCTGCAGCCTTCGAGCTGTCGTCGTTCCAGAAACAGCGCCTCGGACCCGCTGCCGGCAACATCGTTCACCACTACGGCGTCGACGCCTACGGAAATGCGTTCGCCGAGATCGAGAACCCCACCCAGGCAGGTGAGCGCATCATCGAAGTGCTGTGGCCCCACGGCATAGGCTCGCCGATCGAGGTGCTCCCCGGCGACCACATCGTCGCCGAGCAGGGGCAGGAGACCCTGTTCATGGCGTTGGTTCGGGATGGCCGCATCGTGGCTCTCATCCCGCGAGCCCACGAACTCGAAGGCGGACTCGGCTACCCCGGAGGAGCCGTGGCACCGGCCCGGGACCTCCGCGCCGCCCTGGAGGCCAACGGGATCGACGCCAGCCTGGCTGAGATCGAACGCATCCTCACGCTCGACGACCGCGCGGTCACCATCGACGTCGACACCCTGCGCTGACGGCCCCGCCCACGGAGAGGTGCCGGAGTCACCGGACACTTACCGGGCATGAGCGAGCAGACCCTCTCCCCAGCACAGCAGGCCCAGATCGATAACCGCGACGTCGAAGGCAAGTGGAAACAGAAGCAGCACGGAGACGTCGACGACAGCCTCGGCGTCCTCGGTATCGATGAACAGACCGAGACGGTCGACTACTCCTTCCCGGAGGCGACGCAGATCCTGCGCGCCGACGCGAGCCGGGAGGAATGGCTGGCCGAACGACGCCACGGCATCGGATCCTCCGAAGCTTCAGCGCTGATGGGGGAGAACCGCTACAAGGACGTCCTCGACGTCTACGAGGACAAGATCGGCGTCGCCGAGCCGGTGCAGTCCAACTACCGGATGCGCCGCGGACTGGCCATGGAGCCAGGCATCCGCGAAGAGTTCACCCTCCAGACCGGCATCGCCACCCAGCGCCGCGGACTGCTGGCCAACAAGGAGCGCCCCTACATGCGCGCCTCAGTGGACTCGATGACCTCCGACGGCGGCATCCTGGAGATCAAGACGACTTCGTACCACAACCGCGGTGACTGGGATGAGGAGGAAGGCCGGGTACCCCCGGAGGCCTACTGGCAGGTCCAGCACTCCATGGGCGTGACCGGCCGCAGCCACGCATGGGTCGCAGCTGATATCGGCGGTGACTTCATGATCATCAGAGTCGACCGCAACGACGACGACATCGAAGCACTGCGCGGCGCCGTCGACGAGCTGTGGGACCGCAAGGAGGCCGGCAACCCGCCTGAGCCCAACTCCCTGGAGAAGATCCAGTCGACCTACCCCACCGCCGAGCCCGGAAAGAAGGCCACTGCCAGCCCGGAGGTAGAGAAGGCCGTGAGCCAGTTCGCTGCGGCCAAGGAGGACGAAGCCGCGGCCAAGGAGCGGCAGAAGACCGCACGGGCGGTGATCGAGGGCCACATGAAAGACGCCGAAGAGCTCGTCGCAGAAGACGGAACTCGCCTGGCGACAAACAAGCAGAACTCCACCTTCTCGAAGTCGAAGTTCACCAAGGAACACCCCGAACTGGCCAGGCAGTTCACCGTCCAGAAGGAGGACATCGACACCAAGGCCCTGTCACAGGCCCACCCCGATCTCTACACCGAGTTCCGCGCCCGCCGGTTCTCCGTCTGAATGCATCCAACGACCCCGCGCTGGCAGGGTGCTCCGATCTGTTGCCAGTGCCGGACACTCTGTTAGTGCAGCTGATTGGCAACGGCATAGAGAACGCACATCAAGGGGGCGACTTGGCTTCGATCAGGTCGCTGAACTGGTGAGGAAGCATATGGAGCCACGGTCGTGACCTCCTAAAACTGTTCGACCACCCCATATCTGCCAACTCCGATGTGAAGCAGAACGAGTTCGCCCTCGCGGCATGAACTCCGGTGACCAGGTGTACGCCGTCGATGCCTGACTCACCGTCATAAGGACGGCTGGCCCACCGCGCGACTTCCCGAGAGCGCAATGGGCGAGAACTTTCTCGGGATAGATCATCACTACGGCGCCGACTCCGAGTGGTGCTCGAAACACTGATGTCGGCTGAACATGGAGATGCCTCACCTGTTGCGATCTGAGACGCGGGTTCGATTCCCGCCGCCTCCACTGCACGGTATGCAAGCGGACAACGCGACCTGGCTGTAAACCAGATGGCATGACCTTCGTGGGTTCGAATCCCACCCGTGCAACGAGCCCGCCCCGCCGAGGCGTCAACACACCCTATGAACATCAGCTACCGAGATAAAACTCCTGACTGAGTTCGAACCTGTACATCCCCGTGTGAAGGACGTCCATGACGGCCTTAGCCCCGAGGCGTACCTGCGCGTCGGCGGGCGGGCTTCATCTCTCGTCGCTCAGAGAGAAGCCAGCCCCGTCTTATGAGGAGGCTGGCTCGAATCTAGCCGAGGGAACGGAGCTGAGAAGATGGCCGATCGAAAACCAATGCGGAAGTCAGATCGAGGCCCCGAATTGAGTGAGCACCGGGCGGCGCCCGTATAGGCCGCCCCTAAGAACTCGCACAGTCGGCGGACAGCGGTTTAGACACCGCGGTCCCGTCTGATGCATACGACGATGGCTCAACAGGCAGAGCGGCGGTCTCCAAAACCGCAGGCGGGGGTTCGAGTCCTCCTCGTCGTGCAGGGCTGTAGCTCAACAGGTAGAGCGCCGGGTTCGCAGCCGGTCTAGGGCGGGAGGAAATGCTCGCCGGAGGACCGGAAGTAGAAGCCTCGGAGGCGCTGGTTCGATTCCGGCCGGTCCTACAAGGCACGCTGATGGGCGCGGCACAGGGTTGAACCTCCCCGCGCCGTCCGCAAGGGTATTCCGGATGACCCGGGCAGGGCTTGTTGAACCCACCGGGTCGCTCCTTCGGGATCAGGGTGCCGGGTCGTTGCTGCGGAGAGCCGCATCGCTGGTGCGCACAGTGATACGGGCCGGGTTCGATTCCCGGGCGGCCCACTCAGAGACGTGATCTCCCCTAGCCTCGGTAGGCTTCGATACACCGAGGTCCTGCTGTCACCCCGCGTCGATAGCCCAAACGGTAGAACAACGGTCTCTAGAACCGCAGTTTTGAGGTGCGAACCCTCCTCGACGTGCTACTTAGGACTCGCCGAGCTCCTTGATGACATTGCCCACCAGCTCGGGGACATTGATGGCATCGGGACTCGGGCCGCGTCGGCCTTCCACATAAGAGAGTCGTGCAGCAGCGAGGTCGGCCAACCGGACCGCTTGAATAACGATCACACGTCGCAGGCCGGGGGAGACCTCACCTCGCTCATGAGCGACCGCAGACAACCGCGAGAGGTTCTCCGCCCGCCGGGCGATCCGCACGTCCGGATGCTCCCTGTCTTCGCGCATCCCCTCCGGCACGAGATCGAAGGAGCAGTTCGGAGGAAGCTCCACCTCTTCGGAAATAGGTGGGATCTTCTCGTTGAGGATGGCGCTGTACTTCGAGTTCCGGATCGCACCGACGTAGACCGAGTACTCAAGCTGGTTCACCAACTGGGTAAGTTCCTTTTTCGGGCGATCGGCCATCTGCTCATACGGCCACATCGAGACCTTGGCGACCTCGAACGGGTCGAGGGTCCGAGTCGTGCCGGGGGAGCGCAGAGCCCCGCAGACCAGCTGTGCCGCTGGTCTGCGGGGCTCTTTCTATGCCGCCTGGGCCTGCCGAACGACCTGTCGGGTCATGACCGCCAGCTGTCCGGGCAGCCCCTCCGAGCAGGCAGTGCGGTCGGGGAAGCAGTATTTGCCCTTCACCGGATCGCCCGACGGGGTCAGCCCGGTCAGGGCAGCCTTCAGCCGCGGCACCAACACCGCGTAGAAGACTCCGGTCGGATCATTCTCGTCGCCGTCCAATCCGGCCAGGGCAAGGTGGCGAAGCCTGTGCGGGGAGAGTTCGTTGATCGTCACCGAGGTCGACTCGCGGGCTCCGCCGTCGGTGGCGTTGAGCAGCATCACCGCATGGGCGGTGCTGCCAGATCCGGCATAGATGTCCAGGACCTTCGCCTGAGGCTTGTTGGTCAGGTAAAACCGCAGGGCGTCCTCGACGGCGTAGATCGACTTCGGGTGCGAGAACGTCGCCCGAGGGACAAAGCGGCGCAGCATCCAGGACCCGTAGGAGGAGTAGTTGTGCGACGGCGGGGTCCAGACCGTCGTCGGTAGGGTCTTGCGCTGCTCGTCGGACTCGGTCAGCTCGGCGGTGCCGGTGATGGGGTCGTAGCCGACGATGGAGTCGACCGAGGGGGCCTGCTTCTGCTCCTTGGTCTGTGAGCTCATGGCCCGAGAGTGTCCGGCGCTTGCTCCTCACCCGCGCCCACTGTAAGTGACGCAGGTCATACTCAGTGGTCTTTGAGGGGCCTGCTGTGGCCTGTGGAAAACGTCTCGCGACGGGCCGCAGCCGCAGAGTCGCCGAAACAGGCCCAAATCGACAATGGCCCGAAAATCGGCCGGTTTCAGGCCGTAATGGCCCACCTTGTGTCCTGCTAATGGCCCAAAAATACCCCCGGATTTACGCCTTATGGCCCGGCTATGGCCCAGCGCAACTTCCGCGTCATTCCGGGGATCGAGGCCGATTTGGGGCCTTATGGCCCGGCTCTGGGGAAATAGACACCTATAGGGATGTGTGAAAGCAGAGATCAGAGGGGGTCTCGTGGAGCTGTGGAAAACTCACATATGAGGGGGCGTGAAAACACAGGGGAGGTTCTGCTCTGAATTATACCTGTGGGTTGCCCCCGGAAGTAGGTCCACGCGTTATGCGGGCCGCGGTTTCTTCAATGGGTACAGATTTCAGCATACTCAGCCGGGCTGCGGTACCCGAGCGCTGAGTGGCGCCGGATGGTGTTGTATTC
>NZ_BMIS01000026.1 GCF_014642675.1 Nesterenkonia cremea
TATCTGGTCCTGCATGACTGGACACAGGGGATTTGTTTTCTCTGGATGGTCTGGTAAGGTTATGCGGCCGGCTGGTTCGGATTGAGGATCATGCGGAAACGCTGATTTGACGAGCTGGTCAGGATGGACTAGAGTTGTAGATCGCGCCGAAAACACCGGACATGCCCTGGAGGGGCCACGGAGTTGACAGCGTGAGAGACACAGAGTAAGATTGAAAAGTTGCTTCGGAGCGATCCGGAAACGAGGGTTTGTTTCTGGTGGTGCCGAGTGTGCTTGTTGCTTGAGAACTCAATAGCGTGCCAAGTTTGTTGATACCAAATTATTTATTTATTTGGTTGACATGATCCTACCACCCCCGTGGTGTGGATTGTGTATAGCCATAGATCAACGGCCCGGCTGGTTGCTGGTTGTTCGTGAGGGTCCTGTTTTTCCGGCAGGACTTGGACAGCCTGGCCTCTGGTTGGGTTTTTCTCTGTTTTTTAATGGAGAGTTTGATCCTGGCTCAGGATGAACGCTGGCGGCGTGCTTAACACATGCAAGTCGAACGATGAAGCCTGGTGCTTGCACCGGGTGGATTAGTGGCGAACGGGTGAGTATCACGTGAGTAACCTACCCTTGACTCTGGGATAAGCCCGGGAAACTGGGTCTAATACCGGATATGACCAGTCACCGCATGGTGTGCTGGTGGAAAGCTTTAGCGGTTTTGGATGGACTCGCGGCCTATCAGCTAGACGGTGAGGTAATGGCTCACCGTGGCGATGACGGGTAGCCGGCCTGAGAGGGTGACCGGCCACACTGGGACTGAGACACGGCCCAGACTCCTACGGGAGGCAGCAGTGGGGAATATTGCACAATGGGCGCAAGCCTGATGCAGCGACGCCGCGTGTGGGATGACGGCCTTCGGGTTGTAAACCACTTTCAGCAGGGAAGAAGCTTTTTGTGACGGTACCTGCAGAAGAAGCGCCGGCTAACTACGTGCCAGCAGCCGCGGTAATACGTAGGGCGCGAGCGTTATCCGGAATTATTGGGCGTAAAGAGCTCGTAGGCGGTTTGTCACGTCTGCTGTGAAAGCCCGGGGCTTAACCCCGGGTGTGCAGTGGGTACGGGCAGACTGGAGTGCAGTAGGGGAGACTGGAATTCCTGGTGTAGCGGTGAAATGCGCAGATATCAGGAGGAACACCGATGGCGAAGGCAGGTCTCTGGGCTGTTACTGACGCTGAGGAGCGAAAGCATGGGGAGCGAACAGGATTAGATACCCTGGTAGTCCATGCCGTAAACGTTGGGCACTAGGTGTGGGGAACATTCCACGTTTTCCGCGCCGTAGCTAACGCATTAAGTGCCCCGCCTGGGGAGTACGGCCGCAAGGCTAAAACTCAAAGGAATTGACGGGGGCCCGCACAAGCGGCGGAGCATGCGGATTAATTCGATGCAACGCGAAGAACCTTACCAAGGCTTGACATACACCGGACCGCCCTAGAGATAGGGTTTCCCTTCGGGGCTGGTGTACAGGTGGTGCATGGTTGTCGTCAGCTCGTGTCGTGAGATGTTGGGTTAAGTCCCGCAACGAGCGCAACCCTTATCCTATGTTGCCAGCACGTGATGGTGGGGACTCATGGGAGACTGCCGGGGTCAACTCGGAGGAAGGTGGGGATGACGTCAAATCATCATGCCCCTTATGTCTTGGGCTTCACGCATGCTACAATGGCCGGTACAGTGGGTTGCGATACTGTGAGGTGGAGCTAATCCCTAAAAGCCGGTCTCAGTTCGGATCGAAGTCTGCAACTCGACTTCGTGAAGTTGGAGTCGCTAGTAATCGCAGATCAGCAATGCTGCGGTGAATACGTTCCCGGGCCTTGTACACACCGCCCGTCAAGTCACGAAAGTTGGTAACACCCGAAGCCGGTGGCCCAACCCTTGTGGGGGGAGCCGTCGAAGGTGGGACCAGCGATTGGGACTAAGTCGTAACAAGGTAGCCGTACCGGAAGGTGCGGCTGGATCACCTCCTTTCTAAGGAGCTGCACCCGAGTCGGGTGCGCCACCGGAGTCGCCGGATGTGTGGCTGGTGGTTTGCTCATGGGTGGAATATCAACGAATAACCCGTCTTTGATTGCGGGTTCATCATGCTTGGCACCTGGTGCTGGTCAGTACGCCCTTCTTTGTGGGGTTGGAACGCTGGTGGTGGGTGTTTTTGTGTGGTGTTTGGTGCGCTGTTGGGTCCTCGGGTAATAAGCCCGTGTGACTGGACCCTCTGCTTCAGGTAGCTGCTGACTGGTTTTGGTTGGTGGTGATGGGGGTGGGGGTTGTTGTTTGGGAACTGCATAGTGGACGCGAGCATCTTTTGTTCTTTAGCAATTTCGTGAACGTGTAAGTGTTAAAGGGCGCATGGTGGATGCCTTGGTAGCAGGAGCCGATGAAGGACGTGGGAATCTGCGATAAGCCTGGTGGAGCTGATAACCGAGCGTTGAGGCCAGGATTTCCGAATGGGGAAACCCCGCATGCTGTTGTGGTGTGTGACCACACGCTGAATGTATAGGCGTGTTGGAGGGAACGCCGGGAAGTGAAACATCTCAGTACCGGTAGGAAGAGAAAACAAGTAAGTGATTCTGTGAGTAGTGGCGAGCGAAAGCGGATGGGGCTAAACCAATCACGTGTGATACCTGGTAGGGGTTGCGTGGTTGGGGTTGTGAGACCCAGTGTCCAAGATCTACCAGTCTTGGCGGTTGAGGTGCGGGCGTATAGACGAACAAGGTTGAGTCCTTGGCCGTAGAGGGTGTGAGTCCCGTAGTTGAAATGCGTTCCGCCGGTCGATCTGGTGTTCTCGAGTAGCACGCGGCTCGAGGAATCGTGTGTGAATCTGCCAGGACCACCTGGTAAGCCTGAATACTCCCTGCTGACCGATAGTGAATCAGTACCGTGAGGGAATGGTGAAAAGCACCCCGGGAGGGGAGTGAAATAGTACCTGAAACCATGTGCCTACAATCCGTCAAAGCATGCCTGTGGGTGTGTGATGGCGTGCCTTTTGAAGAATGAGCCTGCGAGTTAGTGCTCAGTGGCGAGGTTAACCCGTGTGGGGAAGCCGTAGCGAAAGCGAGTCTGAATAGGGCGTTTTGAGTCGCTGGGTCTAGACCCGAAGCGGAGTGATCTACCCATGGCCAGGTTGAAGCGCGTGTAAGAGCGCGTGGAGGACCGAACCCACCTAGGTTGAAAACTGGGGGGATGAGCTGTGGGTAGGGGTGAAAGGCCAATCAAACTCTGTGATAGCTGGTTCTCCCCGAAATGCATTTAGGTGCAGCGTTGAGTGTTTCATCCTGGAGGTAGAGCTACTGGATGGCCGATGGGCCCTACAAGGTTACTGACGTCAGCTAAACTCCGAATGCCAGTGATGTGAGAGCTCAGCAGTGAGACTGTGGGGGATAAGCTTCATGGTCGAGAGGGAAACAGCCCAGACCACCGGTTAAGGCCCCTAAGCGTGTGCTAAGTGGGAAAGGATGTGGAGTTGCTTAGACAACCAGGAGGTTGGCTTAGAAGCAGCCATCCTTGAAAGAGTGCGTAATAGCTCACTGGTCAAGTGATTCCGCGCCGACAATTTAGCGGGGCTCAAGCACACCGCCGAAACTGTGGCATTCAACGTTTGTTGGATGGGTAGGGGAGCGTCCCATAGGTGGTGAAGCCGCAGCGGAAGCTAGTGGTGGAACCTATGGGAGTGAGAATGCAGGCATGAGTAGCGAAAGACACGTGAGAAACGTGTCCGCCGAATGACTAAGGGTTCCAGGGTCAAGCTAATCTGCCCTGGGTTAGTCGGGACCTAAGGCGAGGCCGACAGGCGTAGTCGATGGATAACGGGTTGATATTCCCGTACCGGCGAAGAACCGCCCACGCGAACCCGCTGATACTAACCACCCGAAACCTGCCTGAGATCACTTCGGTGATCGTGGTGGGCGTAGCGTGGGACCTGAAGCGGTCTAGCGAGCGTATTAACAGGTGTGACGCAGGAAGGTAGCCGGGCCAGGCGATGGTTGTCCTGGTCTAAAAATGTAGGCTGACTCTTAGGCAAATCCGGGAGTCGTTGAGGCTGAGATTTGATGGGCCCTCACATGGTGAGGGATCCGGTGATCCTATGCTGCCGAGAAAAGCATCGACGCGAGGTTCAAGCCGCCCGTACCCGAAACCAACACAGGTAGTCAGGTAGAGAATACCAAGGCGTTCGAGAGAATCACGGTTAAGGAACTCGGCAAAATGCCCCCGTAACTTCGGGAGAAGGGGGGCCATCCACGTGACGCGCATTCGCTGTGACGGGCGTGTGGTGGCCGCAGAGACCAGGGGGGTCCGACTGTTTACTAAAAACACAGGTCCGTGCGAAGTCGTAAGACGATGTATACGGACTGACTCCTGCCCGGTGCTGGAAGGTTAAGAGGAGGAGTTAACCCTTTCGGGGGTGAAGCTCTGAATTTAAGCCCCAGTAAACGGCGGTGGTAACTATAACCATCCTAAGGTAGCGAAATTCCTTGTCGGGTAAGTTCCGACCTGCACGAATGGAGTAACGAGACCCCCGCTGTCTCAACCGTGAACTCGGCGAAATTGCAATACGAGTAAAGATGCTCGTTACGCGCAGCAGGACGGAAAGACCCCGAGACCTTTACTATAGCTTGGTATTGGTGTTTGACATCACTTGTGTAGGATAGGTGGGAGACGTTGAAGCGGTCACGCTAGTGGTCGTGGAGTCGTTGTTGAAATACCACTCTGGTGTTGTTAGGCATCTAACTTCGGGCCCTGATCGGGTCCAGGGACAGTGCCTGGTGGGTAGTTTAACTGGGGCGGTTGCCTCCCAAAGAGTAACGGAGGCGCCCAAAGGTTCCCTCAGCCTGGTTGGCAATCAGGTGTTGAGTGTAAGTGCACAAGGGAGCTTGACTGTGAGACAGGCATGTCGAGCAGGAACGAAAGTTGGGACTAGTGATCCGGCGGCACCGTGTGGAAGGGCCGTCGCTCAACGGATAAAAGGTACCTCGGGGATAACAGGCTGATCCTCCCCAAGAGTTCATATCGACGGGATGGTTTGGCACCTCGATGTCGGCTCGTCTCATCCTGGGGCTGGAGTTGGTCCCAAGGGTTGGGCTGTTCGCCCATTAAAGAGGCACGCGAGCTGGGTTTAGAACGTCGTGAGACAGTTCGGTCCCTATCCGCTGCGCGCGTAGGAGATTTGAGAAGGTCTGTCCTTAGTACGAGAGGACCGGGACGGACGAACCTCTGGTGTGTCAGTTGTACTGCCAAGTGCACCGCTGATTAGCTACGTTCGGGATGGATAACCGCTGAAAGCATCTAAGCGGGAAGCCGGCTTCGAGATAAGATCTCCATCATCCTTTGAGGTGTGAAGGCTCCCAGCTAGACCACTGGGTTGATAGGCCAGATGTGGAAGCGTGGTAACACGTGAAGCTGACTGGTACTAATAAGCCGATCACTTACACCACCACCGCATGTTCTTTTGGGGTGTGTGTTGCTGAAGATTTTGCGTGTTCGCGTCCACTAGGCGGTCCCCGACCAACAAACCCCATGCACTAGTGTGGTGTGGGTCTGGCGGATAGTTGAATAGTGTCACATGTTGTTGTGGCCCCTTTTTGTTAGGTTTACCTGGCACGTCTGTGTTTTGGCGTGTTGTGGTTGAGAGGGTTACGGCGGTCATAGCGTAGGGGAAACGCCCGGATCCCATTCCGAACCCGGAAGCTAAGCCCTACTGCGCCGATGGTACTGCACCCGAAAGAGTGTGGGAGAGTAGGTCGCCGCCGAACACACATTAGA
>NZ_BMIS01000027.1 GCF_014642675.1 Nesterenkonia cremea
CGGGCTGCCACTGGCAACGATCATCTCACCCGGACAGGCCAACGAGGCCCCGGTGCTGACCCCGCTGGTCGAACAGATCAGAGTCCCGCGCCTGGGACCCGGCAGGGCCCGTACCCGACCTGATGAGTTGCTAGGCGATAAGGCCTACTCCTCCCGCGCGATCCGCACCTACCTGCGGGAACGCGGGATCACCGCCACCATCGCAGAGCCTGACGATCAGAAACGACACCGCAGAAACCGCGGCACCAAGGGCGGCAGGCCCCCGAAGTTCAACACCCAGCGATACAAGGGCCGCAACATCGTCGAACGCGGGTTCTGCCACCTGAAGCAATGGCGCGGCATCGCCACCCGCTACGACAAGCTGGCCACCACATACCGAGCAGCAGCGCTACTGCACGGAGTCACTGCCTGGACCAAACATTTATCAGACACGCTCTAGACCGGTGGCCCCGCCGCACATGAATGTGCCGCCCTCCCGGCGGGGGAAGGCGGCACATTCTCGCGTCTGGTGAGGCGTGGCCTCAGAGGCCCAGACCTGCGACCAGATCGGTCAGGGTCTGGCCGATTTCGCCGACTGCTCCGAGCACGTCTGTCAGAAGTCCACTCACCATTCAGATCACCTTCCGGTTTTCCTCGCTGCGGTCCATGACTGTCATGGACCGATCTGTCAGGTACCTGGTGGAGCCAAGTACCGAGACTCATCCTGGCAAGATGCTGTTACGAGGGAATGCGGCATAAGTTGCGCGACAGTAAATCAGGTTCTGTTCAGCTGCCCGTCGTGTGGGCTCCGGTCGTGGGCTCTGCTTGTCCGCCGATGATGGACACCGTGAGCTGGCCGGTGCGAGCATCTTTCGATGGATATCACACAGTATTGGGACGGGTGGGATCCCATCGTCCACACGCTTGTGACCGTCGTCGCGGGTTACCTGGCGCTTCTGGTGATGCTCCGGATCTCCGGTCCGAGGACCATGGCTTCGATGACCCCGTTGGACTTCATCGTGGCGGTGACCATCGGGTCCGCGTTCGGTCGCACACTGACCGCAGTGGATGTTCCCCTGGCGCAGACGGTCCTGACGCTGGCGCTGCTCATCGTGCTGCAATGGTTGTTGGCGCTGGTCCGCGGGCGCGCTCCGGGCATGCGCAGGTTCCTGGACTCGCCTCCGGTCCTCATCTATCACGCCGGAGAGTTTCAGCGTCGAGCCATGCGTCGCCACCAGCTGGTCGAAGATGACGTCCACACGGCGGCAAGGACTTCGGGCCTGGGCTCTCTGGACGAGGTGGCTGCCGTCATCCTCCAGCAGGACGGGGGCCTCGCTGTGATCGTCGAGGGGCAGATGGGCGATGGCTCGAGCGTCCTGCCTTATGTCGAGGACGATGGCGCTCCGGGGCAGCCGGGAAAGCCCCGATAGGGTAGGGGTATGACCTCTCCTGTCTCCTCTGATGCGCTCCGCCCAGCAGCTGGTCCCAAGACGGTGGTGGCCGCTGCCCTGATGCGTCGCGTCCATGAGCATCAGGAGGATGCCGACGGCGTGAGGCAGATGCTCATCGCTCGCCGCACGGCCCCCGAGTCGGTTGCGGGTCTGTGGGAGTTCCCCGGCGGCAAGCTCGAGCCGGGAGAGAGCCTGCGCGCCGGCGTCGTGCGCGAGCTGCAGGAGGAGCTCGGCGTCGAAGTGGAGCTGGGTGCCGAGGTCACCGGACCGGGGCACGCCGGCTATTCCGCGGAGACCGGATGGCGACTGACCGAGCGGCACACGATGCGGCTCTTCGCCGGCGTCGTCGCCGAGGGTGAGCCCTTCCCGTTGGAGGACCATGACCGGCTGGACTGGGTCCCGCTGACCGCGGAGCTGCTGGAGTACCCCTGGATCCCGGCGGACCGGCCCATCGTGGAGCAGCTCATCAAGGACTATGGCCGCTGAGGCGCCCGACGAAGCCGGTGTTAGCGGGTGACGCCTGCGGAAGCAGTGAGGAGGGCCTCTGCTATATGAAGTTCTCCCAAGAAGCCCGAAACGAGGCGTCTTGGCCCGCCAGATCGCTCTTCTGCGCCAGTCTAGGTATTCCCTACAATGCCCTCCAAATCCCGCTGGATCACGACGAAAAGTGTGACAAAAGTGGGGCACCCTGGTTTGGGCTGCTTCCGGTGAAGCCAGGTTCACCTCTGCTGCCGACGCTGCCTGACCATGTCCGACACCCTAGCCACTCTCGCCGGCGCATGTATCTCCAGCCCACAGCAGGAGTGGATCCCCTCGGATGTACGACGTGTGGCCGAGGTGCAGCTTCGAGGCGAGGAAGCGGACGGGCGTCATCATGGACATGCCTCAGGCTTCAGCAGATCGCGGCGAAGCCGTCTCAGTCGTCGACCGACGATGATGTCGTGGATGTCGATGTCATCGATGAGGCCCTGATGCCTGAACCCCCTGCCGAGTCGGTTCAGCGGGAACCCTGTGGGCTGTCAGCGGGATGCTGAGGCTGGGGCCGGGACCGCAGAGTCATAGGCGACTGCGGCGATGGTGGCCAGGAGGGCGGTCCAGGAGATCCAAGCGAACAGGCTGAATGGCTCGGCAGCGGTCGTAGCGAACCCCAGCAGTGTCAGCGAAATGGCGATGATCCAGAACTTCGGGGTGCTCAGAGCCTTCTTGACGTTCATGGTTTGTCCTTCGTTCTCATCCGGTGGCTTCGTTTGATCTGACACTCCCACAGTGTCCGGCATCTGTAGGCAGATGTGGGATCCGTGTCGGCCGCGCATGTCGTCGCCCCGTGACCGCGACGAGCTCCGGCATTCGGGTTTCTCTACGGCGGCGGACTCACCTGAACGCGGTCACGGAACTTACCGCGAGTCTGCGATACGTGGGACGTCGAGACGACCTCCGCCCGCTGCCACAGCGTCTGGAGAGCTCACTTCAGCCCCTGCGCATCGAAACCCCCGATAATGGGCCTTATCTGACCTATCCCGACATGATGAAGGGAGAGACCTTCGAACTGGCATGACCCCCTAATTTCGGTCCACGAGTTATGAGAGTCGCACTAGCGCCCGGTGCTCCGGGCAGGAAAACTGGTGTGACCATGACAAGCAAGAGAAGACGCCATACCCCGGAACAGATCATCCG
>NZ_BMIS01000028.1 GCF_014642675.1 Nesterenkonia cremea
CACCTGCTCCTTCCTTCAGGAGCAGGCAGACTCTCATCCCAAAATTATGCCGACAAGAGTCAACGCCCTTCGGCCCTCACCAGGGGCAACCCGAAAAGGTCGGCATAATCCAAACATCGGCATAAGCTATCAACGGCAGGCTCGAACACCTCCGCGGCACCGCACTGGGATTCAGGAACCTGACCAACTACATCACCCGAGCCCTACTGGACACCGGAGGATTCAGGCCCCTCCTACACCCTCATCTGCGATGAGCCCCCTATCTACACTCTTATCTGCGATGAGCCGCTTATGCTCCTGGGGCTGGGATGCCGGGGATGCCTGCAGGTGGATTCAGCCCTGAGTTCCCGCTGGGCGGGATCGTCTCAGCGGCAGCACCGTCAGGATCTTCCAGCTCCGAAGTGGAAGAGGCCGAGAAGCGCTATGAGGAGGCCATGGCCGAGGATGCCAGTGGTGAAGACGTCCAGGCTTTCCTAAAGCATTTCGAAGAGATGGAAGCTGAGGATATCAAGGAGTTTGCTGAGAACAACCAGGAAGCGAACCTCCAAAATCTTACTGCGCCAGCATCGGAAGAGGATCTCCAGGCGTGGCCGGATGGTGCCTGGGGTGTTGCCTGGTGGTCGAACTCCTTGGATAACAAACAACGTGAAGCGATGCAGAATCACCTGCCCCTCATCGTAGGCAATGTGCAGGGGGTGCCAAGCGACGTGAGTCATGAAGCGAATATCAATGCGCACGACCACCTAAGGGACTCTGATGAGCATGCCGAATATCGGGATAATATCGTCGATATCGAAAGAGCTGTCGGTGAACAAGATAACGCAGGTGACCGTTACTTGCTCTCGCTGGACGTAGGGACTCCCGGTGAAGACAGGCAGCCCCTTGCGGAAATATCTGTCGGCGATCCTGACCGTGCGGCCGAAGTGACGTACAACGTGCCGGGGATGAACAGCGGGACGCATAGCATGGATGGTGAAGTTGATCACGCTCAGACCATCTACGACAACACGGGCGACCAAGCAGTTATCGCGTGGATGGGCTATGACCCACCGACTATGGATGAAACAATAAGCTTTGATGAAGGTTCTGTTCTGCTTGATAACCGCGCCGATGAAGGGGGCTACAGGCTTGCTTACGCCTTGGACAGCCGGCATGAGAGCCGTGCCTCTGAACATAGTGACGGAGACAGTGATGTGGACATCAAGGTGCTCGCCCATTCGTATGGAACGAATATGACGGCGCATGCGCTCACGCGGACTGAACATGATGTTCACTCGGTAGTTTTCATGGGGTCCTCTGGAATTCCGAGGGATGTCGCTGAGGATGCTTCGGATCTCAACGTCGAAGTTGTGAACGGTCAGCCGCGAGTCTTCGCGACTGAGGCCAATGCTGACTGGCTAGCTGGCGTTGGCCGTGGGGACCTTCCTTGGTGGCTCGGTGGAGGTGATTTCGATCCGTACGGAGCGATGGATCGAATAGATCCTACGCACGAAGACTTCGGGGCCTATGTGTTCACATCCGATATACATGATCCGCTGTTTGGTGAGAGCGAGCATCCTGACCTTGAGTCTGTGACAGATCACAGTCGAGATATGGCTGAAGAAGGCGAGTACGGGTACTTGGACGACGGGACTCTCTCTTTGGATACGATCACCCAAATCTTGCGTGGTGAGAATCAGCTGGTCGATTATGAAAGCGTCCCCGGATATTCCATTGAGAACTATGAATAAGTCAGGCAGCGTCCGGTTGAAGCCTGTTGTGGGCACTGTGGTCATAGGTGTGCTCATGCTGAGTGCTTGTGGAGAGTTCGGGGGATCGGGACAGGAGGAGGAAGAAGTGAGCGTCGAGTTGGGTCCCGGTGAGACCCGGGAGGAGCAGATCGATGAGATCGGGGCCGTTGTGGGGCTCTTGGAATCCCATATTGGGGATGGTCTGGTTCTGCGGGCCGAATCAACTGATGAGTGGACACCTGAGTACCATGCGGAACATCGGCGTCCGACTGCCGACTGTCCGGGTGAGGATCAGTATCGGAACGAGGTGTTCTTCTACCACCGGGACATCAGCTTCGAGGACGCCTATTCGGCGGCGGAGAAGATTGCTGATGAGCTTGGTTTCACTCCCAACGACGCGGTGAACGACACCGGAGCTGGGAGCAGTCGCATGATGTTCTCTGCGCAATCCGAGGACGGTAGGACGTTCATCGTTCGAGAGAGCGCTTCGGAGGACGAAAATGTGGAAGTCGTCTATAACACTCGTTGTACTGACCATGAATCTAATCGTGAAGCTAGAGATGAGTTCATGCTTAAGGAACGGGAAGAGCGGCAAAGAGAACGCGACGAGCAATAATGAAATTGAAGTGAACCACTGGAGATAGACGGTTAGGGATTTCCCATGTGGCTTAGCAACTAGGTGTAGGAGGGCAGGACGTTGGTCACGCGCCCCGGGACGAGGCTGGCAGGAGCTTGACCGCCTGCAGCTGAGTGGGGGCGGTGATGATTGTAGTGCTGAACCCAGACTTTCATCGCTTCTCCTCGGGCCGACTCGGAGTCGTAGGTCCTCGCGTAAAGGCATTCGTCGGCCAGGATCCGCTGATATCGCTCGACCTTGCCGTTATGCCGCGGCGTGTAGGGCCGGATCCGCTGATGGACCCCACCGAGGTTGTTCACCGCCTGCGTGAAGTCACCGGCGGCTTCAGACCCTATCTACACTCTTATCTGCGATGAGCCGTGAAACCATCCATGGCCACCACCTTGATCTCGTCGCGGAAGGCCTTGGTCTGGTCATCGAGCCAGGTCTTGAAGACCTTCTTGGATCGGCCCGGGACCATGTCCAGCAACCGGGAAGGGCCAGTGC
>NZ_BMIS01000029.1 GCF_014642675.1 Nesterenkonia cremea
CACCTGCTCCTTCCTTCAGGAGCAGGCAGACTCTCATCCCAAAATTATGCCGACAAGAGTCAACGCCCTTCGGCCCTCACCAGGGGCAACCCGAAAAGGTCGGCATAATCCAAACATCGGCATAAGCCGTCGAATGCCGACATCGGCATTCGACGGCTTCGGTGGGTCCGTTGGATGTGCCCGGCCTGTCGAAGTAGGCCAGGATGTCAGCAGCTCGTCGGTTCAGAGTCCGGCCCAGCTTCTTTAACTCGACCAGCTTCACGGGAATCCCGCGACGCAGGGAGTGGATGACCTCGGTGAGTATCTGCTTGCCCATGGGCTTCGACGGGCACCGGTAGGCGGCGACGATCTTCTGATAGATCCGCCAGCTCGCCTCAACTTCCACGTGCTCATCGGCGGCGAATACCGCGGTCAGCTTGCGGTCCTGAGGATCGGTGAGCAGATCCGCCCCGGTGCGCAACGTTCTACGTGCCCCGTAGAGGGGATCACCTGATCGCCCGCGGTGCCCGGTGGTCTCACGCTGAACCCGCTGGCGGGCTTGATCCAAGGCGTCCCCGGCTAAGGCAACGACGTGGAAGGGATCCATCACCGCTACCGCTTCGGGGAGCTCTTCGCTGGTGGCGGTCTTAAACCCGGAGAACCCGTCCATGGCCACCACCTCAATGCCTTCTCGGAAGCCCTGGGTCTGGGCGTCCAACCAGGTCTTGAACACGGCCTTGGACCGACCCGGGACCATGTCCAGCAGCCGGGCAGGCCCGATCCCGGCGCGGACCGGGGTCAGGTCGATGACCACAGTGACGTAGTGCGACCCCTTGCCGGTGTGGCGCCAGCAGTGCTCATCAACCCCGATGACTTTCACCCCGTCGAACCGGGTGGGGTCCTCAATCAACAGCTGCCGGCCGGCGGTGAGCACCGCGTCGTTGACGGTGTGCCACGAAGCAGCCAGGGCGGCCGCAACCCGAGCGATAGACATCCTGTCGATGACCACTGATTTCAGCGCCCACAGCACCGCATGCCTGCTCAGCTTCGCCCGCGGGGCCGCAGCCTGGGATGTATCTTGCCGCCAGACCCTGGCACAGTCAGCACACCGATACCGGCGGACCCGGACCCAGAGAGCGGTGGGCCGCCACCCCAGTGGTAGGTGCGCCAACTTCCGTATCACTGTGCCTCTGGGCACGCCTTGGCCGCCGCAGCCCCGGCACCACGGATCATCCTCAGCGACTCGGCATTCCAGGATGGCCCGGTCACAACGGATCAGCTGGCCGGTGACGACGAGCCCGAGCGCATCGAGCAGGCAGAAACTGTTGAGGTCAGGACAGGTGAAAGTAGGCTTGAGCACGTCGAGGTCTTTCGAGTGGAAGGCGTAGGAACCTCCATCATCGGAAGGCCTCGACTCTTATCCAGCCACCGCCACGCCGCTGCTCCCCGTCCCTGCCTCTACACCCTCAAATACGAAGAGCCAGATAGGGTCTGAAGCCGCCGGTGTCCAGCAGGGACCGGGTGATGTAGTGGGTGAGGTTCCGGAACCCCAGGGCGGTGCCGCGTAGGTGTTCGAGGCGACCATTTATCGCTTCAGTTGGGCCATTGGATGTGCCGGGACGGTCGAAGTAGGCAAGGATGTCGGTGGCGCGGCGTTTGAAGGTCCGGCCTAGGTGTTGCGGGGCTTGACGTTGTTTACAGCACCGATGGGATGAGCGAAGAAGAGGAGCAGGCCCTCTCGCGGCATGATGGGTAATCGCGAAACAACCGTCATCAGCGAAAGAGAACCTGCTCCTCNGCAAGGACGCCTCCGCCTCATCGGCCGCATCCAAAACGGCCGTCCCCTGGCCCACGTCGCCGCCGAAGCCGGAGTCTCGAGAGCCTGCCTGTCGAAATGGCACCAGCGCTACCAGCACCATGGCGAGGACGGCCTCCACGATCGCTCGTCGCGGCCGCAGGCATCGCCGGATACCACCCCGGACTGGGTGGTGGAGCTGATCGAGACCTGGCGCCGGGAGCATAAGTGGGCGGCCTCCCGCATCGCCGTCGAGCTTGAGCACGAGCACGGCTTCGGCATCCACCCACGCACCGTGGGCCGCTGGTTCAAACACCTGGGCATCAATAAGCGCCGCCACCTCGACCCGGGCGGTGAGTCCAACCGGCAGCCCGGCACGATCACCGCCACCGCACCTGGGGCGATGGTGCACCTGGATGTGAAGAAGTCCGGCCGGATCCCCGAGGGCGGTGGCTGGTTCGCCCACGGCCGAGACTCCGAGGCCGCTCGCGCCGCCAGCCGGTCGAAGAGCGCCGCGAAGAAGCAGGGCCACAAGATCGGCGGCTACACCTACCT
>NZ_BMIS01000030.1 GCF_014642675.1 Nesterenkonia cremea
GATCGCTTATGCCGATGTTTGGATTACGCCGACCTTTTCGGGTTGCCCCTGGTGAGGGCCGTAGGGCGTTGACTCTTGTCGGCATAATCATAGATTCTCCAGCCAGGTGAGTACGTCGGGTGACGGCGTGTAGGTGCCGGCCTCGATTTCGGGGTGGCGGGTCTTGTCGAGGATGTTTTTCTTGGTTTCCATGTCTGCCTGCAGATACATGTCAGTCGTTGAGGTTTGCTCATGGCCCAGCCATAGGGCGATGAGGCTGACGTCGACTCCGGCGTGAAGCAGATTCATCGCCGTAGTGTGACGCAGCGAATGCATGGTGATGTGCTTACCTCTTAAGGACGGGCAGGATGTGCTGGCAGTGCCCAAGTGAATGGCGAGGCGGCGTTCGATGGCGTCGCGTGAAAGGGCCCTGCCGTGCGGCCCGGGAAATAGGGCCTCTCCTGTGCGGTTTGCGCGTTCTGTGAGGTAACGGTGCATCTGCTCTGCCAGTGGAGTGCTGATGGGTATGGCCCGGTGTTTTCGGCCCTTGCCTTCGCATTCGACATGTGGGCTGGTGCCGACGTGGATGCTGGGGATGGTCAGTGTGATCAGTTCGCTGACTCTTAACCCGGTGTGGATGACCAGAGCGAGCATCGCCTGGTCGCGCCGGCCGACCCAGCTGCCCAGATTCGGTGCTGCCAGCAGTGCAGCGCTCTCTGCCTCGTTGAGGTAGCCGATCTGAGGTTTGGAGGTTTTCGCTGGTGGGATGGCCAGGATCTGGCGGAGACTCTCAGCGTGTTCTGGGTGATCGGGCAGGGCGTGTGTGAACACAGCACAGATCGCAGTAAGCCGCCCATTGCGTGTCGCGGCGCTGTTTTCCCGCTCGGTGGCCAGATGCTCCAGAAAGCCGGTGACCACCGACCGGTCAATATCTTCCAGGCGGATGTGATCTGCCGGGGTCGCAGTCGTGGCGCAGATGTGCTTGATCAGCAGCCGCCAGGCGTCACGGTAGGAGGCGACCGTGTTGGCCGAGAGGTTGCGCTGGGCATGGACGTAGTCGGTGAAGAATGCTTGTAGCACTGTGGTGAGGTAGGTCATGGTGATTCACTCCGTGGTGGTGATGGCATCGACCCGGCCTGCGGCCAGGGCCAGCAGTTCGGGGACGGCTTCGATGTACCAGTAGGTGTGGGCGGGATCTGAGTGGCCCAGCCAAGTGGCCAGCAGACTCAACGTCGCGGCCGGGTCAGCTGCCTCGGTGGTGTAGGCCCGGATCATCTGCCGGGTAGCGAAGGTGTGGCGCAGGTCTGATAAACGTGGAGCTGGACCTTCCCAAGTGAAGTCAGCCGCGGCACGGATTCGCTGGAAGTGAGCGCCCACGCTTTGTCGCTGATAGGCGCTGCCTGTGATCGTGACAAAGATCGGGCCATCAGGCTGAGGACCGGCCGCCTGCCGGGAGGGATCGGCCTGGTAGCTGGTCAGGGCATTGATGGTGGTGGGACCCAGCGGAATAACCCGATCGGGACCGTGTTTGTTCGCCTGGATCAGCATGGTTGCGGCACCGACATCGAGATCGCCAGCTCGTAGGCGTAGAGCCTCTCCGGGCCTGATTCCGGTCACCGCCAGCAAACCAATCAGATGGGCCATCGTCGTCTGAACCAACGGGTGACTGAAAACCCGGTAGCAAGCGCCGATGAGCGCGTCGACTTCGGCTTGGGAGTAGATGTGAGGCCTGCGCCGGTCCCTACCGGCGTTTAACGCTCTAGTGGTGGGCACTTGCACATCCATTGCCAGTGCCTGGCAGTAGCGGGTAAAACAGCGCACTGCACTGAGGCGCTGGTGCTGATAGCCGCTGGTAAAGTCGCCCTCGCCGCGAACCCAGGCGGCGGCTTGGGCAGCTGTGAAGCTGGCACCAGTATTTCCACTGGCCCAGAGCCATTGAAGGAAATTCCGCATGTGGCGTTCTTCCATCAGCAGCTTGAAGCCCAGAGCCCGCCGTTTGGCCAGATAGTCCTCCAGTGCGGTGACCAGCTCGACGTTGACCAGCTCGGCACTCATGGCAACCTGCCCCACGGTGGGGCCATTCCGCGTAACGGGGCCATGTCCACTCGCGCGTAGCTCATGGCCGAGGCGGGGTCTGTGTGCCCGAGGAGCTCACTTACCTGCCTGATGGTCCCGCCTGCGCTGAGCACCTGGGAAGCCAGCGTATGCCGAAGCCGGTGAGCATAGACTCCTTCAAGACCGGCCAGACGAGCGTATTTGGTCACCACATTGCTGATGCCGGTGCGACTCAACGCGGTCAATGGCGGCATCGAGCGGATAAAGACAC
>NZ_BMIS01000031.1 GCF_014642675.1 Nesterenkonia cremea
CGGTTCTGAGCAAGCCGGACGACATCGTCGCGGAACTCCTTGGGGTAGGGCTTGGGCATGATGACAATCCTTCCAGGCCAGCCACCGGCTAGCCAGATCAGTTGTCACCTATCCCTGCATCAGCCCCTAGCCTTTCGGCTGCTCGCAGGGAAGCTCCCGTTTGAAGGACCGGATCCTGCCAGCTTCCAAGAACAGCACCTGAGAGAGACCCCGCCTCGACTTGATGCGACAACTACTCGGCTTCGGAATCTTGTCGAAGAATGCCTCTATAAAGCTGCCACCACTCGTCCCACAGCGACAAATATCCTTGCTCGTCTTGAGCGTGCAGCTGAGGAACCTGACACACCAGGTGTGGCACGTCTGATGAGGCACAACCAAGTCGAGGTTCAACGTCGAGCAGAGAGCCAAGCACAGGAGCTGGCCGATCGAGAAGAGGCGGAACGACGGGCTGAGATGTTTAGCGCCGCGGTGCAATCTGTGACTTTGTGAGCTAAATGGCGGGGTTCGTCAGGCGCTCCGCGGCGGTCTCCGCTCCCGCAGGCAAGGCTTGCTGGGAGTAAGAACAATGTCCCGCAAGAGGATCCGCCACCGGGACGCCGGCCAGCTTGACCTTGCTGATTAGTCAGTCAACCCTGTATAGTCACTGTGTGCTGACTATTGCTTCTCGTCTTGATGTCATGAACCGGCTCGGCCGCGCCATGGCAGACCCCACGCGGTCTCGAATCTTACTCTCTCTGCTGCATGGCCCCGGCTACCCAGCCCAGCTATCCCGGGACTTAGGGCTGACTCGGACCAACGTGTCGAATCACCTGGCCTGCCTGCGGGACTGCGGGATCGTGGTCACCGAGCCTGAAGGTCGCCAGACCCGGTACGAAATTGCTGATGCACACCTTGCTCAGGCATTGAATGCGCTGGTGGAGACCACCCTTGCTATCGATGAATACGCGTCCTGCATCGATCCACAGTGCTCGCTTCCTGGCTGTGCTCAGGCGCGTAGCCGCTCATGATAGTGACTGTTGCTGCACAGGCGTTAGCCCTGTTCGTTGCCACCAACATCGATGACATCATCGTCCTGTCCCTGTTTTTCGGCCGTGGCCGAGGGCAACCAGGTACGACCCGGCGAATACTGCTAGGGCAGTACGTGGGCTTCATCGGCATTCTGGGGACTGCTGTGGTTGTGGCGCTGGGCGCACAAGTGATGCTCCCAGAAGAAGTCTTGCCCTACTTCGGCCTGATCCCGCTGGGCCTGGGCCTCTGGGCAGCATGGCGAACATGGCGCAACCGCGACGAAAAAGACGACGACGAAGCCCAACTGGAAGGCAAGCGAGTCTCTGTCGGCACGGTTGCCCTAGTGACCTTCGCCAACGGTGGAGACAACATCGGTGTCTATGTACCAGTCTTCGTCAGCCTCAGCTGGGCCGCTGTCCTGGCCTTCTGCATCGTCTTCCTATCACTGGTCGCGCTCCTGGTCCTGGCTGCTAAGTGGATCACCTCACGCAAACCCATCGCTGAAGTTCTGGAGCGGTGGGAAAGCATCCTCTTTCCACTTGTGCTCATTACCCTGGGGGTCATCATCCTGGTCACTGGCGGCGCATTCGGGCTCTAACCCTGAGCCGGCTAGTTCCGTGAGTGGCGTTGTCAGTTGAGGAACCCCAACCGGGAACACCCACCTCTGACCAGGCGTAACGCCAACTGGCCAGAGAGGGTGTCCCGTATAGGTGGTCCGCACCCTGTCCCGCTGACGGGGGGCTAACCGGGACACCGTGCGTGCGAGCTTTTAGGTCTCGATAGATCGGCGGAGACTCTGCTGGGGAATCGCGGCCATGGGGATGATTCGACGTGACCCACTGACAGATAGATGACACCACTGACAAACCACTGACAGATAGGTGACACTACTGACAACTTAGCTGGAACCTACAACGGTTCCTGACGGTCTAACGTGGACCGATGGCCCTCATGCGAAGCGGACGGAGTAGCGTCCGTCAGAGTGGTGTACGGCACCCGGTGAGCGCGTCGCTGACGAAGACGTGACGGCCACCGTGTGATCCTTCGAGTGAACCTCTCACAGCACTCTCGAAGAAAGGCATCACGATGAC
>NZ_BMIS01000032.1 GCF_014642675.1 Nesterenkonia cremea
TGGCTATTCAACGTTGAGCGTGGAGCCCTTGTTGGTGGGGGATCCTGCGGCGTCGGCGTGTCTGCCTGACGCTGGTGCCTAGGATACGTGATTGATAGTTCTTCTGGTTGCGGAACCCGCGGCCGGTGCGCTTGATGTGTTTGATCCCGGTGTTGGCCGCTTCAGTACGAGCGTTGGTGACCTGGGTGCGGACGAAGACCTTGATCTCGGTCCACCAGTTCCCGACGGTGGCGGCGAGTTTATCGGTCTCGGCCATGTCAGCGGCGGCCACCGCCATTTCGAAGTCGATCCGGGCGTTCTGGGCTGCCGGGATGTCCTTGGCGGCCAGCATGACCCGTAGGCGCTCCTTGACCGCCCAGGCGGCAGCAACCTGCTCATAGTCAGCATCTTCGAGGACTTGCTCTAACCGGTGGAGTCCGGCGTCGGTGAGTCGGTCCCCGGCGCGCAGCAGCAGCATCCGGTGAGCCCACACCGAGTCCTCTTTCCGGCCTCGCCGGCCCAAGACTTCGCGGGTGACCCGTTGCCGGACCTCGGTGAGCATCTGGTTACCGAGGCGAACCACGTGCCAGTGATCAACGCTGATCTCCACCGCCGGCAGCACCTGGCGTACGGCGTTGCGGAACGCGCTGGAGGGATCGATCGCGACCACCTGCAGCTGCTCCAGCCAGGCCTGGGAACGTTGGTTCAGCCAGCGGGTGATGTTCGCACTGGAGCGCCCGTCAACGACGCCGAGGACGTGGCCAGTCTCAGCGTTGACGAAGGTCGACATCCACGGCTCCACCCGGCACCACTGAGCAGTGTCGGGGTGCTTGAACCACTTCGCCCGAGCGAAACGGTGCTCATCAATCCCCAGCGCCCGCACCGGCACCTGATCAGGGTCAGGAATGGTGAGGGTATCGGCCACTACTGCGGCGTTGATCGTCGCCCAACCCAGCCGGTGACGGGCACAAGCACGCCAGATCGGCATCCCCTCATCCAGCACCGCCTCCACAGCAGCCGCCTTCAACCGGGTGGTGCAGCGGGCCCGGAACCCCAACTGGTTGGTCACCTGGGTGAAGGTCCGCCGAGCACAGGCGACCTCCACGCAGAGGAACCGCGGCTTGATGATCACCAGTTCGATGTCCTTGCCGCCGACGCCGAGGTCCTTGACCCGCTGGCGGGTGCGCTGATGCACCCGGGCCGAGATCACCCCGCAGTCAGGGCAGGCCGCCTCGACGCTGTTGGCAGCGGCGCTGACCCGCCGGCCGCCCAGCGGAAGATCACAGGCTGAGAGCACCTGGTAGCCCTCCAGGTTGAACACCACCGAGGTCGGATCCCGAACTGCGTCAATGACGCTGCTGGCAGTGGGCAGGGACAGGTGTGGGCCCGTAGGCTGGAACATGGCTCGCGTCCTTTGCTACTTGGAAGATAGATCGGCAAAATCCATCATCCAACAAGGGCGCGAGCCCCTTGACTCGACACACCTCCACGCTCAACCGCGAATGGCC
>NZ_BMIS01000033.1 GCF_014642675.1 Nesterenkonia cremea
GGAGTAGCGTCCGTCAGAGTGGTGTACGGCACCCGGTGAGCGCGTCGCTGACGAAGACGTGACGGCCACCGTGTGATCCTTCGAGTGAACCTCTCACAGCACTCTCGAAGAAAGGCATCACGATGACCGCCACGCCCTCCAGTATCGACCCCACCCGCCTGCTCGAGGAACAGATCGCCCAGGCGAGCCCGGATCTGCTGCGCGAACTGCTGAGCACCTTCATCAACACTCTGCTCTCTGCCGAGGCCGACACCGTCTGCGGAGCCGACTACGGCACCACCTCACAGACCCGGACCAATCGGCGCAACGGCTACCGCCACCGGGCCTTCGACACCCGGGCCGGCACCCTGGATGTGGCCGTGCCCAAGCTCCGCGAAGGCTCCTACTTCCCCGACTGGCTACTCGAACGCCGCAAGCGCGCCGAACGCGCCCTGACCTCGGTGGTGGCGACCTGCTACCTGCTGGGGGTCTCGACGCGTCGGATGGATAAGCTCGTCGGCACCCTGGGTATCGAGAACCTCTCCAAATCCCAGGTCTCGACCATGGCGACTGAGCTCGACGAGCAGGTCGAAGCCTTCCGCACCCGCCCGCTGGATGCCGGCCCGTATACGTTCGTCGCCGCCGACGCGCTGGTGCTCAAAGTCCGCGAAGCCGGCCGGGTGGTGCCGGTCCACGCACTGGTGGCCACCGGGATCAACGCCGACGGCCACCGCGAGATCCTGGGACTGCAGGTCACCTCCAGCGAGGACGGCCCCGGCTGGCTGGGATTCTTCCGGGATCTCGTCGCCCGGGGGGTGAGTGGGGTGCGGCTGGTCACCAGCGATGCGCATCCGGGGTTGAAGGCCGCGATCGCTGCGACTCTGCCGGGGGCCTCGTGGCAGCGGTGCCGGACCCACTATGCGGCGAATCTGATGAGCCAGACGCCGAAGGCCTCGTGGCCGTGGGTGAAGACGCTGCTGCACAGCATCTATGACCAGCCCGACCCCGCAGGAGTCCACGCCCAGTGCGACCGCGTCGTCGAGGCCCTGGAAGCCAAGCTGCCGAAAGTCGCCGACCACCTCGCACAGGCTCGTGAGGAGATCCTGGCCTTCACCGCCTTCCCCAAGCAGCTGTGGGCCAAGATCTGGTCGAACAACCCCAACGAGAGGTTGAACAAGGAGATCCGCCGCCGCACCGACGTGGTCGGGATCTTCCCCGACCGGGAAGCGATCATCCGACTGGTCGGGGCAGTGCTGGCCGAACAGCACGATGAATGGGTCGAAGGCCGGCGGTATATGAACCTCGACGCCCTCGAGCAGGCCCGAACCATCGGCGACACCGGACCCGATGCTGACGCCGGTGAATCCCTCGAGGAGGTGGAATCCCGCACTATCGATCCGCTGGCCGCCTGACCCCAGGCTCACAGGACCGAAGGATCACGACTCATACAACACTCCACC
>NZ_BMIS01000034.1 GCF_014642675.1 Nesterenkonia cremea
CTCGGGTTCTAGTGAACGTCGCAACGACCTGACCGTTCAGGAGTTGCAATGCCCAGACGTGAATCCTCTCGAGGAGAGCCTTATGCCGAAGCGGTGAAGGCTGACTGCCTTCGCCGCTTCGGCCAGACCCCTAACCTGACTGCAGTCGCAGCGGAGACCGGAGTCTCGGCCAGAACCTTGTCTGACTGGGTCAGAGCTGCCGGGATGTATCACCTGGTACGTGTCTCGCGTGCGCATCCAGGCAGGGATGAGTATCACCGGCTGCGGTTAGAGGGATTCAGCCGTGCAGAGGCTGCACAACGAGTCGGTGCATCTGCCCGATCAGCGCGGAAGTGGGACCGCCAGAGTGCGCCCAATGGGTATAACAAGAAGATGCACAGCACCTTCTCTGACCCCGCTGCCCCAGCGACTCACCGGAGGTACCTCAACGCTGGCGACAGGCTTGTGATCTCTGACCTGCTGCGACGAGGATGTTCCTACGCTCAGATCGCGGCTGAGCTGGGACGGAGTCGTTCAACGATCAGCCGAGAGGTTGCTCGCAACAGCCACAGAGGCATCTACCACCCTTATACGGCTCATCAGCAGACCGTCGACCGGCGAGCACGACCGAAGCCTAGGAAATTGGTGCCTGGCAGTCGGATCTTCGCCTACGTCTGGGAGAAGCTGCAGCTGGAATGGTCCCCGGAACAGATCAGTGGAAAGCTCGTTGAACAGTTCCCCGAAGATCAGGAGATGCGTGTGTGCCACGAAACGATCTACCAAGCCCTGTATCTGCAGGCTCGTGGTGGATTGAAGCGTGAAGTCCAAGCCGCACTGCGTACCGGCCGGGCTATGCGCAAGCCTGCCGGTGACCAGCGCAAACCCCGCATTCTGGGCGAGGAGATGGTCATGATCAGCGAGCGTCCTGCTGAGGTCGAGGACCGGGCCGTGCCAGGCCACTGGGAAGGGGATCTGATCATCGGTGCTGGCAGTCAGTCCGCGATCGCGACTCTGGTGGAGCGTCATACCCGGTTTGTGATGCTCTGCCACCTGCCTGGGGACCACACCGCTGAGACGGTCGCGACCGCACTGACTGAGCGGATGAAGACGCTTCCTGGACATCTTCGCGGTTCACTGACATGGGATCAGGGAGCCGAGATGGCTAAGCATCACAAGATCAGCATGGCTGCTGATCTTCCGATCTATTTCTGTGACCCGGCTTCACCGTGGCAGCGGGGCTCGAACGAGAACACCAACGGGCTGCTGCGCCAGTACTTCCCCAAAGGGACTGATCTTTCAGCTCATGGCCCGGAGGACCTGGAACTGGTCGCGAACAAGCTCAACGGCAGGCCTAGGAAGACATTGGGCTGGGACAGTCCTGCCGACCGTATGAAAGAGTTGCTCACGACCAGCTGAGATCGCTGTTGTTGCGACCACCGCTCGAATCCACCGC
>NZ_BMIS01000035.1 GCF_014642675.1 Nesterenkonia cremea
TGAACCGTCCTGGATTTAGTTCCGGGGTTCTGTAGCAAGAGATTCCCCTCGCTGGTGTTCATAGTAGGCGTCTTCGACCTCGGCAGGTGTCTGCTGACCGAGGTGCTCGTGCAGCCGGGTGGTGTTCCACCAGTGGACCCAGTTCATCGTGGCGAACTCCACTTCCGTCAACGAGCGCCACGAGGGCTGGGAGTAGATCAGCTCCGTCTTGTACAGCCCGTTGACCGCCTCAGCCAGAGCGTTGTCGTAGGAGTCCCCGACGGTGCCCACCGAGGGACGGATGCCGTGGTCTGCGAGTTTCTCGGTGTAGGCGATTGCTACATATTGAGAGCCTCTGTCCGAGTGATGCACCAGCTGGGCGTCCTCGTGGCGCCTGGCGGTGGCCAGAGCATGCTCCAGGGCCTCCAGGGAGAGGGCCTCGGTGGTCATTGTCGAGCGGGTGGCCCACCCGACGATCCGCCGACTGTAGGCGTCGGTGACGAAGGCCGTGTAGACGAACCCAGCAGAGGTGCGCACGTAGGTGATGTCAGCGACCCACAGTCGCCCAGGAGCAGGTGCTTTGAAATTCCGCTCCACCAGATCCGGACGGTGATCCGGCACCGGCGCGGCCACCGTAGTGCGGGGCTTACGTCCCCGGACTGCGCCTTCGACCCCGGCAGCACGCATCAACCTGGCGGTCTGGTCTCGGCCGATCTCCCAGCCTTCACGGCGTAGGGCGTGCCACATTTTCCGCACCCCGTAGACGCCATAGTTGGCCGCGTGGATCCGCTGGATCTCGGGGATGAGCAGGTCATCCTTCAGCGCCCTGGCTGACCGGACGCGTGCTTTGGCGGCCCGGTAGCCGCGAGAGGTGATGAACCCACCCTCTGCCTCATCGCCCAGGACGCGGCAGATCGGCTCGACCCCGAAACGATCCCGGTGTTCGTCGATGAACCGGATCATCTCGTGGTGGGACGGTCGAGCTCCGCGGCGAAAAACGCCGAGGCAGACTTCAGGATCTCATTGGCCCGCTTGAGCTCCTTGACCTCGCGGCGCAGCCTGGTGAGCTCTTCGAGCTCGTCACTGGTGGTCCCGGTCTCTTCACCGGCGTCGCGGCGGGCCTGCTTGGCCCAGTTGTTCATCGTGTGCGCCGAGACTCCCAGCTTCCGGCCGACAGCCTCAGCGGCTGCCCACCGGGAGCAATCTTCGATCCTGCAGTGATCCTCCATCATCCGCACTGCCCGGTCCTTGAACTCCGGGGTGTAGAACGTCCTGGTCCTGCTCATAGTCCGATCCTCCTGAATCAAGTAGGTCGGAACAAAACCCAGGACGGTTCA
>NZ_BMIS01000036.1 GCF_014642675.1 Nesterenkonia cremea
ACACCGCGTTCACCGGGGTCGGCCCGACGCACGCGCAAGTAATCAACCAGGACCTGGCCAAGATCGGCCGGCATCGGAAGCACCAGCACTCGACCGCCCTTGCCGGTCACTTGCAGAGACGATCTTCTCCAGTCGATGTCATCAAGACTCAGGTCAGCAACTTCGCCGGCACGTATCCCTAATCGAGAAAGCATCGCGATGATCGCTGCATCTCGTAATCCCGTGGGGCTGGTCAGATCGACTGCGCGCTTTAGCGCGGCGAGTTCAGCACTGCGCATCGCCACCGGCAGATCAGGCCGAACTCGTCGAGCAGAGAGAACCCCACTGGCAATGGTGTCGCTGATCCATCCCTGGGCTGCCGCCCAGGTGAGCAGTCCACGCAACAGCGCGGCCATCGACTGAGCCGTTGAGGAGGAATAGCCGGCCACGGCACGGGCCAAGAACTCGTTGGCCATCGCGGCATCAACCTGGCCCCATGCCAGCTGGCCCTGCTCGTCCTCGATCAGCCTCAGAAAGCCTTCCCCGAAACTACGGGCCTTCCCGATCCAGCTTGGTCCTTGTTCCTGTTCTTGTGCTAAGAAACGCGCCCAGGCTGCAAGACACACCTGCACTGGCCCAGTCGGCACCTCAACAGTCGCAGCGGCCGGAACTCTGCCTGTCTGTTGCAGGAAGCGCATCACCGCCGAGATATTCTCATTGGCCGACCGGTGCTTGGGGTGGCGTTGATTATCCTGAGCCACCATGAGCCTGACACGGTCTGGGTCAAGGCCATCGAGTCCGACACCAGCCTCGGTCATCCATGAGCCCAGCCGCGCTGCTGCACGCACATGATTACGCTGGGTCAAGGGAGCATAACCTTGTACCAGCAGCCAATCTATGAACTCGGCCATCACTGCAGTCATAGGCCCCGCACAGCGGCGAGGCCAAATTTTCTGCCTCCACTGATCCGCGGAAAAGACCTGGTCACCTACGGTGATCTCAGTCCCTATAAACCCCGGGTCATCCACAGCGGCGATCGACGCGTATTCGGCACACATCGAGTTATTGATCACCTGCTCCTTCCTTCAGGAGCAGGCAGACTCTCATCCCAAAATTATGCCGACAAGAGTCAACGCCCTTCGGCCCTCACCAGGGGCAACCCGAAAAGGTCGGCATAATCCAAACATCGGCATAAGC
>NZ_BMIS01000037.1 GCF_014642675.1 Nesterenkonia cremea
TTGTATTCGTGGAGGAAGGCCTCGTAGGAGGCTTCACGGGCTGACTCGCTGGAGTAGGCACGGGCGTATGCCCATTCCTTCATCAGAGTGCGGTTGAACCGCTCCACTTTGCCGTTGGTCTGGGGCCGCCGTGGCCTTGTGTGCTTGTGCTTCACTCCGTCGCCGAGAGCGTTCTTGAACTCGCCTGAGCGGTAACAGGACCCGTTATCGGTCATCACCGCGGTGACTTCGACACCGATGCTGTTGAAGAAGGCCCTAGCGCGTTTCCAGAACCCTGCGGCGGTGTGCTTCTTCTCATCGTCGAGGATCTCGGAATAGGCCACCCGGGAGTAGTCATCGACAGCATGGTGCAGGTACCTATACCCACGGGAGGATGCTGCTCCTTGTCGAGCAGCCTTGTCCCGCGCTGAAGAGGCATGCCGGTCTTGGGCAGAGCCTCTGCCGTGGACCCGCCAACCGCCGCCGTCAGGGATCTTGCCCAGCTTCTTGATGTCTGCATGCACCAGTTCCCCCGGGGCGCTGGCCTCGTATCGGTTTGGTGCTGGTCGGCGGAGCGGCAACCCGGTGGCCTGGTCGATGCAGGCCAGCTTCGGCATCCCATATCGGCTGAGGACTCGCCCCACTGTAGAACGTGGGATGCCCAGCTGTGCGCTGATGCGGTGCGGTCCCCACTGGTGCCTGAACCGCAGGCTGATGATCCTTCTCTCTGCCTGAACCGGGAGACGATGGGGGTGATGGTGGGGTCGGCTGCAGCGGTCTTCGAGGCCCTGTCCTGCCCGAGCGCGGGCTACCCATCGGCTCACGGTTGCTGGTGAGACCTGGAACCGTTCAGCAACCCTGCGCTGGGGCCACCCCTGTTCCAGTACGAGGCGGACCATCCTGGCCCTACCAGCAGGGGTCATCGGGGCATTACGGTGAGTCATGGAGACCTCCGGTTTATCGACTTGTGAGTGTGATTACCCACATCGATACCGGAGGTCTCCTCTTTACGTCACCTGTTCACAACGTTCCGGGGCATTACA
>NZ_BMIS01000038.1 GCF_014642675.1 Nesterenkonia cremea
CACTGGATCGAAGCGACCTATCATCGCCGCCGCCGACAGCGGAGGCTGGGTAAGCTGACTCCGGTCGAATACGAGACCGTTCACAAGGATGCCGTCGCCCTGGCGGCATAAGCCCGACGGTCAACCGCACCTTCAGCAGACCCGACGGTCAAGCTCCTGCCAGCCTCGTCCCGGGGCGCGTCACCAACGTCCTGCCCTCCTACACCTAGGCTGACCAGTTCGGTCAGTCGCTTCGGCACTCCGCGGCTAAGCGAGGCGATGACTTCCTGCAGCTGCTTCTTGCCCTCGAGCCGTGAAGGGTTGCGGTAGGCGGCCACGATCTTCTGGTAGATGCTCCAGGTCGCTTCCACCTCGACATGGTCATCACTGGTGAATACCTTCTCCAGGCGGTGGTGTTGGCGCTCGGTGAGCAGCCCGGCACCGGTGCGCAGGGTTCGGCGTGCCCTGTAGAGCGGATCCCCAGAGCGTCCCCGGTGGCCCAGGGTCTCGCGCTGGACTCGTTGCCGGGCCCGGTCCAGCGCGTCACCTGCCAAAGCCACGACGTGAAATGGATCCATCACCGCCACTGCTTCGGGCAGTTCTTCAGCGGCGGCGGTTTTGAAGCCGGTGAAACCATCCATGGCCACCACCTTGATCTCGTCGCGGAAGGCCTTGGTCTGGTCATCGAGCCAGGTCTTGAAGACCTTCTTGGATCGGCCCGGGACCATGTCCAGCAACCGGGAAGGGCCAGTGC
>NZ_BMIS01000039.1 GCF_014642675.1 Nesterenkonia cremea
AATCGATGTTCATGCTGATGACCCGGAGTTCGGGCACCGGTTCATCGCTGATGAGCTCGCCGCCGCCGGGTACCGGGCCTCTGAGCGGCGGGTGTGGCGGCTGTGCTCACAGCAGCAGATCTTCTCCGCCACTCAGCGCAAGGGCAGGAAGAATCACAAGAAGCCAGGCCCGCCAGTCTGTGATGACCTGCTGGCCCGGGATTTCACCGCCACCAGGTCGAATCAGAAATGGCTGGTGGACATCACCGAGCACCGTACCGGTGAGGGCAAGCTCTACCTATGTGCGATCAAGGATGTCTTCAGCAACCGGATCGTGGGCTATGCGATCGATTCCAGGATGAAATCACGGCTGGCTGTGGCCGCCCTGCATGACGCGGTTTCCCGCCGCGGAGGACCCTCAGAAGTGGCCGGATGCCTTGTCCATTCGGATAGAGGGTCGCAATTTCGTTCACGGAAATTCCAGCGGGCGCTGAAGGGATACAAGCTGGCTGGGTCCATGGGACGGGTCGGGGCTGCTGGGGATAA